>JAJYYA010000068.1 GCA_021801345.1 Nitrospirota bacterium
CGGACCGTTTCGTCGGAATCCCGGGCCATCTTCCGGAGAATCTCCGGAGGAAGATAGCGCGTGACGATCGCCCGGACCTCGAAGTAGTCGTCCTGCCAGAACCGCTCCGCCAGACGGGGATTGTTCCGGAAGAAGCGTTCGATATGCCGCGCGTAGGGTGTCCTGACGCAGGAGGAGGCGGGATCGCAGCCTGTCTCCTCCCAAAGACCGGAAACCGGGCAGTCCCCGCAGGCAAGCGGATCGGAACCGGTCTTCGCAACATCCCCCTTCGAGGTCCGTGCACCGCAGAAGACTCTCATTCTTCCTCCCTTCCGCCCCGCCTGATCACGGAGACCAGGGGAGCGATCCCCATAAGATCCCGGTCGTCGAGGATCCGGATCCTGGAAAGGATCCGGAGTCCCCGCTCCGTCTCGCCCAGCCGGGCGTACAGATACCCGACCGCCTTCATCGCAAAGAGATAGAACCGCGGTCCCGCCTCGTACTCCGAAAACGGGGCGTCCTCCGGAGAGACCTCTTCGAATCGTCCGGGAAGTCCGAGGCGTTCGGCCATGATCGCTGCCGCCCGCTCAGCAAAGGGAATCGCCTCCCGAAGACGTCCCTTGTAGAAAAGAAACTTATAGAACCCGATCACCACCGGGAGGTGAGTTCCATAGAGCCGGTCGGCCTCCCGAAGAAATCCCAGGGCCCGGTCGGTCTCGCCCCAGGAACGGGCGGCCTTCCCCAGAAGCTCCTGCGCCTCTTCGGGCGCCGGAGGGAAAAGGCCGGCGGAGAGCTCTTCCCAGCGGTTTTCGGAAAGTTCCGGCATTGTCACCGCCCTAGTGACCGGCCCCTTTCTTGGAGCAGCCCCCCTCGGGGGCGGCCGGGCCGCCCTCGACGTTGAAGGAGGTCCCGCACCCGCAGGAGCTGACCGCGTTCGGGTTTCTGAACACGAGCTGGGTATTCATCATGTTGTCCTCGAAGTCGATCTCGGAGCCGTCGACGAAGGGCAGGCACTCTTCGGGAATGTGCAGGGCAAAGCCCGGCCCGGGGAAGACCTTGTCCGTCGGGAGGGGGCTCTCAGCCAACTCCATATCGTAGGAGAGGCCGGAACAGCCCCCCGGCTTCACGATCAGCCGGATTCCCGACCGGTCGCTTCCCCCGTTGAATCGGATCATGCGGCGGAGGAAGACCCCCGCCTTGTCGGTCACTGTCACACCCACGCTTCTTCTCCTTTGTTCTTTGCTGTCACGGGTCATCCCCCGTGAAGCTTCACCTTCTTGGCCATGAGCGTCTCCCGATCCTCCACACAGGCCCGATCGGGGATGCAGGTGTCGTCGATCGGACAGACGGCCGTGCATTGCGCCTCGTCGAAAAAACCGACACATTCGGTACAGAGGTCCGGATCGATCTGGAAGAGACCGTCGTCGGTGCCGCTGATGGCCGCGTTTGGACATTCGGGTTCGCAGGCCGAACATCCCGTGCAGTTGTCCAGAACGATCGTGTAGGCCATGGTCTCCTCCTAGCCGATCACGCTGAGCGGGATCTGTCCCGTGCCGGTCAGGGCCCCGGAACGGATTTTCGTCTGTCCTCCGGCGGCCTTCGGCGTGATCCGCCCCGACCGGACCCCCTCCGTGTATTCTCCGAAGTACTTGAGCAGGGACGGCTTGATCGACTGGAAGGCATAGGCGTCGACCGCCGCGATGCCGGCCTCCTCGAGGGTCTTCTTCGGACATCCCCCGACCTTGGCCACCATGACCGCCACGCAATCGGAAAGCGCTTGGGTGATCCGGGTGAGGGAGTCGTCCTCCCCGTAGCCGCCCTCGCAGTAGAGGTCGACCCGCCGGTGGCCGATGAACTTGGCCTCGGCCGCCGTCACCTCGTAGACCTGGAACTCGCGGGCGTGGCCGAAGTGCTGGTTGACCATTCCCTCACCCTGAGTCGCCACCGCCACAAGAATCGGCGGCGCCTGGGAAAGGCCGTTCTCCATTCCGAGTCCGGCAAGCATCTCCTTGATCTTCCGTTCCTTTTCGCGGGTCTCCTCGACCTTGTCGCGATAGGCCTCCCGGGCCGTCATGTCGTAGGCGACATCCGTGATTTCGATCGCCTCGATCTTCTCGTTGGTGAATTCGGCGGACCGGTCCTCGCCCAGGAGGCCCACCGCATCCGCGCGACACTGGCGGCAATGGCGCATCATGTTCATCTCGCCCTCGCAGGAATCCTGGAGGTGCTTGAGCTCCTCGGCCGTCGGTCCCCTCTGTCCCGTGAGGCCGTAGTAGGTCCCGTGCTCGGGTTCGGAGATGAGGGGCATGATGTTGTGGAGGAAGGCCCCTCTCTTTTTCACCTCGCGGTTGACCGCCTTCAGGTGCAGGTCGTTGACCCCCGGGATCATGACCGAATTCACCTTGACCAGGATCTTTCTGGCGGTGAGCCTCTCGAGTCCCAGAAGCTGCCGCTCGGAGAGGATCTTCGCCGCGTCCCTCCCCTTCCAGCGCTTCTTGTTGTAGTAGATCCAGGGATAGATGCGCTCTCCGACCTCGGGGTCGACCATGTTGATGGTCACGGTGACGTGGTCCACGTTGTAGTCCGCGATCCGGTCGACCATCTCCGGAAGGGCGAGTCCGTTGGTGGAGAGGCAGAGCTTGATGTCCGGCGCCACCTTCGAGATGAGCTCGAAGGTCTTGAAGGTCTTGTCCGGATTGGCCAGGGAGTCGCCGGCCCCGGCAATCCCGACCACCGTCATCTGATGGATCTCGGAGGCCACGGCCAGGACCTTCTTCGCGGCGAGCTCCGGAGAAAGGCGCTCGGAGACCACTCCAGGTCGGGACTCGTTGGAGCAGTCGTACTTCCGGTTGCAGTAGTTGCACTGGATGTTGCAGGCCGGCGCCACCGCCACGTGCATCCGGGCATAGAAGTGGTGGGCCTCTTCGCTGTAGCAGGGATGGTTCTTGACCTTGTTCCAGACCTCGGGATCCATGTCGGCGGGTCCCGCCGAGCTGCCGCAGGTCGATTTTTCCGAGCAGCCGGAGGCTTCGGCCTCGGGCCCCTGGATGACCTTCAGAAAATTCTGGTCTTTTGCATCCATCGTCTTCCCCCCTGTCCCCCCCGGGGACACATACGTTGTCCGGTCCGGTTCCGTCTATCCAAAGGTCGCCACCTCTTTATATTTGTCGATCATTTCCGTCCCCTGGCGGATCAGCTTTTCGGCCTCCTCCAGGAGCTTCTCCCGGGACGCGAAGCCGAAGCGGTGCACGTCCCTGAGATTCTTGTTCACGACGACCAGCCGGCCGGCGATCAGGACCATCCGGCCAAAGCCTTCGTGAGACATCTTCATCATGGGGGAGACCATCACACCGGTCCTCTTCTCGATGGAGAGGGCCACGGTGTTGTAGAAGATCTCCAGGCGCCAGAGCACGTCCGGGTCGGGATCCCCGATGATGGGGATCGCCCGCCGCGCCTCGGCGTCGAGAATGAAGGGTTTCAGGACCTGCTCGTCGGTCAGCTTGTCCCAGGCTCCGAACCCGTCATGGGAGCGGAACTGGAGGGCCAGGTCCTTGAAAAACGAATCGGTTTTTTCCTCTGTCGCATCGCCTGGCCTCATGGATTCTCCCGCGCCGTGATATTGTTCAAATCCCTCGTCCGCCTTCAGAAGCGGATTTTCGAACCCGCTCCCCCGTCACTCGTCGGTAAAGTCCGGGCGCTTCTCTCCCTGCTCCCGAAGGATCTTCCGCATCCAGGGGGGCGGCGTCCCGTTTATAAGGACCCGAAGGCGCTCGAGAAGATCGGCGATCTTTTCCGGCTTTTCCACCTTGACCGGATGGACCTTCTGGGCCACGACCCGGGCCGCCCCGGAGCCGCCGATCGCGGCCACGTAGAGAATGGCGCACCCCTTCAGGGCCTCGATCTTCGGAACCAGCTTGTCTTCGTTCCCGTCCTCGGCCAGGTTCGACTCGAAGGAGGCGACTCCCGAGAGGCGGAAGGAGGACGGATCGAGTTCATAGATGGCAATGTTCTTCGCCCATCCGAAATGGGCGTCGACCGTTTCGAGATCCTGGGTGGCAAAGGCAATCTTCACGGATTCCTCCCGGTTGCGGGGTTCAAGGCGGAAACGCCCTCGAAGCGGACGGGAACGAACTCCATATCCGGATTGCCGGAGTGCGTCTCCGCCTCGTGGCGGCCCTCCTCGGGATACCAGGTCTCTGGTCCGTTTTCCGGATCGCGGGACCAGACCATGTTTGCGAATCGGAACAGCGTCTCCATGGCCCCCCGGTATCCTATCTGGAGCCGGTGGGGCGCCCCGAGCCGGTCGAAGATCGGGAATCCCGTCCTAAAAAGGGGGACCCCGAGCCTCTGGGCCCCCTGTCTTCCGTGGGAATGGGTCACGAGGAGCCGGGCCCCCCGTTCTCCAGCCCGACGCTCGAGAAGCCCGAGGTCCCCGATCTCCGCCCTCTCCCTTCCCATATGGGCGTTCAGGGGGGAATCGGTGGTCGTGACAGCGACAACGACCTCCGCCCCGTTCTCCTCGAGAAAGTGGACCATGTCATGAAGTGCGTCCGGTTCGAGACCCGCGGCAATCCGGAGTCCTCCCACGTAGAAGTGGGCGTCCAGCATGGCATCCGAGAGGCGGTTCCTCTCCCGCTTTAAGCGCGGGGGATAGTCTCTCCCGGTGAGGTGCCGGAGGGTCACGAGAAAGCGGTCGAAGGCAATCATTCCCATGAGACGGTCCACAACCACGAAGGGAACCCCGCATTTTTTAAGAAGCGCCTCCCCTGCCGCCCGGAGCGATTCACCCAGGACGATCGTTTGGGCGGAGGCCCCCATTCGCTGGATTTCCGGGAGAGTCGTCCCGCCCATTGAGACCGGCTCGAAGGTCTCCGGAACGATCCCGTCGAGCGACCGGGAGAGGTCCGGAAGAAAAATCGGGTCGAGTCCGAAGGACTCCAGAATCTCCCGGAGATGGTCGAGATCGGCCACCGTCAGATGGGAGCCGGCCAGGACGTTGACCTGGTTCGGGACGATTGCCGGGGACGGCTCCCCTAGTTCCTCGATGGTCCGGACCATCGCGTCCCGGAACCCGTCCTCGTGGGAGCCCCGGAAGTCCGGGGTCGAGACCGCCACCACCGGGATCCCCGCGTGCTCCGGGTGCTTCTTCCGGAAGAGGGCGATCTCCCCCACGATGTCCTCCCCCTTCGTCTCGGTGAGGCCTGTGGAGCAGAGGCCGATCACATCCGGCGTCCCTTTTTCGAGGATCTTCAGGATCGCGGCCTGGATGTTCTCCCCTCCGCCAAGAATGGTCGTCACCTCGCTCATGGCGGTGGTCTGGAGGGGAATCGACTCCTTGAAGTGCCGCCCGAGCAGGACCAGCGCAAAAGAGGTGCAGCCCTGGGATCCGTGGAAAACCGGGAGACTTCTGTCGAGCCCCAGGAAGAAGAGGGCCCCGCCCAGGGGGGCGCTCATCTTGAGGGGGTTCACCGAGACGAAGTCCCCCGGCAGATTCCGGTTTTCCTGATGCGCGTCAGTCTGCGTCTTCATCGTCCTCGTCCTCTAGACCAGAGGGGTGACCCGGCAGCCGGGATCCCAGGGAGCCGGCTCTCGCAGGGAGCGGAAGATCGGGTTGGTGATCGTCCTGTGAATCTCCGAGACCAAGGTCACCATCCCCTTGTACCCGGCAAAGGCGAAGCGACGTTCCTGATTGACGTCAAGGAAGGGGACCTTGGCCTTCAATGCCACGAACTGGGAGCGTCCCCCGGCCATCAGGATGTCCGCCTCGGCCTCTTTCAGCATCCGGTACATCTCCCGGGGGGTCATCGTGTCGATCATATGGGCGTCCTCCCCCATGAGCTCCGCGATCCTCTCCTTGTCCTCCTTCGTGGACTTCTTCACGCTCGTGCCCACCACCACGAGCCCTGCCTCCATGAGGGCCGAGACGACCGACCAGCTCTTGACTCCTCCCGTGATGAGAAGGGCCCTCTTGCCGGAAAGTCCCGGACGGAAGCGGTCGATGGCGGCCCAGGCCTCCTTCTCCTCGGAGGCGATCAGCGCTTCGGTCCTCTCGGGAAGGTCGGACGGAGCGCCGCGCCTAACGAGGAGTCCCGCGATGTTGCGAAGCGAGGCGCTCATGTCGCTGATCCCGTAGAAGGAGCCCTCGAACCAGGGAATCCCGTACCGCTCCTCCATCTTGCGCGCGATGTTGATCATCGCCTTGCTGCAGACCAGCATCGCCGCCCGCGCCCGGTGGGAGGAGGCCACCTCCCGGTAGCGGGCGTCGCCGCTGATGCAGGCCGACACCCGGATCCCGAGCCGGTCGAGAAGCGGCTTCACCTGCCAGAGTTCCCCCGAGAGGTTGTATTCGCCAATGATGTTGAGGTCGGTCGGTGTGGTGGTTTCCGGCTCCATCGTTCCGATCACGTGGTCCAGGAGGGCCTCGCCGGCCAGCTTGTTGCCGAGGTTCTTCCCTCCCACGAAGCCCGGGGCGTTGACCGGGATGACCGGAAGGCCGAACTTCTCCGTGGCGGCTTTCGCCACCGCCTCGATGTCGTCTCCGATGATGGCCGGAACGCAGGTCTGGTAGAGGAAGATGGCGGGAGGGTCGAACCTCTCCCGGATTTGGCGGATCGCCTTGAACAGATGCTTCTCGCCCCCGTAGACGACGTCCATCTCGTTTAGGTCCGTGGTGAAGCCGGTGCGATAGAGGCGGGACCCCGAGGACAGGGCGGAGCGGTTGTCCCAGGAATTCCCCTCGCAGGCGATCGGTCCATGAACCAGATGGGCGGCGTCCACGATCGGCTGGAGCGCGATCTTGGCCCCGTCGAAGGCGCAACCTCCGGCCGCGGCTCCCGGAGTCGCCACCTTGGTGCATCCTTTCTTCCGGTCTTTAAGGGATTTGGCCTGATTGTGTCCGCAGGCCGTCTCGTCAAAAACCGCGTTGATCTTGTCCTTCAGCATGGTCCCCTCCCGGAAGCGGGGGGAGGAGATCCTCCCCCGCATCAGGCTTGTCATCCGTTACCGGATGATGTCGTAGCTGTAATCGGTCTTGCTCGGAACATTGGTGTTCTTGTCCATTTCGTCGAAGATCTTGTCGAGGAGCTTCACCAGGACATTCATGGCCCCCTGGTATCCCACCGTCGGATAGCGATGGTGGTGATGGCGGTCGAAGATCGGGAAGCCGATCCGGATCAGCGGGGTCCCGGTGTCGCGCTCGAGATACTTGCCGTAGGTGTTGCCGATCAGAAAATCGACCGGCTCGGTAAAGAGGAGACTCCGCATATGCCAGAGGTCCCGGCCGGGCCAGGCATGGCATCCCGTCCCGTAGGGAGAGCTCGCGAAGAGGGCGTTCATCTTCTCCCCCCAGTCCTTGCCGCCGTTCGTGGCAAGCACGTGGACCGGCTCCGCCCCGAGCTCCATCAGAAACTCCGCGAGCCCCAGCATCGGATCGGGGTCGCCGTAGAGGGCGAACTTCTTTCCGTGGATATGGGAGGTCGAATCGGCCACCGCGTCCACAAGCCGCCCCCGTTCGAGGCGAAGGGAGTCGGGGATGGGCTTTCCGGAAAGCTCCGAGAGCGCCATCAGCCAGCGGTCCGTCCCGCGGATCCCGATCGGATAATGGAACGCCCTGGTCTTTTGCCCGAGCGATGCGGCGTATTCCAGGGACTTCGGCGTGTTGTACTCCTGAAAGGAGACCGTCGCCTTCGAATCGAGCGCTTTTTTCATGTCCTCAAGACGCGTCCCCCCCATGTACATGCGGAAGGTGCCGTCGGTCGGGGTGTCGAAGACGTCGCTGGTGTCGGAGAGGATGAAGGCGGAGACTCCCATCTCGAAAAGGATCCGCTTCATCTCCCGGATGTTGCCGACGCTGTATCCGTCGAATCCCATGACGATGTTGAGGGTGTCGTTTTCCTGGCGCTCACGGCCGGCCCAGAAGTGCTCCATGATCCCCTTCAACGCATTGTCGAAGCCGGTGATGTGGGAGCCCACGAAGGCCGGGGTGTGGGCGAAGGGAACGTCGTATTCCTGGGGGACCGAGCCTTTTTCCTTGGCGTTCTTGATGAATGCGTTCAGGTCGTCTCCGATCACCTCGGCCATGCAGGTCGTGGAGACGGCGATCATCTTGGGCTTGTACATGGCGTAGGTATTCGCCAGACCGTCGACCATGTTGTTGAGGCCGCCGAAGACCGCGGCGTCTTCCGTCATGGAGGAGGAGACGCAGGAGGCCGGCTCCTTGAAGTGCCGGGAGAGGTGGCTCCGGTAGTAGGCCACGCATCCCTGGGAGCCGTGGACGAAGGGCATCGTCTCCTCGAAGCCAAGGGCCGCGAAAACGGCGCCCAGCGGCTGGCAGGCCTTGGCGGGGTTGACGGTCAGCGCCTCCCTCTTGAAATTCAGCTCCCGGTACTCCTGGGTCTTGGTCCACTCGACGATCTCGGCGACCTTGTCCTGGGGAGGGGGATTCTCGAAGTTCTTCTTCTTGTTCTCGAACATCTCCACGTATTCCGGCTCCCGGAACAGGTTGAAGTGGTCGAGGACGTGCTTGGGGTTCTGGCTCATTGTCGGATCCTCATGTTGGGCCGGAACATCCCGTGTCCCGGCCGAAGCTTTTTCCGTCCTGCCCGAATCAGAAGGGCGCCTTCGCCATCTGCCAGACGGGGTTGTTGATCGCCATGTCCATGTCGCGGGCGAAGATCGCGAACCCGTCGTAGCCGTGGTAGGGGCCGGAATAGTCCCAGGAATGCATCTGGCGGAAGGGGTATCCCATCTTCTGGAAAACGTATTTCTCCTTGATGCCGGAGGCGACCAGATCGGGCTTCAGCGCCTCGACGAACTTTTCGAATTCGTACCCGGTCACGTCGTCGTAGATGATCGTCCCGTCTTTGACATAGTGGGTCGTCCGCTGGTAGTCGTCGTTGTGGCCGAACTCGTAGCCGGTCCCGACCACGTTCATGCCCAGGTCTTCGTAGGCGCCGATGACGTGGCGGGGACGGAGCCCCCCCACGAAGAGCATGACGGTCTTGCCTTCGAGACGCGGACGGAACTTCTCGATCGTGGCCTTTGTCAGGGCCTCGTACTTGGCGATGACCTTCTCCGTGTTCTCCTTGATGGTGTCATCAAAAAAGCCGGCGATTTTCCTGAGGGATTCGGCGATCTTTGTGGGACCAAAAAAGTTGTACTCGACCCAGGGGATGCCGTACTTCTCCTCCATGTGCCGGGAGATGTAGTTCATCGACCGGTAGCAGTGGAGGACATTGAGCTTCACCTTGGGCGTGTTGACGAGCTCCTCGAGGGTGCCGTCCCCCGACCACTGGGCCACGACCCGAAGCCCCATCTCCTCGAGAAGGATGCGGGAGGACCAGGCGTCCCCGCCGATGTTGTAGTCGCCGATGATCGCCACGTCGTAGGGCGTGGTCTCGATCTCCTTGCCGGCCGCCTTGTCGAAGACCCAGTCGCGGATGGTGTCGTTGGCGATGTGGTGGCCCAGGGACTGGCTCACGCCCCGGAACCCTTCGCAGCGGACCGGGACGATGGTCTTTCCGCCGTACTCCTTGCTCTTCTTCTTGGAAACCGCCTCGATGTCGTCCCCGATGAGCCCGATGGGACATTCCGACTGGACGGTGATTCCCTTGTTCAGCGGAAAGAGCTCCTGGATCTCGTCCATGATCTTTTCGAGCTTCTTGTCGCCGCCGAAGACGATGTCCTTCTCCTGGAAGTCGGAGGTGAACTGCATGGTGACGAAAGAGTCCACCCCGGTCGTCCCGATGTAGTAGTTGCGCCGGGCGGCCCAGGAGTACTGCCCGCAGCCCACCGGCCCGTGGCTGATGTGGATCATGTCCTTGATCGGGCCCCAGACCACGCCCTTCGAGCCCGCGTAGGCACAGCCCCGGATGGTCATCACCCCCGGAACGGTCTTGATGTTCGACTTGACCCCGCAGTCGGACTTTCCTTCCTCGAAGACGTTCAGGTGCTTCTCGCGCTTCTTTCTAGTCTTTTCCGGATAGACCGAAAGGACCTCCGCGATGATTTTCTTGGCTTCCTCGATATTTTGGCTCATGGTGAAACCCTCCGATCGGATGGCGGATCATGCTGTGCGTCCCACTTAATCCGGGACGGGAAGAGAGGGCGGAGGAGGATCCTCCTCCGCCGGTCAGGCCATAAGGGACGGCTCAGGCGACGGCGATTTCCTCGGCCTTCTTTCCGACCAGGTCCTCGTCGATGGTCTTCATGACGCCGAACTCCATGAGAAGCTCTTCGAGTTCGTCCATCGTGATCGGGGTCGGGATCGAGCCCTTGCCCGCGTTGGCGTCGACCTTCTTGGCCAGTTCCCGGTACTCGTTGGCCTGGGGTGAATCCGGTGCAAATTCGAGCACGGTCATGCGGCGAAGCTCGGCGTGCTGCACGATGTTGTTCCGGGGCACGAAGTGGATGAGCTGGGTGTTGAGCCTTTTGGCCAGGGCTTCGATCAGCTCGTATTCCCGGTCGGTCTGGCGCTCGTTGCAGACGAGACCTCCCAGGCGCACGCCCCCGGAGTTGGCATATTTGAGAATGCCCTTGGCGATGTTGTTGGCCGCATACATGGCCATCATCTCGCCCGAGGTGACAATGTAAATTTCCTGGGCCTTGTTCTCGCGGATCGGCATGGCGAACCCGCCGCAGACCACATCGCCCAGAACGTCGTAGGAGACATAGTCGACCCCGTCGTAGGCGCCGTTTTCCTCGAGGAAGTTGATCGAGGTGATCACGCCGCGGCCGGCGCAGCCCACCCCGGGCTCGGGACCTCCGGACTCGACGCAACGGATCTCGTTGAATCCGGTCTTCATCACGTCCTCGATCTCGAGATCCTCGACCGTTCCGGCCTCGGCCGCCAGGGACAGAACGGTGTTCTGCGCCTTCGCGTGAAGGATGAGTCGGGTGGAGTCGGCCTTGGGGTCGCATCCCACGATCAAAATCTTCTTGCCCATCTCGGAAAGGGCCGCGAGGGTGTTCTGGGAGGTGGTGGACTTTCCGATGCCGCCTTTTCCGTAGAATGCAATCTGACGCATAGCGTTTTCCTCCTGGTTGGCCGGGGCGGCCCGATGGGCCCCCGGAAATAAAAAAAGCCGAACGGAGGATTTTCCCTCGTTCGGCTTCAGCGCCTGGCCGGTATACGACTCCACGGCCCAATCTCTTTTTCTGCTTCACCTAGTCCATCACGATCTCTGGAGCATCCTTCCTCGAAGCCCCTGGCGATCGGTTGCCAATATTATTAGCAATCGATATGCCAGAATATGACAATCCTTTAGGGTAAACGACTTAAAAAAATGGTCGGGGGGCGGGAACCCGCCTTCCGCCTTCGTCTTTTGTGCGAACCCGGACATAACGTGGACAAAATTGGAGGGGGGTCTCAGGTCCCCCTCCCCTCGTTACCGGGCGATCACCTCCCCTCCGCCGGGCCCCCAGTACCAGTACAGGGACAGGTTCGGGCTGATGGACTGGTACTGGTTCGTTCCCGCGACCGGGAGAAGGACCCCGACAGAGAAGATGAGATTCCGGGTGATGTTGGTCTCGAAGGTGGGCTGGAGTCCCCAGAGATTGAAGGCCCCCACATGAAGCCCGTCGGCTGTGAGCGGAAGGCCGTTCACAGGAATCCCGTCGACGGAGAAGGGAAGGCCGGACATGCCGACGAACTCGAGGATGTAGCCCGTTCCCGTCCGGTCGTTCACGATGTTCTCGAGGCCGAACCGGTACTGGAGGATATCCCCGAACTGGACGAGGGGCTTTCCCGGAACCCCCGGAAGACTCGCGTTGTTCGGAAAGTCATAGGTATAGAAGAGATCCGCATAGAAGCGGAACGGCCTGGCGATATATCGGGTCAGGAGGGCCGGGGTCAATGCCGGAGACCCATAGTGGGTCGAAGGAATCCGGGCGAGCGGCGGAAGCCCTCCCTTCACCACCGGCGCATCGGTCCAGGTCGAGGTCGGAAGGGTCACATGGAGGGCGAAAGACATGGAGGGAACCCTTCGATCCGGATGCTGGACATAGAAGCGGTACTTGAGCTCCATGGTCAGGTCGGAAAACCCGGAGCCCTGGGTGTAGGCGCCCCCGTAGGAAGACCAGACCGAGGCCATGGAGGGGAAGATCGTGAACTGGGCGTTGTCGGTGAGTCCCACCCCGATTTCGGCCAAAGACAGAAGTTGGGTCTCATTGAAGCCATTGCCCAGGGAGTGGACCCCGCCGTTGGAGCCATACTGCGCCTGGACGAACTGCCCGTAGAAGAAGGGACGGACATAGAACTCCCCCGGCGGAGCGGTGTCGGCCATGGGAATGAGCTCCGGCCCGGCGGAGAGGGGATTCCACATCTTTCGGTAGGCGGCGAGAGCGTCCGCCCCGTTCCAGGAGAGGCCGTCCCCTCCGGAGACCGGCCCTGCCTGAGCGGAATTGGCGGACGAGGAAGGGAGGGCCGGAGGACTCTCGGCCCGGACCGTTCCGGTCGGGAGGATCAGAGTTCCAGCGCAAAGGACGATACCTGCGAAAACTCGGGTCGCAATTCGTGCGTTCATGGGGAGCTCCCTGTTTTTTTAAGTGTC
>JAJYYA010000037.1 GCA_021801345.1 Nitrospirota bacterium
GTGAATGGCGGCGTTTGCAGCAAGGTGGGGGGGGTCGTCGGATACAACAACGGCGGCACGGTGACAACCTCCTACAACACGGGAAACGTCAGCGGCGTCGGCTCCGTGGGGGGGGTCGTCGGATACAACAACGGTGGCACGGTGACAACCTCCTACAACACGGAAAACGTCAGCGGCGTCGGCTCCGTGGGGGGGGTCGTCGGATACAACAACGGCGGCACGGTGACAACCTCCTACAACACGGGGAGCGTCCGCGGTAACTCCGCCGGCATCGCCAGCGTGGGGGGGGTCGTCGGGCTCAACTGCGGCACGGTGACAACCTCCTACAACACGGGGCCCGTCTCCAGCATCGGAGGAGACGACGTGGGGGGGGTCGTCGGGTACAACGGCGGCACGGTGACAACCTCCTACAACACGGGGCCCGTCAGCGGCCACGACGACGTGGGGGGGGTCGTCGGATATAACTACCTCGGCACGGTGACGGATACTTATTACAACACGAGCTTCACAGCGTTGGGAATCGGAGGCGGCACTAGCGGGAGTGCCACGGGACTTTCCGAAGGCACAAGTTCGGGTGACCTTGGAAACTCGGAATCTTACACCTCCTGGAGTTTTGCCTCCGGTTGGAATGGAACCGGATTCGGAACACCGGGAACCTGGATTATCGGCACCGTGTATCCCAATGGAGGCACATCGGGGATCCCGGCTCCCATCCTTGTGTCGGATCTTCCCACCGCCACCGTGACGGGAAACAGCGGCACCACCGTCTATAGCGGATCGACCGTTTCTCCTGGCTATACCACGACCTACACCATGGGAGCCAGTGCGATTCCCACCGGGATCACGGTGACGGCTCCGGCGCCTTTTGGACCGAACGCGGGCAGCGATACGGTCACGCCCACCGTTTCAGGAACATTCGCGCAACCCACGACCCAGACGAGCTTGAACATGGTTATCTCTTCCGGAAGATGGACGATCACGGCTCTCCCGGTCACGGCGACGGCGAATACCGCCACCATGACCTACGGAGGCACGGTGCCGACACTTTCCGGCACCTTCTCCACGACCGCTCAGACCGGGGGCCTTGCCAACCTCTTCGCCTCGTGGACGACCCCGGCGACCTACGCCTCCAACGTGGGGAGCTACGCCGTGAATCCCGGCACCTACTCCTACAAAAACGGCGCGGTGTCCGGAGACTACACGATCACGGAGGCATCCGGCAACGCCACGGCGCTCACGGTCACGGCCTCCCCCCAGATCGTTCCGGAGTACCAAACCGTTCTGGGATTTGACAACGTGGTGACGCCCTCGGAAGCCCCTGCCTCGACAGCCTCTTCCGGCAGTTCTCCGTCTCCGGTCCCGTCCGGAAGCGCGACCCCCCTCTTATCGAGCGGGGCTTCCTCGCTGACCATTATTCTTCCGACGGAGGACGGAATGACGGGAGAAGGGATTATTTCCTACGAGACCGTCACGCCGTCGAAGCGACCATGAGACGGGATTCTCTCCATCCAGGAACGGAAGCCATGAGTGTCAAGACTTTGTTCGTTCTGGCGATTCTTGTCGCGGGGATCCTGTGTTCCGGGGGAGGCGAAGCGGCCCGGGCCGCCTCTTATCCGCTTCCTTTCGACCCCTTCCTGGCCCCGGAGTCTTTCGGGTGCAAGCATCTTCTGATCCCGGGAGCGGAGCTCCTGCCTCACGATCCGGTCATCGATCCCAAGCTCCTTCCCGGATGGAGAGAGATCCCCATGAAAGACGGGAAGAACCGGACCCTCGAGAGCCTCGTCATCAAGGGGTCGACGGTCGTGCACAAAAAGGACAGGGACGGAAAACCTGTCGGCCCTCCGATGGTGCTGATTCCGGCGGGAGGGCTCGTCTACGACGCCACCCCGCGTGAGACCCATCTTCCCGTGGGGGACCAGGGGGTGATCTTTGGCCACCGGGCCATTTTCGTCAAGAAGGAGCTGAAGGAAGAGACCTGCCGGAACTTCTCGGTGCTGGCGGGCCGGAGCTTTGTCGTGGGAGACAGCGTCATCACCTACCTGATGCCGGGACCGAAGGGAGGGCCGGCGGTGCTCTGGCGGACCCTCGACGGGGTGTCGATCCGCCCCCATCCGCTCGACGAGTATCCGGCCGGGCAGGTTCCTGAAAAGACGTCGACCCGGATTTTCGGGGCGTATACCCATGCCGGGCAGATTGCCGAGTATGCGTCTTTTTCCGGTCCCCTCATCGTGGAGGAGACCTGGCGGATCGACGGGGAAGAAAAGACGGTCGCGACCAATTCGGAATGGTTCCCTCACTTCCGGATCGTGCCCATCTCCTGTCCGATCGGCCACCACATCGGGCTCATGGTGTACAACGACGTGCCGATTCTTCTCGACACCGCCCACGCAATGACGCTCTACGGGGGCGCCCTGCACATTCGCCTCGTGACGGTCCACGAAAAGGCGGGCAAGGTCGTCTTCACCCTCAACGGGCGTCCCTACACGGGAACAGACGGGATCGACAGCCTGATCGGGAAGGGGCGGGCGATCGCCGGGATCGAACACACCCTTGCCACGCTCCGGAAGCTCCGGGGCTCCTGACCGGGGTGAGGGGGAGGAGTCCGGAGGGGGATCTTTCTGGGGGGGCCACAAAACAGGCATAAAGTGACCGGTCGACCAAGTTTTTCTTGCATTCACAGCGCTTGACGAGGAGGCCGAAAGGAAACCCTCCGCGAGGACCCGCGAAAATCCCCAAGGCCGACAATCCTCTCACTTCACCGGATTGATGACGAAAATAGACTCTTGACGAGATAGTGTGGGCAAAAAAAAGCATCTGGTGAGGTATAATTTTTCCGTGTGTTCATGGCCAAATGACAACACGGAGGACCCACCAGATGCCTTATGAGCTTATCACGAGACTTCTCGGCTTTCCAGACTTTCGCCTCGTCAACATCGAAACAGAGGAACGATCTGTCGTTCTGACGCTCGAAAGGGAAAAGATGACCTTTCGATGCGGCTCTTGTGGAAAAGAGGGCCTTCCCGGATATGACCACAAGATCCAAGAGGTCCGGCACCTTCTGTGGTGGCAGCATCCGACCGTGATTCGCTTCCCCCGGTACCGTGTCTTCTGTCCGACGTGCGGGGTGGTTACGGAAGAGGTGGAATTCTTGCCGGTCCGGGGTCCTCGCGTGACCCGCCCGTTGGCCCATCTTGTCTATGAGCTGTGCAAGATCACGACGCACAAGGCGGTGGGGCTTCTTCTGGGTCTTCACCGGGGAACGGTGAAGGCGATCGACTGCGCGATGATGGAGAAGGTCCAGACGGAGCGTCCTCTCGACGGGATCGATGTTCTGGGATTCGACGAGATCGCGGCCGGCAAGGGGCAAAGCTACTGGACTTTGATCTGCGCTCCGGAAGGTCCGAGAGGGCCGGAACTTCTGCATATCGTGGAAGGACGCAAAGAGAAGGACCTGACGCCCTTCTGGAGCTGGTTTGGGAAAGAGCGAGCCCAGAAGGTCACGCATGCCGTAATGGACATGTGGCCGGCCTTCAGAAAGAGCTTCCTGGCTCACTGTCCCAAGGGGAAAGTCATCTATGACAAATTCCACGTGATCCGCCACCTTCTCGAGGCCGTCAATGAGGTGCGAAAACAGGAGCTCAAACGCCTGGGAGGAGCGTTCAAGGGCCTTCTCTCGGGAAAGAAGTTCGTGCTCCTGGCGCGGAGGTCGAACCTCAAGCCCGAGGCGAAAAAAGCCCTCTCGGAGCTTCTTCTCGTCAGCCCTCGTCTCCTTAAGGCCTATGTTCTCAAGGAGTCCTTCGACCACCTCTGGGACTTTACGTCCCGGACATGGGCGATGAAGTTCTTCAGAAAATGGGTTGGAGCCTTGAAATGGAGCCGTCTGACGCCTCTCAAGAAGTTTGCCGCCATGGTGGAAGAGCACCTTGACGGGATTTTGTCCTACTGTGACAGGAAAGTTCCCTTAGGGTACGTTGAATCCACGAACCAAAAGGCAAAGAACGTCATAGTGCGACGAGAAAAGGCTCGTCAGGAATTGTTAAGCGTCATAGATTCTTATGGCGCAGTTAACCTTCCCTCCTCTGGGGAGTAACCTACCTGAGCGTGCGGCTCCGGTAACGGAACCGTGCGAAGCCTCAGGGACAATGTACCGGCTCTGCAAAGAGCGCTCTGAACTGTGAAGGGATGAACGGATCTGAAAACCTCATTCGGATCCCGGGCTAGGTTGGGTGGTAGGGGCAACACATGTGAACTGTCGCAAGGATCGTGATCTTAAACAGGCGAAAGAGGTTGACGCCGCAAGGCGAGCGCCTGGCCCAAAATGGGAGGAAGTCGGTTGCAACCCTTTATGACTGGGTGCACAGAGGCACGGAACTTCCGGTCTAGAGACAGGCCCTACCCCACCCGTGTTCCTGACGTAGCAACTCGGTAAGCCCCACCGGGCCCCGGAAGAACTATCCGGGAAAGCGCGCCCGTAAGGACCGCCCGCGCCCGAGGGGGTAAAGGATGGCGGAGAAAGCAAATGCCGGACTGTAATGGTCCGGATAGGGCGCGATCCGGTCAATGGGACGGGTCCATCGCCTAACGCGAAAGCGTGCAGACTTCCGCCGGGTCTTTCATCGCAAGAGAGTCTGGAGGCCTTTTGAACATGGGAACGCCAAGGAACGAGTCCGCACGATCGTGCGCCCCCGTGGACGTCAACGCGAAAACCTGGGACGAGATCGACTGGACCCGGTGCGCGAAGAACGTCAAAAAGCTGCAGATGCGCATTGCGAAGGCATTTAGGGAGGGAAAAGTTGCGAAAGCAAAGTATCTGCAACGGCTCCTGACCCGCTCGTATGCCGCGAAATGTCTGGCGGTCAAACGAGTCACCGAAAACAGGGGCAAGAACACTCCGGGGGTTGACAAAGACGTATGGAAGACCCCGGAGGCCAAGATGAACGCCGTGAGAACGTTGAAACGGAGAGGCTACACCGCTCTCCCCCTTCGTCGCGTGTACATTCCAAAGATGAACGGGAAGCTCCGGCCGCTAGGGATTCCGACGATGAAGGATCGGGCGATGCAAGGACTTCATGCCCTGGCCCTGCTACCCATCGCAGAAGAGACGGCGGACCCGAATTCCTATGGGTTTCGTCCCATTCGCTCCACCGCCGATGCGATCGAACAATGTTTCAGAGTCCTCAGTCGAAAAACATCGGCTCCGTGGGTGCTGGAAGGCGACATTACCGGCTGTTTCGACAATTTCTCGCACGACTGGATGCTTGAGCATGTTCCTATGGACAAGGCTCTGCTCCGGAAGTGGCTCACTACGGGTATATCGATCAACGGCAACTGCATCCGACACTCAAGGGGACCCCTCAGGGTGGCATTGTCTCCCCTGTCGCGGCCAACGTCGCTCTGGACGGACTCGAAGATAATCTGAATCGGGAGTTCGCACAGAAGGACAAAGTTCACTTAGTGAGATATGCCGATGACTGTGCGACATGCTAAGCCATGTCGATGATTGTTCAACGCAATAAGCAACTTATTGCGAAGTGAACCTGCCGTCTCCTCGGCAGTAATCTATCTGCGTCGGCGTGAATGGCAACGTTCGGGTCGAAAGCCGCAGAGACAATGTACGCACCCGCAAGGGCCATCCGAACCGCGAGGGAACGATGGGGGAGCCTGGCATCGGGAAAACCCGGCGGCTAGATTGGATGGACGGATCAGCATATGCGAATCACCGTACGGACCGCAGGCGTAAGCGAGCTTAAGATGCGATGGGGCTCGGGCCAACAAGGCGACGACACCGGCTACTCCCTGAGTCGTTGGGAGTACAGGAGCTCAAAAGGTGTCCGGTCTACAAGGTGGGATCCTCCCCGTCCGTGTCATCGATCTGGAACATGGTAAACCACACCGTGCCCCGGAGATTGTCTTTCCGGGACAGCGACCCGCAAGGGAAGCCCGTGCACGAGGTGGCAGAGGAGTTCGGAGAAAGCGAAGGCCTTCCCGTAATGGGGAGGATAGCGGTTGAGGCGCAAGCCGACATCACCGCACGCGAAAGCGCGCAGACTTCCGGATGGTCTTTCGTCGCGAGAAGAACCAGAGAGCTTCGAACAAGGGAGAGCTAGTGATGACCCAAAAGGTTGACGCCCCTTTGGACTCTGCATGCCGGAACCGGTTTGCTGAAAGGGTCAGAAGACTTCAGTTCCGCATCGCGAAGGCAACCCGAGAAGGCAAGTGGCGGTTGGTCAAAAACCTTCAGCGCTTGCTGACTCACTCGTACGCTGCGAAAGTTCTGGCAGTGGTCCGGGTGATGACGAATCAGGGAAGAAACACACCGGGCGTCGACCGAATCGTTTGGAAGACACCGGAAGACAGACAGAAGGCGGTGGAATCGTTGACAGGGGGCGGCTACAAACCCCTTCCTTTGCGGCGAGTCTATATTCCGAAACGCAACGGCTCGCTTCGTCCGCTGGGGATTCCAACCATGAAGGATCGGGCCATGCAGGCCTTGCATCTGATGGCTCTCATGCCCGTCGCCGAGGTTACCGCGGACAAGGACTCCTATGGTTTTCGACCCAAGAGATCCGCCGCCGATGCCATCGAACAATGCTTTTCTTCGTTGGCCAGGCGATGCTCTCCAAGATGGATTCTCGAATTCGATATCAAGGGGTGTTTCGATTCGATCAGTCACGACTGGCTGATGACCCACATCCCGATGGACAAGGGGATTCTCCAGAAGTGGCTCAAGGCCGGTTACATCGACCGTCGAAGACTCTTTCCGAGTCAGGCCGGAACCCCGCAAGGTGGGATTATTTCCGCGTGCCTCGCCAATATGGCCCTTGATGGATTGCAAGAAGAGCTCAAAAGGCACTTTCGAGTCAAGGACAAGGTCAACCTGATACGCTATGCCGACGATGGCGTCGTGACAGGAGTCTCGAAGGAGCTTCTGGAGCAAAGCGTCCTTCCCGTCGTCAAGGATTTCATGCGGGGAAGGGGTCTGGAGCTTTCCCAAGAAAAGACCCGCGTCGTGCATATCACGGAAGGCTTCGATTTTCTCGGGCAGAATGTTCGGAAATACGGGAAGAACAGGCAGAAACTGTTTATAACTCCCGCACGGAAGAACGTTCAAAGTGTCTTGCGCAAGACCCGGGACTTCCTCAAAAAGGCGCAGGCGTTTCCCCAAGAGACCGTCATTTCCGTTCTCAACCCGATTCTCCGGGGATGGGGAACTATCATCGCCATGTCGTCTCAAAACATCGATTTGGAAGGGTCGACCACGCCGTCTGGACTATGCTGTGGCGATGGAGCAAACGCCGGCATCCCAATAAGCGGGACACCTGGGTCAAGGACCGTTATTTCCAGAGGATCGGACCCCGCAAATGGGTCTTCGCCACCCCGCCAAAAGGAAAAGGAGCTCTGTCACATATCTTGTTCAGTGTGGCGGACATCCCGATACGGCGCCATATCAAGATCAGAAAGGATGCCAATCCTTTTGATCCACAATGGACCGAATACTTTGAGAAGCGCGAGCAACTCAAACGTTCCGGCAAAGGGAGAATCTCCTTTCTGGAACAGGTTCAGGAAGCCACGCATACCCTGTTCGACAAGGTAGCCGGGCTCTTTCGGAAGAAAGAGTCTTCTTGAAAGGCTTGAGCTGACTGCGGTGCAAGCCGCACGGTCAGTTCTTAGGGGGGGGTGGCGCAGTAATGCGTTGCCCCTACCCGACTCATCGTCACGGGAGCGTCAAAAGAGCTCCTCGAGAAGAAAGTCCGACCCCTTGTCGAAGAGTTCCTGAAGGAACGTGGATTGGATCTCTCGGAGGAAAAGACCCGCATCGTGCACATCACGGACGGTTTCGTTTTTCTGGGACAGGAAGTCAGAAAATACGGGGAAAAGCTCCTTATCACCCCGTCAAAGAAGAACGTCAAGTACTTCCTATCGACAGTCCGGAACATCATCTGGAAATCGAAAGCCACACGCCAGGAGGATCTGATCGAAACGCTGAATCCGCTCATCCGGGGATGGGCCAATTTTCACCGGCACATCGTGGCCAAGAAGACCTTCGGGTGGATCGATCATCACATCTGGCAAATGCTGTGGAGATGGGCCAGACGCCGTCACCCGAACAAGGGAGCACGTTGGGTGAGGAAGAAATACTTCCCCAAAGTCGGTCCGCGCAAGTGGACCTTCACTCCCGAGAACGGGAAGGGACCGAGACTTCTGCAAGCCTCGGCCACCCCGATCAGACGACACGTCAAGGTCATCAGTCAAGCCCATCCGTTCGACCCGAAATGGACGCCCTACTTCGAGGAAAGAAAGCGCACACCGACTTTCCGCGAGACCGTCAAGAAGAAGATCAAGGCGGCGAAGGCATCCTTCGGGGTTCCCGGCACCCCTGAGACGTGAATGCCGGGTTCGGGTAACACCGGGCTTAGGAAAGGCACGAGCGGACTGCGGGGAAACTCGCACGGTCCGTTCTTGGAGGGCTTGGGGCTGGCAACAGCCCCCGGCCACTCGACCGTCGAGCCTATGGCTACCGGGACAAAGACTTTAAAAAGCTCAAAATCATTCAGGCTTGCACCCCTTGGCTGAACGAATTCCAACCCTGGAGCCGCTACCCATAGTTTGTCGTCATGTGCCTCTTTTCTTCGCCGGAGAGAAGGGAACTTCGCATGGGCTTCTCGTGATTGACGGGGTGTCTATGGAACTCTATGGACTTCCCCGGAGGACTCTCGATATCGATGCCGAGGTCTCCTGCTCCCCGGATTTTTATGAAGAACTCGTCCGGCATCTCCGCGAAAAGGGATTCCTGTTCAATCTTGGAGATGATATCGACCATTGGGGGGTGATTCCTCTTCCGGAAGGATACGGTGAAAGGTCCCAAACGGTTTTGTCGATCGGACAGAGCGGCGTCAAGGTTCTCGATCCGCTCGACTTCATTGCCAGCAAACTCCGGAGGGGAATCGACCAGGATCTTTCGGATGCCCGTGCGGTCGCTCTCCGTTTCTCGCTCTCTGCCCTTGACATCGCCTCTCACATGACAAAAATCCGTTTTCCTCTCAGCGAAGAAACCTTCATGTTCAAAAAGAGACTGACGGTTTTCCTCAATGATCTGGAGACGAATCCTGATATGACACCGCCGGAGGATTCCCGTGCCCCTCGCTGAGAATCGGTCCCCCGACATTCCAAAACTGACGGAAATCCTGTCGGGGGATCCCTGGGTCATTTCGGATACCCACTTTTTCCACGATCGGGTCTTTTCGGACTTCGAGCCTGTCCGGAGAACCTTTGCATCCAGCCGGGAGGATTTCGATGACAAGATGATCGACCTGCTTCGTCGTTCCTCTCCCCTTCTTCATCTCGGCGATGTAACGATTAATAGCCGGAAGCCGAACGTGACGGAAGAACGGGTTCGATGGGTCGGGGAACGGTTGCGGGGAGTTCCCAGGATTCTTGTGACTGGGAACCATGACAGGGGAAGTGAAGCCTTCTATCGGAAGACCGGATGGAATGTCGTATCCTGCGGAATCGACCTGACGGAATCCGCTCCGCGTCTTTATCCGGACGCGCCCCCTTTCCTGCTCCTGAATATCGGAGGGAGCCGGGTCTTTTTCAGCCACGAGCCCGTTCTTGTCGAGCGGGAAAGGACATCGCACGATTCTGGGATCGTTGAGACTCTGGGACAATGGTTCGTGCGGTTAGATGCTCATCTGAATATTCACGGACACACCCATTCTACAATCATCCCCAATCCTCTCTTACGGAACGTGTCAATCGAGGTTCAGGGATTCGCTCCCGTCCGGGTGTCACATCTTATCGGCCATGAAGGGGAGATCCCATGAACGGAAATCTGGCCCTATTATTTTGCAGGCAAGCCATGTCCGATCTGGAAGTTGGAAGGATCGTTTTTGAAGCCGGGAAATGGTCCTATGCCTGTTTTCTCTCTCAACAGTCTTCAGAAAAGTCGCTCATGTTACTGACCGCCCATATGGATCCATTCCCGGATCGGTCTAATGGAGCCACTTCCGGATCGGCCTAATGGAGCCACCTCCGGATCGGCCTAATGGAGCCACTTCCGGATCGGCCTAATGGAGCCACCTCCGGATCGGCCTAATGGAGCCACTTCCGGATCGGCCTAATGGAGCCACCTCCCAGGGTGTGATCGTCTCTTGGACCTTCTAAAGGCAAAGAGTACCTTTCTTGATTGGAAAGGAGGCTCTATGGCCAACAGGAGGTTTCAAGTGTACGAAATCAGACAAGTCCTTGTTCAAATGCGTGGAGGGGCCTCGGACCGGGTTGTCGCCCAGTCCGGGCTCGTGGGAAGAAAGAAATCCGCCTGGATCCGACAGATTGCCGGTGAAAAGGGATGGCTGAACCCTGCCAACGTCCTTCCGGACGATCCTGTCCTGGCACTCGCGTTGGATCCTCCCCGGGAACGTCCGGAGGTCGCCTCGTCGGTTGCGACATGGGAGAAGGAGATCCTCTCATGGGCGCAGGAAGGCATCCGTTGGACAACGATTCACAAGACCTTGTGCCGACGCTACGGGTACGAGGGAAGCTACTCGGCCGTCCGGCGCTTTCTTCAGACGCGAATCCAGAAGGATCCGGCCTCTTTGGCCACGGTCATGTTGGACTTTTCTCCGGGGGAAGCCGCCCAGGTCGACTTTGGAACGGGGCCCCCGCTTCTTGACCCGGTCAGCGGGAATCTCGCCAAAACATGGATCTTCGTGATGACCTTGTGCCATTCCCGGCACCAGTATGCGGAGATCGTCTTCGACCAAAGCGTTCGAACCTGGTGCGGGCTTCATCGCCGGGCCTTTGAATGGTTCGGGGGCGTCCCTAAAAAAATGATTCTCGACAACCTGAAGGCCGGGATTGTCCGAGCCTGCTACTACGATCCTGAGGCCCAGCGTTCCTATGCGGGACTGGCCGAAGGATACGGGTTCATGATTTCCCCTTGCCCTGTCGCGGATCCTGAAAAAAAAGGGCGCGTCGAGGCGGGGGTCAAGTACGTCAAAAATGCCTTCTTTCCTTTGCGGACCTTCGCCAACATCAACGTCGCCAACAAAGAGCTGGAATCCTGGGTGACGGGCGAGGCCGGCAACCGGATCCACGGCACCACCCGCAAGAGGCCTCTCGATCTCTTTGGGAGCGTTGAAAAGAACTTTCTCGGTCCTCTTCCGGACCGCCCCGTCGAGATCGTTGTCTGGGAAAAGCACAAGGTGCAAAACACCGGGCACATCACCTTTGAAAAAAACTCCTACTCGGTTCCCTACTTCCACATCAAAAAAGACGTCTGGGTCAAGGCGGGAGACACGCTTCTCTGGATCTACGACCAGAAGACGAGCCTGATCGCCACACATCCGCGGCTGAAAGGAGCGGGACGCAGGAACACGGTCGAAGCGCACATGCCGCCCAATGCCCAGGCGTACTTCATGAAGGACCCCGTCTGGTGTCGTGAAAAGGCGGGACGAATCGGTCCCGCCTGTCGCGAAGTCGTCGAGCAGCTTTTTGCCGACACCGTCATGGACAATCTTCGGAAAGTCCAGGGCATCCTGGGCCTGGCCGAGCGAAATACCCCCCCACGACTCGAGGAGGCCTGCAAGCGGGCCCTTGTGTTTGGAAACATCCACTACAGAACGATCAAGTCCATCCTCGACAAGGGGCTGGACATCGTCTCCGAAGAGACCGCCCGGGAGCAGCTTCCATCCATCTACACGCAGGGGAAGAACCGCTTTGCTCCCCCCTCTTCGGCTCACCCCTCCCTTCCCAGACAGGAGCGTTCTCTATGAATCCCCTTCCCGAACTTGTTCCCATGTTGAAAAAACTCCATCTTCTGGGTCTCGTCGACTCTCTCGAGCGCCGCAACCGGGAGGCCCTCGAGCAGAAGCTGGCCTACACGGAGTTCCTCTCTCTTCTGATCTCCGACGAAGTGGCCCGACGGGAGAGGGGGCTCCTGACCCAGAGGCTCAAACGGGCCGGCTTCCGTCAGGAGAAGACGATCGAGACCTTTGATTTTAGCCGTCTTCCCCATGTGGACCGGAGGCTTTTTTCCGAGCTGGACACCGCGAACTTCGTCCGGGAGCCCGCCAACGTTCTTCTGGTCGGTCCCTGTGGCGTGGGAAAGAGTCATGTGGCTCAAGCCCTAGGACATGCGGCGGCCCGGGAGGGGCACGATGTGTTGATGGCGACTCCCGCCCAGCTGTTGGGGAGTCTGCAGGCGGCCCGGGCCACGCTCACGTACGACAGGCGCTTCCAGACGCTCTGCAAGGTCCCGCTCCTCATCGTCGACGACTTCCTCCTCAAACCCTTGCCTGCGTCTCAGGAAGAGGATCTGCACGACCTTGTGTCGGAGCGATATGAGAAAAAAGCGACGATCATCACCTCCAACCTCCATCCGGACGAATGGGGGCAGGCCTTTGCCAATCGCCTTCTCGGAGAGGCCACAGTCGACAGGCTTCGGCACAATGCCTATGTAGTGGTTCTCGAGGGGCCCAGCTACCGGATGCCCCGCTCCTCCGCATCCGTTGCCGACGAGGGAAAGAATGTCTCGAAAAAGGAGGTCAAAGTGTAACGGATAACAAGCATATCGTTACATATTACATATTACGTTACGTGTATGACACCCATCCCATCATCTTGGATAACCTGGAGGACTGCATGAAGAACGCTCTCACCTACGACGACGTGGCTCAGGCCGCCTCTCTTCTTCTCTCGAAAAACGAACGCCCCACCACCCGGAACATCCGTCTCATGATCGGTCGGGGCTCCTTCGGGACAATCTCCCGCTACCTGAACGAATGGCGTGAGAAAGCGTCTCCCGCAACCGTGCCGCCTTCTCCTGAGGAGAACCTCTCTGCGGAGTTCAGACAGGCTTTGGGCAAGGAGATTGCGCGCCATCTGCAAAAGTGCGCTCAGGAGAAAGACGACGAGATCTCCCGACTGCGGACCGATCTTCAGGAGGCGCTTTCCGAGAACGACCGACTCGAAGCGCTCTGTTCCGACCAGGAAGAACGAATCAAGGGTCTTGCCCAGGAGGATATCCGAAAAACGGAACGCGCCACACTGCTTGCGTCACAGCTGGCAGACGAGAAGACCCGGAGCCAGGATTTTCTGGATCGCCTGCACAAGGCGGAAAAGACGATTGTCCGGCTTGAGGTTCTTCTCGAAACGGCGAACCCGCTTCGGGAGGCTCATGAAAAGAAGCTCCCAACGATCTCTGCCCCATCCGCTCCTCCCGCGAATAGACAACGGCAAGGTCGGAAGCCCTTGACAAAACCCGGCAAGTTCATGACTCTTGACGAAGAGTCGAATCCGGAGAAGGGTCTCCCACGTTCCCCAAACGAAGGAAAAAAGGGGAAACTTCCCCGGTAAAACGGGTGTTCGGAGGGGGGTAAAAAGAGGATTTTGCCCCTTTTCGAGACCCCCCAATGACCCCTTAAAACGAGGGGTAAAAAGAAGCCGAAAACGGAGGAAAAACACCTCCTAAAAACGGTCAAAAAACAAAGGAAAAAAACTCCGGTTCAAGAGCCAAAATCACACCCTCCAAGTGGCGCCATTAAGGCGGTCAGGGGTGGCTCCATTAGGGCGGTCAGTGACAATTTCGGCCACAATCCTCTTTCCTCTCATCTTCCTCGCCTCGAAGTTTGTCTTGAGAAGCTCTCCAAAAAGAACATCCTGAAAGCAGACGCTCGGAAGAATGACTGTATCTTTCCATTGAATCGGCTTCCCTCCCGACTCTTTTTCCGTCTCGAAGTCGCCTTTTCCTATGAGATTGATCACAGGAATGACATATCGCTCCGGTTCGAACATGACGTTTTTTGAGAATCCCAATCCGATAATGAATGCTTCCTGATTTTTTGTGGTGACCAGCGTTCCCGTTCCGATGACGGCCTTTTTCTTGAGCAGAGCGTAGGCGTTCATCTTGTCCAATGCCATGATTTTCTGTGGCGTCAACACGCCGATTTCCCCCTCCGGCAACACGGTTATGTCGTGGTCATTGATGCCCGTATCGATGTCTTTAATCGTCTGCAAAAACGATGAGGCATTGTTGATTGGGTCGATAACCATCAATGTTTTCTTCCCGATTGCATCGATTTTTTCGTGCGATTTTTGCGCAAAAAACACATTGATCGACAGGGGAATGAGCAAAATTCCGGCAAGAATCGTGACGTTTTTTGTCCGATTTTTCGTCTGAGTCAGATCGCTTTTGACCAGATGAGCCACGCCCGTGATCGCCAAAACTTCGAGGATAATTCCGGCATATCCCGTCCCCGGAAACAGAAGTCCTGCGCTCACAAAAGGACTTGCGTACCCGTTTAACTCGAAGCCAGGCACGAGAGGAAGCGCACACTGGACGACGAGCAAGCTGAGTCCTCCCGTGAGATACCGATACTCTTCCCCGAATGTTTTTGGGTTTGGAAAGACCCACGTCAACGACAGCAGTAGAACGGCAATGCCCGTTCCAAAAACGCCGAGAGAGCCGTTAATGTTTCCATGGTGAGGCGTAAAATGTTCCAGAAATTTTTTTATCAGCCACGGATCCTCCAATGACACGCCGATGTAATATCCGATGGCCAGCGTCCAGTACTCTTTTTTGTTCTCCAGTATCATCCATGTTACAGGAAAAAGCAGGGTGACTATCAGTGCCCAGCCGCCTATTAGTAAGGCAAAGGCCCCGATTCCCGCCCCTACCGACACGATCTTTATGTATCTCAAATCCCCCTCCTTTGGTGTGTTATCCCTAAAAAATTACTCACCCCCTTACGCTAGCAGATCCCCACTTCTTTGATGGTTCTTTGTCCGAAAATTTTGTGACCCCCTCCCAATGAATAAGAGTACAAGAAGTAAATTTCCCGACCCTCTTTTTTTTCTTTTGTGGTGATGTTTTGCGTGACTCGGTAAATCGTGTTAGTAAGAGTTAAAACTATCGACCTTTTCATTTTTTCAAAAAAGTTCATTGTTTTGTCGTAATTTTTCCTTTGCAGAAATAGTTTTAATCCACTTCTCTTAGATCGTATTTCGGCCATTTTTTGTATATAAATTTTCTTTATTTGTACGATTTCGGCAAAAGTGACAAAATGCGTCTTTTCAAAAAAGGACAAAATATTCGTTTTTTGTTTTTTAATAATTTGATAGTTGTTTTTGAGTTTCGTATTTCATCATTCTTTTGACGAAATTCATAAGCCAATTAAAATATGCAACTTTTCATAATTTTCCCGCACCATTGATTGTTCAAATTTCAAGAGTGTTTGTTGGCTTTTGTTTTTCGTACTTTTATACTTTCCACCGGGTATTTTCTAATTTCTTTCATGTTTTTTTCTCATCGGACATTTCCCTGTTTCTCCCCAAAAAGTCGTTAAGATTTTTCTCATTGATTGGGGGGTGGTCCATGAAATTTTCAAGGAAGCTTTTGTTGTGGCCTTCGTTGATTCTGATGTTTGCTTTTTTGACCATGCGTTTTCTCTTCGGACTATCGGTCATGGTCAACATCTCCGACTCAGAGCCTTTTGGTTTGTATCTTCTCGATCTCTCCTCTTCCCAGCAAATTCGTCGAGGTGATCTTGTTGCCGCCTGCATCCCCCTGGACTTCGCCAGGCTTGCCTTCCGGCGAACCTACCTCAAAGCCTCGTCGACCTGCCCGGGTCATGTCATCCCTGTTCTCAAACGTGTTTACGGTGTTCCTGGAGATCGGGTGGTGCTCGGAAAGAATGGGACCGTGATCAACGGCCAGACGATTCCCAATACAAGGAGGCTGGCTGTCGACACGCGCGGCAACCCGGTTCCTCATGCTACCTTTTCAGGAAAACTTTCTGGCTACCTTCTCCTGGCTCCGACCTACCACCTCTCGTTCGACGGTCGCTATTTTGGTCCCGTTGCGCCTTCCGACATCATCGGGATCGTTCATCCTCTTTTAACCTTCAGGAGGGTTCCATGATTCTGGAAAAACATCTGCGCGCCTTTGTCTCGAATGCCATGATCAACTATCACCCCGCCAACAGACAGCGTGTGACGACACGCGTCACGAAGTTGTCTTTTCGGACCGCCGATTTCTTTCAGGCGGTGAACTATATGTATCGCAAGGGAGGGGCATATGGCATCAGTTATCCGACCTTCTATGACTTCAATAAGCAACCCGTCCCGGATCCCCTTGGCTATGCCGAGCAACTGAACAAAGAGATCCTCCGTCTCCGCCGGGATGTTCCCTTTTGGAAAGTGGCCGTGTCTCCGGAGTTTGGATTTCTGGTCAACGATCTCACTCCCAAGGTGATCGAGGCCTTTCGCGCCTACATGCAACGACGCGGACATGACGCCATCCTGCTTGGCGCAGAACACAACGACACGGCCTTGCGTCATGTCCACCTCGTGATCCCTGAGGTGTATAAGGGTTGGGACAGAAATCGTAACCGAGCCTACATTTCCTATCACATTCCCCAGTATCGCCTGACCCGCACCCTTCCCTTCCGTCTCGGGGTCAACCTCATCCGTGATCTTGGGCGGCGGCCTGACATTCCCACTCTTAACCATGTGGCCCACGAAATGCGCTGGACGCCGATCGACGACCGGATCCGCTACCGCATGTCAAAGGACAGGATCCTCGACCTCAACCCCGCCCACCGCACTTTCAAAACGGTCTATGACCAGATCGAGCACCTCGAAGAAGTGAAGAGAATGAAGTTTCTCATGAAGTCGACCGTCCGTATGGCTGAACTGATCGATGGTCACAAAAATGTTTACAAGATTCTTCCTGCCCATGATGAACTCTTGTATTCCCTCAAGCGATCATCGCCGCGCCTCTATGTCTTCCATCATGCCAGGAAGTATGTCTTGTCCCTGGACGAGTTGAGGTCTCGCGGCTTCCGTCTCGACACGCGGCTCGTTCCTCCCGGCCTTGAAGAAAGCCGTTACGATTTTGACATGAGACACTCGACGGCTTTTTATCGAGGGGTCTCCTTCGCCCAACTCGAGCTGAACCGCGACATATCCTCTCAAAAGGTGGTCGCCCTTTCTTACATTCCTGTCGATCCTTTGGCTCCCTACGTCCGGGCCAACCAGGTGATCCTTGTCGATCGGCGCACGGGTCTTATCCGGGTCGCCCGTTTTGGCGACATCGATCCCGACAAGGGCCATCTCCTGACGCCCACCTATGATGCTTACCGGAGCGAACGAAACATCAACGGGTCGTATCGCGAGGTCAATATCACTGAATTCCAGAGACTTCAGGGCGTCGATGACGACTTCAAGGCCAAACTCGAAATCGAAGCCGACTTCTGGCGCCGCTGGCGTTTTTATCTCGATCACCAGGAGGACAAGATCGAAAAGTATCTTGTGAAACGCCAACAAAAGGTCGAACACAAACAGGAAAGAGAACTCGAGAGAACCAAGGAGAGAAACCTGACCCCCGAACAGGCCGTCCATCGGGAGGTCACCCTCGATTTCGCCCAGTCGGCCAGCCAGAAAGAGTCACAGAATCGAGACCTCGAACTGGAGGGCGGGCTCCAACTCGGATCGGACGATTTTTGAGGCTGTCGGACAAAAGCCACTTTTCCGATCCGGAATCGGACAAAATGCTTTTCGGGCCTTTTTTCGTGAAAGAATGTTCCTAATCGGGAGGTCTCCTTTTGAAAACGCTCAAGCTTTCTTTTGAGGATGCCGCCCTGGAGGCGTTTGAAGCCTACGCCGCCTCGGTCAAAATGTCACCGGCCGAGATTCTGGGCCATTTGGTTCAGGATCTGGTGAACGCCTCATCCTCGGATCCGTTGGCCATTCTCGGAAAAACATCCCGGAATGTGGCGGATGCGTACCCTATCGAATCGATCCGGCTTCTTTGTTTCGTCAAGACGGCCCTGTTGCGCACGCTTTTGTCCCAGGAGGGTTCCACGAAGAATGGGAAAGACGACGCGGCGATCTCACGCCTGACGGCGGACATTCAGAAACAATCCGACGAGGAGGCGAAGCGTCTGTTGACGGGCATTCGTAAGGGGGAGGCGGCTGCCTTCGCGCCGCTGCCTCCCGACGAGGACGTTCTTCAGGAGATGGCAGAGGAAGAAAAACTGTCCCAGCAGACCGGCGGCTCGTCGGGGGACGACTCTGAAGGAGCGGAGGATGTCTGAGGTCGTCGATCTTAAGACCCGCACCGAAGCCGGACTTCGCCTCCAAAGTGCGGCCATTCAACCCTTCATGGACGATCCGGACTGCATCGAGATCATGCTGAACGCGGACGGGTCTGTCTGGATCGATGTCCTCGGATCCGGGATGCGCAAGACGGACGTGACCATCAAAGCTCTGGAGGCCAAGTCCATTCTGAACCGCGTGGCGTCAAGCCTGGGTCTCACCCTTACGGTCGAGACGCCGATCGTCGAAGGGGAGCTTGTCACCGATGGAAGCCGGATCGAGGGACTGATACCGCCCGTTGTCGATGCCCCGGTCTTCGCCATCCGGAAAAGAGCCTCGAAGGTCTTTACCCTGGACGATTATCTGGTGGCCGTCAACACAATAATCCTTCTTTGTCAATAACATGAAAACACTGACTTTAACCCAAGCTGCCGAGCTTCTTTTCCTATCCCCAAACTCCCTCCGCCAAATGGCCGCCGCAGGAAAAATCCCGGCAGCCCGGTTGGGGAAACGATGGATTTTTCTGGAATCAGACCTTGAGGAGTTCATAAGATCGCGGTATCGTAAGAACCGGCAGGCCCCCGTCATGGAGGCATTATGCTCTACAAAAGAGGCAAAACGTGGTGGATCGATTTCACCACCCCGAACGGAGAGCGCGTTAGACGCTCGGCTCAAACAACTGACCGGAGAGCGGCACAAGAGTATCACGACCGGGTGAAGGCTGAGCTTTGGCGCCAGGATCAGCTCAAAGAAAAACCCAAGCGGATTTGGGATGAGGCGGCGCTTCGGTGGCTCGATGGGCTACAGAATCCCCGGACACAGAAAAATGCAGCTATAAGGCTGTCATGGCTCCAAACATTCCTCCGTGGAAAACTTCTGGAGGACATTGACCGGTCCCTGATCGCTGAGATCACCGCCGAAAGGGGAATAGACGTCACTCCCACAACGGTGAACCGGTATTTGGAAACACTCCAGGCGGTCCTTCACAAATCATTCGAATGGGGATGGGTCGATCATGTTCCGGCCATTCCAAAAGTCAAAACCGCTTCCAAAAGGATCCGATGGCTCACTCATGAGGAGGCCAGAATCCTTCTCACCCATCTTCCTGAGCATCAAGCCGATCTGGCACGATTTGCTCTGGCGACCGGACTTCGCCAGCGGAACATCCTGGAACTCGAATGGAGCCAGGTCGACCTGAAACGGGCTCTCTGCTGGATCCACCCAGATCAAGCCAAGGGAGGACGAGCAATCGGGGTGCCCCTGAATCAGGATGCCATTAAAGTCCTCTTGAAACAAAAGGGAAAGCATGATCGGAGGGTTTTTACATTCCAGGGAAAGCCGGTGGGTCAGGTGAACACAAAGGCCTGGAGAAGTGCCTTGAAACGGGCCGGAATTACAGACTTCCGCTGGCATGACCTGAGACACACTTGGGCCTCATGGCATGTGCAATCGGGAACGCCGCTCCATGTTCTTCAGGAATTGGGAGGATGGTCGGATTACAAGATGGTGCAAAGGTATGCTCACCTGACCCATGAGCATCTTGCAAGGTTTGTGGAAAACTCAACTCATGGTACAAATATGGCACAATCCCAACTTAGAATCGTCTAAGTTGGTGGAGGGTAGGGGATTTGAACCCCTGACCTTCAGGGTGCGATCCTGACGCTCTCCCAACTGAGCTAACCCCCCAAACGAGGCAAAAAAAGAAGAACAGTGAGGCAGAAAAGACGAGAAAAAGACTACCACAAGGAGCGGACCCACATCAATCCTGCTGCCAGAGAACCCTTCGTCCCTCGATCCTGAGACGGCCCCGGGAAAGCGCGTCGAGGGATTCGATATACGCCTCGTGCTCGATAGGGAGGAGCCTCTGCGAGAGCGTCTCCTCCGTGTCTTCCGGAAAAACGGGGACGCTTTTCTGAAGGATGACCGGACCATGATCCATGAGCAAATCCACAAAATGAACGGTCACTCCGGTGACCCTGACTCCGTAGTCGATGGCCTGCCTCTGGGCATGAAGCCCCGGGAAGGAGGGCAGAAGGGAGGGGTGAATGTTCATAATCCGGTCTGAGAAGGCTTCGATCAAAACAGGACCGACAAGCCTCATATACCCGGCCAGAGCCACCGCATCGATAGAGCGCTCTTTCAAAATCTCGAGAATGGCCCCTTCATAGGCTTCCTTTGAAGAAAAGTTTCGGGGAACAATCTCCCTGGCCTCGACCCCTTCTGCCCGGGCCCGGCCGACGACGGGAGCCTCGCTCTTGTCGCAGACAACAAGAACCGGCTCCACCCGGGAAAGCCGCCCTGAACGGGCAGCACGAATAATCGCCATGGCATTTGACCCGCGACCGGAAGCGAAAATGGCAAGCCGGAGAGGAGAGTCAGTGGACATAGACCACCTCCCCTTCCCCTTCGACAACCTCCCCGAGCCGCCAGGACCTCTCTCCTCTTGCCGCCAGGAGAGAGACAAGAGATCCCTCGTCCCGGGGCGAGACGATGACGACAAGTCCGATCCCCATATTGAAGACCCGGAGCATTTCCGAAAGGTCGATCTGTCCCTTCTCCTTCATATAAGAAAAAACGGAGGGAACCGGCCACGATCCGACCCGCATGCGAACCGAGGTTCCTTCCGGGAGAATCCGGGGGATGTTCTCGGTCAGACCGCCCCCGGTGATATGGACAAAGGCGCCGACGGACAAAACCTCTCGGATTGCTGCCATGAGGGAGACATAGATCCTAGTCGGCGTGGTGAGAAGTTCGCCCCATGTCGTCTCGGGCTCAAAAGGAGGAGCGGCTCCTGGGTCGACACTCTCCCCTTCGAGGAGAACTCGTCGGGCCAGAGAAAATCCGTTGGCGTGAATTCCCGACGAGGCGATCCCGTAGACCGGATCACCGGGGCGGACTCCTTTTCCGTCGATGATCTTCTCCCGGTCTGCGATCCCTACGCAGAATCCGGCCAGGTCGAAGTCCCCCGGAGCATAAAGCCCAGGCATCTCCGCCGTCTCGCCTCCGAGGAGGGCCATGCCGGCCTCCTGACAGCCCCGAACCACTCCCTCCATCACCGGAAGAGACTCGTCGATGTCGAGCCGTCCCGTCGCAAAGTAGTCGAGGAAAAAAAGAGGGTCGGCTCCCATGACGGCGATATCGTTGGCGCACATCGCGACGAGGTCGACTCCGAGGCCGCCGAACCTCTTCGCCCACCGGGCGACGAGAAGCTTCGTCCCCACCCCGTCCGTTCCCGAGACGAGGACCGGATCCTTGTATCGGGCAAAGTCAGGCCGGAAGACCCCGCCAAATCCGCCGATTCCCGAAACCACACCCGTTCGGGCGGTACGGCGGGCCAGCGGCTTGATCGCCTCCACCCATCGGTTTCCCCGGTCGATGGAGACGCCTGCCCGGGCATAGGCTCCGTTTTCCCCCTCCTCCACGACTTCTCCCCCTAACTTGAATTTAAAGAATTACCTGATAAAATTAACAGAATTTAACAGAGTGACCCCTAAAAAAGACTCTCGCTTCTCCGGCGACTCTCTCGTCAATGGGCGGTCCTTGACCCGAGTTCCTGGGGAAAACCGCTCCATGAGAATCGAGAACCAAATCCTTGTGATGATAGCCCATCCGGGGCTGGATCAACAAGGGCAGCCGGCTAGCCCAGGCAGCATAGGGTCGACCGGAAACCAAAACCTTACCACAAAAAAAAGGACCGACACCATGCGCGCCTTTTCCACGCCTCTGAGATCCGCCCTGACCACTCTTCTTCTGGCATCGGGACTTTCCCTCGCCGCCTGCGGAGGGAGCGGGAACACCTTCGGCAATGGGTCCGGCTCGGTCACTTCGGCCACCGCCGCCAACCAGGTAGCGGGAATCGACATCGCCAACGGGAACTACTCCGCCGCCATCTCGGTTCTCTCCCCCTTCTGTCCCAGCAACAACTGCCAGACTGCCGACATCGCCAACACCCTCGCCAATGCCTACATGGCTATGGGCAATACGAGCACCGGCGCCTCGGTGACAGGGGTCGCCCCGGTGACGGGAGCCAGTGGAGGAGGCGCCACCGTCACCCAGATCCTCGAAAACGCCCTCGCCCTCGTCAACAACGGGAGCAATACCTCCACCAACGCTATTATTCAGACCATCTTTCAGGCGGTTCCCTGCGTCAGCAGCAACACGTGTACAGCCACTTACCTCGACAACCTCGCTACGGCCATCCAAGTCCTGGATAACCCCGCCTTCTGTTCCGCTTACAGTGCTGCGGTCGCCTCTACCGGCTGTCCGAACTCCTCCACGATGATCATTGCCGACATGGTGTACATTCTGGCAGCAACCCAGTACGATACCGGCATTACGTATACAGGAGGCAAGTTCCAGGTATGCGATAAAAATGGTGGCGGACTTACTGGATGCAGTCCAACCCTTTCATTATCATCCACCTCGTTTGCATCCACCCAGCTCGACAATATCGGCGCCATTCTCGACAATATTAATCTCGGGACGAATCCCAACATAACCATCAATAACGCCACCATGGTTAACGTAGTCCAGTTCTTTGCCGCATCATTATCGTCGAATAGCTCAAATCTCACACCTCCTATCTACCAATTTCTGAACAGCATTCAGTGCTATGGAACCAACCTAACCAATGGAACCAGCACCACGAATTGTCCGCCCTCAGTTTCATCCCAAAGTCCGCCGACAAGTTTATCACTGACCAGCACACAGCTCGGCAACGGCCTCGCGGGCATCCTAAACCAGCTCTAACATGACCGACGACCCCCAAACGATCAAAGGACAGGTGATGACAAAAAAACTTACAAAGATTCTCGCGACTCCCGGGACGGTCAGCGGACTGTTTATGGGAGCCCTGCTTCTCGCCCTCTTTGCCGCTCCGGCACAGGCCGGACCTTCGGGAGTGGCTGGGACAGCCCTCTTCCAGCAGTTCCCCCTGCTCTATCAGGGCGTCTCGGTCGAAGGGATGGGGGGGGCCTTCACCGCCGTGGCGAACGACGAGAACGCCCCTTTTTACAATCCGGCCGGACTCGACAACATCCAGGACTCGACCTTTGCGATCCTGAACCTCTCCGCCGAGGTCTCCTATCCCACCCTTTACCCTAACCTTGTAAACAGCATTCAGGGGCTGGGATCGAGCAACACCTCGGGATACATCAACGCCTTCAACAGCGTCGCCGGACAGACGATGTACGCCCGTGTCGGCGACTGGTCGAACTACACAACCCACGACTTCTCCATCGGGCTCTTGACCAACAACCAGCTGGCCGCGGTCGCCAACGCCACGCCCACGACAAACAACCTCGCCTCAGCCGCCGCACTCTCCGACACCGGCATCGTCATCAGCGGAGCCTACGGCTTCTTCAATCACCACCTTCAGGTCGGCGGAACCCTGATGGGGCTCGAACAGTACTTTTTCAACCTTCCGGCACTTTCTGTCAACCAGGTCTCGAACTTCTCCAATACCATGACGAGCAACCTCGCCAACAGCTTCGGAGTCGTCGGCAACCTCGGGGCCATCTATCACTTCGACGCACCGCTCAATCCCACCCTAGGCGCTTCGATTCTGAACGTCGGGACCGCAAGCTTCGGAGCGGCAGGATCGCTTCCCCAGATCATCAACGGCGGTATCGGCATCGATCCCGATATCGGCTTTGGACAGCTGATCGCCGACATCGACTACGTCGACATTACCAACTACCTGTACTATACCGGGGACTCCCTCTGGCTCCATACCCGCTTCGGCGTCCAGTACAAGTTCCCCTACATCCTGACCGTCTCGGCCGGTCTTTATGAGGGCTATCCCACCTTCGGCGCCGGCATCGACCTCTGGGCAGCCAAGCTCAACGCCTCCTACTATACGGAAGAGGCCAGCCCCATCCCGGGTCTTGAGCCGAACCATATTCTGGCTCTCCAGATCGCCTTCGGCTGGATGTAACGCCGGAGAGAAGACTCGCTTCACCACAAAAAAAAGGCGCCGTCGGCGCCTTTTTTTTTAGTCTTCCCCTCACCCAATTACCTCGTCTTACGACGGGGCAAAGAACTTTCTCCCGGAAAAGCTCCCGACGTGCGCCCCGTCCTTACCCGCCGGATCGCTTCGAGCGACCGGACGGAGGAGGGAGGTCTGTGGTCGTCTGGGCAATCCGCTCCAACGCCGACTTGGCCGCCTTCTGTTCGGCCTCCTTCTTCGAGTGCCCCTGCCCCTCCCCCCACACCCGTTCCCGGATCCGGACCGCCACATCGAACACCTTCTGGTGATCGGGGCCAGACTGTCCGACGATCGCATACTGGGGCAGGGTATCGAGCTCGCGCTGGCAGTACTCCTGGAGAAGCGTCTTGTAGTCGGCGGCCGTCTCTCCCCGGGAGGCGCTTTCAAAGATCTCCCGAAATTCCCGGAGGATAAAGCTGCGGGCCGCCTCGAGCCCCCCATCCTGGTAGATGGCGGCGATGACCGCTTCGAGGGCATCGGAAAGAATCGAGTTCTTCTCCCGACCCTGGGTCATTTCCTCCCCTCGGCCGATCAGAAGGTAGGAGCCAAGGCCCAGATTCCTCGCCACTAATGCAAGAGACGGTTCGGAGACGATCCGTCCCTTCAGCTTCGAAAGGACCCCTTCGGGGGAGTCGGGCCAAAGACGCATGAGGTTTTCGGCAACGACGAGACCCAAAATCGTGTCGCCGAGAAACTCCAGCCGCTCGTTATCCCGACGTCCTCCTCCTTTTTTCGTCTCGTTCGTGAAGGACTTGTGAATGGTCGCCTCTTCGAGCCGCTCGAGAGAGGCAAATCGGTAGCCCAGGCGCTCTTCGAGAACGGGTAGATTCTGGATCCACTGGGAGCGGGGAAGCATCGAAATCCTTGGGTAGGAGTGGGGCCGAAGGGCCTTTCAGTCAACCTTTGCGATCACGAGGGAGGCGTTCGTACCTCCAAAACCAAAAGAATTCTTGAGGATGGTCCGGACCGGACGATGCCTCGCCCCCTCGGAGACGTAGTCGAGGTCGCATTCCGGATCCGGGGAGTCGAGGTTGATGGTGGGAAGAATCACCCCGTTGCGAAGAGACATGAAGGCCATGGCCGTCTCGACGCCTCCCGCCGCCCCCAGAAGATGTCCCATCATCGACTTGAGGGCCGTGACGGGAACCTTGTCCGCATGGGTTCCAAGGACGGACCGAAGAGCCTTTGTTTCAAGCTTGTCGGCAAAGGTCGAGGTGGCATGGGCGCTCACATGGTCGACATCCTCGGGAGCGAGTCCCGCGTTGTAAAGAGCCATGCGCATGCAGCGGATTGCCCCGGAGGCATCGTCGGGAGGGGCGGTAATGTGATAGGCATCCCCCGTGAGCCCGTATCCCAGGATCTCTCCGTAGATCGTGGCCCCCCTGGCCTTGGCGCCCTCGAGTGTTTCGAGAACAAGAACGCCCGCCCCCTCGCCGAGGACAAACCCGTCCCGATCCCGATCAAAGGGACGAGACGCCTTTTGAGGCTCCTCATTTCGGGAGGAGAGGGCGCGAGCTGCGGCAAATCCGGAGACGGTGAGGGGGGTAAAGGCCGACTCGGCCCCACCGGCCAGCATCACGTCGGCATCGCCCCGGCGGACCATGTGATAGGCGTCGCCGATGCAGTGCACCCCCGTCGCACAGGCGGTCACGGCACAGGAGTTCGGGCCTTCAATCCCCATCCGGATCGCAATCTGGCCGGAGGCGAGGTTGATCAGCACCATGGGAATGAAAAAAGGAGAAACCTTCCGGGGACCTCCCTCCACGAGCTGTCCGTGGTAGTACTCGATACCGCCGATGCCGCCGATACCGGACCCCACATAGACCCCGATTCGCTCGCGATTGGACTCCCCGATCTCGAGCCTTGCGTCGTCGGCCGCCATCTGCGCCGCCGCGATGGCGTAATGGATAAAGGTATCCATTTTCTTGATTTCTTTCTTGTCGATCCACTGTCCCGGATCGAACCCCTTCACCTCGCCCCCGATTCGGACGGGAAGGGCAGACGCGTCAAAGCGCGTGATAGAGGAGACCCCGGAGCGTCCGGCGACGGCCGCCTCCCACGTCTCTTTCGCCGTGTTCCCCAGGGGGGAGACGACCCCCACCCCGGTCACGACTACGCGGCGATCCAGGAGGGGGCGAATCGCCATCAGACGCGCTCGCTGATATAGTCGACCGCATTCTGGACGGTGGAGATCTTCTCGGCGTCCTCATCCGGAATCTCGATTCCGAACTCCTCCTCGAGGGCCATGACGAGCTCGACGGTGTCGAGGGAGTCCGCGCCGAGATCCTCGACAAAATGGGATTCGGGATGGACCTCTTCCTCGTCCACACCCAGCTGCTCTGCAATGATCTTTTTAACCCGGTCGTTGATGGCCATGAAGAAGAACCTCCTTAAAAAATGTCTCCACCCGGGAATCGTCCCGGGTGTCGCCGCATCACGGCATGGCGAGTCCGCCATTCACTGGAATGACCGCACCCGTAACATAGCCCGCCGCCGGGTCGGCAAGAAAGCAGACCGCATGGGCGATCTCCTCCCCCGTCCCGAACCGTCGCACGGGTATCCGTTCAAGGACCCCGGAGGTCACGCTCTCCGGAAGGCCCGACGTCATGTCTGTCTCGATAAATCCGGGAGCCACCACATTGACGGTGATTCCCCGGGAACCGACCTCGAGCGCCACCGATTTGGAAAAGGCCTCGAGCCCCCCCTTCGAGGCGGCATAGTTGGCCTGCCCCGCATTTCCGGTCGTCCCCACCACCGAAGAGATCGAGACAATCCGGCCGTACCTCTGTTTCATCATGGGGCGAAGCACCGCACGGACCATCCGGAACGGACCGACGAGGTTGACGTCGATCACCTCCCGAAACTCCCCCTCCTCCATCCGGACGAGAAGTTTATCCCGGACGATCCCGGCGTTGTTCACAAGAATATCAACCCTTCCGGAGCGATGCAAGATTGATTCGACGGCGGCCTCGATGGAGGCCGCATCGTTCATGTCGAGGCGGACGATCTCCCCCCGCTCCCCCCCGGGGAGGTCCCTTACACGGGCTAAGAGCTCCTCCTCCTTCGAGCGGCACCCGAAGTAGACCCGGTAGCCGGCCTCGAGAAGACCCCTTCCCACCGCCCATCCGATTCCGCGGTTGGCACCGGTCACCAGAGCCGTCTGAACCTGTGGAAGCTGCGTCTCACGCTCGCGCATCGCCTACTCCTTCGACTCTTTCGTGTCGGTATTCGCCCAGGTGATCTTGCCGGAGATCTCCGGCAAGGAGCGCTCGACGCGCTTTCCGAGCCCCACAAGAACCCCCCCCGGACCGACCTCGAGAAGATGGGTCACCCCGGCCGAAAGGACGGCGGCCATCGACTTCGTCCATTCGACGGGAGACTCCATCTGCCGGACGAGAAGATCCCGGATTTCGGCGGAAGCCTCTCCCGGCCCTACAAACATCCCCGTGACGTTGGCCACGATCGGAACGGAAAGGGGGGCAAAATTGGTCTTGTCGAGAAGATCCTTCATGGAGAGAGCGGCCGCATGCATGAGCGCCGTATGAGAGGGCACAGAGACGGCCAAAGGGACGATTTTCCTCACCCCCGCCGCACGAAGGGCCTCGATGCCCGCTTCGACAGCGCCCTTCTCTCCCGCGATCACGCACTGCCCGGGACAGTTGTCGTTCGCCACCGAGACGATGCCCCCGGTCGACTTCCGCACCCCCTCGAGAACCCGGTCGACCTCCGGTCGTTCCGGACCGAGGACTGCGGCCATGAGCCCTGTCCCCGCCGGGACGGCCTCCTGCATGAAGCTTCCCCGGCGGTGGACCAGAAGGAGAGCGTCGGCAAGAGACAGAGCCCCTGCCGCGACAAGTGCGGAGTACTCGCCCAGACTATGGCCCAACACCACATCCGGCGGACGCTCCCCCTGAAGTCTTCCAAGGGCCAGAACGCTTGTCAGAAGAATGGCGGGCTGGGTCCAGCGCGTCTGGTCGAGGATACCCGCCGGAGAGTTCCGGGAGAGCGTCAGGATATCGGCGGAGAGTACCTCCGAGGCCATCCCGATCATCGCCCGTTCTTCGGGACGGTCGAAACGGTCGAGCATCCCCGGGATCTGGGATCCCTGTCCGGGAAAGAGATACGCTGTTTTCACGCACGGCTCCTTTTCTGCAGATCCGCCTCCCAGGTCAAAAGCCCAGAGCCCCAGGTCACCCCCGCCCCGAAGGCGGTGAGGAGGACCCGCTCCCCCTCCCGGACGCGGCCCGCCCGGACTGCCTCGTCCAGGGCCACCGGGATAGAGGCGGCGGAGGTATTTCCGTAACGGTCGATATTGACCATGACCTTCTCCGCCGGAAGGCCCAGCCGGGCCGACAGAGCCTCGATGATCCGGATGTTCGCCTGGTGAGGCACCAGGAGAGAGATCTCCGAAGCCGAGACCCCCGATGCGGCCAGCACCTCCTCCACCGACTCCTGGAGCTGGCGGACCGCCATCTTGAAGGTCTCCCCCCCCTTCATCCGGATCGTGGGGGGCTCTCCGGTCTTTCGCGCCCCGCCTCCCGGCACATGGATCATCTCCCAATACCTTCCGTCCGCCCTCACGCGGAAGGTCTCAAGCCCCCGTCGGGCGACGGAGGAGGCCTCGACCACCACGGCCCCGGCGCCGTCTCCGAAGAGGATCGCCGTCCCCCGGTCCGACCAGTCGAGGGATCGGCTCATGACCTCGGAACCAACCACGAGAAGTTTCGATGCCGCCCCCGACTCAACCATGCTTTTGGCCACCGTCAATCCATAGACAAAACCCGAACAGACGGCATTTAAGTCGAAGGCAAAGGCCCTTGAGGCTCCCAGCCTGGCCTGGACAAGACAGGCCGTTGAGGGAAAGAGAATGTCCGGAGTGGCCGTGGCCAGAAGGATTCCGTCGAGATCTGAGGGGGAAAGGCCTGCCGCGGCGAGGGCCTTCGTAGAAGCCATAACCGCAAGGTCGGAGGTCGACTCCTCCTCCGCCGCAATCCGCCTCTCCCTGATCCCCGTCCTTTCCCGGATCCAGGAGTCGTTCGTCTCAAGATAGGCGGCAAAGTCGTCATTGGTCATGACCCGGGAGGGGGCATAGGAGCCGGTCCCGGTGATAACGGCCCGGACCCCGCTCATCCTACGGCCTCCCGGTGTCCGGGAGAGGACATTTCCCTTCTGAGAGCCCCAGTAAGATCTGATTTGGCGAGGCGATCAGCCATCCCGATGGCATTTTTGATCGCCAGGGCATTCGAGCGGCCATGGCAAATGACGAATAGCCCCCCCACTCCCAGGAGAGGGGCACCGCCGTATTCGGCATAGTCGAGCCTCTTCTTCATTCGAGAGAGCGCCGGTTTCAGGAGGAGCCCTCCGATTTTGGAGCGAAGGTCGGAGGTCGCAGCCTCGCGCATCATTCCCATAATCGTCTGGGCCAGTCCTTCGGCCTCCTTGAGAACTACGTTTCCCACAAAGCCGTCACAGACGACGACGTCGGTCTCTCCGGAAAAGATGTCGCGCGACTCGATGGGACCGGAGAACCACGAAAAGCCGGAGTCCGATTCCCCCTCTCCCCGGAGAAGGCCTATCGTCTTCTGAACAAGCTCATTTCCCTTGGTCTCCTCCTCTCCGTTCGAGAGGACCGAGACCCGGGGGTCGGGCAGGGAAAAAAGGTGGCGCGCCAAGAGGCGTCCCATGCGGGCGAAGGAGACGAGATGGGAGGGTTTACAGTCGACATTGGCCCCCCCGTCGACGAGGATGAAGTGACCGGTTCGGGAGGGAAGGACCGTTCCGATCGTCGGGCGTTCGACGCCGTCGAGGCGTCCGAGCACCCACATGGCGGCCGCCAGAGAGGCGCCAGAATGTCCGGCCGAGACCGCCCCGTCCACCAGCCCCTTTTTGACAAGTTCCGAGGCCACCCAGACGGTCGACTCGCGCCGTCTTCGGACATCGGAAGCCTTTTCCGTCATGGCAATGACGTCTTTGGCTTCGACGATCTCGAAGTCGGAGGCAATCGAAAGCGCCTCGAGCCGCTCCCGGATGAGCGCGGGATCTCCCACCAGAACAACCTCGGCGCCAAAGTCCCGCCGGGCCATGTCGGCCCCTGCGACCAGGGGGTCGGGACCGAAGTCCCCACCCATCGCATCGAGAGCGATCTTCATTACGGCGCGATCGGATCCTCAGCCGTTCTTGACGCGGAGAACGGGCCGCTTGTTGTAGACGCCACAGGAGAGGCAGGCATAGTGGGGCTGCTTCGGCTCGCCGCAGGCGGGACAGGTGACCACAGGCGACAGGGTCAGCTTCTTGTGGGTCCGCCGCTTGTCACGCCGGGACCGCGAGATCTTGGTTTTTGGATGGGCCATGAGTCAACTCCTTATAGTGATTGAAGGGGAATGCCCAATAGCGGCATCGGAAGAGATCCCCGGTGAATGAGCATTCGGCATCTGGCCGGGAAGCCGACCGTACTCGACGCAAAAGAGCTCCTGATTTCGATCCGGTCAGCCTGCGATCAGGACTCCAGGAAGTGTGCGCAACTGCCGTCATTTCTGTTCTGCCCGCACTCCGGACAGAGGCCCCGACACTCTTCGTCGCAGAGGGGATAAAAAGGAAGGTCGGTCAGGAGCAGCTCCCGAAGCCACGGTCCGAGGTCGACCCAGCCATCGCTCCCGTACCGTTCGAGCATGTCGGGCTCGGGATCCTTCTGGTGGAAGAACATCGTCCGCTCTCCCGTCTCCCCCCGTCTGACAAACTCCGCAAGGCAGCGACCGCAGACAAGGGGCGTCTCGTAGCTGACGGTGAGATCGACCATGACATCGGTCCCTTCCCGTCCAAGCGTCGCCTCGATCCTTCCGTCCATCCGGGCGAAGTCCCCTTCCGTCTCCTTCGAGAGGAAGACGGAAGGAGCGGCCGCAATCTCTTCGGAAAGAGAACGCTCCAACAGGTGAGGCTCCGCAAGGCGAAGATCGGGAATACTGTCGATATGGAATCTAAGCATTACAAAACGTTCATTCTAGGCATCGGCGAGACCGGTGTCAACCGGTCCCTTCGAACCAAGGAAGTCCCCGATCCACTCGGCAAGCCCAGAAATGGCGACATTGTGCCGCTCTCCGCTCGCCCTCACCTTGATTTCGGCCCGCTCCTCCCGAAGTCCCTTCTCCCCGAGAATGACCTGAAGAGGAAAGCCCAAAAGATCCGCGTCGGCAAACTTCACCCCGGCGCGGAGATCCCGGTCGTCGACTAAAACCTCTTCGGGAAACTTTTTCTCCAGAAGATCCGCGATTCGGAGAGCTTTTCCGGCAAGATCCGCATCCTTCCCTCCGAGGGGAAGGACCGCTACCGCAAAGGGCGCCATGGCCACCGGCCAGACGATCCCCGCCTCGTCATGCGACTGCTCGATCCCCGCGGCAAGAAGCCGGCTCACGCCGATTCCGTAACACCCCATGTGAAAGAGCGTCTCCCGGCCATCCGGATCGAGGAATCCCGCCGCCATCGGGGCGCTGTAGCGGTCTCCCAGATCGAAGACATGACCCACCTCGATCGCGGTTGTCCGGTCGAGCGCCTCCTGGCAGAGGGGGCAATGGACCGCCTCTCCGGCAAGCTCCACATTCGAGGCATAGGTGCAGGAGGGGCAGAAGACGACCGTGTCCTCTCCCGAGGGTGCCAGGACCATGAACTCGTGGGAAGAGGAGCCCCCGATATTCCCGGTGTCCGCCTCCACCATCCGAACCGACAGGCCCAGACGGGAAAAGATCCGGAAGTAGGCCTCCTGCATCGAACGGTAGCACTCGGCCCCCTCCTCCTTCGACCGGGCGAAGGAGTAGGCGTCCTTCATGACAAACTCCCGTCCCCGCATGAGACCAAACCGCGGGCGCATCTCGTCTCGGAACTTGGTCTGGATCTGGTAGAGCGTCACCGGAAGCTGACGATAGCTTCTGAGAAGGCCCGAGGCGAGGTCGGTCACGACCTCCTCGTGGGTCGGACCCAGCGCGAAGGAACGGTCGTGACGGTCGGCAAGCCGAAAGAGCTCTCGGCCATACTTTTCCCATCGCCCCGTCCGCTCCCAAAGCTCCGCGGGCTGGAGAGCCGGCATCAGGATCTCGAAGGCCCCTGCCCGGTCCATCTCCTCCCGGACGATGCGCTCCACCCGCCGAAGGACCCGGGCTCCAAGCGGAAGAAAGTCGTAGAGTCCCCCCGCCACCTTCCGCACATATCCTCCCCGAAGCATGAGGCGGTGGCTGACAGTTTCGGCCTCGGCCGGGTCTTCGTGAAATGTCACATAAGGAAGACGGGTCGTTCTCATGCATTATCCGCGACGACAGCCGCTTCCGGCGCCATCGGAAGAGAGATCCTGTGACCGTTCTCGTCCCGAAGACCCGAGAGTCCTGCGCGCCGCATCGCTTCGACCTTTTTCTCCACCTGGGCAATCAGGATCTCCTCAAGCTCTCCGGAGGGGATCTTTTTCACAACCTCCCCGTTTTCAAAGAAGATGCCCACTCCCTGTCCGCCGGCAATCCCCAGATCCGACTCCTTTCCTTCGCCGATCCCGTTGACCACGCACCCCAGAATGGAGATATCCATCGTCTCCTGCACATGGGCAAGGCGTTCCTCCACGCGGGCGGCCAGTCCGACCACATCGATCTCGAGACGGCCGCAGGTCGGACAGGCGATGACATTGACCCCGCGCTTTCGAAGACCAAGCGACTTGAGGATCCCCCAGGCCACCTTGACCTCCTCGACAGGATCGGCCGCAAGCGAGACGCGGATGGTGTCCCCGATCCCCGAAGCCAGAAGGTAGCCCAGCCCCACCGAGGACTTCACCGTACCGGAGAGCAGGGGGCCCGCCTCGCTCACCCCGATGTGGAGAGGATAGTCGCAGCGCTCCGAGGCCAGTCTGTAGGCGTCAATGGTGTCGAGGACATTGGAGGCTTTGAGCGAGATCTTGATATCGTAAAAGTTTTCCTTCTCGAGAAGGGCCACGTGGCGCATGGCCGACTCCACCATCGCCTCCGGCGTGGGGTGACCATACTCCTCGAGGAGATCTCTCTCGAGGGAGCCGGCGTTGACGCCGATCCGGACGGGAAGCCCCCGGTCCTTCATCCGGTCGACGATCGCCCGGATCTTGGTCTGACTTCCGATGTTGCCCGGATTGATCCGGACGGCATCGACCCCGCCCTCGATGACCGTCAGCGCGAGATGGTAGTCAAAATGGATGTCGGCAATCACCGGGATGGGGGAGCGCTTGTGGATTTTCCCCACCGCTTCGGCGGCCTCCGAGTCCACGACAGCCAGGCGGATGATCTCGCACCCGACCTCGGCAAGCTTTCCGATCTGGGCGAGGGTCGCCTCCACGTCGCGGGTGTCCGTTGTGGTCATCGACTGTACCGAAACCGGGGCTCCGTCCCCGATCGGGACCGAACCCACCATAATCCTCCGCGTCTTTTTGCGCGCGATCTTCATCAGAGACTCTCCTTACCGGGCCGACCCAAAGACCCGCATGATATCGTTGTAGAAAGCAAAGACCATCACCGTGAGAAGAAGAACAAATCCGAGTTGCATCGAAAGTTCCCGCACCCGGATCGAGGGCGGGCGTCTGAGAACCCCCTCCACCGCAAGAAAGAGGAGGTGGCCTCCGTCGAGGACGGGGATGGGAAGAAGATTCATGACTCCCAGCGTCACGCTCACGAACCCCATGAAGACAAGAAGGTTCGACAGACCCGACTTGGCCGCCTTGGCCGACATCTGGGCGATCAGGATCGGTCCTCCGAGATTTTTTGGAGAGACCTCTCCGGCCACCATCTTCCAAAGAGAGACGAGATTGATCGCGGCGATATTATACGTCTTGATCATCGCCATCCCCAGCCCCTCCGAAAAACCGTAGCGCACCGTGGCGAAGCTTCCGGAGGGGCCGACGCCGATCTTTCCCTCGTTGACCGGCTCCCCGAAGAGGTTCTTTCCCGCCTCCACTCGGGGGACAAGATGAAAGGAAAGCGGCTTTCCTCCCCGCAGAACATCGAGAGAGACAGGGACTCCTCCCTTGCGCTCGATCACGTGACGAAGATCGTCCCACCGGGAGATCGGCGCCCCATCGACGGCGGTAATCCGATCCCCCTTCAAAAGCCCTGCCGTCTGGGCAGGAGATCCCGCGAGAACCTGCCCCACCACCGCCTCCATGACCGGGAAGCCCCACCAGAAGACTGAAGAAAAAAGAAGAATCGCCAGGACAAAGTTCGCGATCGGCCCCGCCGCGGCAATAAGCATCCGCCGGGGCACGGAGAGAGCCCCGAAGGAGCGAGGCCGGTCTTCCGGCGCCACCTTTTCGGGATCGGTCTCCCCCAGCATCTTCACATAGCCGCCCAGGGGGATCCAGGCGAGCCGATACTCCGTCTCTCCCACTGTCTTCGAGTAGATCGGGGGACCGAACCCGATCGAAAACTTTTCGATCTTGACCCCGAAGCGCTTGGCGACAAGGAAGTGTCCGAGCTCGTGGATCAGGATCAGGATGCCGATAACGACAATAAAGGAAATGATGGCACTCACGGAAAAAGCCTTTCTATCTGTCCCCCACGGCCCAAAGTCAATGCCGGACCGTCAGGGGCAAAAAGCATCACATGTCAGTTTCTGAAGGCAGATGCCGGGCGGGGGGTCTGCTCCTCGATGCGAAGGACTGCCTCCCGGGCGACGTCGGTCGCTTTGACCACCGCCTGCCTAATCTCTGCGAGAGAGCCCGGGATCTCCCCCGGAGCCCGTATGAGCCCCTGCTCCCAGACATCGAAGATTTCTGTGAAGGAGATCTTCCCTGCGAGGAAGGCGGCCACCGCCACCTCGTTGGCCATATTCAGGTAGAGCGCTCCCTGCCCGGGGCGGGAGATGGAGCGGGCCGCCTGCCGGATGGCGGGGAAGGTCTCGTGGTCCGGAGCAAAGAAGGTGAGCTGTCCCGTCTTGACAAGATCGAGAAAGGGGACCCCGATGGGAAGACGTTCCTCTCCGGAGAGGGCATAGGCGATGGGCCCCTTCATGTCGGGCACTCCCATCTGGGCAAGAACCGAGGCATCCCTGAGCTCGACCATCGAGTGAATGATGCTCTGGCGGTGGACCACGACCTCGATGCGGTCGGCTGGAATGTCGAAAAGCCATCGCGCCTCGATCATTTCCAGTCCCTTATTGAGAAGTGTCGCCGAGTCGATGGTGATCTTGGGGCCCATCTTCCAGGTCGGATGGTTCAATGCCTCTTCCCGGGTCACCCGTTCGAGATCCTTGCGCTTCTTGCCAAAGAAGGGCCCGCCGCTGGCCGTAAGGAGGATGCGGCGGACATCGCTCCAGCGATGTCCAGCCATCGCCTGGTAGATCGCGCTGTGCTCAGAGTCGACCGGAACAAGACGGGCTCCGCGCTCGTTCACCCGGTCGATGACGGTCTGGCCCCCGACCACGAGGGTCTCCTTGTTGGCAAGCGCAACCGTGCGGCCAGGAAAGATTCCCTCCCAGGTGGGAGAGAGCCCCGCCTCGCCCACGATGGCCGAAAGAAGAACCTCGGCACTCTGAAGGGCCGCGACTTCACAGGCACCCTCTGTCCCTGCGACGACGCGGATCCCAGAACCGGCAAGCGAATCCGAGGCCCGGGCAAAAAGACTCTCGTCCACAGAAAGGATCTCCGGACGAAACTCCCTCGCCTGAAGAAGGGCCATGTCGATATTTTTTCCGCAGGCCAGACCCCGGACCCGAAAACGTCCCGGATGGGAGCGGACGATATCGAGGGCCGAGCGCCCGATCGACCCGGTCGAGCCCAAAATAGAAAGGCCCGTGGTCTTTTCGTTTGACATCCGGTGTCTCCTCCCGACCAGAAGGTCAGACAATCACGGGGGAGCTGAGCCCCACATAAAAAATCAGAAAGGCATAAAGAACAGGGGCGTTAAAGAGCAGACTGTCCACCTTGTCGAGCATCCCTCCGTGACCGGGAAGAAAGTGGCCCGAATCCTTCACCTGGGCCTGGCGTTTGAAGGCCGATTCGACAAGGTCTCCCAGCTGGCCCGTCACAGAAAGGACCAGTCCCAGACAGAGCATCTCGACCCGGGTGGTGTGGCCGGGGAGCCACGGAGCGGCCCAGACACTTGCCATAATGCCGACAAGAGCCCCTCCGACCGCCCCTTCCCACGTCTTCTTGGGAGAGATACGGGGCGCCATGCTGTGCCGGCCAAAGGCCTTTCCCACAAAGTATCCGCCGGCATCCACGATCCAGGTCATCGCCAGGAGGTAGAGGATCCATCTCGCCCCTCCCGGGATCCCCCGGATCAAAAGGAGGGTTCCCAGCAGGAAGGGCACGTAGACAATCCCCAGCCAGACCACCGGGATATGGACCATGCGGGAGATCCCCCCCGAAAGGAGCGTCCCCCCCAGAACGGTCAGAAAAAGGAGTGCGACGACCGCCTCAAGGGTTTCCGGGGGAACCGCCCCGGTACTCTTGAGATAGATCACGTAGAGAAAGCCGGCTCCGGCGGTGAGGCCGAGCCAGGTCCCGCTGTCGAAGGGGATCCCCGGAAAAAGCCGGTAGAACTCGTACTGGGCAAGAAGGACAAGGATCGAGAGCACCAGAAAGAAATGCAGGGGCTGGGCCCACAGGACAAGTGCCGCGATAAGGGGGATCGCGATCGCCGCAACGACGAGACGGCGGAGGAGCTCCATCAGGTCTTCCCCGTCTCTTGTCCCGTTTCCCGGGAGAGAGTCTCTCCCGTTCCTTCCGCCCCGAAGCGTCGCTGGCGGTCCTGATAGTCCATGAGGGCCCTCTTGAGATTCTCTTCCCCGAAGTCGGGCCAGAGGACCGGATCAAAGTATAGCTCTGTATAGGCGAGCTGCCAGAGAAGAAAGTTGCTGATGCGGTGCTCGCCGCTCGTCCGAACAAGAAGGTCGGGAGGGGGGGTCCCGGCGGTATCGAGATAGCCGTCGAATAGCTCCTCCGTCAACTCCTCCGGAGCTTTGCGCCCGGCCGCAACGTCCGATGCGAACCTTTTTGCGGCCCCGAGGATCTCCTCCCGGCCGGAGTAGGAAAGAGCCAGAACGAGATCCATGGCCCCTCCCTCCCGAGTGCTTTGCTCGACCGCCTCAATTTTCCGAAGAACTGACTGCGGCAAGCGAGAGCGGTTCCCGATCGTGCGAAATCGGATCGCTTTCTCCCGCATCAGGGCCTCCTCCCCATCGAGGTAGTCCTCGAGAAGGGCCATGAGGGCATCCACTTCCAAACGGGATCTTTTCCAATTTTCCCACGAGAACGCATAGAGGGTCAAATAACGCAGTCCCCAGGCCCGGCAGGCCGAGACCGTGCGGCGCACCGCCTGCGCTCCCTGCCTGTGGCCGGCAACCCGGGGAAGAAGGCGCTTTTTTGCCCAACGGCCATTCCCGTCCATGATGACCGCCAGATGGGCCGGGGGCTTCACGAGCCAGGACGGTCTCTCCTCGGAAAAACGCTCGCCCGATTGGCTCATCGTCCTCCCCGGACCCCTTCGGGACGATTGAGAAGAGACGGGGAACCCGACCCGCTGCCCAGGGCTCTGGTCACCTCCTTGGGAAGGGCAAAGAAGAGCACCGAGCCCTCCTTCACGATCAGGTTCTGGATGTTCATGAAGTTGAAGACCGGCTCCGTCCCCACCTCCAGAAGCGTCTGGCCGGTCTTCCGGTCAGAGACGAGAGCGATATCCCGAATGAAGTTCTTGACCCGGGTCAGCTCTCCCAGAAGGACCCAATTGACCCCCGTCCAGCGATAGAAGTAGACCTGGCCGTACTGGAACCCCTGGAAGTTTCCGAACCCCGAAGACATGGGGATGTTCTTGTAGACCACTGCCACAGGCCGGCCAGGATCTTTGGCCGAAGTCAAAAGAAGGATGCGCCCCTTGACCCTGACGCTCCGCGACTGCACGGGAAGAAGGGCGTGGGGGCGGCCGAAGACGAAGTGGTTGGAGTATCCTCCGAGGAAGATCGGACTTTTGAACCGCAGGTCCCCCCGACTGTCGTAGTACTCGAGATGGTTGTCGGAGGCCACCTTCAGGAAGGCCTCCTGTGTTCCCGTCTTGACGGGAAGCGTGCCGAGGAGGGTGATCACCCCGGGCCAGGGCACGGCCGCCCCCTTCTCAAAATGGTCAAGCTTCCACCGGAGAAAATGAATGTGTCCGAGGAAGGCCTTGTTCACCCCCATCCTCTGGGCGATCAGCCGGGACTTTCCATCGGGGAACCGAACGATCCGGATGTACCAGGGAAGGTGCTTGGCGATCCGGCGAAAGGTCTTGCCGTCGTAGTCGAGGACATAGGAGTCGGGCGATCCCCCCACGATATTGGTCACCGCGATCTGCTCCTCCCCCGGATGGTCCGGAGAGGGGGGAATGACCGGACCGACCGAAAGAAAGACGTGCCGGTTCATCGGAACCCGGGCATCGGACTCCCGATAGTGGGTCCGGATCCGATTTTGTCCGATGGAGCCGACAATAATTCGCCGGCCGTCGGAGAGGACGGTGACTGGATCCGCCCCTGGAATCAGGCGGCCCTCCCCCAGAAAGAAGGGAATCAGAGGGATCCGGACAACCCGGGTCGGAACGGAGAGGGGCGGAAGCTTGGCAGCATGCATGTTGGCCGAAGCCTCTCCAAGAAGGGATCCCGACCCGAGAGTCCCCGAAAGGGGGTGAACGCCGGCAAGAACCGTATGAAGAGCAAAGGCCTTCTGTCCAGTGATTGCCCCATCGACCTCAAGGTCGAGAATGACCTTGTCTCCCAGAAGGGTCGTGTCCACGAGGATCAGGCCCTGGGCCGAAAGGTTTTTGGCCAGGGCCACCCGGTAGGCCGGATCCGAAAGGGAGCCTTTTCCCATCTTGCGCATGGCAAGGTCGACGCGAAAGGGGTCAACGACGGTAAATCGCCTGGACTTTTCGAGCGCCCGGGTCAGGTGGCTCATGACGGCAAGATCGGAATACCGGGAGGAGGGTACGAGGGCCACCCGGACGAGGGAGGCCGGGAGACGATATCCGTCCCCCTCTTTCACCCTTCCCCCTCCCCGGAAGATTCCCGTCGCGCTCCGGGAGGCCACAGAGCGTATCTCGACCCACCCCACCCGCACCTCCCTGTGTCCGATGACAAGGCCGGTGTAGAAGTCATGAAAGGGGGGCCCCGGCCGATAGATCATGACCATGGCGCCCGGGTAGAACCCGGCGTCCTCCCCGTGGTCGAGGGTCAGCCGCCCTCCTGCGCCGACCGAGACCACATGGCCTCCCACCGGAGGATAGAAGGTCTCGAGAATGTTGACCACGTCCCGGGCTTCGGCAACGGTCCCGGAACTTTTTTGGGGGGGCGAGGGAGGCGAGGCCGGCAGGGCCCGGCCATTGGCTGGAAAAAGAAGAAGAAGCAAAAAGGCGCAAAGGAGCCTCCAGGGAGATCTCCCCTTCTCCCCCGATTGTCCTGGCACGAATGCTCCCAAAATCTGCTTCAAAGGATCCCCGCGATCTCGCCCTCGGCCGTAAGGCCGATACGGGCAAAGGCCGGGTCGGATGGTAGACCCGGCATGGTTTGCGTCTCTCCGGCAATCGCCAGAACAAAACCTGCCCCCGAGAGCACCCTCAGTTCGCGCACGGGAAAGGCAAAGCCTTCGGGGGCATTTTTCAGGGAAGGGTCGTGGGAGAGGGAGGCCCAAGTCTTGGCGATGCAGACAGGGAACTTCGCCGCATCGGTCGTCCCGATCCTGGCAAGCTCCGCCTTCGCGCCATCGGACCAGACCACCGACCCCGCCCCATAAATCCGGGTCGCGATCGTCTCGACCTTCTCCAGAATCGGCATTTCCAGAGGATAGAGCGGACGGTAGTCGGCCTTCTCCCCCGTTGCGGCGTCGTGGACGGCACTGGCCAAAGCCCGGGCTCCCTCCCCGCCATCGCGAAAGTGGGTCGAAACCACAGCATCCCTGGCCCCGGCCCTTACTGCGGCCTCCCGGATCGCCCGGACCTCTGCATCGCTGTCCCCCTCACCGCTGTTGATGGCGACCACGACCGGTACCCCGAACTGCCGAAGGATGCCCACGTGGCGGATCATGTTGGGCAGTCCGGCCTCGAGCGCCGGAAGGTTGGGACGGCCGAGCTCCGCGGGCAGGGCTCGTCCCTGGCGCACATCCCCCACGCCTCCGTGCATGCGAAGGCCCCGAGCCGTGACGACCAGAACGGCCACGTCCGGCCCGCGACCCAGGACCCGGCACTTGATGTCAAAAAACTTTTCCCCGCCGAGATCGGAGCCAAATCCGGCCTCGGTCACCACGTAATCGGCGGTGGCAAGGGCGACCCGGTCTCCCAAAACCGAGCTGTTGCCGTGGGCGATATTGGCGAAGGGGGAGCCGTGGACGATCGCCGGGGTGCCCTCGCAGGTCTGCATGAGGTTCGGCCAGAGCGCCTCGCGAAGGAGAGCCGTCATGGCTCCGTCGACCCGAAGGTCTGCGGCGGTGAGGGGCTTGCCCTCGCGGGTCCTGCCGAAGGTCACGGAGGAGATCCTTCGGGCGAGGTCTTCCCATGAGACGGAGAGAGCCAGAATCGCCATGATCTCGCTTGCGACGGCGATCTCGAACCGGCTCTCGCGGGGGATGCCGAAGCCGGGTCCCCCGAGCCCCACCACGACCCGGCGAAGCGACCGGTCGTTTAAGTCGACCACCCGGCCCCACGAAACGGCGAGCGGATCGATTCCCAGGGGATTGCCGTGGTGGAGGGAGTTGTCGATCGCCGCGGCAAGAAGATTATGGGCCGCCGCCACGGCATGAATGTCTCCCGTCAGATGAAGGTTCAGGACGGACGAAGGCTCGACCGTCGAGCGCCCCCCTCCCGCGCCGCCCCCCTTGATTCCGAAGACAGGTCCCATCGACGGCTGACGGAGGGTCACAACCGAGCGAAGCCCCAGGCGGGCGAACCCCATGGCAAGGCCGATCGAGGTCGTCGTCTTTCCTTCCCCGGCCGGGGTCGGAGTCATTCCGGAGACGAGGATATACCGGGCCTTTCTTTTGTCCTCCTCCCCGACAAATCGGGGATCGATCTTTCCCCGACCCGGACCGTAGGGATGAAAGGCCCCTTCTGGAACGCCCATCTCCCGGGCGATCCCGGAAAGATCTCTCAATTTCTGACCGTTGTCGGACACCGAAGACCGCTCCCCCGAATCGGCATCCCCCGAATTGACGGACTGCCGAAACCTCTGAAAATTAAAAAACCGCTCGCAGACATCAGGGTAGGATATCGCAACCCCGCCGGACCGTTCAAGCGACTTCGGCCCCCGCCAAAGACAGACGCTCACTCTCCGGGGGAGTTTTCCGACCCCTTGAATTTCATCCATGGAAACACTTTATGCCAGTGATGCCGACACCTTATAGACAATGGGCCAAGAGAGGTCACTGAGCCGTTCGGAAGGGAATCGAAGCAAGATCCGATCCATCATGATCCGGGGACCCTCAGAAAGAGGGGGCACGGATGGACCCTCGGAAGGAAACAGCCTAACCATTTCTCATCATAGCATATTTTAACAAAATAACAAAATAGTGTCTGCGTTTTGCCCGCGATCTCAAGGCGAGGAATCAGTGTTTCGGAGCCTCCTCTTTTTTCGACATCGAGTCGATCTTGCCTCCAACCCAGTTCCCCGCATTCTTGATTGCCCGGGCTGTCCCGTCGACCGCCCGCTTGACCTTCTGATGGAAATCGTCACTTTTGAGATAGTTCCCCGTTTTTTTCGCCGCATGGTCCAGAGAATGCTCGACGGACTTTCCGACATCTTCGACTTTTTGGGACAGATCGTCCGCCCCGAAGGCCTCCCGGGAGACTCCCTGAAAGAGGATCCCCGCCAAAAGCAGCGCAAAAAGAGTCCCGGCAAATATCCGATTTCTTCTAGACGTCTCCATTTTGCAATCCTCCCGACCTCTTTTGTGATTTTCCCACCGGTCGCCCATTCGCGTGTCGTTCAGCCCCGGCCTTATCCCTCCGGAAACGGCTCCGAGGAGCCTCCTCCGGACTCCTCCTCCCGAGCCTCTCGCGCGAGATGTTTTTTTCTGCGCCTCTCCCCCCAGGCCGCCATCAGGATCCCCCCCTCATAGAGCAGCAAGAGGGGCACGAACATGATCATCATGTTCAGAAAGTCCTGGGTCGGAGAAAGGATCGAGGCCAGGACGGCGTTGGCCACGACCGCCCCGCGCCGGTGCGCCCGGAAGAAGGCGGAGGAGACGATTCCTCTTTCCGCAAGGAATCCCATGACGACAGGAAGCTCGAAAATGAGACCGAAGACGAAGAGAAAGCGTGTTTCAAAAGAGATCGTCCGGTCCACCGACATGAAGGCCCTGAGGCCCTCCCCAAGACCGAAGTGTACGAGAAAGGAGAGTGCCGTCGGCAGTGCGACGAAAAAGGAGAAGGAAACCCCTGCGATAAAAAAGAGCGTGCCGCCTCCGACCCAAAGAAGGAGAGAGCGACGCTCGGACTTGTAGAGGCCGGGGGCGATGAAGGACCAGATCTCGTAGAGAAAGCCCGGGAATGCCAGGACAAGTCCGCCGGTAAAGGCGGTCTTGAGCGTGACCCAGAAGGCCTCTGTGGGAGTGGTAAAGACCAGGGGCGTTCCGGTCACCTTCCCGAGAAAGGCGACCGCCTTCTCGGAGAAGGGGAAGCTCAGACAGAAGCCTGCCGCAAGCCAGACAAGCATGCGGAGGATCCGCCGCCGGAGCTCGACGAGGTGGATCATGAATGGAAGGGGCTGTTCGACCAAGCGAGTCGACTCTCTCCTACGGGAAGGGAGGAGAGGCGGCGCCCGACTCTCCTCCCTTCTGGTGGTTCTGGGGCAGGGGAGCCCAGTCCGGAGGGGGCGCTGAACGCTCCGCCTGGGAGAGCGCCGCATCGGTCATCAGGCTGTCCCTCACCCCCCTAAGTTCCTCCAAAACGGGGAGAAACATCCGCCTGAGAGCCACCGCCGCCCTCGCGACGCGCTTTGCCACCACAGGCCAGTCGGCCGGCTTTATCAGAAGGAGGAAAAGAAGGACAATGAAAAAAAGGTCCGGCAGACCGATTCCGAACATCGCCTAGGAGGATCCGGAAGACGGTCCGAGCTGAGACTCGCCCTGTACGATCTTTTCCTTGAGATCGCGCTTCTCCCATTTGAGGCGGGCCAGTTCGCGGTCATCCTCTTCACTGAGGAGGGCCCGGCGGGCGAGTTCCGAGATCTTCGCATCGAGGGCATCGTGCCGGTGCTTCAGAGTTTCGAGTTCATGGCGTTTTTTCTTGGTTTCATCCATCGGACCGGGCTCCTTCGTCTAGGGTGACCGCATCTGCCGACGATCCGGAGGAGGACCTCCGGACCATCACCACTCCGTCTTCTTTCGGATTCTGATAGTACCCCTTCCGGACCCCTTCGAGGGTAAACCCGAGAGAGTAGTAAAGAAACCGGGCCGGTCGGTTGGACTCCCGGACCTCGAGATAGGAGGCTGTCACCCCTCCCCGGTCGAGGTCTGACAGGTAGGAGGAGAGGAGTCTCCTCCCAAAGCCCCGTCTTCTGTCCTCCTTCCGAATATAGAGAAGATGGATCTCCGCCTCGGCGTCGAGGACCCACCCCCCCACAATCCCCACGAGCGCCGCCTTCCCGGGATCAAGAATCCCCGAGAAGCGCCCGAGGCGTCCGGAGGCGAACTCCGCCACCAGGGCCGGACCGGCTCCAAAGGCCTGTCGATCCTCCAAGGGCATCTCGAGAAGGAACCTCTCGACCACCTGGGGCCAGACACCCGTCGTCAGATCGACGATCCGGGGAGAAGAGAGGAAGGCAGGAGACTCTTCTGACATTAGGGACGACTCCGGAGTTGGGTGAGGTTCTGGACCATGCCGGACAGGGGCTATCTTAGACCCTCAGGTCCAAACCCTGCAAGGCCGGTCCGGGATAAAGGAGCGAGAGTCAGGTTTCGAAAGCCCGGGCTCAGCTCTAGAAACAGACGGACTCTCTCCCGTAGAGGAGCGCGGAGGCGCCCTCCCCCAAGCCTTCCTTTCGACTCTCAAAGGCCAATCGCCCCATCATGGGGGCCGAAGGAAAGATCAGGTGAGAAGACAATCCTGCCGGCGCTCCGGATTGCCCTTTCGGCGAAAGAGCGACAACGCCGGGCCCGGCAATGGCGATATCCCCGGACTGAGCGGAGGAGAGGAGTTCAAGAATCCTCTCGGGAGAGACGGCCCGGCCGGAAAAAACTTCTCCGGCCTCTTCCGCCGGGATCCGGAGGGGACCGGCGTTTCCAGAGAGCGAAAACAGCGCGGCATTCACCTCTCCCCGCTTCGCGTCAAGAACGATGGCGAGACGGCCGACCGCCTTTGGCAAAAACTCGGCCGCCTGCCACGCCAGCATTGTAAACGGAGAGACCGTCAGGTGAGGGATCCCCAGAGCCAAAGAGAGGCCCCGGGAGAAGAGGTGTCCCACCCGGATCGAGGTGTAGGTCCCGGGCCCCTGGGAGGAGGAGAGAAAGGCGAGATCCTCTGGTTTTTGATTTGTGCAAACGAAGAGGGATTCAAGAGCCGACGAGAGGATCTCCGAAGCCCCCCCCGGACGAAAGACCGAGAACCGCGAAAGGACAGAGGATTCTCTCATCAGGGCCAGGTCGACCCATTCCGTCGAGGTCTCGATCGCGAGATGGATCATCGCCCTTTCCCCTTGGCCGGACCGGAGGACTTTTCGAGAAAGGCGAGAGCCTCCCGAAGATCCTTTACGGGATGATAGGTCAGACCCCGGGGGGGAGTGCGCGACTTTCCGGAGGGAAGGACAGGGCCCACCATATCCGAAAATCCCAGTCTGGAAGCTTCCGACATCCTCTCGTAAATCCCCGGGATCCGACGCACCTCTCCCGCCAGCCCCACCTCCCCCACCGCCACCCATCCCGAGGGAAGAACCATCTCCCGAACGCTTGAAACCACACCGAGAGCAATCCCTAGGTCCAGGGCAGTCTCCTCGATCTCCACGCCTCCCACGACATTAAGATAGAGGTCCATCCCCGAAAGATCGAGGCCGATACGGCGGACAAGAACCGCGGTGAGAAGCGACAGCCGGTTGGCGCTGACCCCTTGAGTCACCCGGCGCGGCATGGGGAGGGAGGTGGGTGCGGCCAAAGCCTGAAGCTCCACAAGGATGGGACGGGAGCCTTCCATTCCGCAGACGACGACCGAGCCGGGGCGACCGGGATCTCGCCCCTCGAGAAAGAAGGCCGACGGGTTGGTGACCTCGACGAGCCCTCCCTCCTCCATCTCGAAGAGTCCGACCTCCTGGGTCGGGCCAAACCTGTTCTTGGCGGTCCGGAGGATCCGGAGCGGCTGCCCCCTCTCCCCCTCGAGATAAAGGACGGTATCGACAAGGTGCTCGAGCACGCGGGGGCCGGCGATGGTCCCGTCCTTCGTCACGTGGCCGATTACAAGAGTCGTCACCCGGGAGCGCTTCGCAAACTCAAGAAGGGTCGCCGCCGTTTCCCGGAGCTGGATCACCGAGCCGGCGGACTGGGTCCACTCCGGAAGAAAGACCGTCTGGATCGAGTCGACGATAAGAATGTCGGGAGAGAGCCGGGCCGCCTCGGCCAGGACGAGCGAGAGATCGGTCTCGGGAAGGAGATAGAGACGCGCCGGATTCTTCTTTCGTGCCTCGAGGCGGTCGAAGCGCATGCGAATCTGTTCCGGAGACTCCTCCCCGCAAACGACGAGGACGGTCTTTTCCCGGGCGAGGTTGGAGACGGTCTGAAGGACGAGGGTGGACTTGCCGATCCCCGGATCCCCCCCGAGAAGAATAAAGGAGCCCGGAACAATCCCTCCTCCCAGGACCCGGTCGAACTCCGCGAGCCCCGTGGAGGTCCGGGGAACATCGCCCACCACAACCCCCTCGATCGGAAGGGAGCGGGGCGCCGTCTCCGCCCCCTGGGCCTCCCGGACGTAGCGCTCGACCCGACCCACCGGGCTCTCCTCCGGAACCAGTCCCTCCGGCGCCTCGTGACAGGAGGGGCAGAACCCCATCCACTTGGGCGACCGATATCCGCAGGAGGGACACCGGTAGGACTCCTGATCCTTCTTCGCCACCCAACCTCCCTTTAAGTCAGACTGCCTTGGAGTGTGCTACACTCGGGAGCATGCGCATCGCACGCTCCCTCACAGAACTCCGGACTCTTCTTCCCGCCTTTCGCACGCGGCCTCTCTGCCTCGTTCCCACCATGGGCGCCCTTCACGAGGGTCATGGATCCTTAGTCGACAGAGGGCGGGCGGAAGGCGGATTCGTCGCCGTCTCGATCTTCGTCAATCCGCTCCAGTTCGGGCCGTCTGAAGATCTGGCCCGATACCCCCGAACCCCCGAGCAGGATCTCGCGTTTCTCGCCAAAAGAGGGACGGACCTTGTCTTTCTTCCCCGGGCCGAAGAGATTGTTCCGCCGACCGCCACCACCACCGTCACTCCGGGACCGGCCGGCAACCTCTATTGCGGAGCCTCCCGTCCGGGCCACTTTGCGGGGGTCCTCACCATCGTCTCCAAGCTCTTCCATCTCTTCTCCCCCGAGATCGCCCTCTTTGGGGAGAAGGACCGTCAGCAGCTCTTCCTGATCCGGGCGATGGTCCGGGATCTGGCGCTTCCGATACGCGTTCTGGGACACCCCACAGTTCGCGAGCCGGACGGTCTTGCCATGAGTTCGCGCAACCGGTATCTCGACGCAGAAGAGCGCAAGAGGGCCGCAAAGTTTCCCAAACTTCTCGAAGAGACCGCCCGGAAATGGGAGACCTCCCCCCCGAAAACAGACAAAGAAGTGGGAGCGATTCGCGCCTCCCTCGAAGAGGCCCTTGCGCGCGAGGGGTTCCGAGTCGACTATGTCGCCTTTGCCGACACCGAGACCCTTCTGGAGATCACCGTCCCTTCGCCCTGCCCCATCTTTCTTCTGGCCGCCATCTTCCTCGGAAAGACCCGCCTCATCGACAACCTGACGATCGGCCCGGAGAGTCTCCGTGTATAGTCACGACACGGGCGCCCTTTACGTGGTGGCAACCCCTATCGGGAACCTGAAGGATATCACACTCCGGGCCCTGGAGGTCCTGAAGGGGGTCCGCTTCGTCGCCGCCGAGGATACACGGGTCACCCGCGCCCTTCTCGACCACTACGGCATCGAGACCCCCTGCGTCTCCTATAACGAGCATAACCGGAGCGAGAAGACTCCCGTGTTTCTCCACCGGCTTGAAAAGGGAGAGTCCATCGCCCTGGTCTCGGACGCCGGAACTCCCCTGGTGTCGGACCCTGGATCCTTCCTCGTCGAAGAGGCCCTCGACAGAGGGCTTCCCGTCCACCCTGTTCCCGGTGCATCTTCTCTTCTCGCAGCGCTCTCCGTCTCGGGCCTTTTTCGTGACAGTTTTTTTTTCGGGGGATTTCTTCCGAGAAAACGGGGCGAACTGACAACGATGGCGGAGGAGCTCCTCCGCCGTCCCGAGACGCATATTTTCTTCGAGTCCCCGAACCGGATCGAGAAAAGCCTTGCCGCCATGCGAGAGATTCTGGGAGAGAAGCGCCGCGTGGCGATCCTTCGGGAATTGACCAAGCGCCACGAAACACTCTGCCGCGGAACGATCAAAGAGGCTATGGACTGTCTGGCACGCTCCCCCTTAAAAGGAGAGATCGTCCTCGTCGTCGAAGGAGCCGACGAGAGCACCCCGCTCCCTCGAGACCTTCCCCCCCGTGTCTGGCACGCATTGGGAGAGCTGGATCTTCCCCCCTCGGATAAGGCCCGCTTCCTGACACGGGCCTTCGGCCTCGACCGGAAGGCCGCTTACCGACTTCTGGAAGGCAGACCGGCAGAAGAGAACTGATCAGGCTTTTCTGACAAGGATCTCGTAGAGGCCGTCGGGGCGGGGGGATGTTTTAAGGAGGGCATGCCCCTCCTCCTGGACCGACCGGGGAACGTTCGCAATGGGCTCACCCGGATCGAGAACCACCGAGAGGGTCTGCCCGGACTCCATCGTCTCGAGCTTGAGCTTTGTCTTGACGAAGTTGAAAGGACACTTGACTCCCCGAAGGTCGATCGTTGCGTCGGGAACCCGCTCCTTTTCGTTACCGCTTTCCATATTCACATTCTCTCTCCTGAAAAAATTTCAATCCCGACATTCGAAACTATTGTACCGAAAGAAAGCGCCCTACCGTAATAGGGGTCTCAACGTGGGCCCGAACCCTGTTGCGGAAGTGTTGGGCCACCACATTCCTGGCGTGCCACTCGCTACAGTCCCGAAGGAGCAGGGCCCCCATATTCTTGGCAGGGTCGTAAAAAAAGGGATCCGATACACGGCACGCCGCCTTCACCTCAGAGAGGGAGTTTGGTCCCGTCTCCCAGAAAGGAAGAAGGATCAGGTTCCGCCAGTTGCCCGGGTCGACGATCTTTGCGATATCCTCTAGTCCCGAGAGGGAAAAGCCGCTCTCCGTCCAGTACCGGCAGAACCTGAAGTGCGACGAGGTGAGGGACTGCGAATGGGAGACTAGAGCCGTCGAGACCTCGCGAATGAAGCGGTTCATCCTCACGAGTCCCCCACCGGCAAGGACGCCGACCGGAACCGGAATCTCCCCTAGAGGGTACACCCCCCCCACGAAGACGGAAAACCGGATATGGACCTCCCCCCCCACACGGATCCCCCGCTCCCGGACGATCGGAGTTCCAGTCGTCGTGGAGCCGGCCTTCCCGCCCGGACGCTTCCATGACAGCCCAGTGGCGGTCACACCCTCGACAATCTCCCCCTCGACGACGTCCCGTTGCCATTTCCGGTTACGAAAGGCGTAGTAGAGATCGTAGACCTGCATCTTGTTTTCCGGCAGGGGAACGCCCATTTTTCGGGAAAATCCCGACGCCCCCCGAAACTCCTCGGGAAACTGCTCAAGGAGCAAGGTGACGACAAATTCAGACTCGAGATCCTCGACCCACCGATTAAGGGCGCTCCGAAGGGCCTTCTGAGGGGAGCTGGTGATCCGGGAGGCCATCTCCCGAACCCGGGCGGGATCCTCTCCGGGAATAATGACGAGGAATCTCCCCCAGGAGAATCCCAGAAAGACGATGCCTAAAAGAGAAGTATCAAAAAGAATTCCCGACCGCAAAAGAAACAGGTCGCTCGTAACCTCCCGCTCCTCCCCCAGGAGCTTCCAGAACTCCTTGAGATGCATCTTCTCCGCAGGAGCCGCCGCCTCTTCCATAAAGCTCCGGAATCTGTCAATATTTGAACCGAGAATCCCGTCCGGCCAGATCATACGCAGGGGCGGCGCCGACAAAATAACCTCGTAGCTCTGGTAGAAGAGGGCCATGTTCGATCCGAGAACCTTGGCAAGATCCTCGAGCTCTTCGCCCGGAGGAAAGGCCGACCCGAAAAGGGCCCCTTTCAGGGGTCTGTGGCTCAGAATCAAAGAGATATCCTCAGAATGAAAGAAAATGTTTCGCGAAAACTTGCCTTAACGGAACGCCTGTTTCTGTCCGTACTCTCATTTTTTTCCTACGCTTTCGTCAGGCTCTACCTGGCGACTCTCCGCAAGACCTATGCAAACACCGATGACTACCGCAGTCGGTATGCTCGGGAGGAGGGGATGATCCTTGCCTTCTGGCACAACCAGATCCTGTCCATGCCCTTTCTGTACTTCGGAAAGCGCTTCCAAATCTCGACCCTCGTCTCCCTCTCCCAAGACGGAGAACTGACGGCGCGCATCGTCAGGCTCTGGGGGATCAGGTCGGTGCGAGGCTCCTCTCACCGCGGGGGGATCTCGGCGCTCAAGACGCTTTTGCGGCTTGCACAAGATCCCCGCCACCACATCGCCCTGACCCCTGACGGTCCCAAGGGGCCTCCCTTTGTCGTCAAGGATGGCCCCCTCATTCTCGCCATGCGGTCGGGACGACCGGTCATCCCGCTTGCCGTGTCCTACCAGCGATACATTCAGCTTAAAAGCTGGGACGGATTCCTGCTCCCTTTTCCATTCACAAAAGCTTACTTTGTTTGCGGGGACCCTGTCCACATAATGGATGCGCCGGACTCCGAAGGTCTGGAAAAAGCGCGAAAAAAACTCGCGCAGGGCCTCGAGCTGACAAACGCCCGGGCCATGGCGATGCGTATTCCCAAGGGGGCCCCCTCCCCTTGAAGAGAAAGCGCATCTGCCGGACAATATCATCAGGGAGAGAACACACCCAAGAATGTTATCGGACGGAAGACCCAAAAACGATACATTGGATCACCATCACCAAGGAGATATCGTGACGACTTTTCTGCACAAGCGTACCGGGAAAATCCTGTCAGGAGCGGCCTTTGCCCTTTCCCTTTCCGCCTGCGCCTACCAGCTTCCCCCTCAGCCGACAGCCTTCATCACCCGCCAGGAACCGGACAGACTCTCAGAGATACTCGCCCACAATCCTCTTCCCGACGGAAGGGTGGCCGTTCTCGGAGGCCAGATTCTCCGGCGCTACGACGGACCGGCCGGGAGATACTTCCTCATCCGGGATCTTCCGCTCGACGAGGACTCCTATCCTCACCCCCCGTCGGGCAAGATTCTTCTCGACCCTAAAAAGGAGTTTATCCTCTTCACCCCCGCCATGCACATCATCGGGGAGCACAGGACAAAAAAGAAAGAGCGCACGAAGAGCGCCTTCGTGGTCTTCGGCCGGGAGGAAAACAGGACGATCACGATGGGGCCTGGTCACATCGTCACCGCCGTCGGGGAAATTCACGGGATGGCTCCCTTTCCCGCCGGCAAAAAACACAGGCATTATCTTCTTCTCGTCAGCCAGTATGTCATGGTCTGGTCGAGGGCCCGCCCGGAAGACTATCCTCTCGTTATAAAGTCTCCTTAAACGACGCAACGGCCATGAGCCCATCCCGCCATGGCCTTTTTTCTTGCCACGATTCCGACTTGTCCGTATAATCGAATCGTTGGAGATCCTCTTTCAAAACACGACCCCTTCCATGCTCGGGTGGCGGAACAGGCAGACGCAGCGGACTCAAAATCCGCCGGTGGTGACACCATAGGAGTTCGATTCTCCTCCCGAGCACCAATGCCAGAGCCAACCATAAAAACTCTCTTTCTCCCGCCATTGAATTTTTGCTCCAAATTTGCTCCAATCGGACGAGGGAAAAAACTTTGAGATTTCTCCGATTCTCTGACAATGGAGGGAGCCCATGGCGAGCATCCGCAAGCGAGGCGATTATCAGTGGGAGGTTCGGATCCGGAGGCGAGGGCATCCGGTCCAGTCCAAAACTTTCAACACGAAGATAGACGCGGAAGCTTGGAGTCGTCAAGTCGAGGGGGAGATGGACCGGGGGGTTTTCATCTCAAGAAAAGAGGCTGAAAATACAACGCTTTCCGAAGCTCTGGACCGGTATGAGCGCGAAGTCTCGTCCACCAAAAAAGGATACCTGCAAGAAAAAAAACGCATTCGAGCCTGGAAGTCTCATCCCTTGGCGAAACGCTTTCTCGCCTCAATCCAGGGGAAGGATTTCGCTCTTTACCGGGATGAGCGCATCAAATCCGGATCCTCAGCCAATACCGTTAGGCTCGATCTTGCCGTCATTTCCCATCTCTTCGAGATCGCCCGGAAGGAATGGGGCATGGAAGGACTTCACAATCCGGTCAAATCCATCCGGATGCCTTCCCCTCCGCCTGGCCGCGATCGTCGCCTTCAACCGGGAGAACAGGAAAAGCTCCTCGAATCCTCCTCAGCAGAAATGAACCATGTGATCCGATTCGCTCTTGAAACCGCCATGCGTCGGGGAGAGCTAGCAGGGATGACCTGGGAGATGGTGGACCTCAGGAAACGGACCGTGACAATTCCAGAAACGAAAAACGGCCAGAAGAGAATTGTCCCCCTGTCTTCTGTAGCCGTGGCAATCCTCAGCGAACGACTGAACACCCGGCGAATCGACGGGAAGGTCTGGAATATCGGACTGGACGCGATCTCTCAGGACTTCGCCAAGGCTTGTCAGAAAGCGGGGATCTCGGGGCTTCATTTCCACGATCTCAGGCACGAGGCTACGTCACGCCTTTTTGAGAAGGGTTTTGATACGATGGAGGTCAAAACGATCACTGGACACAAGACGCTTCAGATGTTGGCGAGATACACGCATTTGCGGGCAGAGGATTTGGCGGAAAGGTTGAAATGACAGACCTTATTTTTGAATCCGTCAATCGCCTCATCCATAAAGAAGAAGATACGGAAGTTATTTATTGTGATCGAGTCATCGATGGTGACAGGGTGTATGCTGAAATCCAAATCAAAACGTATGACGGTGGAGGGAATCTGACGGTTCTTCGGCCCCGTCGCTATGTTCGGCTGCAAGAAAGCTGGTTGCTCCCAAGAGGAAGCAAGGTATTCGAGATCGATCTATCGATCATAAAGAAACTCAACGCCATGGAACCGGCGGTCTGAACATAAAAGAGGTGCGCAATGCCACTCCATCCAAACTCTCTGCACTACGGCGATAACCTCTACGTTCTCCGGAAGCTGGAAGATTTTCCCGATGAATCCATCGATCTGATCTATCTC
>JAJYYA010000004.1 GCA_021801345.1 Nitrospirota bacterium
TGTTTCTTTTTCGGAAATGGATGAGACGCCGTGATTTGGCGTCAAGACTCTCTTGCCTCCAGAGTATGTCGAAAGTCGCCTGCTTTCCCCCTGCGTAACCTGAGCGCTCCTTTTCCGGGAATTTGGCCGAATAAGCGTACTTTGGCCGGCGGACTCCCGCCACAGATGCCCTCTTGTCCCTATCGCTTGAGCACTCCCCAGACGAGACAATAGGCTCTTTCTTTTTAGACCCGGAAGATCTCCGGGTAGTGTTTCCTGAGAGCGGCAATCTTGGGGAGGTCGTGGGTGACGATATAGGGGTGGGTGGGGTTCCGGTCGAGAAAGTCCTGATGGTAGGGCTCGGCGGGGATGAAGGCCGGAAGGGGCAGGACCAATGTGGCGAGGGGACGGGGGAAAAGCCCGCTTTTTTCAAGCTGTTCAAGATAGGCTGAGGCGACCTCGCCCTGCTCCGGCGTGACGGCGAAGATGGCCGAGCGGTACTGGGAGCCGATATCGGGTCCCTGGCGGTCCTTCTGGGTCGGGTCGTGGACCACCGAGAAGAAGACCCGCAGGAGGGTCCCGAAGGAGACCTCTCGAGAGTCGAAGGTGACCTCGACGGCCTCCGCATGGCCGGTCCGTCCGGTCGAGACCTGGTTGTACGTGGCGGTTCCGGCCTCTCCTCCGGCATACCCCGAGACCGCGCCGACGACTCCCCTGACGTGGCGGAAGACGGCCTCGACACCCCAGAAGCATCCTCCGGCCAGAACGGCCTTCATGGTCGATCCGGGGGGGATGTCCCGGTCGGGGGGAGGCAGGGGGGCGACCGCCGGGGCCTCCCCAAAGCAGCCAATCGAGGCGGCAAAAAAGAGGGAGGAGCCGAGAAGGGAGTGGGATAGGCTCATCGGGGCCGGTTCTCCTCTGGATGGGGCACAAAGTCGAGTGCCGAGCGGTTGATGCAGTAGCGAAGCCCCGTGGGGGCCGGGCCATCGGGAAAGAGATGGCCGAGGTGGGCGTCGCAACGGGGACAGAGAACCTCCGTCCTGCGCATGCCGTAGCTCGTATCCTCCCGGGTGGCGACGTTTTCCGGGGCGAGGGGAGCGGTGAAGCTCGGCCATCCGGTCCCGGAGTCGAACTTTGCCGCCGAAGAAAAGAGGGCGGTGGCGCAACAGATGCACCGGTAGAGCCCCGCCTCCCGGCTGTCGTATCCGGGAACCTTAAACGGCGGGTCTGTCGCGTGTCGTCGGGTCACGGCATAGGCCTGGGGGGAAAGTTGGGCCTTCCACTCCAGGTCCTTCTCGACGCGGGGAAGGTTCCGGAGGCCAAGGTGCGCCCCCGTCGGGGAAAACTCCGCAATCGCCACGGTCTTGCCGGGCCGATCGGACTCGATGTCGTCTCCGGTCTTGGCGCTCATCAGGGATCCTTGTCTGCTCTGGGGGGGGGAGCGCCTCTTTCGGCGCCTCGAATCGCTTTCTCTTTCAAGATACGGCCGGAGCTCTTCCCCCGTCAACGAAAAAAACTCTCGTCCTCCCGCCTGAGGCGGCTTAAGAGTGCGTGGCGGCGTTCGTAGAAGATCTCGGGAGAGAGGGGGGCGGAGGGGGCAAGGGGGGCGTCGAGCCGGGCGTAGACCTCGTTGTCCCCTTCTCCCGCCTGGCAGATCTCCCCGATCTCGAGGCCCACAAGCCCCAAAAAGCGAAGATCCTCGATGACGAGCCGGAGAGATGCCGGCGAGAAGGTGTGGCAATGGGCGTCGCGGACCACCTCGTCGGGGGACTCCGTCTGGCGCTTCCACTCGGTGAAGCACTCGAGAAGCTCCCGGCGGGGAGTGAGCGCTTCGGGAGGGGTTCCGAGGGGGAAACTCGTCAGCTCCCGCCCCTCCGATTCGAGGCGACAGGCCATCGAACGGTGCTCGAAGATTTGAGTCCACGTGGGCCGGGTCCGTTTTTCGAGATAGGCGGCAATCAGGTCGGCGGTGGTCGAGGCGGGACGGAAGTAGTCGAAGCAGGCCCGCCGGTCGGGCATGGTGAGGAAAAGGGATCCGCCGGGGGCGAGAAGCGACTGGCACTCGGAGAGGAATCGGACCGGATCGGGAATGTGCTCGATGTTGTGGGCGGAGATGATATAGGAAAGGGTTCCCGGGACGCCGCCAAAGGACTGGAAGAGGGTCAGGATTTCGGCCGGTCTCCCCAAAAGGTCGACCGTCTCCACCCGTTTGGCAAGGTCGGGACGGTCGGGAGACTCTCGCCGAGTCTCCTCGCAAATCCTCTCTCTGGAGCGATCGTCGAGGACCAGACAGGAGAAGCCGTCGGCCTTCGCCGCAACCGGTTTGTGTCCCGGGCGGATTTCAATGCCGAAGGAGTCGGGGGAGATCAGGGACCGGATCGTCTGTGCGGGGATCATGGGGCTCCTTTTTCGGGGAGGGGACAAGGAGCTCTCTCAGAGGTCCTTGATGCGCTTGTCCATGAAGAGGGCTTTTCTGAAGAAGTCCTCTCCGTTGATCTTTTCGTCGTTGAGCGCCATGGCGATCAGCTCTCCTCCGATGATGTCGGGCGCGAGAATCATGTCGGGGGAGACCGTCCGGATGCGGGTGAAGTTGGTGCGGCTCCTGACAGAAACGACGGTCTTGGCCTTCGAGCCCGTATCGCGCGCGGCCAGGACGATAAAGGCATTCTCCGCGTCTTCGTCGAGGAGGGAAATGATCGCCTGCGCCTCGAGGATGCCGGCCTTCTTGAGCACCTCTCCGTCGGCCGGGTCTCCGATCACCTGGTCGCATCCCTCGAAGGGAGGATCGGAGAACGGAGCCGGGACGATGAGAGTCACGGGCATCTTGCGTTCGACGAGCTCGCGGTAGGTGCTCCGGGCGAGGGAGCCCGTTCCGATCAGGATGGTGTGATTTTTTCTGTCGGCCATCGTTTTCTCCGGGAGAAGGGCTTTTCGGATGCGTTCGTTTATGAGGGGGACGAGGACGGCGGAGAGGGAGGCGCTGAAGACGATGATCCCGAAGAGGACGAGGCTTACGACGAAGATCCGGGCATCATCCGTCTTGGGGACGATATCTCCGTATCCGACGGTGGTAATGGTGATGACGGCGAAGTAGAGGGCGGTGGTCAGGCTGCCTATCGGAGGAGCGAAGCCCTTTCCGAGCAGGAAGGAGCCGAAGACTCCGTAGCCCATGAGAAGGAGGATGGACAAAAGGGAAAAGAAGGTGCCCGTCGCCAGAGAGGACTGGTCGAAGGTCTTCCGGAAGAAAAGCAGGGTGGCAAGGAGTCCTGCCGCAAGCACGAGGGAGAGGGGGGGGATCGGGTGCTGGGTGAGGTCCACCCCGACCGTGAGGGCGGTCATGAGAAGAACGGCCGTCCAGGCCATCCGGGAGCGGAGAAGAAGGCCCAAAGACATCAGGATCTGGACCAGCCCTATGAGGGTTCGGGAGATTCCTCCGGGAAGATGGAAGATGCCGGGCAGGTGGGCGAAGTCCTCGGCGGGGCCGAAGGCCGCGAGAGAGTGCCGGATAATGTGGATCTGTTCGAGAAGCGGAAGGACATTCTTGACCCCCAGAAGGCCGACGAGAAGGGCGATGAGGCCGTGGGGAAAGATCCAGGACTTTCCCGGGGCCATTCGGATGCGCCGGTCGAGCCAGTCTGTGGCCTTTTTTACTCTTCCGGAGAGCCTGTTCTCAAAAAATTTCCTGGCCATGGGGACCTTTCGGGAAGGCGCAGTCAACGGGATGCCGGGCAGGCTCCGAAGGGGGTCCTGTGCCGGGATCCTGAGCGTGTTCCGCCCCGATCATAGCCTTGCCGGGGGGGGAAGGCAAGGCTCTCCGCGAACGCTCAGGCTTTTTGCCTCAAAAGAGAGGGCCGGAGAAGCTCTCTCGCCGCCCGGTCTGCACATTCTCTCCCGAATCTGATAGGATCAATTGTCAGACATCGGAAACAATCTCGCCAAGGGGTGCCCGGACCCTTCGGCGAAACATGCTGCCCGGCCTGACGATCCGGTCGTCGCAATCCTCCGGCCATACCGGCCAGGCCGGCCAGGCCGGCCGGACAGGGAGACCCCTCCATGATCACCCTCTTGATACTGCGCCTTCTGGCCAACTCTCTGATCATCTTCCTCGTCTCCCGGATGGTTCGGGGAATCGAGATCCGCGGGTTTGGAACGGCGATCGCCGTAACCGTCGTCCTGGGGCTCGTCAACGCCCTGCTCCGGCCCGTGCTCCTCTTCCTTACCTTTCCCATTACCCTCCTGACCCTGGGGCTCTTTTTCTTCGTGATCAATGCGCTTCTCTTCTGGCTCGTCTCGGCGATCGTTCCGGGATTCGTCATCCACGGATTTTTGTCGGCGCTTTTTGGGGCCTTTCTGGTGAGCCTCGGGGGGCTTCTGGTCTCGTTCTTTCTCCCGGACCCTCTCTCCGGCGGAAGGAATTGAGTACCCACCCCATGCCGGCCTTCGACCGGTGGATGAGGGCGACCCCGGCCGACAGGGAGGTCGTTCTCTCCCGCAAGGGAGAGGCGCTCTTTCGGCAGGGGGATCCGTCGGAAATGTTCTATGTGGTGACGGAGGGGCGGATTCTTTTTGTGAAGGAGAGTCCCTTCGGGACGCCCCTGATCCTCGAGAGGCTCCTCCCGGGCGAGTTTGTGGCGGGGTTTGCGGTGATCTTCGACTTTCCCTATCCGGCCGGTGCGGTCTCGGACTGCCCGTCCCGGGCGGTGGGCTACTCCAAGGCCCGTCTCCAGTCGGCGATCGACTCCGACCGGGAGCTTCGGAAGGAGGTCCATACCGAGCTCGGAGAACGGTTCCGGATGTACCAGTCCCGGCTCCTCTATGCCAATATGCCCATCGAGGTCCGACTTTCCCAGGTTCTCGTCGCCCTCTCCGGCCGGGATCCCGACCAGACGGGGGCACACCCTCCCCTCTCCGCCCGGGACTCCATCGCCATGACCCGGACGGTCCTCGCCCAGATGTGCCTGACCACCGTCGAAACGGCCATCCGCGTGACGCGCATGTGGGAGAAGGCCGGGAAAATCGACCTGTCGCAGAAGGGGGTCATCCGCATCCTCGACCCGGCCTTTTTCTGCGAACAGGTTCGGGGACTCTCGATCCGAGGCTGACCGTTGGATCCTTGGGGATCCTTGGCCCCTATCCTTCCTCCGGTCCGTACTCGGCACCGTTACAGGCCACGCACACGTAGTCCCCGTCCAGCCACCGCATGAGGGTGCCGCACTGGGGACAGGCCTTCTTCCGCATCGTCTCAAGCGTCATGCCCTCTTCGATGTCGATCTCCACCTTCTGCTTCTCTTTGCCTGCCATGGTGCGTCCTTTCGATTTGAAAGAGCCGGAGCGATTCTGGTTCTCCCTCTTCAAGTCTACCTCTTTCGGCGCTTTTCGCAATCTTCTTCCGGGAGCCTTCTTCGGAGAGAGTGACCGACCAGAAGGTTATGTCCGATTCCGACCTGGCAGATCTGTAGGGGGTGGAAACATGCGCACTCCTTCAGGCGATGAGACATAATCCTGATAGGTTTCCATCCGAATTCGCCTTTCAACTCACTGAAGATGAATGGAAATCCTTGAGATCACAAATTGTGACCTCAAAGGGACGTGGGGGTCGGCGCTATCTTCCCTTTGTCTTCACGGAGCATGGAGCCATTATGGCCGCAACGATTCTCAATTCGCCATTGGCCGTCGAAATGAGTGTTTTTGTGGTCAGGGCCTTTGTGAAACTACGGGGAATTGAGTTGGAAACCATAAAGTGTCCGCTTCGGACATTTTATCGTTCCGACCTACCCCTATGTCACCCACGAATTCTTCTGAGGAGCCCGGAAATAGGGAGCAATGGATTCTCTAACCATTATTACAGTCCGCTTTAAATATTCATCAGCAATCAAATCAATCTTATCTCTACCGATTCCTTTCTTGAACGGATCCATCTCCAAAGTATTCTCCGTCCGATGATCGATGGTCACATCCACATCTTCTGAAAACCTTGAAATAGCTCCGAACACCTTGGAAAGAGAAGTGCCTCCCTTAAAACACATTCTCGGATGCTCCGGCATGGAAAAAAGTGTCTGGAGAACCCAACAGACCCAGATATCTTTTTCGATTGCTACAGGAGACATCTTCATCTTGTCCTGTAAACCGATAAAGATTTCCCTCTTCTCTTCATTTGCAAGAGTCAGAAATCTATCGGCCACAAGCGACCTCCTCCCCAGAATTCAGAAGTTTTTCCCTCATCCATGAAGGCATCAAATGAGTCTCGTTTTTTAAAATCTCGAATTCTTCAGGAGGAAGGCGTTTGTGGATCTGATGAATCGTTTCCGTCGTGACTCCGTTTTTGCCGAGATACCACAAAGCGGTCAGGGCAACTCCGGCAGGGCGACCTGCCAGCATAAGCTTCCTGGGCGCCGCATGACGAAGAAGAATCTCTCGTCCATTTTCAAGACGGATCTTGCGAGACCTTCCCGACGTAAGAAAGATTTCCTTCAGGACGACCTGCGTCGACAGACCCAATCTTTGAACCGCCTCTGCCCCAGTGATGCCGATCATTTCGCCTTCGCTCTTTAACCTGACGATATTTTCGGAACTTGGAGGAATGGGCCCGACAAACCGGTTCATTTTTGGCCGAACGTAGACACCCCTTGCCGCCCTCATCAAATGTCCGGATTTGACGAGTCTGGACAAGGTATGCCGGATGGCGGTATAGGGAGCGATTTCAAGAAACATATTCGCCACAAATGGTTCCCCTTCCGGAAAACTTTGAATCTTTTTCAAAATGATCTTTGAATACATGCCACCCTCCTTTTGCACAAAAGTATAGACTATTTTGTGCCACTTTTCAAGGGTAATTTTCTCGAATGTGGTTAACCGGATCATGGGGGGGGGCGCATTCCATCCCCCCTACTCCGGAAGACCAGAAGGAGGGTTCCTATCTCTCCAACGACAAATAGGTTTCTTAATATCAATGCAAACCATAAATTTGGCCGTCAATTTTTTGTATTTTTCTAAACACGCCTGGAATTTTTAGGGAAAAGAGGTAACAGCCGAAATGAAAATCCATTTCAGGGCAAGATGGGCCTCAAAAATGAGTGCGGAACAGCAGACGAAGATGCAGGAAGGGTGTCCCGACCCTTACGGGCGGAAAAACGGGCGGCGATGAAGAAGCGAGTGAGGTGGGGGGACTATCCTGCCCGGGGGATGCCCAACTCCTGGCGCGCTTTTTTCTCCCGCGACAGGCGGGATTCCCTGTTGTTGTGCTGGTAGTAGGAGTCGATCTCAAGGGCGCCGGCCCCGCGAAACGCCAGTCGGGGGAGGACATCGACGGTCAGACGATGGATTCGGGGAAGGGTCAGGGAGACTTTTTTTTGAGAACTTCAGGCGGATCTTCTGCAGGAAGGCGTGGGCGATGAAGACGTGGAGCATGTGGCGGTGCCACCCCCGGAAGGATCGGTGCTCGTAGTGGTCCATGCCAAGAAGCTCCTTGGCCTCGAGAAAGGACCGCTCGATGGACCAGCGAAGCCTCGACACATCGACCATGGTCTCGATCGGCAGGGATTCGGGGGCGTTGGACAGGACGTACTTGGTGGTTCCGGCGGCGTGCTGGGCCTCTGTGCGGAAGAGGAAGAGCCATTCGGGGACGACGACCTCGGAGGGGCTCTCCGGAACGCGATAGACCCGGATCCGGGCGGCATAGACCCGTTCGATGCCGAAGGAGTGCGAGGGGCGGATAAACTCGGTAAAGATCGCGGACTTTGCGAGAGTCTCCACCGTGACGGGAGTATCCGTCAGGATCTGTTTTTCAGGGCGTTTCCCCCGGCCCTTGTACTCCGGAAGGATCCATTCCGGAGGGGCAGTCAGAACCCGGGCGTTGGAACGGACGGAGGCCATGTAGTAAAGATCCTTGGGCAGGGAGGAGAGGAACTCCCGGTTCGAGCCGAAGAAGGCGTCGACGCCCACCCAGCGGGCCTTGAACAGGCCGCTTGCGGCGGCCTTGCTCAAAAGGTCCGAGGCGATCTGGGGTTTGGTCGCGAAGGCGAGGTCGGCGGGAACGCCGGTCTTCTCCCGGCGTTTTTCGAACTCCGGACCGAACCATTCCTGCGGCATGTAGAGCCGGGCGTCGACGAAGCCGTGGGCCCTCTCTCCCACATAGCCCAGGAAGACCCCGGACTGGCAGTTGTCGACCTTGCCCCGGGTGCCGCAGTACTGGCGGATCACCCCGACCGACTCACTCCCCTTCTTGGGGAACTCGGAGAAGTCGATCGTGTACATGGCGAGTTCCGGGTCCTGGGCCCCGATCGCTTCCGCAAGCTTCTTCTGGTGCCCTAATTCCGCGATAGAAGTTTGCGCGAGGGGATTCCTCAAAAAAATTCCCGATTTTTTAAAATTTTCCCGAGATCACCTCCCGGATTGACTCAGGCAGATCCCTCCGCGAGGGGGAACTCCTTGTCACCGCCTCCCTGCCATTCTCCTCCCTTCCTCGATGTGCTCCACTTATTTCTTTGCGTATCCTTATTGCACAATGCTTTATAAGAGTGCTCGCAGAGATTGTCAAAAAACGCACCGCTCCTTCGTTTTCCGGTACCACTGTCCTTTCCCTGGAGAGAGGAGGAGCCTATCCACTCGCACATAACTGAAGGCACCTCATCCGGATACCGGAAAGGAATGCGAGATCCTTCGCCGAGATCGCAAGCTTTAGTGTCAGACCGCGGGCATGCCGCACGATCTTGCCCGGCATCCCGAAGAGCTTCCACCGGAGGGTCGGAAGCGTCCAGGAGTCGCAGGCGGCCGGAAGAAGATCCCGTTTGAACCCGATGATTAGATTGTAGGCCAGGACTCCGATCCGGAAGAACACGGCGTTTGAGAAGCTCTCCCCGGTGGGCATGTATCCGACCCCCACATCGCTTTTGAGACCCTTCAGGAAGTTCTCGAACCCTCCCCGGAGCTGGTGCCATTCCATCGCCCGGACAGTCGTCGTCTCGGGGGGGAAGTTGGTCGCCACCGCCCAATACCGGTAGGTCTTCATCAGGCCCGACAACGGGGTCGAGCGATCCCGGGTCCGCTTGACGAGAAGACGGAACGCCTTCTTTGTCTCTGCCATTGTATGGATCACCTCGGCGACGCACACATCCGGATCGTTGCCCAGGACCTTCCAGTCTTTTTCAGAGATCTCCTCGATCAGTTTCTTGACGGCACGGTCCTGGTCGGCCGTGATGGTAAAGAGGACTCCATCCTCCTCCAGGACGTTGATCAGGTCCGCCCGGTAGGAGGCGCTGTCGGCCCGGAACCGGGCGATCTTCTTTCCTGCGCTCTCCACCAGCGCCTTTGCGCGTCGGTAGACCTCGATATGTCCGTCTTGCGGCGAGACGTTGCCTTCCCGGAACTCGTCGTCAACAAACAGGCCCAGTTCAGCGAGGGCCGCCATCATCGGCATGTACCCTTTTTCATTCAGGTACGAATAGGCCGCCTTCTTCTTCGCCGCTTTGAGGAAGGAGGCATCGATATCCAGCGTGTACTCCTTGGTCCGGTCCCGACGGAGCATCTTCCGGTTCACCGTGTCGACGACCTTTCGAAGTCCCGAGAGTCCTTCCCCGCCCGTCTTGGGGTCCCCCATCCTCCGGAGCCAGTCTCCGACCGTATCCTCGTTGGGAATCTCCGTCAGGCCGAGCAGGCTCAGGAGGGCCTTCTCCCTCTCCACCTCCCGAAGGTCGGAGAGCCGTCTTCCTCCCAGGACGAACAAGACAAGAAGCGTTCCCACAAACACGCTTGGACAATACCCCCGGTGGTTCCCGGGGGCAGGAAGAAACGAGCGGACAATCTCCGCGATCTTCGTGGCCCGCAGGTACTCCAAAAAACCAAGAAAGCCTCCCTGTCCCGTCAAGGTCTCGCCGGTCGTCTCGATCTGGACGTTCGCCACTCCCCTTGTCCCTGCCATTCTGCCCCTCCCGTTGTCTTATACTAAGGGCCTCTCTCAAATAACCTTTGAGAGAGCCTCTGTATACCGATAGGAATGGGTATACCACAACGCGAGAGGCTTGTCCAGACATTCTGGAAGAGGTGGGCGACCCGGAACCCCGGGGCTCGGCAAGGATCCCTCGCCTCCGCACCCATCGGGTGAAGAAGTGCTTCGGGTAAGTGACTGTCGTCAAATCGCATTTTCGGAGGGGACCCCCTCTATCGCGGAATCAGGGTCTACGCACCCTATGCGGCGAATATCATGGTCCATCCCTCGGCGGCCTCAGAAGATTTCGCGCAATCTCATTGGCGTTGATTGGACCTTTTTGCACACCAACCTCATCGGAGAACTCTTCGCCGGCCCCCTGTGACGTGGTCCACTCCAAAGGCCGCCCCGGGGGCCGAGCCGGATCTGCTCTTTGTCTCGAAGGAGCACATGACTATTATCGGGGAGCAGAACGCATATTCCAGAAAGTTCCGGACCTGACGGTCGAGATCCTCTCCCCGTCGACGGAAGCCTCCGACCGCCGGGTGAAACACGCCCTTTTCGAGAGATTCGGGGTTCTCGAGCCTGGATCGTGGATCCGGAGTCGGAGACCATTCAGGTCTTTCGTCTATCAGACGAACGCGACAAGGCCCCCCTTGAACACGGGATCGGCGATCGCCTCGAATCCCCCCTTCTCCCCGGGCTCTCGATTCCCCTCTCCGAGGTTTTCTCCTCCTGAAGCCCTTTTTGCCTCTTGCGACACTCTCGCTCCGAACGAGGGGGAAAGGATTCCTTCCCCCTCACCGGAGATTCTCCCCCCTCTCAATCACCCCATAGGTTCCGAAAGAGGGATTCTTCCCGGTCTTCCTCCCCCTCCCCCTGGTACCTGAGCAAACATGTTGGAACGGAACCCCGGTCCGGGGTATAGTGAAAAGGCGCTCCTGTCGCGCAAGGAGGTTCCGATGAAAACGGCGAGTCTCAAAGAGTGGACCTACGAAGAGTTCCTGTCGCTTCCGGAAGGG
>JAJYYA010000062.1 GCA_021801345.1 Nitrospirota bacterium
GAGCCACAAGATCCTCTACGAGTACCTCACGGGAGCCACGACCGTCGTCGTTAAAAAGCGCGAGGAAGGTCAGAGGAAAAAGAAAAAACTCACCTACGCCTACCGGTTCATGAACGATGTGCCGCTCAATGGCGGGGAGAACGCTCTCCGGGGAAACTGGTTCGAGGTCACCGTGACCGAAGAGGGCCAAGAAAAGCCCGTCTTCTTCAACACCTGGGTCACATCGCACCGCGTCACGAAGGAGAATGTGGAAGATCTCGTCCGCTTCGGCAGGAGCCGGTGGAAGGTGGAGAACGAGAACAACAACACGCTCAAGACCAAGGGCTACAACCTCGAGCACAACTTCGGCCACGGGGAGCAGTTCCTCTCCAACACCTTGGCCACCCTCAACATCCTCACCTTTCTTCTGCATACGGCCCAGGAGTTCTGGGATCAGGTCTACAGGACCGCCCGTTCCCTCCTGCCGCGACAGGTCCTCTTCCAGTACATGCGCACGCTGACGACCTTCATCATCTTCGAGTCGTTCGAGCAGCTTCTGGAGGTGATCCTCTCCCGCGGGGAGCCGAAGTACAAGCTCGTTCCCCTTTCCGACACGAGCTGATCCCCCGACTCTCCGCCCCTCCTTAACGACGACCTCCGACCTTTCGCGCGATTCCTGGCGCCGAGACCCGCGTCCTGCGTCTTCGCTTCGAGCCTTCCACAGCCACTCCCCCCCAGACCTGGCGACCCTCCCACGAGGGGGTCTATCGACGAAGAGGGCCTGAGGACAATGGGTTCACTCGACTCCTACGACGGATCCCTCTTCTGACAAGATATTTGGAATAGCTGAAATAAAATCGGGACAGTTGATTTGATGTGGGTGAGTCAGTATAATCAAGAAGTTTTTTCCCTCGGTTCCGGCTTCCTTTTTGAATGTGCCGAAGTGGTGGAATGGTAGACACGCACGTTTGAGGGGCGTGTGGGGAAACCCGTGCGGGTTCAAGTCCCGCCTTCGGCACCATTTTTTCTTGCCGTATTTTCCGGCATTTCTTCCGAAAAGACCCCGCGCATGGCTAATGATATTTCCGGAGAGTTAAAGATCCTTCCGTCCTTCCAGGCCTCCCTTTCAGGATTTCTTCCTTGATCGAACTTGTGACCCATCTCCAGCCCGTGCTCCCCGATCGCTGGGAGTCCCTTCTCGCCGCCGACAAAGAGGAGCTTTTCCGGATCCTCTACGAACGTTCCTTCATCCATCGTCCGGACCGTCCCTTCACGCTCTCCTCCGGGAAGACCAGCCCCGTCTACGTCGACTGCAAGAAGACGACTCTGGGGCATTCCCGGGCCCAGTACCTGATTGGCCATCTGATCTACCACCGGATCTCGCGGCTCGATGCCGACGGAATCGGAGGGCTGACCCTCGGAGCCGACCCGATCGCTGTCGCCGCGTCGCTCGTCAGCGGGCTTTACCGGAGGCCCGTGCCGTCCTTTGTCGTCCGCAAGGAAATCAAGGGCCATGGAACGAAAAATCCCGTCGAGGGGGAGCTTGTTCCGGGAGCCCGTGTGGTGGTCGTGGAGGATGTCGTGACCACGGGGGCCTCCGGTATGAGGGCGGTCGATGTCTGCCGGGAGTGCGGGTACGAAGTCCTGGAGGTGTTGGCTCTGGTCGACCGGGAGGAGGAGGGACGGGCCCGCTTCGAGAAGGCCGGGGTTCCCTTCTACTCCTTCTTTACTCTCTCCGACTTTCTTGCCCACGACAGGGAGATTCGCTCCCTCTGAGGCGACGCCCCCGATCAGGAAACGTCCCGGGACAATCGACACGGCGAGAGCTCCGGGTTCCGGTGGGCCTCCTCGGGGCGCCGAATTTTTGTTTTTTGGGGTGTTGACCTGTCCCTTTCACTGGGGTATATTGTCCTTTGCCAATAAGTCCGATTTTTCGGACTCAAGAATCCGGGATCACCGATAACCTAGACGCGGGGGATGCGATGCCTTACAAGATGGGTTCCTTTAATCCGACCGATGCCAACTATGCCAACATGACCCTGACGGTTGTCTTCATCGTTCTGACCGGTGCGGCTCTCCTGACGGCCTTCACCATCATGAAGACCTTCGAAAAGTAAGATCTTTTTTTCCTGCCGGAGAGTGGAGGGACGAGTGTTCGGCTTCTCTTTCCGCTGAGTCGGCCGGCGAGTACATTTGTACCATTTGGCATAATTCTGACGCATACATTCCTGAGGGCGGGGTTATCCCGGATGCGGGCCGTTTCGGTCCGGCTCCGGGCCTCCCGCCTTTTTTTTCCCTGCACTCCTGAACCGTTCGGGAAGCCTTGAAAAAATTTCTTCTGTTTTCTCTCGCCTTTTTCCTCGTCGTCGGAGTCTCCTCCGGGGTGGCAGGCTATTTCGCCTACAAGAAAATCGTAGCGGGAGTGCCTTCTGTCGACTTCCTCCGGCATTATGTGCCGTTCACGACATCCCACATCTATGACAGGAACGGGCAGAAGATCGGCTCCTTCTACAAGGAGCGGCGCGAGTATCTTCCCCTGGGCCGGATTCCCCCGCTTGTCGTCCACAGCATCCTGGCCGTCGAAGACGAACACTTCTACGAGCACGGAGCCCTGGCGTACGGCTCGATCATCCGGGCGGCCCTTTCGGACGCTCTGGCGGGCTACCTCCGCGAGGGGGCGAGCACCATCACCCAGCAGCTCGCCAGAAACATCTTTCTCACCCACAAGAAGACCTTTATCCGAAAGATCCGCGAGGCGCTTCTCTCCTACCGCATCGAAAAGGTCCTGACGAAGGACGAGATCCTCGAACTCTACCTGAACCAGATCTATCTCGGAGAAGGGGCCTACGGGGTCTCTGCGGCGGCGCACACCTACTTCGGGAAGCCTCTCTCCGACCTGACTCTTCCCGAGGCGGCGATGATCGCCGGCATGATCCGCTCCCCCATCGAGTTTTCTCCTCTTTTGCATCCCGAGGCCGCCAAGAGGCGACAGCTCGTCGTTCTCCAGCGTATGGTCCAGGTCCACTATATCACTCAAGAGGCGAAGACGAAGGCCTATGCGGCTCCTCTGGAGCTTGTTCCCCCTTCCCATTCCGCAAGCCCGAGCGCCTATTTTCTCGAGTATGTCCGCCAGAAGCTCGAGCGCGAGATGCCGTCGAAGAAGCTTTTTGGAGGAGGGCTCCGGATCTTCACGACCCTCGACCTTCGGGTCCAGCTCGCCGCCAACAAGGCCCTTCGAAAAGGCCTTCGTGCGATCGACAGGCGCCAGGGCTTTCGGGGAGCGCTCCGGACAGTCAAGGGCAAGGATCTGGCAAAGATCCGTTCCAAGACAGTCCCGGCGGCCACGGCCCACGATCTCGAGGATCTCTCCGGGAAGCGCCTCGACGCAACCGTCCTGAGCGTGTCGGATCGGGAGGCCAGGATCTCGGTCGACAATCGTCTCGGGCGTATCGATGTCGACCACGCCCAGTGGGCCCGTACCGTTCTTTTGCGCCCGGAGGTCAACCGGGGCCGGAAGGTGCTCAACCCCTTTTCTCTCTCCCGGATCCTCAAGCCGGGCTTTGTCGTCAGAGTCCATATCCTTTCGTCTTTCAAGGGCAAGAGAGGGTGGATCCTCGACGCCTCTCTCGATCAGGTTCCGCTCGTACAGGGAGCGGTGGTGGCTCTTGACCCCAAGACCGGCGGGATCCTTGCGATGGCGGGAGGATACAGCTTCGCCCGGAGCAAGTTCAATCGGGCCGTTCAGGCTCTCAGACAACCCGGTTCCGCCTTCAAGGTGATCGACTATGGTGCCGCCCTCGAAAAAGGCTTCTCTCCGGGATCGATCCTCAACGACTCTCCGCTGGTCTTTTTCGACCGTATCCACAAGCGCGTCTGGCGCCCAAAGGACTTCGAGGCGGGATTTCTGGGGCCGGTACCGATGAGGAAGGCCCTGGCCGAATCGATCAATCTGGCCACCATCCGTCTCGTCCGCCGGGTGGGTGTCGGATCGGTGATCTCATTTGCCAGAAGGCTCGGGATTACCACCCCCCTTCCGCATGACCTGACGCTGGCCCTGGGGTCCGCCACCGTCAAGCCGATCGAGATTACCGGGGCCTACGCCGTCATTGCCAACGGAGGGGTCCGGGAAAAGATCCATGCGGTCGATCGCGTCTTCGACTACAACAAGACAACGATCTACCGCACTCTTCCCGATCCCCGTCCGGTCTACGATCCCGCGAGAAGCTACCTCATGATCTCCATGATGGAGAGCGTCATCAAGGAAGGGACGGGGAAGGACGCACTTTCTCTGGGAGTGCTTCTTGCCGGAAAGACGGGGACGACCAACAATTTCAAGGACGCCTGGTTCATCGGGTTCTCTCCGGACCTTGTCGTCGGCGTTTACACGGGGATGGACGACCACCGCTCCATGGGCCGCGGCGAATTTGGAGCCAAGGCGGCCCTTCCTATTTGGATCGATGTCATGCGGGAGTCCCTTCCCTACTTTCCGGGGGGACACACCTTTACCATTCCCGACGATATCGTCGATGTCAGGATCGATCCGGAGACCGGCTTGCGCGTTCCTCTGACCGCCCAGAAGTTCGTCGTAGAGGAGTACAAGAAGGGGGAGGAGCCTCCGGCGGAGTCGTCGACCGGCCCGCCCCTTCCCGATGCCGGTCTCTACAACCTGAACGGGGCCCCCTGACCTCTCTGTAAGACCTCCTTCCGAGACTGCCGGGGGCAAGAATCCGGAGGCTTATCCCGGAGGTCCCTTCCGATCTTCTCGCGTTTTTCCCTGAGAGTTTGTAGTATTGAGTCAAGACGAGCAGATAGATCTTGTCTGCCGGCGGGGGTCTTTCGTGGGCGGGTTTTCTTGGATCGACGAGCGGGGGCGCGGAATGGAAGAAAAGTCTTTGGGCGAGAGCCATAAGAATCTGTCCGGAAAGGACCTTTCGGAAGATCTTCTCCGGGAAATCCGTCGACTGGCGGAGAGAACCGACCAGCGGCTCGCTCAGATCAAGGACGAGATCGGGGAGATGGACGAGCGAAACCGCCGGGCCTACGAAAGTCTTTCCGCCTCGATAAGACCCGACAGGAAGGAGTGGACGCTGATCGCGGGAGGGGCGGGCGTGGTGGCGGTCCTTCTCGTCGCTCTCCTTCTTCTCCTTTCCCGGTCAGAGACCCCTCCCGGGCCCGTCAAGGGCGAGACCGGACTCGCCCGCCCCGATCAGATGGGGGAGAAGGACCGGTACGTCTATTTTGTGGGTCGCTGGTATCTGGGGGTTCGCGACCGCATGTCGACCTCGGAGAGGAAATTCCTCGAAAACTACCTGAAGCCCTTCGACAACATCGATGCCGACCTGAAGGCCAGGAAGGAGGCGGGGCTTTAAAAAAAGGGGAGTTTTTCGGGGGGGCGGACAATATTTCCAAGTTCTTCCTGAAAACCCTCTTGGTAGCCCTTCTGAAGTCCTTCCCGTAACCCTCCCTCTTTGAACATTTGCACGTGCAGCCCCTCGCTTAGTCCACGGGGCAAGAAGGGAATGTTCGTGCAAATGTTCAACTTTCCCGAAAAAGACGTTCCCGAAGACAAAGCCTGCGATGCGCGCCATTTAAAGTGGCGCTATATATTCTAATCGCGCCATATAGCGACTATAATATGGCGCAATAGAATAATCGCGCCATAACGGAGACGAAATCATGCCGAAGCGAGTCCTCCAACCCGAACTCGACGCTGTCGTCCAAGCGGTTGCACAATTTCCAGAAGGGGCTTCTCTTGAGGAAGTCAGCCACGCGCTCGAGTTGAAGCTACCCCGCCGCACTTTACAGCGCCGCTTGGCGCAACTTGTCGGACAGCAACGGTTGACCGTTTCCGGACGTGGGCGGGCGAGCCGCTACCGGCGGCCTTCTGTCAAAATTTCTGCCGTGTTGGTGGGAAGTTCCAATCTAACAAGCGATTTGTCGGTCTATATTCCGGTTTCTCCGGAAGGAGAGGCTGTGCGACAGGCCGTCCGTGCACCGATACAAAATCGCCAACCGGTGGGATACAACCGGAAATTTCTTGATGCGTACAGGCCTAATCAAACCTTTTACCTCCCTGAGGAAATCCGTCGCCGGCTGCTCGAGACGGGCCGCTCGCCCGATGGTCACCGGCCTGCAGGGACTTATGTGCGCCAGATTTTCGATCGTTTGCTTGTCGACCTGTCGTGGAACTCCAGTCGTTTGGAAGGCAATACATACTCCTTGCTGGATACGGAACGACTTCTAAAGCTGGGAGAGGCCGCCGATGGGAAGGATATTCGTGAAACACAGATGATCCTGAACCACAAGGCCGCGATCGAACTGCTGGTCGAACAGTCCACCGAGGTCGGGTTCAACCGTTACACCATTTTGAACCTTCATGCGCTGCTGTCAGAAAACCTGCTCGCCGACCCGGCCGCCGGCGGACGTTTGCGCGCCATACCGGTAAAGATCGGCGGCACGGTCTACCATCCGTTGGAGGTGCCGCAATTGATCGAGGAATGTTTTAACCATATTCTCGAAACCGCTTCGGCGATTGTCGATCCGTTCGAGCAAGCTTTCTTTTCCATGGTGCACCTCCCCTACCTGCAGCCGTTCGAGGATGTAAACAAGCGAGTTTCGCGCCTCGCCGCGAATTTGCCGCTTATCCGAGAGAATCTGAGCCCATTGTCGTTCATCGACATGCCGGAGAAAGCATACGTCGACGGAATCATTGGGGTCTACGAAGTGAACCGCGTCGAGTTGCTGCGCGATGTTTTCGTGTGGGCCTATGAGCGATCATGCGCACGTTACGTGGCGGTGCGTCAGTCTCTCGGAGATCCGGACCCGTTTCGCCTGCGCTATCGGGCCCTGGTGACAGAAATGGTCTCCAGTGTCGTTAGGGGGAAGATGGACAAAAAGACCGCTGCAACGTTCATCAAGCATCGGGCTGACGAGGATATCCCGCAGAAAGATCGGATGCGATTTATCGAAGTGATTGAGACGTCGCTCATGGGTCTCCATGCGGGGAACATCGCACGCTATAGTTTGCGACCGTCTCAGTACCAGAACTGGAAGGAAACCTGGCTTTGATTCTTTTTTTTCGTCGATCAACTCCCTCGCGCCTTTCGGGCGGAACTCGTCTTTTCCAGGCCGCTGGGCGGCTCCCGGGGGGGCCAGGACCTCGGAGAGGCGGAGGGGAAGGGATCAGGGGCGGGGTCCGTGGTATGAGGAGGATCAAGATGACGGGGAGGGGATCGGAGCCCTCCCGGACGGGACTTTGAGTGTGTTCAGACAAGAATCACCGTGAGCGCGCAAGCTTCCTTCTGGGATCTTCGGGTCGAGGCTTGCTGTCGACGTAGGCGGCGACGTCCCATGCCTCCTGGTCCGAGAGGCTCTTGCCCTTGGAAAGGGGCATGTTCATCCGGAGAAAGCCCGCGAGCTCCCGGACGTTGTAAAATCCGGCTCCCTTGTTGAAGGAATGGGGACCCCATACGGGAGGGAAAGCGACCTGTCCAAGGTCGGCCTGGGTTCCCTGGCCGTCGAGGCCGTGACAGAGTGCGCAGCGGGCCTCAAAAAGGACTTTTCCCCTGCGGAGGCTGGGAGATCTTTCGGGCTTGGAGAGGCGAACGATTCCCTGGCCTTTGAGATAGAGCCCGACGGGGGCTCCCCGGGAGACCCAGTAGCTGTAAGCCACGATGGCCTTCATGGTCTCGCTGTCGACGGGAGGGGGGGTTCCGTTCAAGGAGAACCGGAAGCAGCCCTGAATGCGTTCCTCGAAGGTGTTGACCTTGTGGTTCTTTGCCCGGTAGCGGGGGTAGGTCCCGTAGGCTCCCCAGAGGGGAGCGCTGTAGGGCTTGATCCCCCGGTCGAGATGGCAGGATTCGCACGTCAGATCGTTGCCCACGTATTTTTTTGCATAAAGATTGGTGTGGATGAAGATCAGCTCCCCTTTCCGGATCAGGCGGCCCAGAGGTCCGTCTGGCAGGGCCCCCTCGGCGGGAGGGGCGAAGAACTGGAAGTTTTTGTTGCCGGAGGCAAGCGCGGCTCGGGGGGAAAGGGTCGCAAAAAGAACCAGGCAAACGAGAAAGGTCATTTCCGGGAGAGCAAGGCCTTTTTTCATCGGGGAGTCGTCTCCTTTTCCGGGATCAGCCGGAGCCTTTCCGGACTGTTTTTTTCCGGGATCGTTCCGTAGTCGGGAGGGGTGAGGCTCGCGAAGTACTGGGCCACGGCCTTGATCTCCCGGTTCTTGAGTTTCGAGGCGATGCCCCGCATCAGCCCCTCCGGATCGTCCTTTCTCTCGACGACGGCAAAGCTGATGATCTGCTGCATCAGATAGATCTTGCTCTGGCCTGCGATATAGGGAAAGTTCGGAGGAATGCCCCGCCCGTCCTCTCCGTGGCAAAGAATGCAGGCCGGAATGTTTCTGTCCCACAGACCCCGGCGGGCGATGCGCCGGCCCAGAACCTGGAGGGAGGGGTCGGTCTCCGCAGGGTCGTGGAGCTTGGGGGTCCGCACGGTCGAGTAGTAAAGGGCCACCGCCCGGATATCCCTTTTGGACAGATTCTCCACGATTCTGTCCATGAAGGGGGAGAATCGGGTTCCCTTCTGGACTCCCCGGACTTCACGGTAGATATAGGTCGCCGTCTGGCCCGCAATTCGGGGGATCCCCACCGAGGGCATTCCCCCCCCGTTGATCCGGTGGCACTCCGCGCAGGCGGTGTTGCCGGGAAGCCCGTTTCCCTTCATGGCGATGAGGTGGCCAAGCGAGATCAGGGACGCCCTGTCGTCGGCCGCCTGGGCGGAGGCTTGGTCGGAGGCCTGGGCGGAAGATTGCAGGCCGGGGGAAAAAAGGGCGGCAAGGAAGAGAAAAAAGGTAAGACGAGAGATCCTTTTTTCGAATGGGCGTCGTTCGATCCGTTGGGGCAGAGCCGATTTTGAAGGACACGGATTCTCTGGCCGGGCTTTTTGTTCAGGAAAAAAACGCATCCACGCCACCTCCCGCTCGAAGTCCGAACCTGCTTTCCCCCATTATCGGGACTTCCGGGGAACTCTGCAAGGGAACCGCCGGGGGGCTGGCTCCTCCGGAAGGAACGGGCGATCGTCTCCGGAGGCAAAGATGCCCCCGCGTCAGTCTTGAATGAAATGAAAAAAATCCGCATAATCTGAACGTGATCCGCGTCCTCTTGGCGCATGTTGCCTCGATCGGTTCCCCGGGGAACCGGTTCAAGGGTGCGTCTGTCGAACCCTGGTCCTTACAAGACGGAGATCGACTGATTCAATCGACAACATTTTTTCGGAAGAATAGGTGATCGATGGCTGTACGTATCGGAATCAACGGCTTTGGACGGATCGGTCGGCTGACTTACCGCGCCATGCTGGAAAAGGCTCCCACCTGCCGCCTTGGGGAGATCGAGGTCGTGGCGATAAACGATCTGACCGATCCCGATCATCTGGCGCATCTTCTCAAGTACGATTCGGTCCACGGACCCATGAAGCATCTCATCGCCGTCGAGAAGGACCGGATCATGGTCGACGACAAGCCCGTCCGGATCTATTCGGAAAACCATCCCTCGAAGATTCCCTGGGAGGAGATGGGGGTGGATCTCGTCATCGAGTCGACCGGGCGTTTCGAGGACAGGGAGAGCGCCTCCGGACACCTTCGGCCGGGGGTCAAGAAGGTGGTGATCACCGCTCCCGCCTCGGGGGCGGACTGCACCCTGGTCATGGGGGTCAACGAAAAGGTCTACGACCCCTCGAAGCACACCATCGTCTCGAACGCCTCCTGCACCTCGAACTGCCTCGCCCCCGTGGTCAAGGTCCTCCATGAGGCTTTCGGCATCGAACGCGGGTTCATGACGACTGTCCACTCCTACACCAACGACCAGAGGCTCCTCGACCTTCCCCACAAGGATCTCCGGAGAGCCCGGTCGGCCGGCATTTCGATGATCCCCACCTCCACGGGGGCGGCCAAGGCGATCGGCCTTGTGATCCCCGAGATGGAGGGTCGTCTCGACGGGACCTCCGTGCGCGTGCCCACTCCCGACGTCTCGATCAACGACCTCACCTGCGAGGTGCGCGTGCCCACCACGGTGGCCGAGGTGAACCGGCTCCTCGAGGAGGCGGCGAACGGTCCTCTCAAGGGGATCCTGGCCTACTCGAACCTTCCCCTGGTTTCGGTGGACTACCGCGGCAATCCCCATTCCGCCATCGTCGATGGGCTGTCGACGCGCGTCGTGCGCGAGCGGATGGTCAAGACCCTGGCCTGGTACGACAACGAGTGGGGCTACTCCTGTCGGGTCGGCGATCTCGTGGCCTATATCTGCAACCACTTCAGCTGAGAGCGCCAAAAAGACAGGGAGAAAGAGACCGCGTCTTCGGAGAATGAAGTCCCGATCTCCGGGTCGGGGGGGGCAAGAGAGAGGGGGAGGTGTCATGGAGCGATCCAAAAAGTGCGTCGACCAGATCGATGTGAAAAACAAGCGGGTCTTTCTCCGGGCGGACTTCAATGTCCCCCTCGACGGCGACATGCATATCACCGACGACCGCCGGATCCGCTCCTCCCTTCCCACCATCAACTATCTGATCGACGAGGGGGCCCGGGTCGTTCTGGCCTCCCATCTTGGCCGGCCGAAGGGCGCGCCCGACGCCCGCTACTCCATGGCGGCCGTCGCCAAGCGTCTCTCGCGCCTTCTTTCGAAGGAGGTCCGCTACACCGGCGAGCTCGTGGGCCCCTCGGTCGAACGCGAGATCGAACGGCTCAAGCCGGGGGAGGTCTTCCTCCTTGAGAACCTCCGCTTCGACAAAGGGGAGGAGGCCAACGACCTCGAGTTCTCGAAGAAGCTCGCCAGCCTCGCCGATGTCTACGTCAACGACGCCTTCGGAGCCGCCCACCGGAGCCATGCCTCGGTGGTGGGGATTACCCGGTTCGTGAAAGAGCTTTGTATCGGCTTTTTGATGAAGAAGGAGGTCTCCTACCTCAAGGGGGCCATCACCAACCCGACCCGGCCGCTGGTGGCCATCCTTGGCGGGGGAAAGGTTTCGAGCAAGCTGGGCGTCATCTCGAACCTTCACGAGAAGGTCGACAAGATGATCATCGGAGGCGGGATGGCCTTCACCTTCTATCGTGCCATGGGGCTCGAGACCGGTCGCTCCCTCGTCGAGGAGAATCTCATCGAGATGGCCCGCGAGATGCTCGCCCACTCCCGCGACAGAAACGTCAAGTTCTATCTTCCCATGGACTGCGTGGTGGCCGAGAGCCGGGAGCCCAACGCCCCGACCAAGATCGTCCCTTACCAGGAGATCCCTCCGGGATGGACGGCGATGGATATCGGTCCGGCCTCGGTGCGACTCTTTTCCGAGGTTCTCGAGAATGCCAAGACCATCCTCTGGAACGGCCCCATGGGGGTCTTCGAGGAGGACGCCTTTTCCCGGGGGACCTTCGCCATGGCTCATTCGGTGGGGAACTGCTACGCCCTGACCATCGTGGGCGGGGGAGACACCGCCCTGGCCGTCCACCGTGCGGGGGAGTCGGACAACATGACCTTCATCTCCACGGGAGGAGGCGCGGCCCTCGAGCTTCTCGAAGGCAAGGATCTTCCGGGACTTTCGGCGATCCCGGATGGCGACTAGGACCTTGCGCCCGAGGCAACCCGGGTCCCGGGCATCTGTCGGAGCCGACGGGTCCCCGTCGACCGGAGGGGGGGAGGGAGTGCCGTGCTGATGGTGGCGAACTGGAAGATGAACATGGACCGGTCGGCGATTACGGCCTATCTCGATGTTCTCTCCCGCGAGGGTCGCTGGCCCCGGTGGTGTTCGAACGGCTATCGGCTTCTCCTGTCGCCTCCCTCCGTCTATCTCGACTTCCTCGCCGCCGCCGTCCGGGAGCGAGAGCTTCCCTTCTGGGTCGTGGCGCAGAACGTGTGCGCTCACGAAAAGGGAGCCTATACCGGGGAGGTGAGCGTCGACATGCTCCGGGATCTCGGGGTGAACGGGGTGATCCTCGGCCATTCGGAGCGCCGGCGCCTCTTCGGGGAGACCGATGCCCATGTGGCGGCGAAGACCGCCCTGGCGCTCTCCCGGGAGATCGTCCCCATCGTCTGCTTCGGGGAGACGGAGACGGAGCGTCTCTCGAAGGAGCATTCCCGTGTCTGGGAGAGGCAGATCGCTCCGGTTTGGAAGGAGGTTCAGAAGGCGCGCGCCGCGGGTTCCGAGACGCCGGTCTACCTGGCCTACGAGCCGGTCTGGGCGATCGGGACCGGACGGACTGCCGCCCTCGAGGATATCCGGGAGGTGGCCGGAACTCTCCGGGAGGCCTTCGGTCACGACTGTTCCGCCGGCCTTCTCTACGGAGGATCGGTGACCGACGAGAGCCTCTCTGTCCTCGTCGAAAAGGGAACGGTCTACGGCTTCCTCGTGGGTGGGGCCTTTCTCGATCCCGAGGCCGTGCTCCGGGCCTTCCACCATCTCACGACACACCATCCCTGACGAGGGGGGGCGATCGGCTGCTCCGAGATCTCTCATTGACGGGAGTCGCCGGGCGCTCCCTCGCCGAAAACCCGGAGACTGTTTTTCCGGTTTGACAAGAAAAAGTCCGATTCATTGAAAGGATCCGTTTCATGACCTACTTCATCACATTCATCCACGTCCTCACTTGCCTTCTCATCGTCGCCGCCGTCCTTCTCCAGTCCGGCAAGGGGGCGGAGACGGGGGTCATGATCGGGGGGTCCTCCCAGTCGATGTTCGGGGCCCAGGGGGCGACGCCCTTCTTGAGCAAGCTCACGGTGGTCCTCGCGACCGTCTTCATGGTGACCTCCCTCTCGCTGGCCCTCATCAAGCAGAACGCCGTCGGTCCCTCGCTCCTTCTCAACTCTCCGGTCAAGGCGCTTCCGACCCCTCCCGTTTCCTCGGCTCCGGCCCCCCCGGTTCCGGCCAAAAAGCCCTGACGGGAACGTCCCGCCGTGAGTCCGGAGAGCCGTCTCTCTTCCTCGTCTTGCAGGACCCGGTGAGGAGGCCCGTTTCGAAAGGCAGGACGTTCGGGAGGCGGCTCCTTCGCTTCTTCTGCCTTCGGGGCATGGCTTCGGGGAGGGTCCTCTTGGTGCTTCTCCTGGCCAGTCTTGTCGCCTCCTGTGCCCGGAAGGACTCCCAAGGGGCCTTCCGGGTCCTTCCCCGTTCCTCTCCCCTGGGGGGCGCGATGACCTTCGACCTCGTCTCCGACCCCAAGACCTTCAATCCCGCCCTGGCCTCCGAGACGACGAGCACCCAGGTTCTGGGCTATCTCTTTCGGGGGCTCACCCGGGTCTCTCCCTACGACGGCATCGTCAAAGGGGACCTGGCCTCCCGGTGGTCGGTCGACCGCTCCGGGCGTCGTGTGGTCTTCACTCTCCGGCGGGGTCTCCGGTGGTCGGACGGCGTCCCCCTCACCGCCGCCGACGTGGTCTTCACCTTCAACCGGATCTACTACAACCCGGCGGTGGCCTCCCCTGTCCGGGATGTCCTGACCGTAGGCGGCAAGCCCTTCCGTGTCACCGCTCCCGACCCTCGGACGGTGGTCTTCGAGACGGCCCGCCCCTTCGCGCCTCTTCTCGAGGAGCTTGGGGTGGAGATCCTTCCTGCCCACCTTCTTTCCGCCGCCGTCTCCCAGGGGCGCTTCAACACCGTCTGGTCGGTAAGGACCCCTCCGGAGAAGATTGTGGGGGACGGGCCCTTCCGTCTCGAGCGGTATCTCCCCGGCCAGGAGATCGTCCTTTCGAAAAACCCCCTCTACACCCCTCCAAAAGGGCTTTCGGGTCCTTATGCCGCGCCTCTTCCCTATCTCGACCGCCTGACTCTCCGGATCGTTCCCAACCAGAACAGCACCCTGCTCCGCTTTTTGGGGGGAAAGTCCGATCTCGTAAGCGTAAGCCCTGCCCAGGTGCCGGTGCTCTCGGACAAGACCGGCGAAAAGGCCTTTCGTCTCCTTGTCCGGGGTCCGTCTCAGGCGGAGACCTTCCTCACCTTCAACGAGAATCCCCGGGCTCCTGTTCCGAAATGGAAGATCGCCTGGTTCCAGAATCGGAACTTTCGCCAGGCGGTGGCCTGGGCGATCGACCGGAAGGCCATGGTCGACGTGGTCTATAACGGCCTCGGAGCCCCCATTCCCGGGCCGGTCAGTCCGGCAAACAAGGCCTTTTTCGATCCGGGCGTGGTCCGCTACCACCACGACCTTGCCCGGTCGCGCGCCCTTCTCGCTGCCTCGGGATTCCGGAAAAAAGGCTCCCGTCTCTACGACGCCTCGGGACATCCTGTGGTGGTCGTCCTCATGACCAACACCGAAAGCCCCGAACGTCTCTCTCTGGCCCAGATGGTCCAGTCCATGCTGGCGCCTCTCGGCATCCGGGTCCGGGTCGTTCCTTTGCAGTTCAACATGCTGACGACTCTGGTCCTCTCCTCCCACCAGTGGGAGATGCTGCTCTTTGGGCTGACGGGGACGCTCGATCCGCACGGCAATGCGACCGTCTGGCGCTCGACGGGCTTTCTTCACCTCTGGAACCCCGGAGAAAAAGGGCCGTCCACCCCTTGGGAGGGCGAAGTGGACAGCCTCTTCGCCCGGGGGGAGACGGAGATGGACCCGGTCCGTCGCCGGGCGCTCTACGATCGCTGGCAGGAGATCGCAACCCGCGAGGTCCCCCTCGTCGATCTTGTGAGTCCCGACGCCATTACCGCCGTCCGGACGACCCTTTCGGGAATCACTCCCACCCCGCTCGGCGGGGTGGTGCCGCACATCTCGCTTGTGGCCCAGACGGGGAGGCTTCTCCTGCCGTGATCCGCGCCCTCCTTCTCCGCCTCTCCCACATGGTCGTGGTCCTCTTCGGGATCGTCCTTCTCTCCTTTGTGATGATCGACTTTGCTCCAGGGGACTTCCTGAGCCAGATGGCCATGAATCCCCAGATCTCCCCCAAAACGATCGCGGCCCTCCGGGAGCAGTACGGGCTGGGCCTTCCCTTCCCGGAGCAGTTCGGACGCTGGCTTTCGGCCCTCTTCCGGGGGAACCTGGGCTACTCGTTCTCCTACCACCTTCCCGTCTCGACGCTCATCGCCCAGCGGATCCCCATGACGCTCCTCCTGACAGGGTCGGCGGTGCTCCTCTCCTGGGGGCTCGCCCTTCCTCTGGCGGTCTTCGGCGCCCGGCGGGCGGGGGGGCTCCTCGACCGCTCCCTTCTCTCCTTTTCCTATCTTTCCATCTCTCTTCCTTCCTTTTTTCTGGCCGTTCTGGGCCTTCTCCTGGCCGAAAAGACAGGTCTTTTTCCCATTGGGGGGGCTCGCTCCTCCCTTCCCCCCGGGGCGGGAGCGGGGGCCCGGAGCCTCGACCTTCTCCACCATCTTCTCCTCCCGGCGTTGACCCTGGCGCTCGGCAGCTTCGGGGTCCTCTACCGCCTCATGCGCTCCTCCGTCCTTGAGGTCCTCGCCCAGCCCTACCTGGCTGCCGCAAGAAGCCGGGGGCTGACCTCCCGGATCCTCTTTCGGCGCTATCTCTTCAGAAATGCGATCAACCCTCTGGTGACGCTCTTCGGCATGGAGCTCGGGGGCCTTCTCTCGGGGGCCGCCTTCACCGAGATGGTCTTCGGATGGCCGGGGATGGGCCGCCTCATGCTCCACGCCGTCATGACCCGGGATCTCTACCTCGTCATGGGGGGTCTTCTGATGGGGGCGGTCCTTCTTCTCCTCGGGAACCTCCTGGCCGACGGTCTTCTTTATCTTCTCGACCCTCGGGTCCGGGAGCCGTCGTGAGAGGGCTCCGGTCGCTCTTAGGGCGGGTTGGGGTCGCGGGGGCGCTCCTTCTCCTTCTGGGGACGGCCAGCCTCTTCGCGGAGTTCCTGGCGCCCTACCGTTACGACTCGGTCCGCTTCGATCTCCCCTACGCTCCCGCCGTCTGGCCTCGCCTTGAACATGGCCGCCTCGTGGTTCCGGTCCTTCGGATGGTCGACCCCGTGCACCGGCGCTATGCCGAGACGGGATCGGTCCTTCCGCTTCGACTTTTCTGCCGGGGGGAGTCGGTCCGGATGTGGGGACTCTTCCGGAGCTCCCGCCACCTTTTCTGTACGCCGGCGCCTGCCCGGGTCCTTCTTCTGGGCGCCGATCTCTTCGGCCGCGATCTCTTCTCGCGCCTTCTCTACGGCATGCGGGTCTCCTTCCTCCTCTCGTTTCTGGGGGTCATGATCTCCTTTACCATCGGGACGCTGGTGGGGCTCGTGGCGGGGTACGCGGGGGGATGGACCGACAGGATCCTCATGCGGACGGCAGAGGTCGTGATGGCGGTCCCGGCCCTTTACCTCCTGATGGGACTTCGGTCGATCGTGCCCTACGGCCTCTCGGGGCTTTCTGTGGCCCTTGTGATCACGGGTTCGCTCAGTCTTGTGGGCTGGGCCTCCCTGGCCCGGGTGGTCCGGGGGCTCGTCCGCTCTCTCGTCTCCCGGGACTTTGTCCTGGCGGCGGTGGCCACCGGCGCATCGCCCGCCCGGATCATCCTTCGACATCTCCTGCCCAACATGCGCTACTACCTCCTGGTGGCGGTCACCCTCTCGATCCCGGCCTTTATCGTCGGGGAGGCGGGTCTGTCCTTTTTGGGGCTCGGACTCTCCGAGCCCCGGCCGAGCCTTGGGAACATCCTCGCGGAGGGGCAGTCGCTCGAGACGATGGAGAGCGCCCCCTGGCTTCTGGCCGCCGGGGGGACGATCGTTCTTCTGGTCGTTCTTTTCAACCGGTTGGGGGATGTTCTCCGGGAGGCGGAGGAGCAGATCGGCTCCGGAAAGATCCAGGGCCGGACGGACAAGAACGGGAAAGATGCAAAAAGCAGGGAGAACGGCACGTGACGGGAGAGAAAAAAAGGCTGCGGATCGAAGACTACGGACTTGTTCTCTGGGATCTCGACGGGACTCTTGTCGACTCGAGGACCGATCTGGTGGAGGCCACCAACGTGGCGATGCGCGCCCTCGGCTACCCTCCGGTTCCGTTCGACAGGTTTTCTCAGATGGTGGGGCAGGGGGTGCGCCACCTCGTGACGTCGGCCCTTCCTTCCGGGAGCGATCCGGAGACGGTGGAGGAGGCGATCGAGATCTTCCTCGTCTGGTACCGGGAGCACCTGGCCGATACCACGCGCTTCTATCCGGGGGTGCGGGAGGGGATCGAGCGGTCGACCGCCCTCCATGCCGTGGTCTCGAACAAGCGGGAGGATCTCTGTCGCCTGCTTCTCGAACGTCTCGGCGCAGAAAACCTCTTCGAAAAGATCGTGGGGGGGGATACCTGCCCTGAAAGAAAGCCTCATCCGGCACCGCTTTTACGTGCCATGGAGGGGCTCGGGATCCCTCCGGAAGGGGTCCTCATGGTGGGCGACAGCCCGGTGGACATCGAGGCGGGAAAGCGCGCCAAGGTCGCGACCTGCGGGGTGCTCTGGGGGTTCGGGGATCCGGCCGCCAGCGCTCCGGACGTTCTTCTGTCCGACCCGTCGGAGCTGTTTTAGGATGCGCCTTCTGGTTGCAATATATCGGAGTCGGTCGGAGCCGGGCTGAACACAATCGTGACAATCAGGAAATTTTGCTTCAGAGTTCCGGTCCGCGCTGTCGCTTAAGATACCGTTCGGGGATCGTCGTCAGTGCCCAGGCAGGCAAGCGTCCCGATACATTCCTAACCCGGCCGTTTTCGATCGTGAAAAGCAATCGTCTATATTCTCCCGAGTTGTCCAGAATGAACGCCCGATCGGCCCTTTCAATGGCTTCGGGAAGATTGGCCATACTGCGGACGTATCGACGATCGACATCCTCGTCCGGAACGGCATGGCCTCCTTTCGCCGTACGCTCCTTTATCCGGCCTTTGCACACAGAAACATTCTGTATTCCGATAAAAATCAGATTTGTCTTGTAGCCCAACCGTCTGGCCCGTGACATGAGGTCCAGTTCCCGATTCCCCGATAGTGTGGTGTCTATGGCGAAGCTTTTTCTTTCGGCCAAAAGACGCTCCTGTTCCTGGATCGTGGCCCTTCCTGCCTGGATGGGACTCAATCCCGACTTGCCCGCTATCGAGTCGGGGGAGATGACCGGAATGATTCTGTCCAGCCAATAGTCGGCCAAGGTGGTTTTTCCGGCACCGTTCGGTCCTCCCACGATCCAGAGCTGCGGCATTACAACTCCCGGATGACAGTTTCCTGACCGGTCCGGCTCATTGAAATGAGAAGTTTTCGGCCATCCGGAAATTTTTTGACGACGTCGTCTGGATAGCGTTCATCCCCGTAATAGATGGGTTGACCCTCCTCAAGGTGCGTCTTGGCAGCCACCCCATCATCGTTTCCGAGGGCCTTGGCAAAGGCAGGCGAGGACAGGAAGGCTTCGTCAGGAAATTGTGTTGGTTTCATCGGTTCTTTCCTTTTATGCGGATCCGCATAAGTTTGAATTAGGCTATTTTCAGATTTCCATTCCCCGCTTTTTCGATCGGGTTTGTTCCGGTGTCCGATCGAGTTCCGGGAGGCCACCCCGATAAAACATCATCATCTCCGTCGCGTCTCCCGTTTCGTAAAATCGAATCATCTTTTCATCCTCTGCGCGCATTGGAGACCCCGGTATTGATGCCGGGGAGGAATGCGCTCTCCTTTCTCTTTAAAGAGGAGCGGGCCTTCCACCCGCCGGGTCTTGCGACTCTGCTCTTACGAGCGCCGGACTTGCGTCCGTCACGCGCCTCTTCCGAGGCGTCTCCCCTCGGGAATGTCACGAACCGGCTCCCGCCTTTCGACGGCGATCCGAACCTTCGGCGCTTTGCCTTTCGCCAGCATGATCCGGGCCTTTCAGAGCGGCGAACTGAGGAAGCATTCGCCGGTGGGTCTTAACGACCTGTTCGTAACGGAGCGGCTTTCGCCGCAAACCCTGGTCAACCAAGCTTGTCGAATCCTGCCCTTCTTTTTGGGAGTCGGTGAACCGATCGGCTCCCATGGCATCGGGCGTCTGGATTTTCAAGCTCCGGACTTTAGTCCGGGGTAGTTGACTGAAAGTCTGTCGCGACGTGTTTGGAATCGAGAGGGCATCCAGTCCGTTTTTTATCAATTCTCCGGACATCATGATTCGTCCCGTCCGCTTGTTTCCGTCGAAAAAAAACTGTTCCCGGGCCGTCCACAGAGAGAATGTCATGGGGCGTTCCAGAGGATTGTCGATCCGGAGGACCTTCTCGATCCCTCTTTCAAACCGGTCCGGCAGGGTTTGCCAGTCTGGCGGCACCCAGCTTGTTCCTCCGATCCCGACGTTCTCCGTCCGGAACTCACCCCATGTGAGGGCCTCGTTTTGCGCGACAAGTCCGTTGATCTCGCAAAAGATCTCTTTTGAAAGAGAGAATCCGTTCTTTGAGAGCAACGTCTCGGCTCTGTTCCATGCGTTCCGGAGATTCAGAACCTGCTCCACGTCGGATATTTTCCGGCCTCCCACCGAAACGCCGTCCAGGAGCGTCTTGACTTCCGGATAGGTGAGAGGGTTCCCTTCGAGATAGGCGTCCCGAAAGACGAATTCCGGAAGAATCTTCTTGAGCCTGAACAGAGCTTCTTTCGTTCCCCGGACAGGAAGAGATTCCCGGGAAGGGATGCATCCCGGGTCCCAGGAAAATCCCAGGATCTTTTTGAAATCTTCCGACATATCGATCCCTCATATTTTACAGTTTTTGACCGTTTATTTCCTTTTATCAAATCCGCATAAATTTTAATTAAAACCAGTTTTCTGGTCAGAACCAAGGAGGCTCACTCGATCCCATGACCTGACACAATCCCCCGACCCGTCTGTCTCGCTGCGGTCGCGTGCGAGACACCCAGGTCCGAAGGCACTTTACCCCCTGCCGTTTGAACGAGCCGGATCCCGGCAAAACAAGGGAAACGGCCCGAACGCAAGGTTTGCGCCTTCAGGCCCTCTTTAAATTCCTTCTCTCCCGGAAATTCCCCCAAGTCAAAAATTGAGTTGCGAAACGTAAGAGTGGAGAAATCAATCATGAGATTCAGATGCCCCTTTTTTTCGGGAGGGCTGAGAGGAAGAGCCCAATTGGGGGGGCTCGATCGTCCGGGAGAGAAGGGAGAGGGTTCCCCCGAGAAGGCCGATCAGGATCAGGAGGTTCGCCATGAAGCTCTCCCGGTGGGCCGTGGCGAAGGCTGCCGTCAGGGCCGGATCGGCGGGAAGAGCGTCGTGGAGGGTTTTGAGGGAGGAGGCCCGGGGTCCGAGGAAGAAGGCCAGGATGCCAGAGAGAAGAAGCCCCGCGGAGAAGGTCCACAGAAGAGCTTTCGTGGGACGGCGCGAGAGGCGCGAGAGAAGAAGCAGAAGGAGAACCTCCACCAGAAGGCCGGTGAAGAGGAGGTGGAAGTAGCCGGGAAAGAGGGCTCCCACCGCCTCCCCGGCTTTTTTTACGCCGAGGTGGAGAAAGAGGGCCGGGGCGACGAAGAGGGTCATGAGAAGCGTCCCTCCCGTCAGGAAGACCAGAATATATCCGTAGACGAGCCAGAGAATGCGGGGGATCACCACGGTCCTTTCAAAGTTCGGAGGGCAGGCGAACGAGGGGTCGATCGTCCCGCCCGAAATCGTCGGCGGTCCTAACCCCGTTCCCCGGGCAAATGCCAGACTCTAGGGTCCCGGACAAAGGGGACGACGGGGGTTGGGGGGCCGGGCCTTGGGGAGTTCCCGAAGGCCCAAGCGTTCCTTGATCATACCGCGGACCGGGGCCGGTGCCAACCCGGAGTGCGAAGCCCCGGCACCCCCTGATCAACCGCTGAGCCGACCGGTCAGAGCTTTGCGGGGCTTTCCCCGTCGATCCGGAAGGAGGAGGTGAGGGCGGAAAGCTTCTCTACGATGCCCCGCAGACGCTCCACGGCGGGGATGGCCGAGGCGACGTCCTGTCCCCGTGCCTCCATGATCTTCGACAGGGTGATCACCGCCTCGAGAATCCGGTCGGATCCCTGCTTTTGGACCTCGGTCTCGGTGACGATCTTCTCCACGTCCTCCCCCGTGGTCCGAACCATCGAGGCGAGCGCCTCGATCGCCTTCTCGGCCTGAACGGCCTGGGCGCCGCAGGCTGCGAGGGCCGCCGCCTCCTTGCGGATATCGGTGACGGTCTCGGAGATGGACTTCTGGATGGTGGAGATGGCGGTGCTGATCTCGTCGGTGGCCTGGGTTGTGGTCTGGGCGAGCTTTCTCACCTCGTCGGCCACGACCGCGAACCCCCGTCCCTGCTCGCCGGCGCGTGCCGCCTCGATGGCGGCGTTTAAGGCCAGGAGGTTGGTCTGCGAGGCGATCGCGGTGATGGAGCCCGCGATGGTCCCGATCTTCTGGCTCGCCTCCTCGAGGCCGGCGATCCGGTTGGCGAGGCTCGTGATCTCGTCGGAGGAGGAGCGCACCGCCTCGAGGACGCTCTGGACGGTCCGGGATCCGGTATTCGCTTCTTCGACCGCCTGCTTCGACGCCCGTCCCATCTCGGAGGCGAGGTTGCTCTCCTGCCCGGCCTCCTCGGCAAGTCCCCGCGTTTTTTCCCGGACCGTTCCGAGAGTTTCGACCGCCTCGGAAAATCCCTTCGAGACCGCCTCGAGGACAAAGGAGAGATGATCGGTTTCGTGGGCGATGGACTGGGCGTTGGCGTTCAGGTCGCGGGTCACTCCCGAGAGCTCTCCGATCATGCGGTCGATCCCCCGGCCGACCTCGCCGGCCTCGTCTGCTCCGTCGACGCCCGAGAGTTTTGTCAGGTCGCGCTTCGAGGCCAGGCGCACCGTGGCCGCCGCCTTTTCCAGGCGCGTGGCCATGGCCGAAAGCATCCGGAAGTCCCAGAAGAGGGCGATGGCCCAGGCGATGAGAGTCAGGATCTGAACCCAGGTCTGCATCGACCGCCGGTGTTCGACGCTCTTGTTAAGCTTGTTGATCTGGCGGGAGATGTTGGCAAAGAGGACTCGCGTTTCGGCGACATAGTGCGAGAAGGCCGGATGGGCGATCTTCGACCAGAGCATGGGGGCGATGTTCTCGTGGTGGTTCTTGACGAGGTTCACGATCTGGAGGGAGGTCGAATGGGCTTCGTTCCTGTCCTTGATCAGCTTCTTGAGGGCAGATGTGTTCCCCCACGCCTTTTGGGCATCGATCTTGAGGCGCACCATCTGAACGTGAGAGAGGGCCTTCATCTGGAGGACCTGGGCGCTCGATGTCTGGAAGTTCGCTTTCGGATCGTCCCCGAGCTCCGTCATGGAGCGCTCCATCCGACCTTCCGAGGCCATCATGAGGGCCAGATCAACCGCGACGTGCTGGAGGGCCGCCTCCGACTCGAGCGACTCCGTGACCTGGTGCTGGAGCCAGAGGCCGATCCCGATGTTGAGGGAGAGCATCAGCGCCACGATAATGACGGTCTTCTTGATCAGCTTTCTCATGCGCGGATCCTCCGAATTGCGGTGTCGGGCGGGATGCAAAACTGATCGGCGGCCATTTATGTCCGCCGGACTGTCCCGCTCAAATCACGGGTTTCCTGAAACGTGCCACGATCAATCATTATCATTTTTGACTGATCATAGACCAAAGATTTTTATTTGACTATAGGGCGGGAGAAGAACAAGGACGCCTGAACTCTTCTCTGATGTCTTGTCGGGAGTGCGGGGGAATTTCTTGAGGATCCGAAATATTGATGAGTTTTTTGGGGAAGGGAGAGGGGTCCGGGGACGGGGGATTTTTCAAGAATGTAAAATCTTATTTTATGATGACACCTTGATAGAGATTTTTAGGGTTGGCAAGCTTGCCAAGTATGACAGGGGAAAACGAGATGGTTAAGATGAGGGGAAGAAAAAGGGAGTGGAGAAAGGGAGAGTCGAAAAGAAGGTAAATCTTTGCGTGGGAGGATGATTGTTAGGGCCGAAGGGGATAAATCGGACAGAGGTGCTTCCATCTTTGCCGCTTGAAAGCTGCTTGGCCAAGTCCCGCCGATGTGCCAATGGGTCAGTGATGTCTGGAAGACGGATTGTCGACCATTGTCTGATCGTCGGAGAGGTGGCCAGGGCCTTGATCGGCCGGATGCCTCAATGGTTGCGCTTGGAATTGTTTCCGGAGGGGAGCGAGTTGATCGCCGCTTCCCACGATATTGGAAAGGTCAGCCCCACTTTTCAAAAGAAAATCTATTCTGCGATTACTGCCCAGGATGAAAATGCTGTTGGGCAGTTTAAAGGAATTGATTCCGAGATCGAGAGTCAATGGGGAGGACACGCTGGAGTCAGTCAAGCCACGGAAGCAGGTTTCAGAGTCGGACGCTATAGTCTTCCCCACGCACGTGGGGGTGTTTCTCACGAGGGAGAGGGCAATCACGGGGGCGCGGTGTCTTCCCCACGCACGTGGGGGGTGTTTCTTATTAATGGGTAGGAGGGGTGACGATGGCGGACGACAATGAGTACACACTTGCGGACTACTATGACGCATACACAGACGCGATGGCCAATCCGCCCAAGGCGAATGACCACAGCCCGTTGGCGGATGCTTTTTACGAGGGCGCGGCAGGGGTACTTCCGCCGAAGCACGGCGACTACTCGCCGCGGAGCGGGTACTGGCACGCCGGCCGCGATATTGCTGAGCCGGGGATGGCGATAGACGCGGGCGGGAACGCAGATTGGTTGAAAGCCAAGAAGTCATGAGGGAGTGCGGACAATGCGGCAGGGAGACGACCAACCCGGTTTATTGCAGTCTTCCCCACGCACGTGGGGGTGTTTCCACTGGAAGGCGAGGGAGGGAGAGCCCGACGTTTTGGCCTCCGACAGTGGCAGAGTCGAAGACGCCCCTGTTTGCAGCGGACGCTCCGGGCTCCCTCGAATGGTTCGTCGAGAGGCTTCGGGATCGGGGAATAAACGATTGGCGCCAATCGCTCGAGAGTGGGGCGAGGCGCCCAAATTGCTGTCTGGCGAGTTCGGTAAAAGGGCCCTGAAGGAGAATTTCGATCGTGGAGACACCCGTTAACGGTCCGATACCGTCCGATTCCGATAGCAAATCTGATGACAATCTCCCGGGATTGGATCTTTCCAGTCCGGTCGTTCTGGAGAAGTTCGCCAAGGACGTCAGAAAGCTCGAGCTGCGTATCGAGAGGGCCATTCGGGAAGGACGGCGAAGCAAGGCCAAAGTTTTGCAACGATTTCTGGACCGCTCTCTGGCGGCCCGGACACTGGCCGAAAGAGCCGCCGTTGACAAGGCGGACGATCCGCGCGGGGGCGCTCAGGAGGAATGAGGGTCTCGAAGGGTGTCCAATTTGCCATCCTTCGGGGGGCAGTGTCGGAATGGGTTGCCATGCGGTACGGGAAACAGGCAAAAAGAAGATTTTCTTGTGGCAATGAGTTTGGTCCAAAGGTGTCTAAACAAAATTTTTTCGAGAGCATGGAAGCTCAGGTTCCCCATCGGTTCCGGGGGTCAGATGGCATTGTGTTCGTGGACACTGTTGAGATTTGGCATAGCGGCTGAGTGATTCTTCCTAACTGCAAGATCACGGGCAATCCGGCGATGGGACCATCCTCAGTACCAGCAAACCAAAGATTGCGTCTCTCAGTGCCACATGGAGTTGGGAGGGGGATAGGTTTTGTTAAACATGCGGACGGTATTCCAAGTGTTTGCAAGAGATCGAACCTGTCCTGGGGGGAACGAAAGGTCTGATGTGACTTGAAAAGCTTAGGCCATCGGAAGAAAATGGAGAAAGAGGGAGGAAATCACTCCCAAGATCTATCGGTTCCTTTAGCGGCTGATAGATATGTTCAATCACAAATCAGAAAGGAATGCGGGCACCGACAAGATTCATCCCCAAGATTGATGTGTGGGGCTCCCGCGCGATTTGATGAAACCATCAGAGGCACTTCTTCATCATCGAAACGAGGTGATGGCAGTCGCCACCCGCCATCATGCCCGAAATGTGCGCGTTTTTGGCTCCGTGGTGCGCGGCGAAGATACAGATCGGAGCGATCTCGATCTTCTGGTGGAGTTTGATAAGAGCCCGACCCTTTTCGATCTTAGCGGGTTTCAGTCCGATCTTGAAGAGATTCTCGAAGTTCCGGTGGAGATTCTGCTAGAGGCCGATACCCCCCGCCTTAAAGAACACATCCGCAAGGAAATCATCGCGGAAGCCGTTCCTTTGGACACATTTCAGAAAATCAACGTGGTTATTTCGAAAAAAGAATTGGAGACAATGAAAAGAGAAAAAAAGGAACGGCGCATACAGGACTATCTTTCGGATATTCTCGATTGTGCGGACAAAATCCGAGAATTTACCGAGGGGATGAGCTGGGAGGAGTTCGAGAAAGACTTAAAAACCCAGTTAGTCGTCGAACGATTGCTGATTACCATAGGAGAGGCGTCGAAGAAAATCCTTGATGACAACAAGGAGTTCGTCCGAAACCATCCGGAGCTTCCCTTCAAGAAAGCTTACGATCTCCGGATCAAGTTGACCCACGGATATAGTTCGATCAATGCCAGGACCGTATGGGGAGCAATCCGCGAGAATCTCCCCGGTTTTGTCCAAGATATCCGGAAGATCCTTCCCGGGTAGCGTCCGTCCTTCGGAGAGAGAAGTTGGCAGGAAGGAATCTCCTTCGTTTCGAAGGAAGAAATGTTGGGGTTTTTTTAATCAGTAAGAAATTTATCGTTGTGAGAAGGGAGGTTAAAACGGTTTTGTCATTTTGTCAATTCAATTGCCAATTTGTCAAAGTCCCCGCTGAAGCATAAAAGTCTTCTTCCGTTATGGTCCTTTCAAAAAATCCTCAATTCAGTCTTGAACAAAATCGCAGAAAACGCTAAGATTAAAAAGATATGCATTTGACGGAAGAAGTATGTCGTTCTTAAGCCGATGCTTGCTGCGACAGAGATTTTCCGGCGATAGCGCCCGTTCTTTCGGGCTGGCGAAGGTTGAGAAAAGGGTATCCTCGTTTCACACCCCTGAAGGCTCCCCTATGGACCTGAAGAATAAAGGTGGCTGGTTCATTGCCTGGGTCGGCTTCGAACTCGTGGCCGTGACCTTTGCGTGTGCCGCAGGGGGATACTATCTCGACACCCTTCTCAAGATGAGGATCTTTCCCGCGCTCTCGCTTGCCGGTCTCGTGATCGGGGGGAGCACCGGGTTCTGGCTCGTCTACCGGGAGATGAGGGGGCTGATCGACGGAAGCTCCGAAAAGAAATAGGACAGAGCGTCAGTCCCGAAACAGTGTCTCATGGCCATAATTGGAGGCTCGGTTGCAAGGCAATCCACTTGAAGAGTTCTTTCTTCACCCCATCATCAGGCTCCATCTTCTGGGGATCGACATTTCGGTGACCCAGGCGGTTGTTTCGATGTGGCTCTGCGTCGGGATCATCGCCGTCGTCTCGCTCTCCTTCGCTCGGGGGGCCGCTCTGGTTCCCGGACGCTTCCAGTCCGGCGTGGAGATGCTTTTCGAGACCATGACGACGATCGTCGACGAGAATGTGGGGGAGGAGAACCGGAAGAAGTTCCTTCTTCCCATCTTCACCCTGTTCCTCTTCGTTTTTCTGGGAAATTTTCTGGGCCTGATCCCCGGCGTCTATACCGTCACCTCCCAGATCATCCTGACAGGGGTGATGGCCGTGACGGTCTACCTTCTGAGCCTTCTCATCGGCTTCGGCCGCCACGGGGTCAAGTTCCTGTCGATCCTCGTTCCCGAGGGGGTGCCGGGATGGATGCTGCCTCTGGTCGTTCCGATCGAGATCATCTCCCAGCTGGCCCGGCCGCTTTCTCTGGCGGTGCGTCTTTTCGCCAACATGACCGCGGGGCATACCATCCTCTTCGTCCTCTTCACCCTGACGACCTCCCTGGCGATCTATCTCAAGTGGTTGCCGTTTTCGATCTCCGTCGTCCTGTACCTTTTGGAAGTCCTGGTTGCCTTTATCCAGGCTTATATCTTCGCCGTTCTTTCGGCCGTCTATCTCGGCCAGGCGATGAAGTTGAACCACTAACGATCCTTCAGGAGGAAATTTTTCATGGATGTGCATGCAGCAGCTTTGATCGGTATGGGTGCGGCCGCAATCGGCGTGGCCGGGTCGGGAGCCGGAATCGGATACATCTTCGGCAAAATGATCGAGGCCGTGGCGAGACAGCCCGAGATCGAGGGACGGGTTTCGAAATACATGTGGCTCGGATTTGCCCTTTCGGAAGCCGTGGCGCTCTATGCTCTCGTGATCGCCTTCATCATCATGGGTCTTCGGAAGTAGACAACCCCCCGGGTCCGCACTTCAAAAAAGCCGGACGGATCGCGTGATCTCCGTCGGCAGGACCCCCATCGCGGAACCAAAAGGAACGGGCCATGCCTCAGTTTGATTCAGGATTCTTTCCGTCAACGGTTTTCTGGTCGGTGCTCTCCTTCGCACTGATGATCTTTATCGTGGGAAAGTACCTCTACCCGTCTCTCGTCCGTGTTCTCGACGAGCGCCGGACAAAGGTTTCCTCCGACATGGAGGCGGCCCGGGCCAGCCGGGAGGCGGCCGAAAAGCTCCTGGCCGAGCAGCGCGAGCTTCTCGACAAGGCGCGGACCCAGGCCGAGAATATGATCCGGCAGGCGGAAGAGATGGCGCGGACCCTTCGCGAGGAGAGAGAAAAGGAGCTGGCGCAATCGGTCAAGGCCGAGCTCGACAAAGCGACTGCGCAGATCGCGGCCGAACGGGAGAAGATGAAGTCGGAGCTTCGCACCGAGACGGTCACCCTTGTGGTGAGGAGCCTCGAAACAATCCTCGAGGAGACCCTTTCCGACACCCAGAAGGTCGGCTACATCAACAAGGCCATGAAGGCCATCGACGAGCGGAAGGCCGGCTGATGCCCGCCTCCGCCGACAGGCAATTTCTTGATCGTTGGGTCGGGGCGATCTCGGAGTCGATCGGGACCGAGGAGGCGATGCTTGTTCGCTGGACCTCTCTTATTGCGCTCGCGGAGGGCCTTCGTCATTTTCGCCCCCTGAGGGGCTTCGTCCTCGACGGACGGGTCACGCTCCCCGAAAAGGTCTCCTTCTTTAGGGACTTTTGCGCACAGACTCTGGGGGAATCTCTTCCCGGCTCTCCGGAGCGACTGATCGTCCCTCTGATCGAGGGAAACCTCTGGGACCTTCTTCCGGTCCTTTTAGAACGCGTGGTTTCCGATTTTGACCGCAGGACGGGACAGGTGAGAGTCGAGATCCTTTCGGCGGCGCCGCTTTCTGGCGACGAGAGGACCCGTGTCGTCGAGACGGTTCTCCGGTTCGTCAACGGATCCGGGTTTCGACAGGGCTCGACGGAGAATGGGGCAAAATCCCTCTCCGTGCGGCCGACCTTTACGGTGCGCCCCGAGCTTCTCGCGGGGCTTGAGATAAGAATCGGATCGCAGGTCTGGGACGCAAGCCTGGCCGCACGCATCCGCGAACTTGAGAGACAGCTTCTCAAAACGGCCTGACGACGGAGCCCGCTTCTTCGCGGAGGCATCTTGTTCAGGCAGGAGTGGGTCCGCCGCGGCGGGCGAGGAACGAAACATATCAGATTGAGGGTGCCTTGAAAAGTTCAGAGATCACTGAAAATTTGATGAAAAATCTGGGGAGCTTCAAGGGAGGCGTCGAGACCTCGAACCGGGGGACGATTCTTACCTCAGGAGACGGGATCCTTCGTATTTCCGGCCTCGATAAGGCCATGTCGGGAGAGATGCTCGAACTCATCAAGGGGGGGACGGCGCTCGTCTTAAACCTCGAGGAGAACGAGATCGGTGCGGTGATTCTCGAGGGAGGAGAAGACGCCGTCGTCGGAGACGAGGTCCGGACCACCGGCAAGATCATGGAGGTTCCCGTGGGCCCCGGCCTCGTGGGTCGCGTCGTGAACCCCATGGGCGAGCCCCTCGACGGGAAGGGACCGATCAAGGCCGAGGCCACCTCTCCCATCGAAAAGATCGCTCCGGGTGTCTCTACTCGTAAATCTGTCTCCGTCCCCCTGCAGACGGGGATCAAGGCCATCGATGCCATGATTCCGGTGGGTCGCGGACAGCGCGAGCTGATCATCGGGGACCGCCAGACCGGGAAGACGACGATCGCCCTCGATACGATCATCAACCAGAAGGGCAACAACGTCGTCTGCATCTATGTGGCGATCGGCCAGAAGGCTTCGAGCGTGGTCAATGTCCTGCGGACCCTTGAGAAGCACGGAGCGATGGAGTACACGATTATCGTCTCCGCCTCCGCGTCGGATTCGGCCGCCCTCCAGTATATCGCCCCCTATGCGGGTTGTGCGATGGGCGAATACTTCCGCGATCGCGGGATGGACGCTCTGATCGTTTACGACGACCTGACCAAGCATGCCTGGGCCTACCGCCAGATGTCCCTTCTGCTGAGGCGGCCCCCGGGCCGAGAAGCCTATCCCGGAGACGTCTTCTATCTCCATTCCCGTCTCCTCGAACGGGCTGCCCGTCTCAACGAAAAGAGCGGCGGGGGTTCGCTGACCGCCCTTCCGATCATCGAGACCCAGGCAGGAGACGTCTCGGCCTTCGTTCCGACCAACGTTATCTCCATCACCGATGGTCAGATCTATCTCGAAACCGACCTCTTCTACTCCGGGATCCGTCCGGCCATCAACCCGGGAATTTCCGTCTCCCGCGTCGGCGGCGCCGCCCAGATCAAGGCCATGAAGCAGGTCGCCGGAAAGATGCGTCTCGAGATGGCGCAGTTTCGGGAACTCGCGGCCTTTGCCCAGTTCGCCTCCGATCTCGACAAGACGACCCGCGACCAGATCGAGCGGGGTCTGCGGCTGACTGAGATCCTCAAGCAGTCGCACTATTCGCCTCTCCCGGTCGAAAAGCAGATCGCCATCATCTTCGCCGTGACCAACGGCTTCCTCGATGGTATTGCCCCGGCGCGAGTCGGTGCCTTCGAGAAGGAGTTCCACCTCTTCCTCGACAGCCGCCATGCCGCCATTCTCCAGGCGATCCGGGAGGAAAAGGCCCTTTCCGATGCGACGGTGGCGGCCCTCAAGGCGGCGCTGACAGAGTTCACCGCCTCATTCAACGGATAGGACGATGCCCTCACTTCGATCGATTCGCGGCCGCATCAAGTCGGTCAAGAACACGCGCCAGATCACCAAGGCCATGGAGATGGTGGCCTCGGCCAAGATGCGAAAGGCCCAGGCCCGGGTGCGCGACACCCGGCCCTATGCCGAGAAAATCCGCGAGCTGCTGGGCCGCCTTTCCGCCATCGAGGCGCATCGTCCCAACATCTTTTTTCAGCAAAAGCCCGTCAAGACCATCGGGATCATCCTGGTCTCCACCGACCGGGGGCTTTGCGGACCGATCAACGCCAATGTCTTCAAGCAGGTGAACCGGTTCATGGCAGAACGACCCGGCGTCGCTTTCGAGTTTGTCGTCGTCGGGAAGAAGGGACAGGACTTTGTGCGCCGGGGAGGCCTCAAGGCCGTCGGATCTGTGACCGGAGTCAAGGACAAGGGGCAGATCGAAGAGATCCTGCCGGCGACCCAGGTGGCCATCGAAGAGTACACGAAGGGGCAATGGGACGAGGTCTGGGTCTTCTACACGGAGTTCGTCTCGACCCTTTCCCAGAAAGCCCGCTCCCAGCAACTTCTTCCCATTCTTCCCGAGACGGAGCCCGACGGCACGAAAAAGCCGTCGCCCTTTCTCGGAGAGTATCTCTACGAGCCCGGCACGGCGGAGATCCTCGAGGTTCTGATCCCGCGCTACTTCGAGACGCTTGTCTTCCAGCGGGTGATGGAGAACTTTGCCAGCGAGTATAGCGCCCGGATGATGGCGATGAGAAATGCCACGTCCAACGCCAAGGAAGTGATCTACCAGATGACGCTGGTCTACAACAAGCTCCGCCAGGCGGCGATTACCCGGGAAATTTCCGAGATCGCCTCGGGAGCCGACGCGGTCCAGCAGGGATAGACGTCCCGCGAATTGTCACGGTCTGTCCGGAGTGCGGACAGGCCTCGGAACACGGGTAAAAGAGGAGCCTTTTAGATGCAGACGGGTGAAATTGTTCAGGTGATCGGACCGGTTGTCGACGTACGCTTTGAAGGTGAGCTTCCGGGAACCTATGTGGCCCTGGTGGTCGAGGGGTCGGGACTCATCCTCGAAACCCAGCAGCAGCTGGGCGAGAGCACCGTCCGGACGATCGCCATGGGATCGACAGACGGCTTGGTGCGCGGCACGAAGGTGACCAGCACCGGAAAGCCCATCATGGTTCCCGTGGGCCAGAAGGTCCTCGGACGGATGATGGACGTTCTGGGGGCCCCCATCGACGACGGAGGCCCGATCTCGACTGAGCACATGCGTCCCATCCACGTCGATCCTCCCGCCTTCGACCAGCTCGCCTCCGCCACCGAGGTCTTCGAGACCGGCATCAAGGTCGTCGACCTCATCGCCCCCTTCGCCAAGGGCGGAAAGACGGGACTCTTCGGAGGGGCCGGCGTGGGCAAGACCGTCATCATCATGGAGCTTATCCGCAATATCGCCATGGAGCATGGCGGATTTTCGGTCTTTGCAGGAGTTGGAGAGCGGACCCGTGAAGGAAACGACCTCTGGAACGAAATGAACGAGTCGAAGGTCATCGACAAGACGAGCCTCGTCTACGGACAGATGAACGAGCCCCCGGGCGTGCGTCTTCGCGTCGCTCTCACGGGTCTGGCCCAGGCCGAGTTCTTCCGCGACGAAGAAAATCGAGACGTTCTCTTCTTCGTCGACAACATCTTCCGCTTCACCCTCGCGGGAGCCGAGGTGTCGGCCCTTCTCGGCCGCATGCCTTCCGCCGTGGGGTACCAGCCGACCCTCGCCGTCGAGATGGGCCAGCTCCAGGAGCGGATCACCTCGACGAAGAAAGGCTCCATCACCTCCGTCCAGGCGGTCTATGTCCCCGCCGACGACCTTACCGACCCGGCCCCGGCGACGACCTTTACCCATCTTGACGCAACGGTCGTTCTTTCCCGGCAGATCGCCGAACTCGGTATCTACCCCGCCGTCGATCCGCTCGACTCGACCTCCCGGATCCTCGATCCCATGATCATCGGAGAGGAGCACTACAGCGTGGCCCGGGCGGTCCAGAAGACCCTCCAGAAGTACAAGGATCTCCAGGATATCATCGCGATCCTGGGCATGGACGAGCTCTCCGAGGACGACAAGCAGATCGTGGCCCGGGCCCGGAAGATCCAGCGCTTCCTCTCCCAGCCCTTCTTCGTCGCCGAGGTCTTTACCGGCTCCCCCGGGAAGTTCGTCTCCCGCGAGGATACGGTGAAGGGTTTCAAGGGGATCGTCGAAGGCAAGTACGACCATCTTCCCGAGCAGGCCTTCTACATGGTGGGAACGATCGAGGAGGCTGTGGAAAAGGCCGAGAAGCTCAAGGGAAAGGCCTAGCCGATGTCCTTCATGCTCTCCCTTCTGACCCAGGAGCGGGTCCTCGTCACCGAAGAGGTGGACTTCGTCAAGGCCAAGGGCGTGGACGGGGAGTTCGGCGTCCTGACCGGCCACACGCCCTTCATCACCTTGCTCGATCCCGGAGAGCTCGTCGTCCGCAAGGGCGACGCGCTCTACTCCTACTATGTGAGCGGAGGGGTGGCGGAGGTCCTTCCCAAGTCGATGATCGTCCTTGCCAACACGGTTGAACGGGCGGACGATATTAACCTCGAGCTTGCCAGGACCGCCAGGAAAAACGCCGAGGAGGCGCTTTCGAAGCCGATTTCCGAGATTGAAAGGCGAACCTATCTGCTCGAACTCAAGCGGGAAAATGTCCGGCTCAACATCGCCTCGAGAAGACACTCTCCCAGCCATCCCGGACAGATCGCAGAAGACTAGTCGAACTTGCGACAATAATCGGTTCTTCTTTTTCTCCTGTGTTTCTTAGGGGGATGAGAGGACGCGGTCGTTCTTTTTGTGTTTCTTTGGCCCTGCCGTATGTTCCTCGTCCATCTCCCCCCTTTAATCTCGCTTTCCCCCGATCCCCATCCCGAGGGCACCGGCCCATTGTCGTTTGGCCTTTCCCCTCCCATTCTGTTAATATGGGAGGCATCGGAAGGGGTGACGGCATGGTCTATGACTGGATATTTCTCATTGTGGGCGGGTTCGGGGCCGTCTATTCCGCCCGGCTCCTTTTTCGCCACGAGCGCCGGGAGAAATGGGCCGCCTATCTTTTCTCCTCCCTTCTCCTTTTTCTTTGGGGGCTTTTTTCTCTCTCCCCCGCACGATCTGCCATCCTCAAGGCTCTCAACAGGACCTTTCTTGGAAACTCCTGAAAAATACGGAGGGGGACCATGCTGACTCGTGATCGGGACAACGTCCTGACCATCATCCTCGCCGGAGGCGAGGGAAAGCGTCTCTTTCCGCTGACGGCAGACCGGGTCAAGTCGGCGGTTCCGTTCGGCGGAGCCTATCGGATCATCGACTTCGTCTTGAGCAACGTCGTCAATTCGGGCTATAGCAAGATCAAGGTTCTGACCCAGTACAAGTCGCACTCCCTGAACACCCATCTCTCCCGCGGGTGGAGGCTTTCGCCGCTGCTCGACCAGTATGTCGATCCGGTCCCCGCCCAGATGCGGACGGGTCCGCACTGGTTCCAGGGGACGGCCGATGCCGTCTTTCAGAACCTGAACCTGATTCTCGACGAAAATCCCGACCATGTCTGCATCTTTGGCGGGGATCACATCTTCAAGATGAACATTCGCCAGATGATGGAGGAGCACCAGGAGAGCGGCTGCGCGGTCACGGTGGCCGCGATCCCGGTGCCCCTTTCCGAGGCGCGGGAGTTCGGGGTGATCCGGGTCGACGGGGGAAAGATCCGGGACTTCGTGGAAAAACCGTCCGAGCCCGAGCCGACCGTTCCGGGAGGAACGACCGCCCTGGTCTCGATGGGAAACTACATCTTCCGTTCGAAGGACCTAGTCGAGATCCTCCGCCAGGACGCCGAGATTGCCGCCTCCAAGCACGACTTCGGCCACAACATCCTGCCGAGGCTTGCCGCCGAGGGTCGGGCGGGGGTCTACGATTTCAGCAAAAACACCATTCCCGGAATGACCCAGTCCGAGACGGGCTACTGGCGGGACATCGGCAACATCGACGCCTATTGGAAGGCGAACATGGATCTCGTCGCGGTGACGCCCTCCTTCAACCTGTACAACCCCTACTGGACGATCAGGACCTACCGTCCCCAGGTGCCGCCGGCCAAGTTCGTCTTCGCCGACGAGAAGAACCGGCGGGTGGGGGTCGCGACCGACTCCATCGTCTGCGGGGGGTCCATCATCTCCGGGGGCCAGATCGACCGCTCGATCCTCGGGCACTCCGTCCGGGTCAACAGCTATTCGCGCGTCCAGGATTCGGTCCTCTTCAACGGGGCGGATGTCGGCCGATACGCCCGCCTGAACCGGTGCATCGTGGAAAAGGATGTGCGGATCCCCGCCGAGATCCGGATCGGCTTCGACCCCGAAGAGGACCGGAAGTATTTTTTTGTCTCGCCCGGAGGGGTGGTCGCCGTGACGCAAGACGGCGTCGACCGGTGGCAGACGTCCCGTTGAGACCCCCCGACCTTTTGGAGAAGTTCTCTTGAGCGCACATATTCTGTTTCTCTGGCACATGCACCAGCCCTCCTACCTCGATCCCCTGACAAACGAGATGGTCCTTCCGTGGGTCCGACTCCACGGGGTGCGGGGGTACTACGACATTCCCTTCATGGCCCGGAAGTTCCCGGAGATCCGCCAGACGGTGAACCTCGTTCCCGTCCTGCTCGACCAGATCAAGGCCCTGGCCGACGGGTCGGTGGTCGACTCCTACCAGGGTCTCTCGCTCAAGCCCGCAGGGGAACTCGATCTGGCCGACCGCGTCTTCATGGCGAGAAACTTCTTTTCCTGCGCCTTCGAGACGATGGTCAAGCCCTATCCCCGGTACCTCTTTCTCTGGCAGAAGGTCCAGTCGCGCCAGCCGGTCACCGAGGAGGACTATCAGCGCGTCGTCGGAGACATGAACGCCCAGGACTTCCTCGATCTCCAGATGTGGTTCAATCTCACCTGGTTCGGCTACGGCGCCCGGAACCGGTATCCCGAGATCGAGGGGTGGATCGCCCAGGGAGGGCACTTCTCCGAGACGGACAAGAACGCCCTCTTTGGGCTTCAGCACACCATCCTCAAGGAGCTTCTTCCCCTTTACAGGAAGCTTGCGGAGGACGGGCTGGTCGAGATCTCGACCTCCCCTTACTACCATCCCATCCTCCCTCTTCTCGTCTCGACCAAGAGCGCCCGCCGGGCCCACCCCAACCTTCCCCTCCCCGACGAGTTCGCCCACCCGGAAGACGCCGAGGGGCAGATCTCCCGGGCCCTCGACCGCCACGAGGAGATCTTCGGGATCCGGCCGAAGGGGATGTGGCCCTCCGAAGGCTCCGTCTCCCCCGAGGTCGCCGAGATCGCCGCCCGCCAGAAGCTCTCCTGGATCGCCTCCGACGAGGACATTTTGCGCATCTCCCGCGAGATGGCAGGCCAGGGCGAGGGAACCCTCTACGAGCCGTGGGAGATCAAAACGGGAGAGCAGCGGATCCGCATGGTCTTTCGGGACCGGGGTCTCTCGGACCGGATCGGATTCTCCTATGCGCGCTTCAACGGGACCGAGGCGGCGGCGGATCTGATCGGACAGATGGAGCAGATCGCCCGCCGCGAGGAAGGGGCCGGACGGGAGGCGGTGATATCTGTCATTCTCGACGGGGAGAACCCCTGGGAGGCCTATCCCGACGGGGGGTTCCACTTTCTAAAGACCGTCTACGAGCGTCTCTCCTCCCATTCCGTCTTAAAGACCCGCACGGTCTCGGAGGCCCTCGAAAAGGTCCCGGCGCGTCCCATCGAGAGACTCGCGACCGGCTCGTGGATCAATCACGACTTCAAGATCTGGATCGGACATCCCGAAGACAACAAGGGGTGGAACTTTCTCCAGGAGACCCGGGAGGCCTTCGGCCGGGCCCTCAAGGAAGGAAAGGCCTCTCCCGAGCAGATCGAGAAGGCCCGTCTGGAGCTCTATGCGGCCGAAGGATCGGACTGGTTCTGGTGGTACGGGGACGATTTCAAGAGCCTCCAGTCGGGGGAGTTCGACCGTCTCTTCCGGGTTCACCAGCAGAACGTCTACCGGATTCTGGGAGAGATCCCGCCGGTGATCCTCAATGAGCCCATCCGTCAGACGGACCAGCCGACAGGTCTCTCTCTTCCCGTTGACTTCATCCGCCCGGTCATCGACGGAGAGGTCAGCCACTACTTCGAATGGACGGGAGCGGGTCTCTACGACAACCACAAGCTTCAGGGCGCCATGTATCTCCGGGACTCCCCTCTCTCCTCTCTCTACTTCGGCTTCGACGAGGCGCAGCTCTATCTCCGGATCGACTTCGATCCCCACTACCGCCCGGAGGAGCACGAAGCGCCCCGTCTCGACATCCGTTTCCTCGACCGGAAGGAGACCCGGTTCTGTCTTCCGCTTGTTCCGGGGGTTAGGGACGTGCCGCTGTCCTGCGGCGGGGACGGCTCCGAAGGAACGGCCCGGGTCGCCTACCGGAAAATCGTGGAGATCGCGGTACCGTACACCCTTCTGGCGCTTGAGCCAGGAGAGTGGATCGGGGCGATCCTCGAGCTCTACGAGGACAAAAAAATGGTCGACCAGTGTCCCCGGGGACATACGCTGTCGATCCAGATTCCCGACGACCAGTTCGTCAAATCGATATGGAGAGTCTGATGGAGGTTGGCTTCAGCGAGAAAAAGAGGGACAATCGGGCCACGATGGTCTTCGTCATGCACAACCACCAGCCGGCGGGAAACTTCGACCACGTCTTCCGGGAGTCCTTCGACCGGGCCTATCGCCCCACCGTCGAGCTTCTCTGGCAGTACGAGGCGATCGGCGCCTCCCTGCACTATACCGGTCCCCTCCTCGAATGGATCGAGTCGCACGAGCCGGGCTTTCTCGATCTTTTAAAAAAGATGGTCGACCGCGGTCAGATCGAGATCCTCGGCGGAGGCTTCTACGAGCCGATCTTCTGCTGGCTTCGTCCCGAGGACCAGCGCCGCCAGATCGAGCTCATGCGCCGGCACCTCAAGGAGCGGTTCGGGGAGGGGGGCGGGGAGGGATTCTGGCTGGCAGAACGCGTCTGGGAGACAGACCTGCCGGCCAGACTCGCTCCCCTCGGGCTCTCCTGCGTGCCTCTCGACGACCATCATTTCCATCTGGCGGGGATCCCCGACGAGCGCCTCCACGGATACTACTCGGTCTCCTGGGAGGGGGCGCCCCTTAAAATTTTCCCCATCTCCAAGGAGCTCCGCTATCTCATCCCTTTTCGTCCGCCGGACGCCCTGCTTTCCTTCCTCGACCGGCAGGCCCGCGGGGGAAAGATCCTGACCTACGCCGACGACGGCGAGAAGTTCGGGGTCTGGCCCGAGACCTACAAGTGGGTCTGGGAGGACGGCTATCTCGCAAACCTCTTCTCCCAGCTCAATGCCCAGTCCGGATGGCTCCGGGTGGCCAGGATGGGGGATGTGGCCCGGGAGGCTCAGCCTACGGGGATTGCCGTTCTCCCCAACGCCTCCTACACCGAGATGATGGAGTGGGCCCTCCCTGCAAAGATCGGCCACGTCTACCACCGCTGGCTCGAAAAATGGGATCGGGAAGGGGGGGAAGAGAGTCTCCGGACCTTGTTTCGGGGAGGGATCTTCGAGAACTTCCTCGTCAAGTATCCCGACGTCCACAGGCTCTACCACCGCATGCTCCTCACCGGACGCTTCGTGGCCGAGGCCTATCCGGCCTCCGATCCCCCCGACGGGATCCTCCTCCCCTACCTTCGGGCCCAGGGCAACGATGTCTACTGGCACGGCCTCTTCGGGGGGCTTTATCTTGCGAACCTTCGCCACGAGGCTTTCCGGAGCCTCCTCGACGCCGAACGGGCGCTGGAGGCGGAGGGGAAGCTTCCTGTCCCCGCCCTTCTTTCGGGGGACTTCGACGCCGACGGGGTGGGAGAGTATTTCGCGAGGACCCGGACCTACAATCTCTGGATCACGCCTCTTCGCGGAGCTTCCGTGCTGGAGTGGGACGACCGGACGACCGGCTTCCATCTGACCAATACCCTCACGCGCCAGGAGGAGTCCTACCACATCCGTCATCGGGAGGATCTGACCCGCCGGAATGAGGAGGACCGTCGGGAGGGCTCACCTTCCGGGGGAGAGGGAATTCCCTCGATCCACAACCTCACTCCGGGAGAGGAGGCGGCGGCGCTATTCGGGGTGGTCTACGACCGTCGGCCCCGCCGGGCCTTCTCCGAAATGATCGCTTCGGAGGCGGCTTTGTCCTCCGGGCTTTTGGAGGGGGGAGAGGGGGTCATTGTCGATCTGGGGGGAAGTCCCGCCCATCTTGAGGAAGCTTCGGACGACCGGCTCGCATTTTCGCTTTCGGGGACGCTCGACGGACTTCCCTTGCGCCTCCGCAAGGAGTACCGTTTTCTGGAGGATCGCTTCATTGTGGACTACCGTCTCGACTCTCCCGGGTCGGCGTCCATTCCCGAGCCCTGGAAGGGAAAGATGCTCTATGTCGAGCTCCCGCTGACCCTGCTCGCCGGCCACGATGGCGGACGGACGATCTCGGTCGCCGGCCGGGAGGGGGCCGTGCTCTGGGACGAGCCGGGAGAGTACGGCCCCGTGGGTTGGTACGGAGGAGAGGACTCCTGGTCGCAGACCGTCTTCCGGATCGTTCTGTCGGGGGCCGGACGGTTTTTCCACGGGCCCGTCGAGACCGTCTCCCTCTCCGAAGCGGGCCTCGAGAAGACCTTCCAGGGAACGCTCTTTATCCAAGGGTTTGCCCTCGACCGCCTCTTCGGTCCGGGGGGATCGATCACCGTCATTTGCGGAGCCGACGCAAGGAGCCTAATCCATGCCTGATCTCAGAAAAGACCCGATCGTCGGGCGCTGGGTGATCGTCTCCACCGCCCGGAGCCGGCGCCCTGTCGACTACAAGACCTTCAAGAACGAGTACCGCTACCAGGTCTGCCCCCTCTGCGCGGGGCAGGAGGACAAGACTCCCTCCGAGGTCCTCGCCTACCGTCACCAGGGGGGACTTCCCAACGGCCCCGGCTGGACGCTTCGGGTCGTTCCCAACAAGTTTCCCGCCCTCATGGTCGAGGGAAGCCTCGACCGAGAGGGGGTCGGGCTCTACGACAAGATGAACGGAGTGGGGGCCCACGAGGTGGTGATCGAGACCCCCGAGCACAGGAAGATTTTGTCCGCCTTTTCCGAAAAGGAGTTCGAGGACCTTCTCTGGGCCTACCGCGACCGCATCCTCGACCTGAAGAAGGATGCCCGCTTCCGCTACATCATGATCTTCAAGAACTACGGAGAGCCGGCTGGCGCCTCCCTCGAGCACAGCCACAGCCAGCTCATCGCCCTTCCGGTCATCCCCACGGTGGTGATCGAGGAGATGATCGGGGCCAAGTCGCACTTCGAGGAGAAGGAGCGGTGCATCTTCTGCGACATCATCCGGCAGGAGATCATGGACGGCTCCCGCCTCGTGGCCGAAAACCAGGAGTTCGTGGCGATCACCCCCTTCGCCTCCCGCTTCCCCTTCGAGGTCTGGATTCTTCCCAAGCGGCACGCCTCCTCCTTCCAGGAGGGGCAGAAGTCCCAGTACGAGGCTCTGGCGAAGATCTTTCTCGACGTTTTGAAAAGGCTCAACAAGGCGCTCATGAACCCGCCCTTCAACTTTATCCTTCATACGGCGCCGCTCCAGGACAAGGCTTCGGACGACTACTACCACTGGCACTTCGAAATCATGCCGACTTTGACCCAGGTCGCAGGGTTCGAGTGGGGGACGGGCTTCTACATCAACCCGACCCCTCCCGAGGAGGCGGCGCAGTTTCTCCGGGAGATCACCATCCCCTAGAAGGGATTGTCCGGAAATTCGGGGGGGCACTTTTGCGATTTTCGGACTGTGTCGTCAGGATCTGGGCGAAAGACTGCTCCAGAAAGACAGGAACGACCGGGAGAGCCTCCCGGTCGGAATAAACGGACCGTTCAACCGAAACAGGACCCAAGGGAGGATCGATCATGGTCGGGAAGGCACCGGAAACACTCGCGGACTGGCAAAAACGCTATCGATATGTGGCGGAGTTCCCCGGGGGGAGTCCCGCTGTCACCGACCTGTCCCGCTTCGTGAAGGAGTCTCTCTCCGAATTGATGGACGATCTTCTCTTTTCTCCCGACGCGGACATCCGGACGGCCTCCTTCCGCCTTATCCGGGAGGCCTTTCAGCATTCGGGTGGACGTCTGGCCTCGATCGAGCCCCTTTACCGGGCGATCGGCCGGGGGGAGGTCACGGGCTTCACCGTTCCCGCGATCAACATCCGGGGGCTCACCTTCCTGACCGTGCGACGCATCTTCCGGGCGATGAAGGCGATCTCCGGAGGTCCGGTGCTCTTCGAGCTCGCCAAGAGCGAGATCGGGTACTCCTTCCAGCGCCCCATGGAGTACGCGGGTCTTGTGATGGCCGGAGCCCTGGCCGAAGGAGTCTCGGGTCCGGTCTTCGTCCAGGGGGACCACTACCAGTTCAATGCCAAGAGCTACGCGAAGGACCCCGAGGCCGAGATCCTGGGCTTGAAGAAGCTCATACAGGAGTCGATCGACGCGGGTTACCGCAATATCGATATCGACGCTTCGACGCTCGTCACCCTCGAGCCCACCGACCTTCGGGACCAGCAGCGGGAGAACGGCCGGATGACCGCGCTCCTCACGCACTTTATCCGCCAGATCACTCCCGACAGGCCTGACGGACCTCATGGGCTCGTCTCCGTAGGGGGCGAGATCGGGGAGGTGGGCAAGGAGAACTCCAACCCGGCGGAGCTCGATGCCTTTATGGAGGTCTACCAGGAGGAGCTCTCGAGGCTCGACCCACGGGCGACGGGCATCAGCAAGATCAGCGTTCAGACGGGCACCTCCCACGGAGGGGTCCCCCTTCCCGACGGGCGCATCGCCCCCGTGAACCTCGACTTCCCCACTCTCGAGGCTCTTGGCGAGCGGGCACGGAGCCGCTACCATATGGGCGGGGCCGTCCAGCACGGGGCCTCGACGCTTCCCCCGGACCTCTTCGACCACTTTCCCCGGGTCGGGACCCTCGAGATCCATCTCGCGACCGGATTCCAGAACGCGGTCTTCGACCATCCGTCCTTCCCGCAGGCCCTCAAAAAAGAGATGGAAGCCTACATGACCAGGGAGTTCGCGGGCGAGAGAAAAGCGGGAGAGACGGAGGAGCAGTTCTTCTACAAGAACAGAAAGCGCCTCTATGGTCCTTTCAAGAAGGCGCTCCTTGAGATCCCCGCCCCCGTCCTCGACCGGATCATGCAGGATCTCGAGGCGACCTTCGTCTCCCTCTTTACGAAGCTCGGCCTTTCGAAGACCTCCTCCGTCCTGACGAAGTATTTCCCGGAGGCTCGATGATCAGGACGAAGCCCGACTCTTACGGATTCTGTCCCTGCGGAAGCGGGAAGAAGTACAAGTTCTGCTGCCGGAAGATCCCCCGGAGCGGCCCGCTCCTCCGGGAGGAGCTCGCCCGCCTCCTCTTTGACCCCTCCCGCCTTCCGGTCGTCTCAAGCTGGCTCACCGCCAGCTACAAGGAACGAATGGGGCTCGTCATGGCCGTGGTTGTCCGCTCCATTCCGGAGGGGGGCTTCCTTGTGGCGTCGGCGCTCGTGGACCGGCTCTTTCTCGGGGTCAAGGACTGTCACTGGGAGCGGGCCGCCTCGCCGGCCGACGTGCGGTGCAGGCTGGTCGACTTCGAGATGATGCCCTTTATAAAGCCATGGATCGAGGGGAAGGGGGCCCACGCCTCCTTCGGGCCGACCGGAGAGCTTCTTCTGACCGATGAGGAACGTGCCGAGATCGAAGAAAAAAGCGATGTCGACGCCGACATCGACATGACGCCTGTCGAGGTGACTTACGAGGAGGTCCGGAGCTTCGTACTGGGGGCTGTCGCCTATGCCCGGGAGTTCGGCCAAAGTCCTCATCCGGACTGGGAGGCGGTCGCCCCGGCCTTCGAGCCGGACCGGCCCTTCGAGCCGACCTTTTCCTATGGGCTAAACGGAAAGCCTCTCTACATACAGGGACCCAACGACGATGTGAACCTCATCATGGGGAATCTCCGCACGTCGAAGCCCGGCTCCGAGATCCCGTTTGTGCGCCAGCTGCCAAGCCTTTCAGAGTGATCCATCCAATGTGCATGTCGCCACGCATGCAGACGCTCCGGGACTGACCCGGACAGAAAGGACCGACCATGGGCACACCCCGCGGGAATCTCGTCTTTGTCCTCCACGCCCACCTTCCCTATGTGCGCCATCCCGACCACGCGATCTTTCTCGAGGAGAACTGGTTCTTCGAAGGGCTGCTCGAGACCTATCTTCCGCTTCTTGCGATGTTCGACCGTCTCGACCGGGAAGGAGTCGGTTTCCGGATCACCATGACCCTCTCCCCCACCCTGGTCTCGATGATGGAGGACCCGCTCCTGATGGGTCGCTTCGAGGCGCGCCTCTCCCTTCTCCGGGAGCTCGCGCAATCGGAGGTGGCCCGGACCCGGGGCGGAAGTTACGAGAATGTGGCGAGATTCTATGAAGGACATCTCGCCTTTCTCGAGGGGGTCTATCGGGAAGGGCTCGGGAGGAACATTCTCGGAGGCTTCAAAAAGCATATGGAGCGGGGCTCTCTCGAGGGGATCACCTGCGGGGCGACCCACGGATATTTCCCCTTCCTGCAGGAGGTTCCCGGCTCGGTCGAGGCTCAGGTCCGGGTGGGGGTCTCGACCTTCCGTCGCGTCTTCGGGCGCGATCCCCAGGGAATCTGGCTTCCCGAGTGCGCTTACTACGAGGGGGTTGACCGCATTCTCCGGAAGGAGGGGATCCGGTTCTTCTTCATGGAGTCCCATGGCCTTCTCTATGCCGATCCCCGGCCTCCCGCCGGGGTCTATGCCCCTCTCGTCACTCCGGCGGGGGTCTGGGCCTTCGGGCGCGATCCGGACAGCTCGCGCGCGGTCTGGAGCGCCAAGGAAGGCTACCCGGGCGATCCGGACTATCGGGACTTTTACCGGGACATCGGATACGATCTCGACTACGACTATGTTCGCCCCTATCTTCACACCGACGGGCCTCGGGGCATGACGGGCCTCAAGTACCACAGGATCACGGGAGCCACCGACCACAAGGAGATCTACGATCCGGCCCGGGCCCGGGAGCGGGTTCGGGACCACGCCCGCGACTTTGTCGCGAAAAGGGAGGTCCAGATCGGCCAGCTCTCCACGACGATGGGGATCGATCCGACCATCGTCTGTCCATACGATGCCGAACTCTTCGGCCACTGGTGGTTCGAGGGGGTGAACTTCCTCGAGGAGGTCTTCCGGGAAGTCGCCCGTCGGCAGATCGTCTCGGTCCGTACCCCGGTGGAGCTCGTAAGGATGGGGATTCCTGCCTCGGGAGGCGAACCCGAACCCTCTTCCTGGGGGGAGAACGGCTACTACGAGTTCTGGATGAACCAGACCAACGACTGGATCTATCCTCCCCTCTTCGAGGCGGCCCGCGAGATGGCAAGGCTTGCGGCTCATTCCGGACGGGTCTCGGGAAGGGACCGGGAGATCCTAAACCAGATGGCGCGCGAGCTCCTTCTGGCACAGAGCTCCGACTGGCCCTTCATCATGACGACCAAGACCATGGTCGAGTATGCCGTCGACCGGATCAAGAACCACCTCTACCGCTTCTGGGCCCTTCGCGAGATGGTCGTGGGGGGACGATACCGGGAGGATGTCTTCCGGGAGATCCGGGAGAAGGACGCCCTCTTTCCCGAGATCGACTTCTCTGTCTTTCTCCCCTGATCCGGCCGGAGACCCGACCGGTCACCTGTTTCGAAGGCGGCTCCCGTTCGGATTACGGTCAAGAGGGGACGCGGATCCGGAGAGAGCGCGTCCTCTTCGCTCTCGCGAAGAGAAAAAAGCGGCCGAGAGTCGGAGATGGGGGGTAAAGGTCAACTCTGAGGGAAGAAAATAAATCGAAGAGGAACAATGCCGACAATTTTGCAGGAGAGAGGGTACCGCCCTTTCTGGAGGCATGGCATGGGTATTTTGGCACCGGAAGCCGATGAACGCGTCAAAAACGTTCGGATAAGCGAGGATACGCTGAGCGTGGATCTGATGGACGGACGCACGATCACCGTTCCTCTGGCCTGGTTTCCCCGGCTCCTCACGGGAAACCCAAAGGCCCGCAAGCATTGGGAAGTCTGTGCCGGGGGATTCGGAATCCATTGGCCGGAACTCGACGAAGATTTGAGCACGGAAGGGCTACTGAGAGGCTCACCCGCACCGGGATATGTCTCTCGATAGAAAAAAGCCTCTTGTTCCGCTGCTCAGGACGAGGTTTGTGGAGCTTGGGAGATTCTGGCGGATGCCGTACATCCGGGAGGCTCCTTGGCCGTCAAAAAGGCCGGGGACCTTCCCAGGGCAGGATCAAGCACGAGTGGGCCGGGAAGATCGGTCCCTTTCTCGACCCGGGAAGGAACGTCTCTCCCAGTTTCTGCAAGTTTCGCGACGGACTCGTTCGCCTTGCGGGAGAACGGTAGCGACCGCAACCTTTTAAAGATGGCTGCGATCTTCCGGTATCCCCGGACTCCTAGGTCTTTCGCTGGTCGGACATGAAGGTCTTGAAGCGCTCGAGCTCGTCGAGAGAGGCCTTGAAGCTGTCGAGCTCCCCCATGAACGGACGGAGCCGTTCGACCTCTCCGATCAAATAAAAGAAGCGCTCCATCTCCGTCATAAGGGTCTTCATCCGGTCCTGCTCGGAGGCAAAGAAGCTCCGAAAGCGCTCCATCTCTGCAAGAAGGAGCTTGAACTTGTCGATCTCGGCCATGAAGCTCCGGAATCGTTCGATCTCCACCTTGAGGCTCTTGAAGCTGTCGAGTCCCAGAAGGGACGGTCGGAGCGATTCGACCTCCGACATGAATGCGGTGAAGCGTTCGAGGGAGGCGGGAGGTTTGCCGGGATCCATTGTCTTCTCCTTTTTGATCGACAATACTGATTGAATTGTTATTTTTACAATGGCAGTGAAATCTTGTAGGCTGATTTTATCATAATCCCTTTGGTCTGTTTTTATTATACACCTTTTCCCCCCTTCCTTGCCCAGTGACCAGTGACCGGGCCGGGCAAGGGGCGACGGATTGTGTGCTGAAATTATCCGGTCTGCCTTCCGTGCCGCGAACGAAAAATCGCCTGCGTGGTACCGGAAGGGAACCGATGAAGCCGCCCTCTCCGGTAGGGACGAGGGCGGGGCGGTCACGCCAGCAGGAAGTCAGCGTTAAGGAGACACCCCCGTGAAAGCACCCGAAGCGACATGGTCAGGGCCCGTCTGGACTCCGGCGGCAAAGGAGATGGTCGGAGGGTCTCTGGGACCTTCCCGGGTCTGGTTTACCCTGGTCCGGGGGATTGTCTCCGAGGTCTATTCGCCGCGGATCGACATCCCCCAGGTGCGGGACCTGGGATTTGTCGTGGCCGACGACCGGGGATTCTGGGTCGAGCTCAAGGGCGGCCGGGATGTTACGGTCGAGACGGCGGGGGAAGGGATCCCTGCCGTGACCGTACGGCATGTGAACGACCGCTTTCTCTTCTCCTTCCGGGTTGTCGTCTCTCCCGCCCGGGACGTACTCCTGATCGACTACCGACTCTCCTCCGACGAGCCGCTCCGCGTCTATCCCCTTCTTTCGGCCCGACTCGGGGGAGAGAGCCAGGGCAATACCGCCGCCGTTCTCCCCTGGCACGGTCGCCGCTTCCTTTCGGCGGCCCAGGGGCCTTTCGCCCTCTCCCTTGGCGGGATGCGGCCGGGGGGAGAGGATCTGTTCTCGCGGCTCTCCTGCGGGGAGACGGGAGAGAGCGACGGGTGGCAGGACTTTTCGAAAAACGGCCGGATGACGTGGGACTATGACCTGGCCGGGCCAGGCGAGGTGGCGCTTATGGGGGAGGGCGGTCCGTCGGGAACGCTTGCCCTGGCTTTTTCTGGGAGCTCTGAAGCCGCGTCGACACTGGCCCTCTCCGCTTTGATGGAGGGCTTCGAACCCCAGTGGCAGGCCCAGGTGGCGCTTTGGGAAGAGTGGCAGGGGGGGCTTCGTCTTCCCCCCCGTCTTCCGGCTTCCCTCAGGAAGGTCTACCGCACCTCGGCCATGGTTCTGAAGGTCCACGAGGACAAGACCTTCCCCGGGGCGCTCATCGCGAGCCTTTCCATTCCGTGGGGAGAGGCTTCGGAGAGCCGGGGCGGCTACCATCTCGTCTGGAGCCGGGACCTGTCGGAGAGTGCGGGGGCCTTTCTGGCCATGGGGAACACGAAGACCGCCCGAAGGATCCTTGCCTACCTGATGGCGACCCAACAGGAAGACGGCCACTGGCTCCAGAACCAGTGGCTCGGAGGCAAGCCCTTCTGGCAAGGACTCCAGCTCGACGAAGCGGCCTTCCCGGTATTGATTGCCGCCTGGCTCGCCCGGGAGGAGCCCTTCGATACCGAAGGCGTGAGGAGCATGATCTCCCGGGCCCTGACCTTCATCATCCGGGAGGGTCCGGTGACGGGGGAGGACCGGTGGGAGGAGGATCCGGGGATCAATCTCTTCACCATGGCGGTGACGATCGCCGCCTTGGTCGACGGCTCGGAACTCCTCGATCCGGGAGAGCGGGAAGCCGCGTTGTGGATTGCCGACACCTGGAACGCGAACCTCGAGCGCTGGTGCTGGTCGGGAGAGACAGATCTCGCGAAAAGACTCGGCGTATCCGGCTACTACCTGCGTGCCGCCCCGGAGGGGGCCATCGAGGACGCCCAGGCCAAGAGTCTCCCTCTTATGATCAAGAACCTCTCCCGGGATCCTGGACTACCCGCCTGCGACCAGATCAGTACCGACTTCTTTCAGCTCGTCCGGTTCGGGCTCCGCTCTCCGACCGATCCCTTTGTCCGAGACTCCCGGACAGCCGTCGACCGCCTCCTCCGCGCCGATACCCCTGCGGGGACGGCCTGGTACCGCTACAACGGAGACGGGTACGGGGAACACGAAGACGGATCTCCCTTCGACGGGACGGGACGTGGACGCCCCTGGCCCCTTCTGGTCGGGGAGCGGGGCCATGCGGCGATCGTGGCGGGGGAGAGTCCTCGGGGATTCCTTCGCGACATGGCCCGGATGGCCAACGACTCGGGGCTGATCCCCGAACAGATCTGGGACGGCCCTCCCCTTCCGGAAAAGGGACTGATCCCCGGCTGTCCTACCGGATCGGCCATGCCCCTCGTCTGGGCCCACGCCGAGTTCGTGAAGCTTGCCCACAGCGAGGGGAAGAAAAGGCCCGTCGACCGTCCTGAGGCGACCTGGAGGCGTTATGGGGGGGTTCGTCCCGAAGTCAACTGGAGGCTTTGGCGACACCGTCACAGGATCCGGACTCTCGAGGAGGGGCGCGAGCTCAGGTTTCTCTGGGGGAGGAAGGGGCTCGTCCACTGGTCGGTGGACGGATGGGGATCTCCCCGCGACACTCTTTCTTATCCTGTGGGGCTCGGATTCTGGGGAGCGATTCTTCCCGTGGGGGGACTTTTGCGCGGGCAGACGATCGTCTTTACCTTCTTCTGGCCGGACGAGGAGCGCTGGGAGGGGGAGGACTATCGGGTGGAGGTGGCGGCGGCAGAGGATAAGGTCGGGGACACGATCCGATAGGTTCAGTCGCTTTTCACGTTGTTGCACGGGGTCACTGTTGGCTCCATTTGTCCCGATACACATCAGGAGGTGTATGCCATGCGTACGAATATTGTCCTGGATGAGGATCTGGTACGGGAAGCCATGGAATTGGCCCATGTGCGCACAAAACGCGAGGCGGTGGAGATTGCCCTGCGGGAACTCGTCGTCCGCCGAAGGCAGGCTCAATTTCTGACTCTGCCCGGGAAGGACTTGCCAGATCCCGTCTACGATATCCGGGGCGTGCGGGCCGGCATGGAAGAGAAAGGCCGGGCTCATGGTGCGAGTGACTGTTCGCAGCCCGCACGATTGTTTGATCGCACAGATTGCGATCGAGCATGAGGTTCCCCTGTTGCAGGATGACGCGGACTTCGAGCGAATCGCCCGAGTCGAGCCCCGTTTGTCCTTCGTTTGCAGCGGATAAGTTCACGGGTTTGGGGGCGAACCGGAGGGGGCGAAGACAGGAATCTGGCATTTTTTCGCCGCTTTCAGCAAAACCTTGTCCTTTGTCGAAACAGGCAGACCGAGCCTCATCGCCAGATCCAGATACGAGGCATCATACGTCGAAAGTCCGTTCTCCCGTGCCAGGGAAAGGATCTCCTTGAGCATTCTTTCCGGAGTTTCCTGTTCGACCGTGATCGGCAGATTGTTCACAAGATTTAGGAAACGAATGATTGAGGCCTCGCTCAACCGTTTTTTTCTTTCTGCCACGAGCAAGACATTCCCGACCTCCAGGGGCCAGATGGCAGGCACGAACGCTTCTCCGGCTGCCAGACATTCGAGGACGGAGTCTGCGTACTCGTTCCTTTCGTCTTCGAAGCACCATGCCATGACAATCGAATTGTCGACAACAAATCGGGCGGACATCAGCGTCTTCCTTCTTCAATCATTTCCCTGACAGATATTCCGTCAAGGAGATGCCCCCTCCGGAACGCCTTCAGCTGGTCGATGGTTTCCCGAACAGAGGCCTTTTTCGAAAGACCCGCGGATTGAAGGGTTGCCACCGGGACCCCGTGTCTGGTAATCGTGATTTTTTCGCCTTTGGCGACCCGATCCAGAAGCTGGGTAAGGTGTGTTTTGGCCTCGTAGGCTCCAACGGTTACCATTCGATCCCCTCCATTCAGACCAGTCTTAGACCAGTATAATTTTTAAAATTCGAAACTTCAACACGTGGTGGGGCCGACTCAGATAATGGATTGCGGTGGTTGTTCGTTTCGGGGGAGAGGTGCCGTTGGCGCCTCTCCCTATTTTTGTCTCGAACAGGATGCCTGACTGGAATCCGGTATCCCACCCCAGGCGGCACTGACCATTCCATTATTGCTGTCAGGCGGCGGACCGTCTTGACGAAGTCGATTCAATATGGCATTTTTATACCGGTTCCTCCCTTATGTCCTGTAATTGGTGATGCTTGGCATCCACCCAATTTGGCCCATCGCGAGGCCGTGAAGGAAGGGAGGGACCCTTTTTTCGGTTTTCGTCGATCACGGCGGGGGGGGTGAACGGTCCCCGGAAAGCAGCCCCCAAAGCCGGGACGAAAACTCCTGCCAGGGAATCGACCGATGCCCTCCGGGCAAAACCCGTTCCTCCGATGCCCGACAGACCAGAAGGCCGGGCCGACACTCTTCACCGGATTTTCTCGCCAAATCACAAAACCGCTCCATCGGTTCGACATGTTTGACTGTCGGCGTCGCGGTGAGCTTGATCTCGACTGGATAGAGAACCGTTCCTATCCGGAGAATCAGGTCGACTTCCAGACCGTCGTTCGATCTCCAGAAAAAAAGATCCGGCCTCAATCCCCGGCTGGCAAACATCTTGACCGCCTCCGACACAATGAGCCCCTCGAATAGCGGCCCCCCCATCGGACCCGACAATGCGGCCTCCCCGTTCGTCTGCCTTGTCAGGTAACAGGCGAGGGCCGGATCGATGAAATACAGCTTTGGCGACTTGATCAGTCGCTTTCCATAATTCCTGAAATAGGGAGGAAGCATGAAAATCAAGTATGACGCCTCGAGAACGCCGATCCAGGACGTGATCGTCGGAAGGGAATGCCCCACATCCCGTGCCAGTTCGCTCCCGTTAAGTTCCTGGGCGTGACGGCTTGCGAGAAGACTCAGGAAAAGCTCGAAGGAACGGATGTCGGTGATGTTCCGAAGGGAGCGGACATCCCGCTCGATATAGGTCTGAACGTAGGAGCGCAACCAGAGGTCCCTCTTTTCGGGGTGGAAAACGATCTCCGGATACCCTCCGTCCAGAGTCGCAACCGAAAGCCCCCCTTCTCGCGTTCCCGATTCTGGAATGGAAAACGGAAGAAGCTCGAGGAGGGCCACCCGTCCGGCCAAAGATTCAATGATTCCGCTCATGAGATGAAACTGTTGGGACCCGGTCAGGATCCACTTGCCGTTCCGCGTTCTGTCCCGGTCGATGCGCATCTTGAGGTAGGGAAGGATTTCGGGAACGTATTGGACCTCGTCTAGAATGACTGGACCGGCTTCGAAGCGATCTAGGAACCCGTTCGGATCGCTAATCGCAAAACTCCTCTCAAGCGGATCGTCAAAGCTCGCATAAGCGCAGTCCTTCGAGCGTTCATGCAGCAGAAAGGTCGTCTTTCCCGTCTGGCGAGGACCTGTGACCATGACCGCGGGGAACTGTTCGAGAGCGTCCAGAAATGTCTTAGAGAGAAGTCTCGTCCGATACATGTTGACAATTTTAAAACTTAATTTTAATTCTGTCAAAAATCCCATCGCTCCGTGATCCGATCTCCTCCGAACATTCACGACCCACCAAAGTCCCCCTCGAAGGAGGTGTGGAGTTGAAGAACGGAGAAATTTTCGTAAGCCGGAGGCGAATGCGAAACGAGAAATCGAGGGAGGGGGAGAAAGGT
>JAJYYA010000036.1 GCA_021801345.1 Nitrospirota bacterium
ATATAAAAAACGTCCGGAAGGATGTCGTCCACAAGGCCACCCATGCCTTTGCCACAGATCCCGAGCGGAGCCTCTTCGTCGTCGAGGATCTCAAGGTCCAGAACATGACGAAGCGGCCGGAGCCGAAAAAGAACGCATCCGGAGGATATGCCCGAAACGGAGCCGCCGTAAAGGCCGGTCTCGCCCGGGCCGTACTCTCTTCCATGTGGGGTCTGTTCGTGGTCTGTCTCTTGTACAAGGCCCATAGGGCCGGAAAACTCGTCATCAAGGTTTCGCCGCAATACAGTTCGCAGGAATGTGCCGAATGCGGGCACATTCACCCGGACAACAGAGTCTCACAGGCTTTGTTCGTCTGCCAGCGCTGCGGACATACGGATAACGCCGATCAAAACGCAAGCCTGGTCATTGCCAAAAGGGGAGTCCGGCTTCTTCTGGAAGGAGCGATCCAGAAGAAACCGGTCCGGCGGTGCGGGATCGGAAAACGTAAACATCTAGGGCAGGAGTCCTGCGACAAAGCCTCCGGAGAGGAGAATAAGACGCGAAGGCCCAAACGCCTTCGCGCATCCTCGGCGAAAGAGGAACGTTCGGTCGCGAGACCGGAAACCCCCACTACAGCGTCAGCTTAGTGGCGGGAGAGTTCATCCTGACACCGAAAAATAACGACAGACGGTCCACAACAGATTCGCCGACATCAAAGGAGACGCTTGACGATGGATGCAAAGACCCGGTTCGCCAAAAGGATCACCTCCCTTCCCCCCTATCTTTTCGCCCGGATCGACGAGAAGAAAAGAGAGGCACTCTCGCGGGGAGTGGACCTCATCAACCTGGGAATCGGCGATCCCGATACTCCGACTCTGCCTCCGGTCGTGGCAAGCGCCCAGGTGGCGGTCACCCGTCCGGAACACCATCAGTACCCCTCCTATGAAGGGATGCTGTCCTTCCGCACCGCGGTTGCGGACTGGTACAAGCGACGTTTTAGCGTCTCCCTCGATCCGAAAAGCGAGGTCGTCGGTCTCATCGGCTCCAAGGAAGGGATCGGCCATCTCCCCCTGGCCTTTGTCGATCCGGGAGATGTCGTTCTGATCCCCGAGCCCGGATACCCGGTCTACCATGCGGGAACCCTCTTTGCCGGCGGGGAGAGCGTCTTTATGCCGATTCTCGAAAAGAACGGCTTCATGCCCGACTTCGACCGGATCCCCGAGGCTGTCTTCAAGCGAACCAAAATCATGTTTCTGAACTATCCCAACAACCCCACCGGAGCGCTTGCCACCGACGCCTTTTTCGAAAAGGCGATCGCTCTCGCCTCCCGTTACGGATTTATCCTGGCCCACGACGCCGCCTACTCCGAGATCTACTACGACGGCCGGCCTCCCAAGTCCTTTCTCTCCTACCCCGGGGCGAAGGAGGTGGGCATCGAGTTCCACAGCCTCTCCAAGACCTACAACATGACCGGCTGGCGGGTGGGCTTTGCCGTGGGGAACGCCTCGGTTCTGTCGGGTCTTCTCAAGGTGAAGAGCAACATGGACTCCGGGATCTTCCAGGCCCTCCAGGAGGCGTCGATCACGGCACTCTCGCTTGCCGACTCCGTCCTCGATCCCCTTCGGGCGCTCTATCAGGAGCGAAGGGACGTTCTCGTCCCGGGGCTTAACAGCGTGGGACTCAGGGCTTTTTCCCCCGGCGCCTCCTTTTATCTCTGGGCCGCTCTCCCCACGGGGATCACCTCGGAGGCGGCGGCGCTCTCCCTGCTCGACCGGGCCGGGATCGTCGCCACGCCGGGAAACGGTTTCGGACCTTCGGGCGAAGGCTATGTCCGATTTGCCCTGACGGTCGGCCCAGACCGGCTCAAGGAGGCCGTCGAGCGGATCCGGACCCACCGTCTTTTCGGTGCCTGACAATACGGAGGGTGTGTTCTGCCTGGCGCTCCCTCGGGGGGGTCAATGTCGGCGGAAAGAGAAAATTCCGAGGTGACCGCTTTTGCTCGCTTGATCGAGGGGGAGGACAGAGCGTCACTCTCCGCGACATTCATGCCGATCGATCGAAAGTACCGGCTTTGCTCATAGGTAATTCTGATTTTCTCTGGAACCTTGTATGTGTCGAGCCCGACTTTGACGACAAGGCTTGTGTCGGCTTGGGGTTGGCAATCGGATGCACCGCACCTGTTGCCGAGACCTTGGCGGAAATGTTGACATAGCCCTCCTATCTCAGGATCGACTCAAAGGAAAACGCACATGGCCTCATCGGCGGGCATCGGCCCCAAGGAAGAGAAGCGTGGCGGTGACTTTCTCGGTGGAGGGGGTCTCGGGATCCTTCTCCGGAAGGAGCGAAGTGCCCGGGCGAAGCGCCGCCCGTATGGCGAATCCGGCTTCTTCTTTCCGGGAAACCCTCGCGAGGGCGGTTCCCCATATTGAGAGAGATCTCTCTTCAGAGTTCGAGAGCTTCCCGGATGTCGGGAAGCTCCGGATCCGCCTTCGGCCCTTCGAGGAGATTGGAGACCGCCGACATAAAGGCGAGCGCTTTTTTCCTTATTTTTTCCTCCAAGATCCTTCCCCTGCTTTTGAAAAACGACTGCTTTCTAAAACTGTCGAACGGAGCGAAGGATTTGTGCATCTTCCTCGTCTTGCGGGACAAGGCACACAGTGATAGGATGTCATGCGGATATATTTATGGCACAGGAGGATAAGTATGGCACGATCGATCGAGATTCGGATCGGACCGCAAGGCCGATTGGTGATCCCCTCGAGTTTGAGAAAAAGACTGAATATTGAAGAGGGGACGCGCCTCCTGGCCAAAATCGAGAATGATTGCCTTGTTCTGGAACTCCCGGATGCGGTTTTGGAGCGAACGAGGCATAGATTCTCCAAAATTCCGAAAACAGTTTCCCTAGTCGATGAACTGATCGCCGATCGCCGGGCCTCGGCCAAGCGGGAATGACTCGCGACACCCATTCCTGCGTACTGGATGCATCAGCCCTTCTGGCATTCCTGCACGGCGAAAGCGGCGAAGAATCGGTTCGCTCTCTCTTGCCGGGATCTTGGATGTCCGCCGTCAACTGGAGCGAGGTCGTCTCGCAGTGTGTTGCTCGCCGTGTGGACTGGGAGGGCTTGAGAGACGATCTCGCCAGTCTCGGCGTGACGATTCTTCCCATGACTCCGGACGATGCGGAGGAGGCGGGGAGACTCTGGTCCGCAACAAAGGCTCTTGGACTGTCCCTGGGCGACAGGGCGTGCCTGGCCTTGGCCAAACGGCTCGAGCTGCCCGCCATCACGATGGACCGCACATGGGCGTTGCTGGAACAGGAAGAAATTGTCATCAGGGTATTGAGATAGGGGCGAACGAGCCATTTCTGTCGCGGGAGCCTCACCCTTCTCCGGGGAGACGCGGCGAAGGGGGGAGTCTCGTCTCCCCCCTTGACGCCTCTATTGGCCAGACGCCGGATCCTTCTTCCGGCACCAATGCCTTCGATCTTCCGGGGCGCTTCTTTCCTGGTACGACGCCAACAGTCGGGCGCTTCCCCGGAGGCAGGGCAGGATTCCCTATCGTATCCTAGTCTCGGAGATCATGCTCCACCAGACGACCGTGACCACGGTTCTCCGATGTTGCGACTGTCTTCTCAAACACTTCCCCATTGTTGGTTCGACAGAATATTCAGACGCTCGTCGACTTTTCGTTCGAGGTCGGGAAGGAGTTCCTTCACATTCCGATAGATCTTGGGATGGATGATGGAGTCGTATCCGTGGATAAGTTGGTTTCTGAGTCCGATCAGCTTTCCGGCTTCCGGCAGGTCCTCTCTGACGGCCGGGTCGATCTTTGAGGCCTTGCCCACGGCTTCTCCTATTATTTCCAATTTCCGCTCAACAGCTGCCTTCAACATTTTGTCGGATTGATATTCCTCCAATGTTTTGTTTTGAAGAAATTGCCTGATATCGGCGCAAGACTCCTGAATATCCTCAAAATATTTTTTGACTGTTTTCTCCATGGGACCCCTTTTCTCAAAAACAAAGGACTTGCCGTCCTCGGGAACGTCCACCGCCTCTTCCAGGATGGACTCCCTGTACTGGGGGCAGAGATGTCGTTCGTCGCTCACGTCAATCCGCTTGCGGTTCAGAATAGCGGACAGAGTCTCCTTGATTTCGAAAAGAACTCCATAATAATCGGAGGATTCCGAATCGAAGTCCTTCGCCTTTTCCGGGACGAAGCGCACCAGGATGTCGATGTCGCTCCCCCTCCGATGTTCTCCCCGGACCGTGGATCCGAAGATCGCCAGGCGATCGAGCCCGAACCGGTCGAAGAGGGCCGATCGGTGTCGGGAAAGAACGCAAAAGACCCGCCTCGCCGCCTGTTGTCCGGCGTCGGAAGGAACGACTCTCTTGTCGATTATGCTCGAAACCGCCAAAGCCCCCTCCTTATTGCACAAGCATAACATGAAAAAGATCCGGGACCGCCAATATCCCCTCTCCCTCTCCCCAAAACCGGCCGCTCGGTTTGTAATGGTCCCTCGTCAGCCTCTCAAGCCATTTTTCGATCATAACAAAAAAATAACAAAGTCCTTCTAAAATGTCGGCAAGTGAATCGGACCCGGGACCTTGATCCACGCGATCAGGCTCCTTCCCAAAGAGGGTTCCCTGTTTTCTCGATGGGAATCCGGATGTCCAACCCACACGATGGGCCAGGCGCTTGATATCTGGCCCGAATGGGCGAGTCGGTCTCCGACCGCTCTCGCCTCTCACGAAAGTCCCGTCTTCACGGAAAAAGAAGGAGGATCGCCATGGACGAACAGGGATCGGTCGCACCGAAGGAGCGCGTCAATATCGTGTACCGCCCCGCGGTGGGAGATGCCAAAGAGGACGTCGAACTTCCATTTAAGCAGCTGGTTGTCGGCGACTTTACCCTGAAAGAGGATTCGCGGCAGCTCGAAGAGATCAAGCCCATCAATGTCGACAAGGACAACTTCAACAACGTCTTGGAAAGCCACAATCTGAGCCTTGACATGAGCATTCCGAACCATCTGGCCCCGGCCCCCGCGGGCAAGGAGCCGGAAACGATGCGGGTCACTCTTAAGGTCCGGGAAATGAAGGACTTTACTCCGGACTCCATCGTGGAGCAGGTTCCGGAGCTTCGGGAGCTGATCGCGCTTCGGGACGCACTGAAGGCGCTCAAAGGCCCTCTCGGGAACATCCCCGACTTCAGGAAAAAGCTCCAGGAGATCATTCAAAACGAAGACACCCGGGCAAAGCTTCTCTCGGAGCTCGGCATCGAGTAATCTTTCGCTCTTAATATTGTCCCAGGACTAAGGAGGCCGTTCATGGCAGAAGAAACAAAGAAAGCAAAGGAGTCGGGGTCGTCTACGACCTTCAGCGACACCCTGATCGACGATCTCGTCGAAGCGACCCGGCTGAAGCCCGGAGACGAGGCTTATTCGATTACAAGGCAGGGTGTCAAGGCCTTCATCAACGAGCTTCTCGAACCCCAGCGTTCGATCGAAAAGGTCACGCAGGCCACCGTCGACGAGATGATCGCCGATCTCGACAAGAAGCTGTGCCGGCAGGTCGACGCCGTTCTCCATCATCCCGAATTCCAGAAGCTGGAATCCGCGTGGCGGTCCTTGAAGTATCTTGTGGATCAGACAGACTTCAGGGAAAACAACAAAATCGAAATCCTGAACGCCAGCAAGCAAAAGCTTCGGGAAGACTTCGAGGACGCTCCTGAGATCACCAAGTCCGGCCTCTACAAGATTGCCTACACAAACGAGTTCGGACAGTTCGGCGGACAGCCTTACGGGGCAATCATCGCCAACTACGAGCTGAATCCGGGACCTCAGGACATCAAGCTTCTCCAGAGCGTCGCAAGCGTCGCCTCCATGGCCCATGCACCCTTCATCGCCGGGGCCGGTCCGGAGTTCTTCGGCGTCGACGAGTTCTCGAAGCTTCCGAATCTGAAGGATCTGGCGTCCATCTACGAAATGCCCCAGTTCACAAAGTGGAATGCCTTCCGGGAAAGCGAAGATGCCCGGTTCGTGGGGCTAACCGTCCCCCGCTTCATGTTGCGGGTTCCTTACGGCACCCAGACCATTCCGTCAAAGAAGTTCAACTATCAGGAGGACGTCAGCGCCGGCAACAGCGCATTCCTCTGGGGAAACTCTTCCTTTACCTTCGCTTCGCGCCTGTCGGCATCCTTTGCCCAATACCGGTGGAATGCCAACATCATCGGTCCTCAGGGCGGTGGTGCGGTCAAGGATCTTCCTATCTACACATACGAGGCGATGGGCGAGGTCCAGTCAAAGATCCCGACCGAGATCCTGATTTCCGAGCGTCGGGAATTCGAGCTCGCCGAACAGGGCTTCATGGCGCTGTCCATGCGTAAAAACAGCGACAACGCGGCCTTCTTCTCCGCCAACTCGGCACAGAAGCCCAAGTTCTTCGGGCAGACGAAGGAAGGCAAAGAGGCCGAGCTGAACTACAGGCTCGGAACCCAGCTTCCCTATATCTTTGTGATGAGCCGTCTTGCCCATTACATCAAGATCATTCAGAGGGAAAACATCGGAACGTGGAAGGAACGGAGCGACCTCGAGTCGGAGCTGAACGGCTGGATCCGGCAATATGTCTCGGATATGGACAATCCGGCGCCCGGAGTCCGGAGCCGAAGACCGCTTCGACAGGCCGAGATCACCGTCCTTGATGTCGATGGGGATCCGGGGTGGTACCGGGTTTCCATGAAGGTTCGTCCCCACTTCAAGTACATGGGGGCCTCCTTCACGCTTTCGCTCGTAGGCAAGCTCGACAAGAAGTAGTCGTAATGGGAAGCGGGAGCGCTTCTCCCGCTTCTTTCATACAAATCAGACGAAAAGAAAGGAATCACCATGCCGATGCCATTGTATGCCTTCGTTCACGGAAAGAACCAGGGGAAAATCGAAGGGTCCTGCTCCATCAAGGGGCGCGAAGGCGCGATGCAGGTTCAGGCTTTCGAATACTCGGTCGACCTTCCGAAGTCGCCCCAGACGGGTCTTCCGACCGGTCGAAGGGTCCACAATCCGATCACCATCACCAAGGAAATCGACAAAGCCTCTCCCAAGCTCTTCCAAGCCCTCTGCACCGGAGAGCAGATGACCAAGGTCACCCTCGACTGGTACCGGATCAATCCCCAGGGCAAAGAGGAAAAGTACTACACCACGGAACTCGAGAACGCGACGATCGTGCTCATTCGCGACTGGATGCCCAATGTTTTAAAGCCGGAAGATCGCCAGATGGGCCATATGGAGGATGTCTCCTTCGCCTTCGAGAAAATCACGGTGACGTGGGCTGACGGCGGTATTTCCGGGGAAGATTCCTGGAATACGCCCAAGTAGCGGCGGCAGGAAAAAGGGAGTTTCGCGACTGAGATGGAAGCCCGGGAACGCCTTCTCGAACGGATCGGCTCTTTGGGGTCCCAAGACGACACCCGAAATTTGTCCCGATTCGAACAGGTGGGAGGATCGATCCGGGCCCATCTCTCTCGCATTCTCCGGACTCGCAGAAAGTCCGCCCCCATATCGGACGACTATGGCGTTCCCGACCTGTCGAACGTAGCCGGATCCTTCGAGGCCGGATCGACCGTCGAGATCGTCAAGTCTATCTTGGAGACTGTGGCCCGTTATGAGCCGAGGCTGCTTTCTCCCCGTGTCCGCGCCCATGAGACAACGACGGAGCTTGGGGCATTGAGACTTGAGATATCGGGTGAAATTCCGGTAAACGGGCAGAATATGCCGATCCAGTTTCCGGTTCTTGTCAAGGCCAACGGAGAAGTTGTCCTGACCTAGATCCGAAGAGACCACGAGTGAAGGGGTTTTTATGTCCACAGCCACCTATGAGCAAGAGCTTGCGAAACTCCGGGTTCTGTCTCGAGAGTTTGCCGCGGTCCACCCGGCGGTTGCCCCCATGCTGGGACAGCCGTCGGCCGACCCGGATGTGGAGCGCCTGCTCGAAGGCGTGGCTTTCTTAACCTCCATTCTTCACCAGCGCCTCACGGATCATTTTCCGGAATTCATACAGGAAATTGCCCAGGTTCTCTTTTCCCAGTTTCTCCGGCCGATCCCGTCGGCCACGATCCTTGCATTCTCCCCCAAAGGACGGCTCACCGAGTCGGTCAAGATTCCCCGGGGTACGCGGGCCAGCTCCGTTCCTGTCGACGGAACGGTCTGCATGTTCGAAACCTGCCAGGAGTTGGATCTTCATCCCCTTACGGTGTCGGCGGTCCGGATCCTTCAGGAGGCCGGCAGACCCGCCTCGATCCATCTCACCCTGTCCGGGATGTCCCTCGCGCAGCTTGCCGCCCCCTCTCTGACCTTCTATCTGGGGGGGCCTTACTCCGAGGGCTCGAACCTTTTCTACCTCCTCACCCGGAATCTCGAGTCCATTGAAATCGCCGCTTCCGGCGAGCCTTCGACCTTTCTCGGGCCCGAGTGTCTCAGGGCGCCCTCCTTCGGCGACGACTCCTCTCTCTTTCCCTACTCGCCGAACTCCTTTTCTGCCTACCGGCTCTTCCAGGAATTTTTCGTCATGCCTTCGAAGTTTCTTTTTCTCGAGCTGACGGGCCTTTCCAATTGGACCAAAAGGGGGACCGGGACGACGGCCACCGTCACCTTTCGTTTGGCAAAGAGTCCGTCCCGGCCGCTCAGCCTGAGCGTCCATAATTTCATCCTCGGCGCCGTCCCGGCCGTAAACCTCTTCGAGACGGACGCCGAGCCGATCTCGCTCGCCCATCGTCAGAGCGAAATTCCGATTCGCCTGTCGGAAGGGTCCCGGGAGCATTTCGACGTTTTTGCGATCGAGCGTGTGACGGGGATTTCGAAAGCCACAGGCCAGATTGCCGAGTATCGTCCCTTTCAGGAGATTCTTGGCCAGGAGAGCTCGTCGTCTTCCCGAGCCTATCGGGTCGTGAGAAGAACCTCTTCGACGGAGTCGCGTGCCGAGACCTATCTTGGGGTCCTTTACGGAAAGGGAGATGTTCCCTCGGAAGAGACGCTGTCGGTCCATCTCCTCGCCACGAACAGAATGCTTCCGGAGTCGCTGAAGCCCGGGGAGATCAACCGGCCGACGGACAACTCTCCCGAGCGGCTTGCTTTTTCCAATCTGACCTCACCTACCCCCTACATCCAGCCGCCCGTCGGAGACGAGCTTTCCTGGAGAATTCTTTCTCAGCTCGGGATCAACTTCCTCTCCCTGGGAGACGCCGGCCGTCTGCGCGCCCTTCTCTCGGTCTACATCTTTCCGATGGACCGGAACAAGGGGCTCGAGGACACCAATCGAAAGCGGATCGAAAGCATCGACGAGGTGCGGCTTTCCCGAAAAAGCCGGTTCATTCGCGGGGTGCTTCTCCGGGGGACGCACATTCTGGTGAAGGTCCGGGGAGACGGTTTTGCCGATCTGGCCGACCTCTATCTGTTCGGGTCGGTTTTAAACGAGTTTCTGTCTGTCTATGCGACCATCAATACCTATACGAGACTTGAAATTGAAAACACCTTGACGGGAGAGAGCCTTTCATGGCCGGAGCGGCTGGGGACGCAAACCCTGATCTAGAACGGCTCAGGGAAGATCTCGGAAAAAATGCGGCCGGATACCAGTTTTTTCAGGCGGTCCGACTGATGAGACTTCTGCTTTCGCGCAATGTGGACGAGAGCTCGGAAGACGCGTTCTGGAACCGGATCACCCTCCGGCCGAACCTGGCTCTGGCCTTCCCCCCCCACGACATCGAGTCGCTCGACTGGGAGGGTGCCTCCGGGAAGCCGGTTCTCGACGCGAACTTCTTCGGGCTCTACGGGGTCTCCTCGCCGCTTCCGACCTTCTATACCGAGGATCTGATCGAGGAGAAGATCGAAGACGGCTCCGCCGCCCGAGACTTTCTCGACATTCTTCACGGCCGCCTCTATCCGCTCCTGTATGAAGTGTGGGAAAAAAATCGTCTTTCGCTCAGGGCTTTCGAAAAGGGCGAGAAAGAGATCGAAAATCTCTTTCATGTCTTTACGGGGCTTTCCCTGCCGGTCTTTCGGGAGATCGATCCTCTGGCCTCGACCGCCCTCCGCTATGCGGGGATCCTGACCCAGCATCCCCGGTCGGCCAAAGGGCTCGAGTCCATCCTTTCGGACGTCCTAGACGGTGCTCCCGTCAATATCGAGCAGTGCGTCGAGCGGCGCGTCGCTCTTCCCGACGACCAGCGCCTGATTTTGGGCTCCGAACTCTCTTTGGGAGAGGAAACCGTTCTGGGCGACCGGGTCACCAACCGGACAAATCAGCTCCTGATACGGATCGGACCCGTC
>JAJYYA010000054.1 GCA_021801345.1 Nitrospirota bacterium
CCTCGAAAACGACCCCAGGTTGGCCCGCAAGTGACAAGTGCCGATAACGCACAGGAGCTTCTTCTCGAGATGAAGTCGGCCTTGCTTCGGCAGATTCAGGAGGCTCCGGACGGATCCGATGAAAAGAATCGTCTTGAGGATCTCCTCTCCCTTCTTTCCAGCCGGAAGGCCCGCGAGGCCTCCTCTTCGTCTCGCAAAGACTCCTCAAAAGCCCCGAGTCTGTCGTTTGCCTCGATCATCGGGGAGATGAGCGAGCCGATGCTTCAGTCCTCCAAGCGATTGGACTTCGGCGCCATGGAACGAGCCGTTAAAGATCGGATGCTCGAGGAGGCCGCCCGCAACATCGAGTCTCGTCTTAATGAAGAGATCATGCGACACCCGGCGCCCTTCCTCTGTCCGGCATGCGGACGCGACCTTCAGAACAAGGGGATGAAGTCCAAGACATTTACGGCCTCTTTCGGGGCGGTCACCCTTCGGAGGCGTACGGATTTTGTCGTTCCTGCCAAAAAGGAGTCTTCCCCGACGATGCCCGTCTGGGACTCGACGGGAGTGGCATCTCTCCCGAAGTCCAGTATTTGGCGGGCCTCTTCGGAGCCGAAACGGACTTTCTGAGATCTGACGACTGACTTTTCCAGGCGGCCCGGATCCGGCTTCCGGAAAAGCAGGTCGAACGCATTGCCGAATCCCTGGGAGAACAGAGTGCGAAAGATGAGCGGGAGCATGTGGAACCCGATCATCACCGACGACCCATCCAAAGGATTCTCTATGCCGGCATGGACGGAACCGGCGTCCCGATGCAGTCACGCGAGACAGCCGGGAGAAAAGGCAAACAAAAAGATGGCTCCTCCAAGACCCGCGAGGCCAAGAGGGTCGACTTCCGGGAGGCTAATACGATCAACGAGCTTGGAGTTGCGATTCGGGACCCCGGATCGGTCTCCTACTCCGCGGCGATAGAAAGCGCCGCCTGCCCGGACAACGGCAGTGAAATCTCGGAGTTTGCCAAGCAAGTCGAGCGCGAGGCAAAGCGGAGAGGGGCCGGACAGGCACTTTGCCTCGTCGTCATCGGAGATTGCGCTTCCTGGATCTGGAAGAACACAGAATACCTCTTTCCTGGAGTCCTCTGCATTGTGGACCGATTCCACGCAAAGCAGCACCTCTCCGAACTCTCGAAGGCGCTTTTTGGCGCCACTCCCAAGGCGGAGGAATGGGCGCATAGTCGATACGAGGAACTCGACGGGGGACGCATGGACGATCTGCTCAAGGAGATCGGTATCTATGCCGACCGCTTCCCGGAAGCCGAACAATGTCGCACATACTTTCAGAACAACCGGGAGCGAATGCGCTATCCGGAGTTTCGTGCAAAGGGGCTCTGCACCTCGAGCGGAGTCGTCGAGGCCGGCTGCAAGTCGATCGTCGGGGGCCGCCTCAAAAAGTCGGGAATGCATTGGAGCGTCGCGGGAGCGAATGCGATCATGGCCCTTCGATGCAGCATCAAGAGCGGCCGCTACGAGTCGTTCCGGGAACGCAAAGTCAGTAAACTAGCGGCCTGAACGGAATGGAACGCAATATAATTATTTATTAACAATAACTTGATAGAAAATTTATTGAGTCATAAAATTTGTCGTTCACCCCTTTCTCCCGACAGACTATGGGCTCAGGGATCTTCCCGTTGCGGGCTTTCGCGGTTCCGGGGGGACAAAAGAGCGGAGCCTCCCCCCGCAACAAACAGCGCGGCTCCGGAGAGAGCCACCCCCGACAGGAGAAGAAGGGTCCGGTCGTATCCCCACAGATCGAGGAGACGTCCCGAGAGAAGCTGGGAAAGGCTCGCTCCGGCCGAGACGACCCCTCCCACGATCCCCTGGAGGAGATTGAAGCGGCCGGTTCCTCTGGCAAAGTCCGCCACCAGTACCGGAAGGACGACAGACAGGACCCCCATCACTATCCCGTCCAGGACCTGCCCCACCAGAAGCCCTCCCAGCATCTGCATCTCTGCGAGGAGTCCTCCGCGAAGAGAGAGCAGAAGGAGGGACAGCCCAATGAAAATCCCCCCCGACGGGACCTTCCGGAGAAGAACAGGGGCCAGGAGTGAAGAAGGAATCATGATGGCCTGAGTCACAAGAACCAGCATGGCGATGACCCGGGCCGGCGAATCGGAGCGAAGGATTGCCGAGAGCTTGTCCCCTGCCAGGGGCAGCATCGCCGTATTGGCGACAAAGAAGAGCAGGATAAAAAGAAGAAAAAGGAGAAAGGGAGGCGTCAACAAACGGCGAACCGGAAGGGGGTCGCCCTTCTCGGCCGCTTCGCGCGCCCGCCGGGGATCGATCGCCGCAGCCGGTACCCCGAAAAGGATCAACCCGGCCAGAAGGGCCGACAGACCATAATAGGCAAAGATCGCAAAATAGCTTCCGTGAAGGGCGATCCAAAGAACGGAGACCGCACCAAAGACCGACCCCGCATGGCTCGCCCCCTGAGAGTGACCCGTCAGCCGGGGAAAGCCTTTTGATCCCACGAGCCCCATCGCCACCGCTCCCAGGACCGGAGTAAAGCCGGCCTGGGCCACCCCCAGAAAAAGCTGGGCCATAAGGGCTCGCACCAAGGACGGGTGGTCATAGAGCAGGAGACAGCCAATGGAGAAAGAGACCGAAAGGAGAAAGAACAAGAGCCGTTTCGAGAGGATCCGGTCGGCCATCAGACCTGCCAGCGGCCCAAACAGGAGGAGCAGCAGGCTCCCGACGGCCAGGACAAATCCCACATCCTTCGACGGCCAATGCTCTCCGAGGAGCAAATCGATGCTCATGAGGGGCATGATCCCGGTCTGGATGTCCCCCAGAAGAAAGTTCGCCGCGAGAAAGGGGATGCGTCCGGGAACGCTCTCCCGGGCTTCCCCCACTCCCGTCATCCGTTCCCCCTCTCCATGATAATGTCCTTTCCACCCTCAAAAGAAGAGCCTCAGGAAGGGGCAGAGACGCTCCTCCCTTCCAACAGACCCGGACCGGATCTGAAAAACAGGTCCTCCTCTCGACACATTCCAGAAAAGGAGCTAGGGAAGGGCGATCTCCTTCTCGAGCCCTTCGCCCCAAGGGCTATGGTGCCCCCGGAGCTCCCCCTTCCGGTTCTCCTCGAGGACGGAGGCGGGGGGCCGTCTTCCCGGCTCAAGACGATAGCGGGGGATTCGGGAATCGATCTCGCAGGACCACGCGTCGATCCCTCCCTCGAGGTTGTAGACCGTCTTGTAGCCGTTTTCGAGGAGGAGATAGCAGGCCAGAAGGGAGCGCACTCCCGTGTGGCAATAGACGATGACCGGATGGTCGGCGGGAATCTTTTCGAGATTCTCCGGAAGGCGGGAAAGGGGAATATGAAGGGAGTCGGGAAAACGCACATACCGGTGCTCCCATCCTTCGCGAACATCAAGGAGAACGGGAGTAGGCTCCCCGCTCGCCCTCCCCCTGCCGGAGAGGATCTCCTTCATGTTCTCGCAGGACAACCGCATCCCCTTGTCGCCCAGGAGGAGGCGCCCATACTCCCGGGCGCGCTCCGACGGGCCCGAACTAGAGGGAGACGAGCCGTCTCTGAAGGTCGACAATCTCCGAGATTCCTTTCCATGCGAGATCGAGAAGCCGGTCCATCTCCTTGCGGGAGAAGGAGCGGTGCTCGGCCGTCCCCTGGACCTCGACGAGTTCACCCTTTCCCGTCATCACAACATTCATGTCGACATCGGCCGACGAGTCCTCGGTGTAGCAGAGGTCGAGACAGGGCTCTCCGTCGACAATCCCCACCGATACGGCCGCCAGATAATCCCTGAGAGGACTTTCCTTGATAAGCCCCACCTTCCTGAGATTGGAGAAGGCCAGCGCCAGCGCCACGAAAGCCCCCCCGATCGAGGCGCATCGCGTCCCTCCGTCCGCCTGTATCACATCGCAGTCTAAGGTGGCGGTCCTGACACCCATCTTCTCAAAGTCAACGACGCTTCTGAGGCTGCGCCCGATCAGGCGCTGGATCTCCTGGGTCCGACCGCTCTGCTTTCCCTTTGCCGCCTCGCGGGGAGAGCGTTCGTGGGTGGAGCGGGGAAGCATGCCGTATTCGGCGGTCACCCATCCCCGGCCCTGATCCTTCAAGAAGGGGGGAACTTTCTCCTCGAGGCTCACGGTGGCAAGCACCTGTGTAAATCCCATGCGGATAAGCGAAGAGCCCTCCGCATATCGGTTGGGAGAGGGGTCGATGGACAAGGTGCGAAGCTGGTCGGGCGCGCGGCCGTCGGATCTCACAAAAAACCTCCATTGGAAGAGACAAGAGAAAACTCCCTTGCGGGAACCACGGTCTCCCGCACATCTTCCACGGGACGACCAAGCAGATGCTGTCCGACTCGCCGGAATCGCTCCCGACCGTCGGTGACAAGAAAAGAGATTCTTCCCGACTTTTCAGGCGCGGGAGCCCTGTGCCGAAGAAACTCGGCCCGCGCAAGCTCTCGCCCCGGGTCGACGAAGACGATATGGGGGAGGATACGCCGCAACATCGGAAGAAGCGGGGGGTAGTGGGTGCAACCGAGAATGAGGGTGTCGACCTCCGAAAGACGCCCTTCGACAAAGGGGGCGAGATACTCCCGAGCGATGCGCTCGGGGATCTCCCCGTCGATCCACCCCTCCTCGACCATCGGGGCGAAGAGGGGACAGGCGACCCCCTCCACTCTCGTCTGCCCCCCTCCGATCCTGGACAGGATTGCAGGGTAGGCTCCGCTCCGGATCGTTCCTTCCGTCCCCAAAACTCCGATGTGGCCCGTCCGGGTCTCCGCCAATGCCGCGCGGGCTCCGGCCTCGACCATGCCGACGACCCGGAGAGTCGGGTAGCGGGAGACCAATACGTCGAGCGCCTGGCTCGAGACGGTAAAGCACGCGGCTACGAGAGTTTTCGGACGGAAGCCCACCAGAAGATCGGCGTCTTCGACGGCAAATCGGCAGATGGCCTCCCGCGACTTTGTGCCGTAGGGAAAGCGGGCCATATCGCCGAGGTAGAGGAAGTCCTCACCGGGAAACAGCTCGAGAAAGTGGCGAAGAACGGAGAGCCCCCCCATCCCCGAGTCGAACAGGGCAAAACCCGGAGCCTCGCCGTTTTTCCAAAGATCCCCGTCTTCGACCACACACCCTCCGGCCACCTGGTTCCGCCCGCCTTGTCCGCCGGGCTCCCGGCGGCATTTTTTTCCTTCAAATTATCTCAGCAATCATCGCTTTTTGCAAAAACAAAAAAGGGGGGCTCAAGGCCCCCCTTCATGCGACTTGTTGTCCGGCCCCTTAAGAAAGGGGCTCTGAGTACGGGTTACGTGTCCGGACCACCTTCCTGTCCTTGCCTTCAGTCGACGCTGATTTCGACGGCAAGGGGTTTTGCCTCCGCCCGCTTTTCGATCCGGACCGTCAGAACACCGTCTTTCATGTTGGCGGAGATCTTCTTTGGATCGGCATCCTCGGGAAGAGTGAAGGAACGAAGGAAGGCCCCGTACTCACGCTCGACGCGGTGGTAGCGTACCCCGTTCTTTTCCGCGGTGCGAATCCGCTCCCCCGAGAGGGAAAGAACATTGTTTTCAACAACGAGCTTCACCGCCTCCTTGCTGACCTCCGGGAGTTCGGCCTTGATCAGGTAAGCGCCCTCCTCCTCGGAGATATCGACGTTCGGCGACCACTCGACCGTTCTTTTCGCCTGCCTCTCCTCGGCCCGACCATCGGTCGACCGAAGGATGAAAGGGGTTAAACGGCGGGCGAGGTCATCAAACTCCTTGACGGGATCCCAACGAAGCACACTGGCCATTTTGTTCTCCTTTTTGAAGGCCGGGCGAAAGTCCGGCGCATGTGGATGCCTGGGATGTTTCATCATTTTGGTGTTCCTTTCAATTAAAATATACCCCGGATTTTCAGGCTGTCAAGACCGATGAGAGAGGCCGGAGACCTCCCATCGCCCCCATACGACTCCGGCTTTTCCTGCCTCATCTGTCGCGTCCGCCATCGTCCCCGGCAAAAGCTCCCCCAGAAGAAACGGCCCGAACTCCTGCCGGATCAGATGCAGGACCTCATAGCCGTAAAAGGCGAGAAAGTTTCGTATCTCCCGATTTTTCCCCTCGACAAGCGAGATTCGAAGCCAGGAGGACTTCTCTTTCGAACTCTCCTCCTCCACCCCGATTCTCCGATAGCCGGCGGCCTCCCCCGCCCGACCCGACAAAAAAAGCTCCCGGTCCCGAATCGACAGGGATGGGCGGATCTTGACCCGATAGAGGCGCCGGACACCCGCCTCCGGGGCGAGAAATCGGTCCCAGCGTTCGGGATAGTTTGTCAGAAGAAGAAGGCCCGCCGAGGCGGCATCAAGCCTCCCGAGCGGCCGGATCCGTCCCCAGGAGGGGTCCCCCCAGGGCGTTCCGGCCAGGCAGTCCGAGATGACCTTGCGCCCTTCGGTGTCGGAGAGGCTTACCAGAACCCCGCGGGGCTTGTTGAAGCGAAGCAGAAGGGGCGGAGGGGGAAAAAGAGGCCGTCCATCGAGACAAAACGGGGGGAGGGTCTGGAGCGTCGGGTCGGCCCCGCGAACAGAAGAGACGCCGACCGTCCGGTCGGCCCTCACACGGACGCCGCCACACGTGAGGCGCCCCTCGGCGATCCAGCCGTGAACCTCGCTCCGGGAGGCGATCCCGGCCTTTGACAGCCATCGATCGGGGGTATGCGCCACCAAATTGGCATCATAAATTATTTTTTTCAGAATTCTCCCGAAAATGTGACCTCCGTCACACAAAACGGAGAACAATCTCGTTAATTACCAACATATTAGCATCATATAACGATTTTATTGACCTCAACCACCCCGTCGACTATAATGGGGGTATTGGTCGCTCTCCCCATCGGCCCGTATTTGTACTTCGCCCCACCGGGACCATGCACCCCGGTGAGGCTGCCGTGTCCGTGTCGGGCATCGGCGCGATGGAGAGTTCTTCCGGGGCCCCTTTTGCCAGGATCCTCGCTCAGGCATCACGCAGGCGGCGAACAGCAACCGAACGGCAGGGGCCGGTGAAGAACGTCAGGGAGCGGAACAGCAACCCCTTCAGGAGGTTGTGCATTGAACTGGATGATCCATCACTCTGTCGCATGGTGCCTCGGCGCCCATCTTCTTTCTCCGACCGTTCCCTACGCCCACACAATCACCCGCATCTCATGTCAAAACCATATCAATCCCGTCCTCGTGGCAGGGATCGTCGCCCAGGAGTCTCGCTTCAACGCCCGGAAGCGCCGTTATGAACGAGGCATCCACGACACGTCGATCGGCCTTATGCAGATCACCACACGAACCGCACGTTGGGTCGGATTTCGGGGCCCCATCCGGCGCCTGTACAATCCGGTCGTCAACATCACCTACGGGACGCGCTTTCTGGCACTTCTCCTGAGAAAGCATCCCTACGGGGCGGACGCGATCGCCGCCTACAACGCCGGAAAACCGCGCTGGCGCCACGGAGGCTACGTCAACAGCCGGGGATCGCACAACGTCGAACGGTACGTCGTCCGCGTCGAAAGCTGGTCTCGCCACTTTAAAACCATGGCTCACAAGGAATTCGAGAGCATGGTCCTGCTCGCGAAAAAGCAAAACCGATCGCCCCTAATGCACTCCGACGGGCGCTTTTTTGCTTGGCTCAACTGGCCCCCCGGCACCCTTTATCCGAATATTGGTGGAGGCGTGACCGACTAGGTGCGTGTTCCGGTAGCGCAGGAAGTGTTCCGCATTGACAATGACGCTGTCGGCACGTGAAGCCAGCTTTTTGTGCTGGAGCGACTTGTAGAGGAGCGTCATCCCTGCCAGGATCACGAGTCCTCCGATGGTCAGGGCCACAGCGCCCCGAACGGGGTGTCGGATACCAAGGCCCAGGGAGATTGAAACGCCTCCCAGCGCGATGACGATCGTCGAAAGAAGAACCAGTATCAGCAGGGCCAAGGCACTCCTCCTTATATTGAATGAGATAGTGAGACGCTGTTTGAAGGGGGTCCGGCCATCTCCCGGCCCCCATTCAAAAGAATAGTCCGAATTTCCAGAAAGGGCAACGTCTTTCTCTTAACTTTTCCCTGATCGCTTGCCACGAACCCTCTTTTCCCCACCTCTCCGCCCCAGCGCAAGCGAGTCTGCCCTCCTCGGATCACGGCCCCTTTCTTTTCCTTCCCCCTCTTTAGCCCCTCTCAGACCTCCGCCTTTAAGATCCCGTCCGGAATATGCTATTCTCAAAATCATAGACAGCGGCCCGGAGCCATCGTCATCCGGCACCGGGCGACTTCGTGACCGATTCCCTTCTTCCCAAGGAGCCCCTATGGACCTGACAAAGAAATTTCCCAGAAGTCCTGTCGACAAACTTCATGGCATCGACCATCTCCGTCGCCTCATCGACAAGGCCCGCGCCCATAATGCCGGTACCCTGGGGGAATACAACTACAACTGCCCCATGGATCAGCTTCTCCTGACCCACCTCGGCATCTCGGCCGAAGACTTTGCCCGGATCGTCGCGACCCATACCACCGACGAGACCGTTTACGCCGAGCTTTGGAAGCGCTTTCCCAAGGCACTTTCCCCCGAGGCCGTCGCCGCCTTCAATGCCCGTTACGAAGCCGCCGCCCCCGACACTCCCGAGAAGCAGGCCTGGTTCGACTCGGTCAGAAACGCCATCGATCCCTCCCGCACAGATATCCGAACCTGGGTTCGGCTTCTGGACCTCGAAGAAAAGAGGCACGTTCCTGTTCTTTAACCTGACCGCATTTCGCCCGGCTTCACCTGTGGCTCTTTGATCCCCGCGGCGCGAGAAGGGGGCGCATGCCCTCTTCCTTGCGCCCCCACCAAGAACTTTGCCAGCCTCACCAGAAGGGGGCACATTCATGTCTACCATGTTCAGGCCCTGTCGATCGTTTTCGTCGTTTACCTTTCTCTTTTTCATTCTTCTTTCCGGAGCCTCCCTCATCGCCCCCGCCTTTGTCCGGGCCGACGCCTCCTCCCCCGCAAACGGCGGCTCCTTCCGTTTCGTTCCCCGGGTCCACCACCTCAAAAACGGACTGACGCTCCTCACCGTCGACGACCCCTACAGTCCGACACTCACCTTCCAGGTCTGGTACCGGGTGGGCTCGCGCAACGAAACGAATGGACGAACGGGCATCTCCCACTTCACCGAACACATGATGTTCACAGGAACGAAAAAGTTCCCCCACGGCGCCCTCGACAGGCTCGTAAGCGAGGTCGGAGGCCAGAACAATGCCTTCACCGACTACGACTTCACCGCCTATTTCGAAAATGTCGCCCCCGACAAGATCGACCTTCCCGTCTCCATCGAGGCCGACCGCATGACCCACCTCCTTCTTAAGCCTTCCCAGGTCGAAAGAGAGCGCCGCATCGTCCTCGAGGAGCGCCGCAACGACTACGACGATCCGACGCAGAAGCTCGTCGAAAAGGTCTACTCCACCGCCTTTGCCGTCCATCCGTACCACAACCCCGTGATCGGCTGGGAGAAAGACATCCAGCACACCACCCGGAAGGATATCCTCCATTATTATAAGGCTCATTATATGCCCAACAACGCGACCGTCGTCGTCGTCGGCCCCCTCGACGATGCCGCCGTCCTCAACTCCGTCACCCGCGCCTTCGGAGAGATCCCCCGCGGTCCTCTTCTCCGTTCGAGGATTCCCCGGGAGCCGCTCCAGCACCATCTGCGCATGACCGTCGTCCGCAAGCCGGCCATGCTTCCGATCACGATGATGGCCTTCCATGCCCCCAACTTCAAAAGTCGCGATGCCATGCCGCTTCTGGTTTTGACTCAGGTTCTCTCGGGAAGCCGGAGCGCCCTCCTCTACCAGGATCTGATCTACCGTCACCCGGTCGCAGTCGATGCGGAGGGAAGCTACGACCCCATGACCCACGACCCGGGACTCTTTTACTTTTACGCCCAGGGACTCCCCAAAACGACCCCCAAGATTCTTCGCCGACGCCTCGACGCCGTGATCAGAAAGGTTCAGCGAACCTCCGTCGATCCGACGCTTCTCGCCCTGGCCAAAAAACAGATCCTGACCCAGTTCGTCATGAACCAGGAGTCGGCCTTCGGCATGGGGATGATGCTCGGCATGATGAGCGCCGACAGGATCCCCCTCTCCTATCTGACCGACTACGTCCAGAGGATCAATGCCGTGACCGCTGGCGATCTTCGGCGCGTGGCCCGTCGCTATCTCGTCCCCAAAAACGAAACCGTAGGCTACCTCTTTCCTACGGGAGGACGCGTTCCTCCAAGCTTTTCCCGACCGGGACGGATCGTCCGGTAGACATACGGATTTTTTAGAGTCCGCACCCGACCACGGAGCTTTTTTTCTTTAAGGAGAACCGCCATGACAGCTTTTTCACGACAACCCGGACTTTTTGCCTATGCCCTTCTTCCGACCTGTCTGCTTTTAGCCTCCTGCGCCCACACGACGCTCCCTTCGCAAGAGACCGCCACCCGGTCGAAGGCCGATCTCGTCTCCGGCCGCACGACCGTCTATCCGATTCCGGCGATGAAGACCTCCCTCACCCGGACCGTCCTTCCCAACGGACTCGAAGTCCTCATCCTTCCCCGACCCGACCTTCCGCTTGTCTCCTTTCGTCTCGGGATCCGCGCCGGCTCAGCCTCCGACCCCCGGGGCCTTGCAGGAACCGCCTCTCTGGCCGCAAGCCTTCTCATCCGGGGAACCGCCGGCCACGACACTCTTTCTCTCTTCCGGACCATCGATCAGACCGGCGGAAATCTTGAAGCCTCGGCCAACCGCGACATGACCGTCCTCTCAGGCGACAGTCTGAGCGGGGAGGCCCCGACCCTTCTCGGGCTTGCGGCGGAGATGGTGACCTCTCCGACCTTTCCCCAGGGCGAGTTCGACAAGAAGAAGGCCTCCGTTCTGGCCTCCCTCTCCGAGGAGGAAAACCACCCCGGTCCGATTGCCGCCGAACTTTTCTACCGCCTTCTCGAAAAGGGCACCCCCTATGCGACCCCTTCCGGGGGAACTCCTGCTTCGCTTAAAAAGATTTCCCGCCAGGACCTTCTCGACTTTGTCCACCGACACTACCGTCCGGACCACGCCGTTCTCGTCTTAGCCGGAGACCTCACCCCGGAGACCGGCCTTGCCCTGGCGAAGAGGAGCTTCTCCCGCTGGACCTCCCCTCGTCCGACAGAGTCCCGGCCGGCCTCATTCTCCCCTACCCCCATGACGGGAGTCTTTCTCGTCGACAAACCCGAGCTTCGCCAGTCCACGGTCCTCACCGGGACCACCGGGATTGCCCGCAAGGATCCCTCCTTCTATAACGCCCTCGTTTTCAACATGCTGCTTGGCGCCTCCCAGACATCGACCCTCAACCGGACCGTCCGCCAGAAGATGGGCCTTGTCTACTATATTCACAGCGCCCTCGTCGCCTCTCCCGAGCCGGGCCCCTTCATCGTCACCTTTCAGACCTATGCCAAAAACACCGGGAAGGTCCTCGACCTCACCCACACGATCCTGGGAGACGCCCTCAGGACGCCTCCCACACCCGAGGCGGTCGACGCCATCCGACGCCAGCTGACGGGGGGATTCCCCTTTCTCATGAACACCACGCCAAAGCTTGCCGAACTTCTTCTCGTCATCTGGTCGGACGGACTCGGCTACACCTACTTTACCGACTACCCGAAAGAGGTCGCGAAGGTGACGCCCGCCTCGGTTCTGGCGGCCGGGCGCTCCCTTCTCAAAGACAAGCCCGTTGTGACCGTCATCGTGGGTCCGGCGACGGCCCTCAAGAAGGCCGGAGTGACAGGTTCGGCCCCTCCTCCCGCAGACTGAGACGTCAACACCCGATCTCGGCTGTCTTTCTCAGGACGGTCTTCGGAAGAGATTGAAAGTGCTTCCGAAGACCGTTTTTTACACCTGCTTATCTCTTTCTCCCCTTCGTTCACTGCCTGCTCGAAAGGAATCGGCCTCCGATCAATCGCCGTTCTTTTTACCGCTTTTTTTGGGTTTTCCGATGGGGGCACTCTCATGGAAATCACACCTGCCAAGAGGTCGGAGTCTTCCCGACGGCGTTCTCTGATACCAAATTTGACGTGGAGGGAGAGAGGCAGATCAAGGGTTCGAGAAGGCAGAGGCACGCGGGAGGGCAAGGGTCGGGGATTTTGGGAAAAATGACGAAGGACAGACGGATCCTTCCGGGGACTTCAAAGGACAAAAGAGACGCGGCACGGCTTCCAGCGTCATGCTGGATTTGAGGAGTTTCTCAGGCTTTATCGGGCGGCAAAGGCATAGAGATACTGCCATGTGGCAGGAGTCTGCGGATCCTCGATGTCAAAGAGAACGGGAAGAATCCGCCCCTTCTCGTCGGAGAGTTCGAGGACGACGAGGTGGTAGGAAAGGAATTTGATACGGGAGCGATCGGTAAGGCGATAGGCGTGGCCCTGGGAGACCATGGGAGGAAGCATGGGCCCAAAGTCCTTGACCGACATACCGGAGGTGACGGTGTCGGAGTCAAAGCTGACAGGAGGCTTTTTCTCCGGGGATCCGGAGTTTCTGGAGGAAGAGGAGGGGGGGAGGCGCACACCCGCTTTCATGAGTATGCGCATGTGACGGAGCTCGCCCTTGAGGTTTCCGATCTGGATCTGCTCGTAGGTGACGATCGCACTCGAGACGAGAAAGAGAAAGAATGTACCCCCAATAACGATCGTCCGCTCGTGCACGGCTCCCTCCCTTGGACTCCACCAACCCTTTGATCTGTGTCGCAAATACCCGGGAGCGGGCTACTTCTTCTTGTGGCGGGACTGGCGACGAAGCTTCTTGTACTTGTGCTTCCGGATCTTCTTGCGGCGCTTCTTGACGACACTTGACATACGCTCTGGCTCTCCACGGGGCTCCCCCGGACCCTCCGGGCGGGAACTCCCTCTCGTTTTACGGTCCTGACACAGACTCAAGAACCTGGGGTTCGAATTTATGAATAAAGTAGGATGTTACTCCATTGGGTCCTTAAAAATCAACGATTCTCCGTCTCGCTCTCCGACCTTGGAAGAACGAGGATCTCTCCCGGCCTCAGGCGATGCTCCCTCTCCCGGGCTTGCCGCTCAAGTTCGAAGGGATCGGTGCGAAGGGCCTCCGCTCTCCGGTTTAGATCGGCCACCCGGGCATCGATTCTTTGCAGGGTCCTCTTCGCCTCCTTCTCGGCCAGCATCGAGGAAACGAGGGGACCGACCCCCGTGGTCGAGGAGAAAAGCGCCGTAAGGGCCCAGAGCCACAGTCCTGTCCCGAGGATCCAGTAGAAAACCAGCTGGCCGTTGCCTCCCTCGGACAACTCCTTTTTCTTGCGGGAGGAAGGCTTCCCCAAACCGTGGCCCATCGTCGCCTATCCCCGCCTTACCGCATCGAGCTTGGCGTACCGGCCGGTATCCCCCAGCGCCTCCTCGATCCGGAGAAGCCTGTTGTACTTGGCAGTCCTCTCTCCCCGGGCCAGGGATCCCGTCTTGATCTGTCCGGCTCCGGTCGCCACCGCGAGATCGGCGATGAAGGTGTCCTCGCTCTCTCCGGAGCGATGGGAGATCATGGCCCCCATCCGGTTTACGAGGGCAAGACGCGTCGCCTCGACGGTTTCGGTGACCGTGCCGACCTGATTGAGCTTGATGAGGATGGCGTTGGCCGCCCGGCTCCGGATCCCTTCGGCAAGGATCGAGGGGTTTGTGACGAAGAGGTCGTCCCCCACCAGCTGGACCTTCGGGCCGATCCGCGCCGTCATGGCGATCCACCCCTCCCAGTCGTCCTCCGCCAGTCCATCCTCGATCGAGACGACGGGGTAGCGGGCGAGCAGGTCGGCATAGTAGTCGACAAGCTTCTCTCCCGAGAGGCGGCGCTTCCCCCCCTCGAGATGGTAGAAGCCCTCGCGGTAGAACTCGGAAGAGGCGGCGTCAAGGGCCAAAGAGACCTGCTCTCCCGGACGATAGCCCGCCTTCTCGATCGCCAGAATCAGGAGATCGAAGGCCTCGTCGTGCGATGCGAGCGAGGGAGCGAAGCCGCCTTCGTCCCCCACGAGGGTGGTCAGGCCCTTTCCCTTGAGCACCCCCTTGAGGGAGGCAAAGACCTCGGCCCCCATCCGGAGCGCCTCCGAGAAGCTCTCCGCCCCATGGGGAACGATCATGAACTCCTGGAAGTCGAGGTTGTTGTCGGCATGGGCCCCGCCGTTGATGACATTCATGAAGGGCGTCGGAAGCGTCCTTGCCAGGGCGCCTCCGAGCCACCGGAAGAGGTCGAGTCCCCGTTCGGCCGCCGCCGCGCGGGCTGTGGCCATGGAGACCCCGAGCATGGCGTTGGCGCCGAGGACCGACTTGTTGAGCGATCCGTCGAGAGAGATGAGCGTTTCGTCGACGAGCGACTGCTCCTCGCCCGGAAGACCTTCGACGGCATCGCGGATCGGCCCCTCGACGTTCTCGATCGCCTTTCTCACCCCCTTGCCGCCGAAGCGCTGGGGCTCGTGGTCCCGAAGCTCGAGCGCCTCCCGTGCGCCGGTGGAGGCCCCTGAGGGGACGATGGCCGAGCCCGAGGCTCCGGAGGAGAGGAAGACCTCGACTTCGACGGTGGGATTGCCGCGGGAGTCCAGGACTTCCCGTGCGTGGACACGATCGATCTCGCTCAATGGATCCTCCTTGTGAGTGCGTACCTCTGGTAGATGTTCATGGACAGGGGGATCTCCCCTGAAAAGTCCCGGTCCCTGAAGTGATTGTGGCAGACGGCACATTCGCGACCGGAGACCGGAACGGCCCGATGGGCCTTCCGGGCGTATCCCCGGGTGTGGCATTTGAGACAGTTGACGTTGGGAACACCTCCCGGGGAGTAGCTCCTTTTGGGGTCGGGGTGGCCGAAAAAATGGCGAGCCAGCTCCGTAAGGCCGGTCAGCTGGGCTCCCACCGCCCCCGGGATCCCCGGCCCGGAATGGCAGTCGATGCATCGTCCGTGGTGGCGGGAGGCTCCCGAGGACTCCCAAGTCCTCCCGAAAAAGGCCATCTCGTGGCAGGAGAGACAGAAGCCCGGCCGCTCCTCAAGGAGCCGTCCCCCCGCAGAGAGGGCGGTTCCCAGAAATCCAAGGACGAGGAGAGTTGCTCCGATTCCGGCCTTCCCCCCCCAGCGAGCCACGATCCCCTCCCTCTTTCCCACCCTCTGCCGAAGCGATCCCTGACACGATCCGGGAGTGCGCCGGGAGGAGCCGTCTTAAGGACTCGTCCGGGGGAGAGGGGGCTACGAGCCCCCCGCCCCCATTTTGAAGGAAAGAAGCCGCCTTGACCAGTGCCACTTTCCGGTCGCCGACCACCCGCCTTCTCCGACGAAGCCGACCCCTTTGGCGTAGTACTCGTAGAGAATCTGGGTCGAACGCCGGCTGATGAGATTGTAGGAGAGGCGCCGTCGCACCACCCAGCAGACGAAGGTTCCCGCCGGGAGCGTGATCCGGACCTTCCCCCAGACCCGGTCGTGGATCCGGTTCTCCCCGTCCTCTCCGCTCCAGGAGTCGCCCTTCCGGAAGGGCAGGCGAACCCGGACAAGCGGGGGGTGGTAGTCGAAGACGGAGCGGGAAAAGGCCGAGGTGCTCGAGTTTTTTGTGAAGGTTCCCGTCGCGGGGTCGAAGCGGTAGACCGAGACGATCGTCCGCGTGGGGAAGTTCAGGTAGGCGATCTTCCGGGTCACCTCGAGATCCGTTTGCGGCCCCTTCCCGGCTCCGGGAATTGGCCGGAGCGTCTCCTGCACATGGATCTTTCCCCCCAGACCGTCGAAGGTCTTTTGCATCGGAACAAGCGGGAGGTAGTCCAGAGTTCCCCCGGCCGCGGCCGAAACCGCTCCCGGAAGGCTCCCCACACCAAGGGAGAGTGGCAGCAGGAGGCCCAGGATGCGCAAAAGCCGGATCTTTTTCACGACGTTCTCCCGAGCTTCTCCCGAAGGATCTCCCCGACCTTCTCGGGGTTGGCCTTTCCCCGGGATTTTTTCATCACCCCCCCCACGAAGAAGGCGAAAAGACGATCCTTCCCCCCGCGGTAAGCCTCGACCTCGGCGGGGTTTTCCGCGAGGACCGCCTCCACGAACGCCAAGAGCTCCCCGTCCCCGGAAATCTGCGCAAGCCCCGCCCGGGAGACGATCGCGAGAGGATCGGTCCCCTCCTCGGCCGCCGTCTGGTAAACCTCCTTGGCCTGGGAGAAGGAGAGCTCCCCGGAACAGACCTTGACGATAAGGGGAACGGTCCGCGCAGCCGAGGTCTCCCCGGAAAGAACCGCCTCCCCGCGCCGGTTGAGCTCCCGGAGCACCTCGGAGAGGATGAAGGAGGTCCAGCGCTCACGGCCCTTTCCTCCGGCCGACTGGGGGATCGTCTCGAGAAGGGCCAGACCCTCCTCGAAGTAGTCGGCCAGCGCCTCTTCTCCGACTAAGGTCTCGGCGTCGGCCACCGTGAGCTTGGCCGAGGCGACAAGTCGGGCCGCCCGGCTCTCAGGAAGTTCCGGCATTCCCCTCCGCTCCTCCTCGATTAAGGCTGGATCGACCACGAGGGGCGGCAGGTCCGGATCCGGGAAGTACCGGTAATCGAGCGCCTCCTCCTTGCTTCGCATCGGCTTTGTCCGGCCGGAGGAGGGGTCGAAGAGGCGGGTCTCCTGGCGGATCGTCTCCCCGGCCTCGATCGCATCGATCTGCCGGTCGATCTCAAAGAGCATCGCCTTGTGGACGAAGCGGAAGGAGTTGACGTTCTTGATCTCGACGCGGCATCCGAACGCCCCCCCCGGTCGACGGACCGAGAGGTTGATGTCGCAACGGAAGGAGCCCTCCTCCATGTTTCCGTCGGAGACGCGGGTCGCCCGCAATAGCTGCCGGAGGCGCTTGAGATAGTCCACCGCCTCGTCCGGGCTCCGGATGTCGGGCTCGGAGACGATCTCGAGAAGCGGCACCCCCGCCCGGTTCAGGTCGACATGACTCTTGTCGGGGATACCGGCGTGGAGGTTCTTGCCGGCATCCTCCTCGAGGTGCATCCGGTGGATCCGGATCGTCCGCTCCCCTTCCGCGGTCCTGACCCGGAGGGATCCCCCGGAAAGAAGCGGGTGGGAGTATTGCGAGATCTGGTATCCCTTGGGAAGGTCGGGGTAGAAGTAGTGCTTCCGCTCGAAGACGCTGACTAGGTTCACCGTGCACCCGGCGGCAAGCCCGGCGCGAAGCCCGAGGCGGACGGCCTCGGCATTCAGGACCGGAAGCGTTCCGGGATGGGCAAGACAGACCGGACAGACAAGGGTGTTTGGGGGGGCGCCGAAGCGGTTCTCGCACCGGCAGAACATCTTTGTCCGGGTCAGAAGCTGGGTGTGGACCTCAAGCCCCACCACCACCTCCCACCCCCGGAAGAGAGGGCTCCCGACGCTCATCGAACTCCTCCGGCCCCGGCGCTCATGGCATGGAACGGGGGAAGGCCGGGATCGTAGTAGCGAGAGATCTCGCCCGCCACCTTCAGAAGGCGGCCTTCGGACCACGGGGGGCCGATGAGATGGACGCCGACGGGGAGCCCGTTTTTGTCTCGGCCCGCCGGCACCGAGAGTGCGGGAAGGCCGGCAAGGTTGGCAGTGATGGTATAGATGTCGGAGAGATACATGGAGAGAGGGTCTCCGGTCTTTTCCCCGAAGGCGAAAGGGGGTGTGGGAGAGGTAGGGGTCACAAGGAGATCGCATCGGGTAAAGGCCTCGAGAAAGTCCCGGCGGATCATCGCCTGCACCTTCCGGGCCTTTTTGTAGAAGGCCTCCTGATAGCCGGCCGACAGGGCGAAGGTGCCCAAAAGGATCCGGCGCTTGACCTCGAGCCCGAAGCCCTCGTCGCGCGTCTCCTCGTACATCTCCCGAAGAGCCCCGGCCTTCGCGGTCCTGCGTCCATAGCGCACCCCGTCGAAACGGCAGAGGTTCGAGGCCGCCTCCGATGTCGCCAGAACATAGTAGACATTGATCCCGCTCGCGGAGTGGGGGAGCCCGACCGGCTCCTCCCTCGCCCCCGCGCCGACAAGCCTTTGCCGAACCTCGCCGATCCGCTCCCGGATCTCGGGGTCGAGCCCCTCCCCGAAAAGCGCCTCGGGGATCCCGAGGCGCAGGCCCGAGAGGCTCGTCCGGTCGAAGTCCCGGCGCATCTCTTCAGGATCCCGGGCCACCGTGGTCATGTCGAGCGGGTCCTGTCCGGCCATCGCCACAAGGCACTCGAGAGCGTCCTCCGCCCCCGTGGCGAAGGGACCGATCTGGTCGAGGGAGGAGGCGAAGGCCACCAGCCCCGACCGGGAGATGCGTCCGTAGGTCGGCTTGACCCCGATCACTCCGCAGAAGGCTGCCGGCTGGCGGATCGACCCTCCGGTGTCGGAGCCTAAGGCAAGCGGGGCGATCCCGGCCGCCACGGCCGCCGCAGACCCTCCCGAGGAGCCGCCGGGAACGCGCCGGAGATCCCAGGGATTCTTCGTGGGACCGAAGGCCGAGTTCTCGGTCGAGGAGCCCATGGCAAACTCGTCGAGGTTGGTCTTGCCCAGGACGACCGCCCCCTGGGCGAGAAGGCGCCGGACCGCCGTAGCCGTGCGAAGAGAGCGATACCCCTCAAGAATCCGGGAGGCGCAGGTCGTGGGAGATCCCTTGATCTCGAGATTGTCCTTGATCATGACCGGAAAGCCATAGAAGGGCGAGGGGGCCCCCTCCCGCTGTCTCCTGTTGTCGAGCTGGCGAGCCCTGTTGATCGCGTTGTCGCTGAGAAAGAGGCAGGCGTGGAGGGTCCCGTCGATCTCCCGGGCCCGCCCGAGGAAGTAGCGGGTCACCTCTTCGATGGAAAAACGCCCTTCGTCGCGCCCTGCGGCAAACTCCGCCATCGACGAGAAAAACGGATTCCTCACCGCTCCCCCTTCCGGTTTTTTCTCCCGGCCTGAACCGGCTTACCCGGCTGAGCCGACTGAACTGCCTTGGCCGCCGGGGTTGCCGGGGCCGCAGACCTCCCGGAAGTTTTCCCGAGCTTCGGAGAAGGCCCCTTCGCGCTCTCGGCCGGCGCCTTTTTGCTTCGGGGAAGAGACTTGCCGGCCGAACCTTTGGCGACCGGGGCTTCGGAAAAGATCTTCCCCGCGGACTCGGCCGTCTTGTGCGCCCGGACGGCATTCTTCGGGTCGACCATCACGATCACGGGCCGATGGCTCGGGACCTCCTCAGGAGCCAGCAGGCCGTAGGAGAAGATGATGATCCGGTCTCCGACGGCCCCCTTCCGGGCGGTGGGACCGTTTAAGCAGACGGTCCCGGATCCTCTTTTTCCTTCAATGACATAGGTGGAGAAGCGCTCCCCGTTATTGAGGTTGCTGATCACCACCTCCTCGTAGGGAAGAATGCCGGCCGCCGCCATCAGGTCGGTGTCGAGCGTCAGGCTTCCCTCGTACTCGAGCTCGGACTGGGTCACGGTAGCGCGGTGGATCTTGGAGCGCAGAAAAGATCTCAGCATGGTCCTACCGTCCCTCCTCAAGAATCCTGGGAACCCTGAAAAATCCCCCTCCGGCATCGGGTGCCAGGGCGAGGGCCTCTCTCGAGGCCTCAAAAGGAGCGGGCCTGTCCTCCCCGGGACAAAACGCCCCGAGGAAGGCTCCCTCCTCCTCCGCCACCGGGACCTTTCCCAGCGCTTCCACATAGCCCAGAATGGAGGAGATCTCCCCCGTCATCCGCACCGCCTCCTCCTCTGTCAGAGCCAGGCCGGCAAGGCGCGCGACATGAAGCACGTCCTTCTTTTCGAGATTCACCGCAAAGATCCTTCCCCGCACGTTGTTTTTGACCCGTCCCCAAGGGGACGGCCAGGAGAGCGGACAGCCCGTCCCCACCCGGGGGAGCACACCCAAGGCCTTCTGATTATATCCCATTTTGGGACTCCCTCAAAAGCCTCCGAAGCCGAAACTCTCTTCTCCCTTGACTTAGGATTCGTCCCTCTCTCCGACCGGCGTCAGGTTGGCAAGACGCGCCAGAAGCGTCCGAGACTGTCCGTCGGCAAACCTGACCACCACCTCGAGATCGGGGTCCGGCCGGCGCGCATCGACGACCAGCCCCTCCCCGAACCTCGGATGATGGACCTTCCGGCCGACCCATTCGCGCCGGACCGGCCACTCGGTCCGGGGGGGCACAAGAGGCTCGGAAGGGGGGCCGTTTCCGCTTCTTCCCGGACGCGCGGCAAGGGGAGGGCTGGAGGCTCCCCCGCCCTCCCCCGCTCGCCGGGGGGCAAAGGACGCCGGCGCTTCCCGCGGAGCCCCTCCCCGCGGGGACCAGGAAGAACGCCCTCCCTCTTCGCGAGCCCCCCCCGATCGGGCAAAACCCGAAGGAGCGCCCGGTGACGCCCGGACAAACTCGGGGCGATCTCCCTCGGCATGCGCGTCGGGGATATCCCGAAGAAAGGGCGAAGGCCCGTAGGACTGCGTCTTCCCATAGAGCCTTCGCGTCCGAGCCCACGAGAGGTGGAGCCTCTCCCGGGCACGGGTCATCGCCACGTAGAAAAGCCTTCGCTCCTCCTCCACGTCGCTTTGCGATCGTCCTGCCGCAAAGGAGCGAAACGGAAGGATCTGGTCCTCGACCCCCACCACCATGACGAGATCGAACTCGAGCCCCTTCGACTGGTGGATCGTCATAAGCCCGACCCTCTCCCGGCTCCCCTCCTCCGCTCCCTCCAGGGAGAGGGCGAGTTCTTCTAAAAAGGCGGCAAGCGGCGAGGCGCCAGAGGCGGCGAAAGGCTCTGAGATCTCGGCCTCCGGCCGGAACTCCCTCGCCAGGGAGAGGAGTTCCTCGAGACTTCCCTCCCGCCTTTTCCGGATCTCCTCGTCCTTTTCCCGGCCGATCCATTCCCGGTACCCCGTCACGGCCACCACCCGTTCGAGAAGCGCCAGAGGAGAGAGTCCCTCCAAGGCGGCCCGCGCCCCTCCCTCGATAAGGGTCGCCAAGGAGGACAGGGGGGCTCTCCGCCCCCCTCTTTCTGCGAGCCTTTTGAGAAGCTCGATCCCCGACAGATCGGGGTTGGCGCCCGAAAGACCCAGGAACTCCTCCTGCCCCTCCTCCCCCTGTCCGCGGGGAGGGACGTTCAGGATGCGCAAAAGGCTCAGCCGATCATGGGGGTTTGCCAGAACCCGAAGGTAGGCCAGAAGATCCCGGGCCTCGCGGCTTTCGAGAAGCCCCCCGCCCCCGGGCTTGAAGAAGGGAACGCCCGAGAGCGTCAGTGCCTTCTCGAGGGGGATCGACTGGGCGTTCGTGCGAAAGAGAACGGCGGCCTGGGCGGGGCTTCCTCCGCCGGAGATCCACTCTGCAAGCCGTGAGGCGACGCCCCGCGCCTCCGCCTCCTCGTCGGGATATTCGGAAAGGGCGACCGGCCGGCCCGCCCCCCGTACCGCCATCACGCTCTTGCTGTACCGGCCATCGTTTTTTGTGATGACGGCGGAGGCGGCAGAGACGATGGACGGGGTCGACCGGTAGTTCCGGACAAGAAGCACGCGGGAGGCTCCCGGATAATGCTCTCCGAACCTCTGGATATGGGCCACCTCCGCCCCGCGGAAGCGATAGATGCTCTGGTCGTCGTCCCCCACGACGGTGACGTTTCTCCGGTCCCGGGAGAGGAGACGGATCAGCTCCTCCTGGAGGGGATTGGTGTCCTGGTACTCGTCCACCAGAAGATGGTGGAACTCCTGGCGGAGGGTCCGGGCCACCTCCATATCCGTCGAAAGCAGCGCCACCAGCCGGCACAGGAGATCGTCGTAGTCCAGAGAACGATTTCTTTTCAGCCCCTCCTCATACTCCCCGTAGCAGGTCGCGATAAAGCGCTGGGTCCCGAAAAGCCGGCGGGCGAGTTCGGGATCCGGCCTCTGACGGGCATTCTTCCAGCGGCTGATCTGGCGCAGGACGTCCTGGATCGAAAGATCTTCCTCGGAGACCTTGTGGCGTCTCATGATCTCCCGGACCAGAGTCTTCTGGTCTCCCGAGTCGGAGACGGTAAAGTCGGCCGGGAGTCCGGCGGCGGAGGCAAATCGCCGGAGAAGGCGGGCGGAAAGGGAGTGGAAGGTCCCGACAAAGGGAAGGCGAGCGCCGGGCAGGCGCAGTGCGATGCGAGCGACAAGCTCCCGGGCGGCCTTTCTCGTGAAGGTCGCGACAAAGAAGCTCTCCCCCCCCCGACCGCTTTGGGCGATCAAAAAGAGAAGCCTCTCGATCACGACGCGGGTCTTGCCCGAACCAGCCGGAGCGAGCACGAGGAGCGGTCCTCCCTCATGGCGGACGGCGGCCTCCTGTTCCGGGTTGAGGGGGATCTCTTCCGACGTCTGGGAGATCAAGATCCTTCTGCCCCTTCTTCCTCGAGAATGCGCGAGCGCCAGAGGCCGGCGAAGCGGGCGTTGGCCTCCTCGGCCTCATCCTTGGCCACAAAAAAGATCTCACGGCCCGTCGCGGAGAAGGAGGGGCGGCAGTTGACCAGCCGGGCGGTGGCATCGACGGGAAGGATCTTGTTGGGGCTTCCCCCCTCGACGTTCTGGAGGACCGGCTCGGTGGGCCAGGTCCAGAAAGGCTTTGAGTCGGGCCGGGTCCTGAGATAGAGAAAGGAATCGCCGCTGGGGCTAAAGCTCGGATAGAGATTGTAGCCGGACTTGACCACCGGGACAGGGCTCTCCTCCCCCGGGCGCAACAGGGCCAGACCGCGTCCGCCTCCCTCCGCCTGCATCTCCATGAGGACGCCCTTCCCCCGGGGAGAGACCAGCGGGTAGAAAAACTCCCGGTGGACGAGAACGGGGGTAGCCTCCCCCGTCGCGAGGTCGATGCGAATGACGGTGTTCCGGCGGGAGGGGCTCTCGATGCGGTGGTCCCGGCTGTGGAACCAGATCTCCCGCCCGTCCGGGGAGAAGGAGAAGTGATCGATGTGCTCGGGGCTCCTGTAGAGCTCCCGGCTCCCCTTCCCCGGCTCCCATGCGAAGAGAAGGGACTCCTCCCGGTAGCGGCCTTCCCGGTAGCGGACGATATAGACCAGACTCTCCCCGGCCGGCGACCAGTGGAAGTCCCCGAGAACCTCCTCCTGGCTGTGGCGGGCGGCAGGCCAATCGATCACATTCACCGGATCTTCTCCCAGCGGTCCGCACACCGTCAGCTGGTCGCCCAGCACGATGTGGCGCGTCGTCTTCCAGAGGATTTTCCGGGTATAGGGCTTCCAGCGCTGGCGGGTATGAATGGCCAGGAGACGGCCCGAAGAAGAGACCAGAAAGGACTGGGGGCGGATCTCCTCAGGGTCGAAGGGGAAGGGGACCACCTCCCCCGTGTGGGTGTCGAGGCGCATGAGGGACCAGCGGGCGCCGAAGTGCTCCCAGTTCTTCCGGTCCTGATGAAAGGTCACGTACCGGCTGTCGGGGCTCCAGGCAAAGACGAGCTCGTTGGCCCCTCGCCCCCGCTCCCGGTAGTTGACCGCGACGAGGTTGTTCCCCACGTCGTGAAGAATCCCGCGACTGGCCGCGTCGATGACGGTGAGACAGCCCAGGTCCCGGGTCTCGTGGATCGTATCGGGATCGGTCAGGCGCACGCAGGCAATCTTCGTTCCGTCGGGAGAGGCGGACGGGACGACAACCTCGACCTTGCCCGGCAGGATTTCTTCGGTTTCGATGGTCCATTTTTGCGTCATGAAAAAAGACTCCTCGGAGAACGGTTTCTATTCGACAGTGACCGACTTGGCGAGATTCCTCGGCTGATCGACGTCGTTGCCCATCAGAACGGCGGTCCGGTAGCTCAGAAGCTGAAGGATGGCCGTCGCAAGAAACACCCCTTCCCAGCCGTTTCTCTCCGGAAGAAGGTAGGATGGAAGGGGCTGTCCCGGAGCCGGGGAGGCCACCGTCACGACCGTCCCCCCCCGGGCCTCGACCTCCCGGATATTGGACCACTCCTTGGCGGCAAGATCCGGATCGACGAGCGGGGCGACAACGAGAACCCCCGGCTCGATCAGCGCGATGGGGCCGTGCTTGAGCTCCCCTCCCGGATAGCCGTCGGCCGGACGGTAGGTGATCTCCTTGAGTTTTAAAGCCCCTTCGATGGCAAGGGGATAGTCGAGGCCCCGGCCGATGAAGATCACGAAGCGGGAGGCGGCAATTTTTTCGGCCAGCCGGTCGAGCGCGGGAAGGTCGAGCGAGCCCAAAAAACCCTCGAATCGGGCCGGGGCCCGAACGAGAATCTCGAGGGCCTGCCTGGTCTTCTCCGCCTCCCGGCGTCCGAGGTGAAGCGCCAAAAGCCAGACGGCCGTGATCTGGGCGATGAAGGCCTTTGTCGAAGCCACGCCGATCTCGGGGCCGGCCCTTGTGAGAAGCGTGGCCTCGGCCTCCCGGGTGACCGACGAGCCGGGCACATTGGTCACCGCCAAGGTCAAAAACCCTTCCCGGCGCGCATGCTCCAGGGCTCCCAGCGTATCGGCCGTCTCCCCCGACTGGGTGATGCCGACGACCCAGGCCCCCTTTCGGATCCTCAGGGGACGGTAGCGAAACTCGGAGGCGATTTCCACGCGCACCGCGATGTCGGAGAGAGATTCGATCATCAGCCGTCCGAGGAGGGCGGCGTGGTAGGAGGTTCCGCAGGCGACGAAGACGATCTCGGGGGGCGAGGGGCCCAGACGGGAGAGCTCGGAGAGCATCACCCGACCATGGCCGGGACCCAGACGTCCTTCGAGGGTATCCATGATCGCCCGGGGTCCCTCGAAGATCTCTTTTTCCATGAAGTGCCGGTAATGCCCCTTCTCCGCGGCAACCGGGTCCCAGGGGACCTCTTCGAAGAGGGGCAGGAGCGGGGAACCGCCGTCGACGGGGAGAAGGGAGAGCCCTTCCGGTCCCACCACGGCCATGACGTCGGGGGGAAGAGGCATGACCTTCCGCGTCCACTTGAGGAAGGCGGGAACGTCCGAAGCAAAAAAATAGGCGTTTTCGCCCTCTCCGAGAAGAAGCGGAGCTCCTCGCCGTACGGCTACGATCTCTCCCGGACGTTCCTCGCAGAGGACCGCCAGGGCGTAGCTCCCGGAAATCTCCCGAAGGGCCAGTCGCACGGATTCGGAAAGACTCCCCGTCTCGCGGAAGAATCTGTGGACAAGATGCGCCACCACCTCGGTGTCGGTCTCGGAAGAGAAGACGAAACCCTCCCGGGAGAGCGTTTCCCGGAGCTCCCGGTCGTTCTCGATGATCCCGTTGTGGACCACAACGATGGGGCCGGAGCGGTGCGGATGGGCATTTTCCTCTGTCGGGGCGCCATGGGTCGCCCACCGGATATGTCCGATCGCCGATCCCGAAACACCCGAGCGTCCCTCGCAGGCCGCGACAAGGCCGGCGAGCTTCCCGGAAGCCCGGACCACTTCGATTTTTTTTTCTTTGTCAAAATATGCCACGCCCGCCGAGTCGTACCCGCGATACTCCAAGCGGGAGAGGGCTTCGAGCACGAGCGAGACCGGTTCTTCCAAACCGTTATAGCCGATGATTCCGCACATCAGGTGGATTCCTTCTTCTTGTCATGTTTCCGACGTTCCCGGCGTCGTTCATGGTAGCGGGTCGCCCCTTCAGGCCGAAGATCGGGAGTTGGCCGGGTGAGGTAGAGGGCTCCGGAGGGAAGATCGCCGATGACCGTCGAACCGGCGGCGATGACCGACCCGTCGCCCACGGTCAGCGGCGCCACGAGCTGGGTGTCGCTTCCCACGAAGACATCCTCCCCGATCACCGTATTGAACTTCTCGTAGCCATCGTAGTTGCAGGTGATCGTCCCCGCGCCGATGTTGGTGCGAGCGCCCACCGTGACGTCTCCAAGATAGGAGAGGTGGTTGGCCTTGGCCCCGGGACCCAAAACCGCCTTCTTCGTTTCGACGAAGTTGCCGATATGGACCTCCGTCCCGAGCTCTGTGCCGGGACGAAGATGGGCGAAGGGGCCGACCACCGCCCTCGGACCGACGACGGCGGAGCTTGCCACCACATAGTCCCGGAGAACCGCCCCATCGCCCACCGTGGTATCGAGGAGATGCACCCCCATGCCGATCCGGCAGGAGCCCCCGACTTTCGTGGCTCCCTCGAGAAAGCTCCCCGGAAGGACGAGCGTTCCGGGACCGATCGTGACCTCCGGGCCGATATCGGTCCGGAGGGGATCCTGAAGGGTCACCCCCCGAGCCATGTGGAGGCGGTTGATCCGTTCCCGGAGAACGGCCGTGACGAGCGAGAGCTCCTCCTGGGTATTGACCCCCCTCATGGCCTCGGGAGAGACGGAGAGCGTCAGAACCTCTCCGTTTCGCGAGACGACCCGTGACACAAGGTCGGTCAGGTAGCGCTCTCCCTTTCGGGGGTCGGGGGCGATCCGCCCCGCCGCCTCGAGCAGGATCGTCCGGGGGATGAGATAGATCCCGGCATTGACCTCCCGGATCGCTTTCTCCGGGGGGGAGGCGGCGCTCTCCTCGCAAATGGCAGTCACCCTCCCCGACGGATCCCGCAGGATGCGGCCATACCCCGTCGGATCGTCGAGATGTGCGGTCGCCAGAACCAGGGCTTCTGGCCGGTCCTGCCCGAGTGCGACCAGAGACTCGAGGAGCGTCTCCTCGACGAGGGGACCGTCCCCGTTCAAGACCAGAAGATGGGTCGAGGAGCCCGAGAGGAATGCGGGGGAGGAGATGACCGCTTCGCAGGCCCCGAAGGTCCCGTCGGGAACCTTTTGGACGACATAGAGCGGCGGAGGGGATCCGGGGGCGCCCAGAGGCTCTTCCCCCAGAACCCCCCCCGGCGGAACCACCACATGGACCGCTCCGACCCTCTCGTGAAGACGGACGAGCGCCCGGTAGGGGTAGGAGAGAAGCGGGGCGCCCAGAACCGGCGAGAGCACCTTGGGGACGGACGAGCGCATCCGGGTCCCGGAGCCGGCGGCCAGGAGAACCCCGTCAATGATCATGGAAGATCTCGTCGGGGGCCTTGGCCACCGGCAGCCGCTCCGGCATCCCGAGCCCTCCGGAAAGGATCATCCGTATCCCCTCCTCGACAGGGATCTGGGTCTCGAGGACCATCGACTCCGGCACGAAGGCCTGAACGCCGATATAGAGGTTGTTGCTCGGAAAGAAGATCGACCCGTAGCGGACCGGATCCCCCTCCAATGTGACCCACTGGGTCAGAAATCCCATCGTATAAGCCCCGGAACGGGGATATTCGGCCAGGACGACCTTTCTGAACCCCTTTCCCCCGGAGGGGGAGAAGGCATCGAGGATCGTCTTGATCGCGGTATAGAGCTTTGTAAAGATGGGAATGTGGTTTAAAAGCCCCTCGAGGAGCCGGAGAAGTCTCCGGCCGATGACGTTTGTCGCGACCATGCCCGTGAAGAAGATGACGGCGATGAGAACGGCGACGCCCAGACCCGGGATCGGGCGTCCGACGACTAGGAGAACGAGGGGGTCGAGCAGAGAGTCGAGAAAAAGAAAGATCCGGGTGAAGATATAGCCCGAAAGAGCGACCGGAAGAACGATGACGAGCCCGGTGATGAACTGGGTCCTCAGTGTGGTCCGTAGACGGTCACCGCTTGACTGGATCCACCCCAAAGGGGCCCCCTTCCTGATTTTCCCGGATACTGTTACCTGGGATTATCCTACCTATTTTGACGCTCCGGGGGCAAGGGTTCCCCCTCCGGAGCGCACCCATCTGTCGACAGATGTTCTGAGGGCCACCCGCCGCCCCTTCTCCCGAAAGCTGACGGCCGGCAGATCAGAACTCTTCATGGTCGTCTGCCACGCATGGGCATACTCTACAAAGACCTCGTCGAGAAGCCTTCCCCGCTCCTTTTCCGAAAGCCTCTCCCAAGCGGAGCCGACCCGGACCCGGAGGACCTGTCCGCCGAACCGGATCCCCGCTCCTTCAAAGACGCTGCCGTCCGTCCTCCCAGAAGAGAGGATCCGGGCCGCCTCCCGCGAGAGGGACTCTTCGCGCGCCTTCTCGCCGGAACGTCCGGAGGAGCCTGCCGCCGGACCCGAGATCCGGACCATCGTCACCACAAGAACGACCAGAAGGGCCCCGCCCAGGATCCCCGCCGCCCATTTTCCCGCCATCGCCTTCCCCTTTTCCCGGGCCGTTCCGGCATTCGTCTTTTTCCGGTCGGGCATGAGACATTCTCCAGCCAATATTGTATCATCGATGACAAAGGTCCGGGAGAAATATTCCCCTATCGAAGGAGCCTCCTCTCCATGACATCGTCTTTTCTCAGAAAAATCGCCTTTTTCTCCGCACTGACACTCCTTCTTGTTCTTCCCCTTAAAAGCTTCGGAGGATCCAGAAGCCACCGCTTCTATCCCTCGACGAGCCCACAGTTCGCCTCCCAACTCGAAATCGAGACGGTCTCCCTCCTCTTCCGGAACAACAACATCCTCGCCTCGGACACCCGCCACACAATCATCTTCATGAATGTGAGCGGCCTTCCCGAGAGGGTTCCCCAGCTCGAAGGAACCGGGTCGTCGGTGGTCGTAAGCTCCGGACAGGCGGCGGTCGTCGCGGGAAACACCCATACCGCGCCACTTCCCACAGCGATCCCCGCCCCGGCGCTATCGGTGGGGATCGATCCCCTCTCCGTCGCCGAGTCGGGGGGGATCCTCTACATCGCCGACGGGAGCGGACGGATCGACGCCTTGAACCTCACCTCCCGAACCCGGGATGTGATCCTGATCCCCGACGCGAAGATCCGCCTGAACGCGGGAGCCCATATTTCCAAACTCCTCAAGCGGTCCCCGACCATGGGCAAGCTCCTGGGAATGGCGACGACCCTCGCCATCGATCCCGGCAAGATCTCGGTCGTAGCCGGTGGCGGCACGACCCCTCTTGGAGACCTTCCGATCGATGCCCTCAGGGCAAGGATCAGTCCCATCGGAATCTCCGTCGACCGCGACGGGATTTATGTCGTGGGAGAGACGGGACACATCCTCTATATCAACAATACCCCCGCCCTTCGCGAGGTTCCGGTCCGGGAAGGCCGTTCGACCCGGATCGTCGGCGTGCGCCCCGGACAGATATTTCTCGTGGCAAGCCGGGGGGAAGAGCACGATGCACGGCCCGGCGCCGACCCTTCACCCGCACTTCCCGCCTCGATGAATCCCACCACGATCATCGCCTCGGAGGGCCGGATCTTCACCGCCGACCAGGATGGCAACATCGACATGATCAACCTCACCACCCATCCCCTGAGCCTTCCGGGGGATCCGGGGAGCTCGGCCCCCCGGACCCTTGAACCGGGAATGGTTCTTCGCATCGCGGGGGGAGGAACTCACTTCGTCGACTTCTCCCCGATCTCCGCCCTGGGCGCGATGATCCGGCCCCGCTCGCTCGCCTACGACCCGCGCGGCCTGCTCTATATCGGAGACATCGAAGAGACGCGTCAGGCCGGACGGGTTCTGGCCGTGAACGTCTCCGACCATCCGATCCCGCTCCCGCTGATGCGCCACGGGACCTTCAGGAAGATGACCGTCGATCCGGGAGCGATCGTCTCGATCGCGGGCAACTCCCGCCGTCGACCGCTGGCCGCCACCACCCCCACCCCGGCCGGAGACGCCGGCATCGAACCGGTCCAGCTCTCCTACCGGAACGGCCTTCTGGCGATCGGCGACCTCCTCGGCTCGGTCGACCTTGTCAACATGACCTTCAGGAATCGCCGGACCTTCCCGAACGACGTTCACGCCTCGCTGATTCTCCCGCCCGGCACCATTCTCTCCCTCATGGGCAACGGCTTCGGATCCTCCGAAAAGCCCTCAGACGAGACGAACTAGAGCGAGCTAGTTCTTTCGGGTCCCTCGTTTCATTCGTGCAAATGTTTCCAGGAAGAGGGGCGAAGAGGATAACGCGCCCCCTTTTTCAAGGAGTCGTCAGGCGCTTTGAAAGGGCGATTCAAGAAGGCGCAGAACCGGAGAGGCCCCGAGGGACGGGTCGGGACAGTCCATCTCTGCCAGGGCGCCCAGAGGCCATGTCGCCATCGGTCGACCATGGCCGGGAAGGGAGGAAAAAAGGATCGGAAGATCTCCGACGACGGCTGCGACAAGCTCCTCCGACGATCCGGCCGGATCGTCGCTTCGGACGGGCGTTCGGAGAAAGGGGCCCACCACCACCCCGGCAAGGCCTTCGAGCGCCCCCGAGAGAGAGAGGGTCCGGAGGGCTCGATCCACGGCATAGAGCGGCTCGTCCACATCCTCCACTAGAAGAATGGCCCCGGAGAGATCCGGCATAAAGGGGGTTCCGCAGAGGTGGGCCAACGACTCGAGGTTGCCCCCCAGAAGCCGCCCCCGGGCCCGGCCCGGCCGAAGGGTCCGACACTCCCCCAGGGGAAGAGTCTCCCCGGCCCCAACGCTCCCCGAGACCATCCTCCACCAGAGAGCAAAGCTCTCCTCGCACGAAAGCTCCCGGGCCGTCGGCCCCCAGAAGGTGACAAGACGCATTCGCTTCCAGAGCGCCGCATGCAGATAGGTCGCATCGGAGAAGCCGCAGAAGAGCGGTATCTTCTCGGGGCTCTGCCAGGCGGGATCGACCCACTCGCCCAAAATCCTGATGGCCCCCGAGCCCGCCCGGTAGGAGAGCACCCCCTCGCCGAACTCTCCCGAAAGCGCCCGGGCAAAGTCCCGGGACCGGAGCCGGTCCGAAGCGAGGTAGGGGCCGGCCCCCGGCTCCTCCTGACCAAAAAGCTCCGGGCTCAGGCCAACCTGGCGCAGCCGATCCGAGACCTCCTCCCACTCGGGAAAGGACGCCCCGAGAGAGGGGCGGGGAAGGAGCAGCCGGTCTCCCGGCCGGAGGGGGCGGAAGGGGTGGATCGGGAGCAACGGCGACTACCCGTCCTTCATGAGATAGTCCAGAACCATCTCCCGAAAGGCCCCGGAGAGCTCCTGTCCCCGCTCCTCCATCTTGAAGCGAAGAGCCTCGAGAAGCTCTGCGGGAAGCGCGACCGAAAGAGGCACCTCTCCTTTGGCTCCCTCCGGGGAGGAAGCTTCGGGGACGACCCCCCGGTCGATAAAGTCCGAGACGGCGGGAGCCCGCACAATCTCTCGAAGCGTGGGACGGGGGGCCTTCACGGCGACCTCCGGAGCTCGACGGAAAGAATCTCTTCTGCCAGGGCGCGGTACTCGCCGGAGGACGGGCCGTCGGGATAAAAGTCGATGATGGTCTGGCCGGCGGTGACCGCCTCGGCTAAGGCGATCCTCTGGTGGATGGCGGTCTCGAAGAGGGGGTAGGGGAACTCCCGGAGAGCCTCGATCGATTCGCGGGAGAGCCGTGTCCCCTGAACCTTCCTGTTCAGGAGGAGACGGGTCACGAGCCCCCGGTTGATCTGCTCCGCCCGGCGAATGAGCGCGACGATCTCCGTCCCGGACCAGAGGTCGAGGGGACTCGGCTGGAGCGGAACAATGGCGAGATCGGCCACGACGAGGGCCGACCGGGTAATGGTCTCCATCCCGGGGGGCGAGTCGACGACGACAAGGTCGTATTTCTTGGCGAGCCGCGGGAGCTCCTGGTCGAGGACCGGCATGGGAAGGGCGATCACCCCCACCGGAAAGGCGCCCTGGGAGAGGCCCCGCCATTTCATGGCCGAACCCTGGGGATCCGAGTCGACAAGAAGAACCTCCATGCCCCGGTGGGCGAAGACGCCCGCGAGGTTCATGGCGGTCGTCGTCTTTCCGCATCCGCCCTTCTGGTTGGCAACCACGAGGATCACGTGGGTCTCTCTCCTCTGTTGAGCGGGACACGTTGTCCCCGGGTCACTCTCATCGTCCTCTCAGGGTGCCGACGCAAATTCGCGGACCTTCTCGCCGATCGTTTGGCGGGCGATCTCGAAGAGGACCTTTCCCTTTTCGGCGGTCGACAGGGAAGGATCCGACCCCATGCGGCCGTCCGGGTAAAGGGCGCGAAAGCGTTCGGGTCCGAGCGGCCACTCATGATGGGGGTCGGGGGCCCGTCCCGGCGCGATCGGACGTTCGAGATTCGGGAAGAGATGCCAGGTCACGGCGACCTCGCCGCAGGTGGCATGGTATCCGTTCGACTCGCCGAAGAACGCCTTTTCCTTTTCAGTCACCTCGGGGAGAAGCCACCAGTTGGAAAGAGCCGTCCGGGCCTCGGGGTGCCCGAGAAGAAACTCGGAGAAGGCGGCCTTGAGGGAGGAGTCGTTCCCTCCGTGGCCGTTCACGAAGTAGAACCTCCGAAAGCCGTTGCGGTAGAAGCCGGAGAGAATCTCGCAGACGAGAAGGATCAAGGTCCGGGGGGAGAGGGAGGTCGTCCCCGGAAATCCCAGGTGGTGGTGGGACATCCCGTAGGCCAGAGTCGGGGCGACGAACTCTCCCAGATCCTCCCCCACCGTCCGGGCCAGGGCTTCGGCCACCAGGTGGTCGGTCCCGATCAGACCGTTGGGGCCGTGCTGCTCGACCGATCCCACCGGAAGAAGAAGAAGCGTCGAGCTCCGAAGCCTTCGCTCGACCTCCGGCCAATTCGTTCCCGCGATCTGCACCCTGCCCCCTCCTCAAAATCGATCCCTCGTCCCGACTTGTTCTATACCCGAACTCACCATCATCCTACCACAAAAGAAACCTCCGACGGATTCCTTCGACCGGGCGGGGAACACCCCGATCGTGTCTCCCTTTCGGCAATGGGTTTCCGATTGACCTCAAAAGGTCCACCCTTGCAGCTTCTTCTCCCTACGGACGGTCAAACTCCATCCACCAGACTTCACTGCGCCTCATCGGCCATATCCGACAGAAGAGCGTTGCACCATACCGTTGCAACGGCCTCGCGCTCTTGATCGGCGGCCATCGCCCGGTATCCATCGTCCAAAGACGTATCGAGCACATGAGGCCTGAGCAGATCCTCGATGAACTGGCTCATGTGCCGTCTGCCGACCGTCCGGTACAGTCCCTCGTATACGTCTTCATCGAGCGATATCGTCACTTTCTTGTGCATCGTTTCCGTCCCTATTGTTTTAGTCAATACATAATCACCCGTAACATGTCTTTTCGTTTCAAATTGGGGCTCTTTGGGTCTCCCGGAAAAATTCCCAGAGTTCTATCCGCGGATCCGAAGGTGTCGCACCCTTTTTTGTACTTGCAAGCACTCCCCCAACAAGGTATCATCCGGGAAATAATCATCAGAACAATATATCGTCTCCTATCTTGCCTCGGAAAGGGATACCGCCGTGACAGAAGTTCTCTTCGACGAGGGACCACACAAGTTTATCCTTCTGGGCTTCGGCGAGTCGTCGAGGGAGGAGGGGATCCCCTCGAACCAGTACCTCGTCGTGCACGGAGCGGAGGCAGCGATCTTCGATCCGGGAGGGTCGGGGCTCTTCCCCATCCTCTCCGCCCGGATCTCCGAATGGGTCGCCCTCGAAAAGATCCGCTCCATCTTCCTCTCCCACCAGGATCCCGACGTGAGCGCCGGACTCAACGTCTGGATGGAGGTGACGGGAGCAAAGGTTCACCTCTCCCGCCTCTGGACCCGCTTCATGCCTCACATGGACCTCGTCCATTCCGAGAATCTCGTTCCCGTCCCCGATAAAGGAGGAACGGTCGAGGTCGTCCCGGGATTTTCTCTCGTGACCCTCCCCGCCCATTTTCTTCACTCCCCGGGCCAAATCAACGTCTACGATCCCCAATCGAAGATCCTCTTCACAGGAGACATCGGGGCGGCGGAACGCTCCAACGGCACAATCTTCGTCGACGACTTCGCGGAACATCTTCCTCACATCGAGGCCTTCCACAGACGCTACATGGCGGGGAACCGCGCCCTGAAAAAGTGGGTCCGGGAGGTCGAGCGCCATGACGTGGCGGTCATCGCCCCCCAGCACGGCCCCCTCTACCGTGGACAGGCCCGGGAGGATCTTCTCCGCTGGCTCTTCGACCTGCGCTGCGGCATGGACTTTTATGAGTAAGATCTCCACGCCCTCCTTCGAGGAGGCCCGCAGGGAGATTGCCCGCCGGGTCGGCACGGTGCTTGAGCAGGGCCTCGAGGAAGACTCCCTTTTCCAAGGGGCGCGCCAGGCCATTGCGACAGCTCTCGAAGCCGCAGAAAAATCCCAGGACACCTCCCCTCTCACCCGGACCCTGACCGGCACTCTCAGCGCCATCGACGCCCTCCTCGCCCGGCAGACCGCCCAGAAAATGACTCACCTGGACCTGCTCCGGGAGAGCCTCGCACACTCCCTTGAGACTCTGCGCACCCTCGCGCGGACCACGGCCGACATCTCCGTCCTCTCCTTCGAGATCCGGCTTCTCGAGCGCTTCATCATCACCTCCGACGTGATCCACGACTGGAAGGAGCACATCCGGACGATGCTCGACGACATCAATACCGTCGTCGAGGTCTACTTCCTCTTTTCCCTCTTCCAGGCCGGGGAAAACGGCTACGAGATCGAAGTCTTCTGGAAGGGACTCCCCCACCCCGACTCGAAAGAGCTCCTCGACTCCCTCGTCATCGAGAGGCTCCACTCCTTCGAGGGCTACGACCCGACCCTCGAACCCCGCATCGTCCACAACATCTCCGACCAAGGGCTGCATCTCCCCCCTCTTTCTGAGGAGTCGCTGCAGCTCTCCACCAAGAGCCTCTATCTCGACCGGCCCCGGGTCGGAGGCATCGTGGGGGTAGGCATCAACTACGCGACGGCGCAGCACCCGGTCAAGGTCCTGGTGATCGAGAGCATCATCACAAGCATCCTCAATGTCGTAGGATCGGTCAAGGCGATCTACAAGTATACGAAGGACCTCGAGTACTACGCCGTCCGGGATCCTCTGACCGGCCTTTTCAACCAGAGGGTCTTCTGGGAGCTTCTCTCCTACGAGATCGGCCGGAGCCAGCGCCACGGAAACCAGCCCTTCTCGATCATGATCATCGACGTGGACGACTTCAAAAAGATCAACGACACCTATGGCCACACCTTCGGAGACCAGTTTCTCCAGAACATCGCCGAGCTGATCCGAAGCACCGCCCGGAAGGAGGACATCGTGGCCCGCTACGGAGGCGACGAGTTCGCCGTGATCCTTCCGGAGGCGGCCTCGGAGCACGCCGTAGCCATGGCCAAACGGATCGGGGAGAACTTCCAGAAGTTTTCCCTCGAATCCCCCGAAGGGGTCCGGGCCAAGAGCTCCGTCTCGATCGGGATCGCCTCCTGGCCGGAGCACGCCAGCGAACCCAAGGACCTCTTTCTCGTCGCCGACAACATGATGTACCGGGCCAAGGCCCAGGGAAAGAACGGCCACTGCCTTCCCACCGACTCGGACGTGGTCGAGGTCCTCCGGAGCGTCAGCGAAAAGTATCTTCTGCTGCAGAAGGCGATCGAGGAGCGCTCGATCCTGCCCTACTTCCAGCCCATCGTCTCGGCCACGACCGGAAAGGTCGAGGCCTACGAGGTTCTGATGCGCGTCATGTACCGCGGCAAGGTCCTCCCCGCGGGAGAGTTCATCGAGATCGCAGAAGAGAGCGGCCTCATCTCGAGCCTCGACTTCATCGTCATGGAAAAGGCCTTCGCCCATGCCGTCGCACGGAAGTTCGGGGGACTCCTCTTCATCAACCTCTCGCCCAAGGCCATCGTCACCGCCGACTTCATCCCCCAGATCAGGAGGACGATCCGGGAGACCGGCATCGATCCCCGACAGATCGTCTTTGAAATCACCGAGCGCGAGACGGTAAGAAACGCCACCCTCCTCGAGATCTTCATCACCGAGCTCAAGGCCGACGGCTCCCGATTCGCCATCGACGACTTCGGCTCGGGATTCTCCTCCATGACCTACCTCAAACGCTTCTCCGTGGACTTCCTGAAGGTGGAGGGAGACTTTATCAGAAACCTCCCGGAGACAGGCAGCATCGACCGGGCCATCGTCGCCTCCGTCGCCACCCTCACCCGGGAGATCGGCATCCAGACCGTCGCCGAGTCGGTCGAAAGCCCCGAGATCCTCGAAGAGGTCCGCCGCTACGGCCTGACCTTAGCCCAGGGCTACGGCATCGGACATCCCCTTCCCGAGATCCCTCCGGCATAAAAGAGCCTCACTCTCCCGGCAGAGCCGCCCTCCCGCATCCCTGACTTCCCGGTTCGAAAAACAAAAAAGGCAGGGTTTCCCCTGCCTTTTTGTTGGTATCGAAAGATTTTCGGAATATCGGAAGATCTGACTTGCGAGCTCTCACACTTTCTCGCGCAAGAACTCCCTCGCTCTCACACTCTCAGAGGTACCGACTATCCGGCCTTGCTGTTTGTCTTCATCTTCTTGATGGCGGCGGAGAGCTGGTCGAACTTCTCAGCCGAGTTGTCCCGGATGGTGAGGTTGGCGTCTTCGTGTCCCGCATGGGAGCAAAAAGCCATGGTATAGCAGCTCGTCCCGCCCCGGATAATCTTGAGCGAAAGATTGGCATAGTGGCAATGGACGCCCACGAAGAGGCAGACATCGATCTTGTTGTGCCAGATCGTGAGGTTCGGATGGTTCGGATTGATCTCGAACTCCGGCTCGATCTTCGGGTACTTGGGCCGATAGTCCGCCATGGGGATGATCTTGATGTTGTTGGACTCGGCGCACCGGAGAACCGCATCGGCCACCTTCCGGGTCTTGGCCGACCACTCCCAGAGGACGAGGGGGCCGGGGAAGAAGGTCGGAACCTTCGCCGTCGCAAGCTTTCTTGCTGCGGTTTCAATGGCCTCCTCTTCCGAGGCGGGAACGCCTTCGATCAGGGCAAAGCCTGGCTCGGGGGGCGGAACCCCCATGGAGATGGCCGCCGGGGGAAGGATCCCTTCGGGTCCGGGAAGAACTTTATAGGTCGTCACAAAAAACTCCTCTCTGGTTTCAATCCTCGCTCGCGCCCGTTTGACAGGGGCTCACGGCTCTCCCGACCCCCCTCTTTTCCGAACCGTCCGGTCCTGTCCTGACAGGACAGTTCGGGCATTCTCCGGCTTTGGGGGGTTCGGTCGAAAATAATCGATGTGAAATCCTACCATGCTTTCGTTTTTTCGGTCAATACTATCCGGTCCTTTTGGCCATTCCGGACCTTTTCGAACCTGTCGAGAGGGCTCCTCTCCTGCATATCCCTCCCCCGTCAGGAAGCCGGATCAAGAAGAAGCGGGAGGCACCGGTTCCCGAACGAGACAGGCGGATCCCCCTCCCAGAACCGCCCCGCAAGAACGCTTCCGCAGGTGAGGCACTCTCCGGAGGGCCCCACATCATATCGTTCGATCCGGTAGCCGTCCCGCTCGATCTGCAAAGACCGACAGGAGGGACAGAGGGTCCGGCCCCCTTCCCGATCCCGGATGTTCCCCGTATACACATAATGAAGCCCCATGGACAGGGCTCTTCTTCTGGCCGCGTCGAGTGTTTCGAAGGGTGTGGGGGGAAGCTCTGCCATCCGGTAGTCGGGATGGAAGGCGGAGAAGTGAAGAGGGACGTCGGGCCCCAGCTCCCGGAGAATCCACGCGCAAAGCTCCGAAATTTCCCGCTCGGAGTCGTTTTCGCCGGGGATCAAAAGCGTCGTAATCTCAAGCCAGACCGAACTCTCCCGGCGGATGTGGAGGAGGGTTTCGAGAACGGGGGCGAGATGGCCCCCGGTGAGCCGGTGGTAGAAGGACTCGGAGAAGGACTTGAGGTCGACATTCGCCGCGTCCATATGCGAGAAGAACTCGCGTCGGGGATCCTCCCGGATGTATCCGGCCGTCACCGCCACCGTCCGGATCCCCCGGGCCCGGCAGGCCTTTGCCACATCGATCGCGTATTCGGCGAAGACGACCGGGTCATTATAAGTAAAGGCCACGCTTTTGGCCCCCGCACGCTCGGCCGCCCGGGCGATCTCCTCCGGAAGGGCGGAGTCGGTGAGGCGGTCGGTCGATCTGGCCCGGGAGATGTCCCAGTTCTGGCAAAACTGACAGGACAGGTTGCAGCCGGCCGTCCCGAAGGAGAGGACGGAGGAGCCCGGATAAAAATGGGCGAGAGGCTTCTTCTCGACCGGATCGAGGCAGAAGCCGCTCGCGCGGCCCCAGGTGTCGAGGAGCATCCGATCCCCCTCCCGAAGCCTCACAAAACACAGTCCCCTCTGGCCTGGAAGGAGACGGCAGTCGCGGGGACAGAGGTCGCAGACGATACGATCCTCCTCTCGGTGCCACCAGCGGGCCTCACTTGCCGTCTTCAAGGAGCCGGTCACGGTGCCTCCGACCATTTTTTCACCGTATAGCGGGAGACCTCGATCCCCTCAGGCCATCCCCTCTCCGGAAGTCCCGCCTTCGCCTTGAGATGGCGCAGGAACTCTCCCGGTTCGGGAAGCTCCTCCCAAACCTGCGGAAGAAAGGTTCCCCGGCGGGCTCCCAAAGAGAGAACCACCCCGTCCGTTCCCGGGCGAAGACTCTTCAGAATCTCCTCCTCCGAGGAGGCCGAAAGAGGCTCCAAAGGAGAGAGCAGCGAGACCTCAAAGCGCACACCCGGAAGCTCCCGTCTTTCGAGCGGGGGAAATCTTGGATCGTGGAAGGCCGCCGCGCGCGCGTTCGCCCTGAGATCCTCAAGGAGGGGACGGCGCGCCTCGAGGCTTCCGATGCACCCCCGGAGCCTCCCGTCCTTTGTCAGCGTCACGAAGGTCGCCCCCGGCCGGGCCAGCCACGAAGCCTCCTCCGGATCCGAACAGTCCTCTTTTCCCTCCAGTGTCCCCGCCACCGCCTCCCGGGCCAGAGAAAGGAGAAGCGCCCCGTCTCCCTCCTCCCCCGACCCCGGACCATCGGGTCCGGGATCCCTCGGCGCATAGAAGGCGAAGGCCCCGTACCCCACGACCCGGTCGGAGGGCCCGGCGGTCGAGCCTGAGTTTTCAAGATCGATCAGGACGGGGGTGAGCCGCCACCGCCTGGCGGCCAGGAGAAGACCGTTGACGGGGAAGGCCCCGCACGCGGCCTCGGGCGACAGGGAGGGATCGAGCCTTCCGATGCTCCGGGCCGTCCGGGAGTCCCGGACCTGGGCGTCCTCCATGGACAGGTAGTGGGAGAGGTCGGAGCTGACCACAAAAAGGGTCTCCGGACCTCCCCTCACGGCTTCGAGGACCGAAAGGAGCATCGAAGGATCCGCCTCCCCCACCACCAGGGGAAGAATGGAGAAGTTCCGGAGCGCTCTCTGGAGAAAGGGCAGCTGGACCTCGAGAGAATGTTCGAGCCTGTGAGCCTCAGGACTTTCGATCACCCCGGGAAGGGCGGCCACCCTCCGGACGAGCTCCGGATCGACCAAAACGTCGCCCACCGGCGTCCGGAAGAGATCGGCTCCGGGAAGGGCCACCCCCCGAAAAAACACGCGATGGGAAGGACCGAGAAGAATCACCCGGGTCGGGGGTTCCGGGGCCGAAAGGAGAAGGGCGTAGGCCGAGGCGGCCACGGCCCCCGAGTAGACATAGCCCGCATGGGGGACGATCAGGGCCTTGGGGAGAGCATCCGGAAAGGGAAGTCCGGTTCTCCGGGCCTCTTCGAGAAGGGCGTCCACCCCGGCGACCAGCGCCGCCCTCTCCCCCTCGTAGAAGCTTCCCGCCACCGCCGGCCGACGAACCCGCTCCATCGCTCCCCTCCTTCCCCTGACCGCACTTCTCTCTTTTAAGCTACCACGAACGCGCCGGGAGGCAAGAGAGCCCTTTGCCCAACGTCTTTTCGGAACCGTCCGTCCGGTCGAACCTTGTGCCCCGACAATTGCGGCCGGGAAGTCCTACAAGGGCCCGTCGCTCTCGCCGGGGGCATGGACGAAGTGATCCTGCCGGCTGACCCCCACATCCGAGACATACATGATCCCCGAATAGCGCTCGAAAAGAGGCGTGAGCCCCTCGAGGATAAGCTCCACCTGAGCCTCCTTCACGACAGTCATGAGGAGCACGAGGCTCGAGGTCTCGTTGTAGATCAGGTTCCCCTCGTAAAATCCGCTGTGGCCCATGCCGGAGACGTTGGGGATGATCGTATAGCCCGTGACGCGGACCCTAGACAGCAGGTCCCGGACGAACGGAATGCGTTCTCCGCTCACGATGATGTCCACCTTTTTCATGGGGGTGAGACGTGCTTTCTCCATCAGTCGGTCCTTTCGTGTTGGGACAGTGGGGTTCGGGCGACCTCGGACCATCGTCCGGGAGCCTGCCAACGGCTGAGAACCCTCTCGGAGGGGTCGGCGGCGACGAGCCGGATCCAGCCGTTCGACAAGAGCCGGCGAAGAGGGGGGTTGTTCGTCACAACGCGGTCGATCCGGTCGCGGCCAGCCTCGACAACCACCATGAGGCGGACCGGCTCGTGGTAGAGACGCTCGCCCTCCCGGAGCGTCTGGGAAGGAAGACCGGGAAGGAGGTCGCTCTCGTTTCCCCACATGATGCCGACCGCCCCGGCCACGTTGTGGTAGATTTTGTTTCCTCCTCCGTATCGCTCGGGGTCGAGGAGAGAGAAGTAGTGTTCGGCGTTGATCCACTGGCCGACGACAAGGGGGCCGGTCATGATCGCCTCGAGGAGCCGCCCGTCCGGGTCTCGCGCCGGGTCGTAGGAGTGCAGAAAGGCCCGTCCGGCAAAGTTGGCCGTCCCGGCAAGGGAGCCGCCTCCCACCACGAAAAAGGCATTTTTCGAAAGTCCCCATTCGGGTCGGACCTCGGCGGCGTCGCAGGAGCGCCGGAAGAGGGCTCGGGCCGCCTCCCGGGGACCGGAGGGAGAGTCGAGGGAGGGAAGCTCCGCCGCCCGCTCCTCCGCCGCCCGAAGCCCCGCCTCCTCGAGATCCCGCCAGAGTCGCTTGAGATCCCGCCGATGCGTCAGCGGGACCGACTCGAGGTCGTAGAAGGCGATCCTGTCGGTCGTGGTGTTGTGCTCTCCTGCCAAAAAGTGCGTGTCGTAGGGAATCTCGATCCCCCGTCTTTTCAGGCTGTCGCGCACTGCCGGGTTATTGGCCATCTCGACAAAGACCCTGGCGTTGGGGATCCCGCGGTTACCTCCGCAGGCCCCGCAGTCGAGGGCGGATTCGAAAGGATTGTTGAAGGAGTCGGAGCCGTGGCCGCAGACTAAGACAAGGCGCGCAAAGTTCTCGGTCTGGCCGATCGTCCTGAGGCTGTTCTCCACATGGTAGGCCTGCTCCTCCGTCCCGAACCCCACCGTCATGATCGTCTCGAGGAGGACCCGGCTCCGGCGCATGTTGATGGTATAGAGAGTCCGGAGCTTCTTGATGAGGTCGGCCTCTCCGGGCGCGGTGAGAAGAAGCTCCTCCCGGGTCCTCAAGGAAAATCCTTCCAGAAACCGCGCCTCAGAAAGCGCCGCCTGACGGACCTCCTCGACGGTTGCCGGGCTGACGGAGCGGGTATGGGAACCCACCACGTCGAGAAGGGCCTTGCGGATCTTCGCATGCTGCTCGGCCTCGATCATGGCCTGGGCCTCCCCCTCCTCCACCCGGGCGACGGTCAGGGCGGTGGCGATTTCGGGAAGGACGAGTCCCCGGAAAAACTCCCGGATCCGGGCAAAGGCCCCCGGAAAAAAGGTCCGCCCGAGAAAGGGCAAAAGATAGAACCAGCCGAGAGCCTCCACGAGAACATAGGGAGTGATGACGTGGTCCTTGAGCTCGTGGAAGAGATGGACGAGAGAGCGCGTCTTCTGGTGGCGGCGAAAGTGACGATCCGCACGTTCGATTTCGTAGGCGCGGGGGATCTCCCTCACCCGATGGCGGGGCGAGAGGAGGACCGGCGCCTGGACCTGCGTCCCGGCCTTCTGGTAGGGCTGGAACCTGAAGGGCACCCCGAAAAATCCCGCGATCCCGTGGGTCGCGTACCCTCCGAGAGATTCGATATGGCGTCGAAGCCGTTCGGAGCGGACATCGATGCAAAAGAACATCTGGGCGGTAGGTCGTGCCCGGACAGGGATCTTGGCCGGCTCTGCCCGCCGCTCGCGCCACGGCTCAAACAGAGCGAACAGCTCCTGGTCGCAGCTTTCCTCGAGAGCCCGCTGCCAAATCTCGTGGCGTTTCGGGAAGTCGAGGGTATCGGCGATCTGTTCGAACCGCTCCCACTCCCTGGTGTCGATCCTGCCGACCTCCTCCGGGGAGAGACCCAGAGCCTGGGCCACATGGTAGAGACGGCCGGAGCGGCTCCGGCTTCCTCCCTCGGCCCGAAGGGCCTCGAGCCACTCTTCGCGAACTTGGGAAATTCTCGCCCAGCGAGGGTCTCCCGGTTCGGGGAAGCGGTCGGCCAACGTCCCCAGCCGGGCTCCCCAGGCCATCGGAACACCAAATCGGGCCGCATAGTTACGCGTCAAAAGTTCCGGTGCGTTCGCGCCGATCCATTCCAGAACGGCCGGGATCGTTCCGGGAATGCCGAGACGGGTCCGGCAGACATGCTCGACCACAGCCTGCTCGTAAAAGAGCCTCACAGCAAGGACCATCACGAGGTCGACGGGGTAGGTCCGGGCCCAGGGATCGTCGCTCTTCGAATTGCGCCACTTGACGTACCCCAGCCATCCCGGGAGGGCGGTTGCGTGGCGCTCGAGATAGTCGGTGAGTCCCGCCCTCGGGATCTCCATCGCCACCAAGGCGCCCATGAGGGTGTCTTCGGGATTTTCCGGAAGCTCGGGAATCTCGGCGTGAGCCTCCTTCAGTCCCCAGAAGAGGATCTCCCGGTCGGAGGCGGCCATGCTTTGCCAGACCCGGTAGAAGCCCCGTTCGCGATGGGGAAGATTCCAGGTGGAGACCCCTTCGTCGAGGAAGGCCCCGAGCCATTTGATCATCAGCCGGTCGATCCGGTGTTTCCACCGGCCGTCGCAAAAGATGTCCACCCACTCGAGAAGGGTCAAGGAGGGGCCGGGACGGGGAAGATACGAGGCGGCCGGATCGGACCACGCGACCCCCGGAAGCTCGCCGTCGACAAAGCCTTTACAGGCCTCCCAGAGCCGGAGGCAGTAGGCCTCCTCTCCCTCTGGGCCAAATCGCGCTTCGTGGAGGGCGCGGACCTCGGCCTCGAGATCCCGGCGAAGCCTGAAAAAGGCCGGACGCCCTTCGGACATGATCGGATCGGAGGAGAGGGGGCGATCCCACTCGTAGAGAAGGTGCCCTTCAAGGAGCTCGGGAAGGGCGCGTCCGAAAAGCCGTCCTCCGGCCTCTCCCACCGCCCCGATCCCGGAGACCTCCGACCGGAGGATGGAGTGCAGGGTCTCCCGGCCGATCCTTCCCCGAAAGTACAGCTCGCGCCAGTCGTCGGAGTCGAGAGAGATCCGTCCCCCCAGAAGGGCCGAGGCCTTACGGATCGCCTCGAAGAAGGGCAGCTCCTCAAACTCGTGGAGAGGATTGTGGTGGATAAAGGTCGTCATCCGGTAGACGAAGGAGAGCGACTCGGAGGCCAGCTCCACATGGGACCTGAGACCGATCCTCTGTCCGTCGGAGATGGCGGAGAGGTCCCATTTTCCCGCGCGGGGGGCGGAGGAGAGTGCGTTCTTCACAGGCGCGCCCCGCCGAACCAGCCCAGGGTTCCGGCAAGATCCGTGACGAGAAGAAAGAATGAGGCGGCTCCAAAAGCCCAGAGCTCGCCTGGCCAGAGCCCTTTGACGACTTCGCGATCCCCGCGGGAGAGCGGCGGCGGAACGGACGAGAAGTAGCGCCGCAGGGAGGCAAGCGCCAGTGCAAAGGTCAGGAAGAGACCGATCAGGACGCCGACTCCCAAAGCGGGGGACTGTTCGAAGATCCCTTCGATCAGGCGCCATTCTCCCAGAAGCCCTCCCACGACGGGCAGGCTCATCCCCTGAAAGGCGGCGAGAAGAAAGGCCAGCCTAAGGGGGGCAATCATGGCCCCGGCCCCGGAAAGCCCCGCCACCGTCCGAACCCGGAACCTCGCAATGAGGGCGGAGAGAACAAGCCCCCCCAGAAGGGAGGCCTGCGGAAGGAGGACGGCCAGAAAAAGCCCCCCCTCACGGCCGGCGGCGGATCCGGTGAGAAGCCCGGCCACCATGGCCCCCATGCCCGCAGAGGAGAGTCCGTCGGCCACCTCGGAAACGTAATGGGCGGTCTTGGCCCGGACAAGACCCAGAAGGCCCCATCCGAGAACACCCCCCTCCAGAAGGGTTGTGTCGGGAAAGGCCAGGGAAGGCCAGACGCGAAGCAGGTCGAAGACAAGAAGAGGGGGAAGGCACAGAAAGAAAAGCATGTCGAGCTGAAGAAACTCCGGGGCCACGACTCTCTCCGATCTCCGGGAAAGAGGCGCCGGGAAAAATAGAAGAAGGGCGGCAAGGAGCAGTGCCCCTCCGGCCGGGGTCGAGAGAAGCGCCCCCTTGAAGGAGAGGGCCAAAAGAAAGATCGAGCCCGCAAGGATCCGAAGGAGAAAGGCATTTCGGTAAGCTCCGGGATAGGCCCCCCCCAGGAAGCCGGCCCCGCTCAGGAGAAAAAGCCCCAGAAGGCCTCCGCCGGCGAGGATCCCTGAGACTTCATTTTCCAGAAAGGCGGCGCTCCCCGCCGACAGGAGGAGGCAGGGAAGCCAGACGCCAGGACGCCGTCCGTCTTTTGACGATCCGGTCTTTTCCGTCTGGACAAGAAGGAGCGGAATGAGCACGACCCCGAGACAGAGCGAGAGAAGGAGACCCTCCCGGGAGAGTCCCCCGACCATAAAAAAGGAAGGGACCGGAAAAGACAGGATCCTGCCCAAAAGCCAAAGGAGAAAGAGCCCGACCGGAAGAACGGTCGCCACGGCCCGTCTTCGGCCGGACGAAAAGAGCGTCCGCAAGAGAGGCGACAGTAGCGGGAGAGCCAGAAAGGGAAGAATACTCAGGGGAAAAGCGGTCCTCACGCCCTCTCCTTTCCGTCGAAGAGCTCGCGAAGACGCCAGAGCAGGCGATCGACCGGTTCGACCACCCTGTGGAGAAAGAGATGCTCGACCGAGCCCCTGTTCAGGAAAAAGAGATAGAGGGCCTCCTGGCGCGAAAGGATCCAGGAGGGAAGGATCTGACGCCCCCGAACCCCCCGGAAAAACGCCACGACCCAGCCCGCGACGATCACGAAGGTGATGAGAAGGACGATCGGGGTAAACATCACCCACCCGACTCCGCCTGAGGAAAAGTAAAGGGCCCGGGTGGCAGGATCGGGATAGAGAAAGAGGTTGAACTTGTGGGCCGCCCCGATATATCCGTAGACGAAGAGAACGAGAACGGCGGTCCAGGGAATGGCGGCGGCAAAGGAGTCGAAGAGACGGGCCCGGGTGAGGCTGATGGTCACCTGGGAGACCGTGACCCAGCTGAAGAAAAGAAAGACGACCGTCCCCTCCTCGCGCGACAGATGGATATCGGCCAGCTGGTGGGCGCCCAGGACGATGACGAGGGGAAGCACCAGCGTCACGAGTGCGACCGGAAGTCCACGGGAGAGATGGAATCCCTCGGGTGTGGCGGGCTCTTCGGCCATCCGCCGGGGGATCGCAGGATCCTTCCGGGCGATCGCGATCGCCGTTCCCGACTCAAGGAAGAGGGTAGCCTTGAAGATGCCGTGGGCGATGAGGTGGAAGACGGCGAGGGAAAACGCCCCGAGCCCGCACTCCATCGTCATGTAGCCCATCTGCCCCATCGTCGAAAATCCGAGCTTTCGCTTGACGTCGCTCTGGGTCAGCATGGTCGAGGAGCCGAAGAGGGCGGTGAGGAATCCTACGGCAAAGACAAGATGCATGGAGAGGGGGGAGTGGGCGAAGAGGATCGAGGTCCGGTTCATGAGGTAGCCGCCGGCGTTGACGATGCCGGCATGCATCAGCGCGGAGACCGGAGTCGGCGTCTCCATCGTGTCGGGAAGCCAGAAGTGGAAGGGGAACTGGGCCGACTTGGCCATGCACCCGACAAAGAGGCAGAGAACGAGAGCGGACAGCGTCCCCTGGGAGACCGCCTCGGGGGTATTTTTCAGGATCTCGGCGATCCGGTCGAGGTCGAGGGTGTGGAAGCTTTCCTTTGCGATGAGGATTCCCGCCAGCATGAACATGTCTCCCGCCCGGTGGACGAGAAAGGTCTTGCCCGCCGTATCGACGGCATTTCGTCTTCGGCGGTTGTGCGCCATGAGAAGGTAGAGACCGAGGCTCATGAGCTGCCAGAAGACGAAGATGAGCAGGAGGTTGCGGCTGGTGACGAGCATGACGAGCACCGAGGTTTCGGCGGCGACGAGACCAAAGAAGCGGCCGTAGTCCGGCTCACCGAGGAGGTAGCGGAGAGAGTAGGCCTGGACCACCGTGCTCACGCCGGTGACGAGGAGGACCATGATGGCGGAGAGACGGTCCACTCCCCACAGGGGTCCCCCGGCAAGCCCGGGGAGGGTGACGGGAAGACGAAGGAGCAGCGGCCCCGAGGCAATCACCTCCCAGAGGACGAAAAGGCCGAGAAAGAAAGAAAAAGCGGTCGAAACAAGGGCGATGAGGGCGGTCCGGGGGGACTTGACCCCGCACGCGTCAAAGAGAAAGAGAAGAAGAGCCCCCAGGAGGGGGAGGGCCGGCAGAAGAACCGCCGCCCCGTCCTGCATCGCCATTATTGGGATCTCTCCTCCCGGTCCCGTCCACGGGCCACGGAACGGGGAACAAAGGTTTCGTGTGCCTTCCCGACGGTACCACGCTAACGCGGTGAACCCGGCAGATCTCAGGAACTGGCTCAGCCCCGTCGCCGGGCAAATATTTGCCGGAGATCGGGAGCAAGGCCGAACATAAGACGGGCCAGTGGACGGTTAAGGGACGCGTGGCTCTTAAGGCCGAGGGGTGGGTGGAAGGCCGGATCGATGGCCGCGGAAGGACCCCGGATCCGGAGATCCGGATCCGGAAAGCCCCTTCCGGACGAACAAAAACGTTCCCGCTAGAAGCCCCGGGAGTTCGATTTCATCTTCTTGAGAGCGTCCGTCAACTTGACGAAGGTCTCCGGCGTCGTGTCCCGGACCGAGAGGTTGGCGTCCTCGTGACCTGCCATGGAGCAGAAGGCCATCGTATAGCAATCGGTTCCGCCCCGGATGATCTTGAGGGCCAGGTTGGCCTGGTGGCAGTGGACCCCCACAAAGAGGCAGGCATCGATCTTGTTGTGCCAGATGGTCAGGTTCGGGTGGTTGGGATTGATCTCGGTCTCGGGGTCGATCTTCGGATACTTCGGCCGGTAGTCGGACATGGGAATGATGTGAACTCCGCCCTCGACGGCCGCCTTCTTGATGGCTTCCGCCATCTTGGCCGACTTTTCGTTCCACTTCCAGAGGACCAGGGGACCGGGGAAGAATGTGGGGACCTTGGCCCGGGAAAGGACGCGGGCGCTTTCCTCGATGGCCTGTTCCTGGGGAACGAGAACCCCTTCGATATGGCCCTGGCCCGGATCGGGCAGGGAGATTCCCATCATGGCGGCCGCCGGAGGCAAAAAGGCTTCCGGACCTGGCTTGACTCGATAGTTTGACACGGGCGATCCCTTCGTTTCCGGATAAGGAGGGGGTGTTCCCGCTCCACGATTTAGGTCCCATCTCCAATTGCCTGCTGGCCGGACCCCCTCCGCGCACCCTCCGGAGCCCGTCTGACGGACACCCCGAAAATCCTGCCGGGTTCGTCGATCTTGGAGACCAGCCATGTGATTTTTGCAAGTCGTTTTATTCTAAAGAGGCCGCCTTCCCAGGTCAAGCATTCTTCGACCAAACGGCCAAAACCAAAGGCAGAGACGACTCCGTCGTCCGCGCATCCTTCCCCGGACTGAAGTCCCGAGGTTTGCAGCTCACGCGCACTGGATCAACGAAATAAGCAGTAAAATCACACATATATGGTTTGTCCACTTGCAATTATCTGAATTGCCCAATAAATCCACACTTCGAATATACTTCCTGCATTTTTCCCCTTTTTAAGTTGTTGCGACCTCTTTTTGAATCCGGACCACATGTCTCAAGGTCGAATCCTTAGCCGATGGAGTTCGACAAAGAAGATTTTTCCTTTGTATTCTGTCATTTCAGGATGTGACTTCAGATACGCCAACAGCCGCATGAACTCTTCCGCCACTAAGCTGACGCTGTAGTGGGGGTTTCCGGTCTCGCGACCGAACGTTCCTCTTTCGCCGAGGATGCGCGAAGGCGTTTGGGCCTTTGCGTCTTATTCTCCTCTCCGGAGGCTTTAACTTCGGACAGTTCCTGCCCTAGATGTTTACGTTTTCCGATCCCGCACCGCCGGACAGGCTTTTTCTGGATCTCGCCTTCCAGAAGAAGCCGGACTCCCCTTTTGGCAATGACCAGGCTTGCGTTTTGATCGGCGTTGTCCGTATGTCCGCAGCGCTGGCAGACGAACAAAGCCTGTGAGACTCTGTTGTCCGGGTGAATGTGCCCGCATTCGGCACATTCCTGCGAACTGTATTGCGGCGAAACCTTGATCACGAGCTTCCCGGCCCTATGGGCCTTGTACAAGAGACAGACCACGAACAGACCCCACATGGAAGAGAGTACGGCCCGGGCGAGACCGG
>JAJYYA010000033.1 GCA_021801345.1 Nitrospirota bacterium
TCTTTTCATCGGATCCGTCCGGAGCCTCCTGAATCTGCCGAAGCAAGGCCGACTTCATCTCGAGAAGAAGCTCCTGTGCGTTATCGGCACTTGTCACTTGCGGGCCAACCTGGGGTCGTTTTCGAGGGCTCATGGAACTCTCCTTATGGATAGGGGGAAGTTTTCTAACTATCCTTCTATCCATAACAAAATCCCATGGAAATGTCCAGCGCATTTACCATAGCGCGAAAAGTATTCTTTGTCAGTGCTTTGATAGGCACATATTCTTGAAGATCATTGACTGGTGGGAAGTCCTAAAATATGTCGCTCACCCCTTTCTCCCGTTTTGGAAGAGACTGGGTCTTGACCTTCATGGCAGCTCCTTCAATAATGGAAGTGAGTGTTTGTTGTTGAGGGGGAAGGCGTTTTGGGCGCCTCCCCCTTTTTTTGTCCCGGAAAGTATATCCAAACGGGAGCGGGGATCCCACCCCAGAGCCACCCGGACCATTCCATTAGCGAACGGCGGACTGTAATGGCCCGCATAGGGGTTAAGTCTTCGGACAACATGACCCTACGGTGAAAGCCGGCCTACTTCCCATGCAGGTGGTTCGCAAAGAGAAAGTGTGAGGGAACCTTTGAACCGGGGAGAGCTAGTGATGGCCAGCAATGGCTGACGCCCCTCGGGACTCCCTCGAAAGAGTGCGTTAAAGGACTTCATGCCAGTATCGATGAGGTTTGCCGGAACATCGGCAAACCGGGTGCGCCCGGAAGGGTAAGTATTTGATGCGCCTTTGAACTGCTCAAGCCGTGTGCGGTGAAAGTCGCAAGCACGGTTTGTCGGAGGGTTGGGCTCAGTGATGGGCTCCGCCTATCCTACAGTTCATGAGAGCCTATATCGGCAAGCAAAGGCCGCATCGCAGGGAGAATGTCGCACAATTGCCGGACAAATTGAGTTTTGGGCCAAGGTTGGGAAGGCTGCGTTGGACAATCCAGATCTTCCCGTTGAGGTCGTAAGCGACCTTTTGGTGGCAAAAAAAGAAGATCGATGCAGCCTTTCCTCTTTTACGCCGGGCCACTTTCGTGACTGAAACGAATGTTCCTCTTTCGCCAGGGATGCGCAAAGGCGTGTGGGCCTTTGCGTCTTATCGTCCTCTCCTCAGGCTTTGACCTCGGACAGTTCCTGCCCAAGTTGTTCTTCTTTTCCGATTCCGCAACGCCTGACTGGTTTCTTCTGGACAAGTTCCTCCCGGAAAAAGATGGATCCCCCTTTGGGCGAAGATGCGGCTGGCGTTTTGATCGGCGTTATCCGTGTGTTCGCAGCGCCGGCAGACAATCTTCCCTGACTCGCCTTGGGAACGTGTTCTGGCTCGCCAGTCATAATCTCCTCTTGTCTTTGATCTTGGCTTTGACTTCAGTTTACATGTTTAAATAAAATAACTATAAATGTAAACTTTCAGCGGAGGATCTGATGATGATTGGTCAACGGCTGTACCGAGCCAGAAAAGCGGCAGGGCTGTCGCTCAGGGAACTTGGATTGCAGGTCGGACTGACTCATGCCGCCATCAAGAAATACGAGGATGGGAAGGCAACTCCAACGTCTACGACTCTGCTCAAGCTCTCCCGGGCACTCAATGTCCGTACCGAATATTTTTTTCGTCCAGAAACCCTAGTGCTTGACCGGATCGAGTACCGCAAGCACAGCACCCTGTCCAGAAAGCGGTTAGAGGCCATTGAGCATGAGGTGATCGATCAGATTGAGCGACGCATCGAGCTCGAAAATCTTTTCCCTTCGCCGCCTGTGGCTCCCTTCGCTTCGATGCTGGACTTTCCGGCATCGGTCACCGACTATGGTCAGATCGAGGATATCGCCGAGGCGGTTCGAAAAGCATGGGACTTGGGCTATGAGCCGATTTCGGACCTGGTCGACCTCCTGGAGACGCACGGCATCCGCGTGTTCATGGTCGATGCTGATGAGGATCCCAGATTCGACGGACTGGCAGCTTTCGTCAATCGGATGCCAATCATCGTCGTCGGAAGCCATTGGCCTGGTGACCGCCAGCGTTTTACGCTCGGCCACGAACTTGGCCATATGATACTCGCCAGTCGGCTAGCGTCTGGGCTCGATGAGGAGACGGCCTGCAACCGCTTTGCCGGTGCCTTTCTGTTTCCGCGCCAGTCCGTGAGAAAGGAACTCGGGGATCACCGAAGGACCATTGAGCCCAAGGAACTTGCCCTGCTCAAGGAAACATTTGGCATCAGCATGTTGGCCATTCTCTTGCGGGCGCATGATCTCGGCATCGTGACACCGGCATGCAAAAGCTGCCAAGTGAAGCTCTTTCGGATGAAGGGTTGGCTCATTACCGAGCCGGGGAAGCCGGTCCCGGCGGAGAAGGCGCACATCTTTGAGCAACGAATCTTCCACGCGCTTGCAGAAAATTACATAGGAGAATCAAAAGCGGCAGAACTGATGAAAATGTCTCTCGCTGATTTCCAAAGTGTACGAACTCTGAAGGATCCCGATATTGCTGCTTGTCAGTGATGCGAATATCCTGATCGATATCGAGGTTGGTGGGCTTCTCGCACCCATGTTCAGTCTCGACTATCGGTTCGCAGTTCCCGACGTGCTCTTTTTTGAGGAGTTGGAGAGACAGCACCGCACTCTCCCTGACATGGGACTTCAGGTACAAGAACTCGACGCGTCGATGATCGAACGTGTGGTCGAATTGGCCAAAAGCTACCCGCGCACTAGCCGAAACGACCTTTTTGCACTGGCGTTGGCAGCGAAAATGGAGTCTCCGCTGCTGACGGGAGACAAGGACCTAAAGGCAGCTGCTGAAAGCGAACACGTGACTGTGCGGGGAACATTGTGGCTGGTCGGCGAAATGATGCGGGCGGGAAAGATTTCTGTGCCGGTTGCCCGAGGTGCCTATGATCGAATGCGCGTCAACGGACGGCGTTTGCCATGGGATTGGGTGGAAAAGATGCTGGCGGCTCCCGAACAATAAGGCACAGTTTTAAGGACAAGGAAAATGTTTGTCCTTTTCGGCTCCTTGCTCCTTTTCTCTTCGGGGTTTTGGGGAGTATTCTGTCGAAGGTGGGCTGATCGGGGGGGCGGACGATTGGGGGGCTCTGTCGAATGTGCGGAAAGAGGCCAGGATATTTTTTCGACAGAGCGGTAGAGCCATCGGTTAACGGACTTCCCGTCAATATCTCCCCTTTTGAGAGAACCTCACGGAGCCACCTATGACCCTTCGCCCGGGACTCTACGAACGGCTTGTCGACTGCGAACTGGACGCCCTCCTTCGTTCCCTTCCCGCTGCGAAAGAGGCGGCAATCAGGGAACGGCTCATCGGGGCGGAGGCGCCCCTTCTTCTGGCGAGATATCTTCTCCCCCTTCTTCGGCAGGCCGTGGAAGAGATTCCTGTCGAAGAGAGGCTTTTGCGGGGGCGGGATCTCGTCAACCGGATCGTGGGAGAGATCGCCCGCTTTCATGGCGATCCCACCTGGGAGAGCCATGCGCTCATCTCTCCCCTGGATCTTCTTCTCGAGGTGCCCGGATGGGCGGGGGAGGGGCTTCCCGCATTCGGGCTCCCACGGGAAAAGGGGGGCTCCCCCCGCCCCCTGACGGGGCTGTCTGAGAATACCCTCCTGACAGGGGCCCCCTCCGACCCCTCCCTGGCAAGCGAGCTCGAAAAGGAGATCCGCACGGCCTCCCGCATCGACTGGATGGTCTCCTTCCTCCGGTGGAGCGGTCTCAGGCTCCTCTTACCGGCCCTTCAGGAGGCGGCGGAGAGGGGCGTTCCCCTCCGCGTCGTCACGACGACCTACATGAAGGCGACCGAGCCCCGCTGTCTCGACGAGCTCTCCTCCCTCCCCAATACCGAGATCCGGCTCTCCCTCGACGAGGCCGAGACCCGGCTCCATGCCAAGGCCTATCTCTTCCACCGGGAGACGGGATTCTCGACGGGCTATATCGGCTCCTCCAACACCTCGAGGACCGCCTTCACCACCGGCCTCGAGTGGAATGTGAAGATCGCCGCAAGGCTTTCCCCCGACCTTTGGGAGAAGGTCTCCGCCTCCTTTGAAAGCGCCGTGAACCGAGACGATCTTGTCCTCTACGGCGAGGCGACCCGCTCGATGGTCCTCGCCCGGCTCGAGGAGAGCGGAGAGTCTTTTCGGGGAGGTCTTCCGGATCTTTCGCTTCGACCCTACCCCTTTCAGGAGCAGATCCTGGAGCGTCTCGAGGTCGAGCGGACCGAGCACGGACGATTTAAAAACCTCGTCGTCGCGGCGACCGGAACGGGCAAGACCGTCATTGCGGCCTTCGACTTCAAGCGATACCGGGAGAAAAACCCCCGGGCCCGTCTCCTTTTCGTGGCCCACCGAAGGGAGATCCTCGAGCAGAGTCTGAGGACATTCCGGCGGGTTCTGGGCGATCCGAACTTCGGCCGGATCCTTCTCCCCGAGAGTTCCTCCGTCAGGGGCGATCATCTTTTTGTCTCGGTCGCGCTTCTTGCCTCCCGGAAGATCCTCGAAGGGATCCCCGGAGAGTTTTTCGACGTCGTCGTCATCGACGAGGTCCACCACGGAGAGGCTCCGACCTACAGGAAAATTCTCTCGACTCTTTCCCCCCGGATCCTCCTCGGCCTCACCGCGACCCCCGAGCGTGCCGACGGGCTCGACATCCTCTCCTGGTTCGGGGATCGGATTGCCGCCGAGATCCGCCTTCCGGAGGCGATCTCCCGGGGGCTTCTGGTCCCCTTCCACTATTTCGGGGTAAGCGACGACTCTGTCGACTACCGCTCCCTTCGCTGGGAGCGGGGGCGCTACAACCCGACAGATCTCGACAACCTCCTCACCGGAGACGATCTCCGGGCCGCCCGTGTGCTCCGGTCGCTCAGAGACTACGTGTCCCGCCCCCGGAATGTGCGGGGACTGGGATTTTGCGTGAGCGTGAACCACGCCCACAAGATGGCGGAGGTCTTTTCCCGGGCGGGGCTTCCCTCTGAGGCCCTCCACGCCGGGAGCCCGGCCGCCTCCCGAGAAACGGTGCGCCAGCGTCTTGCCCGGGGGGAGATCTCCTTTGTCTTTACGGTGGATCTCTTCAACGAAGGGGTCGATATCCCCGAGGTCGATACCGTCCTTTTCCTGCGCCCCACCGAGAGCCTCACCGTCTTTCTCCAGCAACTGGGCCGGGGGCTCAGGCGCCATCCGGGCAAGGAGGTTTTGACCGTCCTCGACTTTATCGGCCAATGCCGGGAGGAGTATTCCTTTTCGGAGAGGTTCCGCTCCCTCATGGGCGCCACCCGCCGGTCGGTGAGCCGGGAGATCGAGGAGGGATTTCCCCATCTTCCCTCGGGGTGCGCGATCGTCCTTGAGCCGGTGGCGCGCGAGATCGTTTTGAAAAACATCAAAAATGCGCTCTCCTCGCGGAGGAAGGACGTCGTGGCCCGTCTTGCCCGATGGAGGTCGGAGCACGACCGCCCCCTGACGCTCGCCTCCTTTCTCGAGACGACGGGCCTCTCCCTTGCGGATCTCTACCGGAAGCGGTCGGGAGGATCCTTTTTTGGATGGAGCCGACTGAAGGTCGAGGCCGGGATCGAGCCGGACTTTTTTAGTGCGGATGAAGGGGTGCTCACGCAGGGGATCGCCCGCCTCTCCCATGTGGAGGGTGGTCGGACCATGCGCATGCTCGAAAGGGTGGCGGGGGACGAGACCTTCGACGAGACAGATCTTGCCGAGGAGGAGCGGCGCCTCTTGTTGATGGTTCACTATGCCCTGTGGGGAAAGGAGAATCCGCCCGCCAGTCTCGGCATGGCCTCTCTTTCCGACTCCGTCAGTCGCCTTCGAAAGTCGCCTCGCCTGTGCGAAGAGCTTCGGGAGGTGCTTTCCTTCAGGAGGCAGGGCCTTGCCCGGACGATCACGCCTCTCTCTCTTCCGGGTGGCGCCCCCCTCGATCTTCACGGAAGCTACCTTCTCCTGGAGATCCTTGCCGCCTTCGGCCTTGCCACATTCTCTTCCGTCAAAGAGGTCCGGGAAGGCGTCCGCTATCTTCCGGAGATCAAGACCGAGCTTCTCTTTGTGACTCTCAAAAAGTCGGAGAAGGACTACTCCCCCTCGACCCTCTACAAGGACTACGCCGTCTCGGAAACTCTTTTCCACTGGCAGAGCCAGAACCGGACAACCCCGGAGAGCCCGGCGGGCCGGCGCTATATCCACCACCGGCGCATGGGCGAGACCCTCCTCCTTTTCGTTCGCATGGAGGAGAAGGGGCCGGAGATGCCGCTCGGTCTTTCTTCTCCCTACCTCTTTCTCGGCCCGGTCAGTTACGTGCGCCACGAAGGCTCCCGACCCATGAGCCTTCTCTTTAAGCTCGACCATCCCATGCCGCCCGCGTTCTTTCTGGCGGGGGCCTCCGCCGTCGGGTAACCCTGAGATTTTGACACCCTTCTCCGATCTCTGTCGGCGGAAGGGGAGAGACAATGACCTCATCAGGGTTGTGGGACATGAAGCCTGAGCCCGTTATGTCTGGGGCGAAGGTCCTCAATGAGGAAAATTGCGCACCGGGCAATTTTCGGGCAATCGGGGCAGATAATTGCTTGAGAATTGCGCGGCGGGCAATTTTCGGGCAATCGGGGAGGGCGAATACGCACAAGAAACGCATTTCGAGGGTCAGAGGCTCAGGAGCTCTCGCATGGTCGCAATGTCGAGTCTTGCGGCACTGTCCGTTCCCTCGAGAAGCCCCTCGGCCGGTTCCCGCTTCTTTCGGTGGAGTTCCCTGAACTTTTCCTCCTTGGAAGAGCTTTGACCGGCCGCAAGGTCCTTAAATGTGTCGCCCACCCGGCCAATCCGCATGAATTGGGTGATTGGCTATTCTTTGGTATGATCGATTGGAGGCGTGCCTCCCTGCCAGATGAAAGGGGAACTCGCCGGAGGAACGGGGATGTCTCCGAAAGGCGGGAAAAGGTCTGTGTGCGATCGGCGAGGGGAGACGAACGCAAGAAGAGCGTTTCAAGGCCCGTACGGGCCCGTTTAGCATTTACGTTTTTCGATTTGCGGCAAATAGGCAATATTGAATCTGCTTTTGGCCAAGTTATTGTCGAACGGGCCCTTGATGTCGAGACAGTCGCGTTCAAAAAAGGCGCAACAGCTCTACGAATTCCTGTTGTCTGCCGACGACATTCGATCGATTCCTCGCCCTACATGACCACCAAGATCGATAATAAGTTTACCTCGGACGCCAACAGGGCTCTTCCAAAAACGATGCTGGAGTAAAAATGCGGCAACTTCCCGAGATTTACTCCCTGATTGCCGAACTGGATCATCATCCGGCCGCTGCCCTGGAAGACCAGGACCTCGACTTCAAGGAATGGTCTGCCGACACCCAGCATTCCATTTCATTGATGATCGAAATGGCGATATGCATGGCTAACGGGGGAGGCGGAACGGTCGTCTTCGGCGTCAACGACAAAGCGGTGGGGCGGTCAAAAGCCATTTCCGGCGTACCGCCGGAGATCGATGTCAATCGGCTTAAAAAAGCGGTCTATGATGCCACAGATCCAAAGCTGACTCCGGTTTTTCAGGAGATTTCAGTTCCCGAAGGGACCGGACGCATCATTGTCATGCAGGTCTATTCCGGACTCCCTCCGTACACGGACACCAGTGGTCGGGGCAAGATCCGCATCGGAAAGGATTGTCAGCCCCTGACCGGAACACTTCGGCGAAGAGTCCTGGTGGAGACGGGAGAGACGGACTTCACAGCCACTTTTGTCGAAAGCTCGGAAAATGACAGGCTCGAATCTCTCATATCTCCGTCTGCCATGGAGAATTTGCGAGAAGTGGCCCGGAGGGAAAATGCCCCGGACGATCTTCTGCGTCAGTCCGACCGCGATCTGCTTGCCTCGATCGGACTGATAAAAAACGGAAAACTTCTCAGGGCCGGACTGCTCCTCTGCGGCACAACGGCGGCCATCCGGGAAACCTTCCCGGGATATGTCTGGACGCATCTTCGTATGACAACCGATACGGACTATTCTGATCGGGCCGATGGACACGAGGCCCTTTCCCTCGCGCTTGTTCGCATTCTCGACCGGGTGATGGCCAACAACCCGATCACGACCATCCCTCAAGGGCTCTACCACTTCGAAATCCGCACCTATCCGGAGGTCGCCCTCCGGGAAGCCCTGGTCAATGCTTTCGTCCATACAGACTACCGCATGCACGGCCCCATCTTGCTAAAACAGTTTCAAGACCGGATCGAAATCAGCAATCCCGGCGGTTTGTCAGGGGGAATCACGCCTTTGAATATTCTTCGCCATGAGCCTGTTCCCCGCAATCCGACGTTGGTGGAGGCACTGACCCGGTTGCGTCTGGTCAATCGGAGCAATCTTGGCATCAGGAGGATGTACCAGGCACTTTTGATCGAAGGGAAAGAACCTCCTGTCATTTTTGACGAGGGAGAGGCGGTCAGGGTCATTTTTCGCGCGAGCGATCTTTCTGTTCCGTTCCGCCTCTTCGTCGCTTCAGAAGGCGACAAGGGGCGCATCCTGACCGTCGAGCAGCTTCTCGTTTTACAGTATCTTCTGAGACATTCGGAAATTGATCCCTCAGACGCCGCCCGCATCACGCAGCAGACCGAGTCTGATGCCAAGGAAACGCTTGTCGAAATGGAGCGCAAGCTGGGGTACGTCGATAGGGCTGGAACCGGAAAAGAAACTTGCTGGACGATGCGCGCCGAAATTCTCCATAAAATTTCTCAACCCGACCTTTCGGATGTGGGCCGACGCATCGAATGGACCTCGACCAAGGCCCGAGTGCTGAATCTTCTTGTCGAGAGAGCACGACTGGGGCATTCGGGACTAAGCAACAAGGAGATTCGTATGATGACCCATCTTACTCGGCATCAGGTCGTCCGGATGGTTCAGGAGCTTCGGAATGAAAATGACCGCATCAGACTTGTGGGACACGGAGCCGGAGCCCGTTATGTCTGGGGCGAAGGTCCTCAATGAGAAAGAATTTCCGGGGGGCAATTTTCCGGGCAATCGGGGAGAGCGAACATGCTCAAAAACGCAAAAACTAAGGATCGTTTCTATGCCAGTCCTATCTACCTCTTTGCAATCAGTGGTGGAGCTAAATCCGACCGTCTGCCGTTTCCCCTCATTCTCGATCCCCGCGCCTTGACTCGCCCGGACCGCTTCACTCCGGCTCCCAAGCTCAGTCTGCCCAGAGCGCATCGTAGCGTTTCGCAAAGTCTTGCATCTCCCGGATGTTTGCGGCAGGTTCGCGGCAGGCCCGGGCGCAAGTCGAAACGACATCCCGGTAAAACTTCGGAGCGACAGACATGGTCGCGACATAATTCCACAGCAAGTCCGGAAGACGCTCCGCGATTTTTGCTCCTCGAGGCACCATCAGAATGCTCTGGGGCTCTCCAAAGGCGTTGATCAACACGTATCGCCAGCTTGGGTCAGGGGCTCCCCGACGAGGGACAATCTCATAGGGCTGTGCGTCTCCGAAACCGGAGACGGTATCGTAAGCTTCCATGAGAGCCTGGGGTTTGCGGGCCACCAGAACATACGGTCCGGCCCCTTTATAGCCACCCCTGTCTTCGTCGTATTTGATGCCGAGCAACGCTTCCAGGTTTAAACGCGATTTCGGATCGAGGGACGCCTTCTCCGAGAGGAACCATTGAAGTTCCCGCAGGGTGATCCCGGCACACCTGGCAATCTCCGCCGGCGGATTGGGCCAGCACTCCACAAGATTCCTGGCGATTTCGGCCGCGTCGTCATCGTCGATGTCGTCCCAGAAATCATCCTCCCCGACGAGATCTTCCGGTGCCTTCTCGCCGGACATCAGCCAGGTGCTGTCATTGAACCCGTCGAGAGTGAAATATCGGGGCCGATCGGGCGGCAGAGAGGACTCCCAGGACGACAGCCATGGACCGGGTTCCCAGTCGAGTTCGCCGGTCACTGTTGTCTCCGGCACTTGCGCCGGCAAGGCCAGCCACTGCCGGATTCTGTCTTCGACCTCGCGGCTGTTCGCGCCTAT
>JAJYYA010000057.1 GCA_021801345.1 Nitrospirota bacterium
TGGAGGAAGACAACCCGTAAAACTGTTATAAAACAATAACTTGCCTTCTTTACCCCTGTTCTATCGCGGGATTAGGGAGGGAACTCCCAAGCGACGGGGTTAATCCGTGATTTCCGGAGACTCCTCGTCTTCCTTGCCGGCGGGGCGGGTTGGTGCGTTGGCCGGGGCCAGAACCATGGTCATGTTCGACCCCTCGAGCTTTGGTGGTGCCTCCACGATGGCTTTGGGGCCCAAGGCTGCGATCATTTTCTTGAGGAGCTCGGCTCCAACCTCGTAGCGAACCATCTCCCTGCCTCGGAAGACCAAGGCAATCTTGGCCTTGTTCCCTTCCTCGAGGAATCGCTCCACATAGTGGATCTTGATGCTCAAATCGTGCTCGTTGATATGGGGGCGAAACTTGAGCTCCTTGACCTGCCCGGTTCGCTGGTGCTGCTTCATGGAATGAAGCTTCTTGCTCTGCTCGTACTGGAACTTGCCGAAGTCCATGAGCTTGCAGACGGGAGGCTTGGCATTGGGCGAGACCTCCACGAGGTCATAGCCCGCCTCTTCGGCCTTCTTGATGGCGATGTTGGTTGGAACGATGCCGACCTGTTCGCCGTCGGCCCCGATCAGCCTGACTTCCTTTGTCTTGATCTCGTAATTGATGCGCGTTTTCTGGTTAATCAGAACCCTCCTTGAAAATGTTTTTGTCGTTCTTAGTCAGATTCATGGTGTCTTGTTGTGGCCGGGGGCTCATTAAAGGGGATCGAGGGAGAGTCCGGTACGGATCTCTTCTGATACGGCCTTGAGTGCCTCCCGCCAAGGGTGGGTTCCTCCGGCTTGCCCGTCGCGGTGGCGGACGGAGACTGTCTCGTCCTGAACCTCCTTGTCCCCCACGACCCACATCTGGGGAATCTTCATCATCTGGGCCTCCCGGATCTTCGCTCCGATCTTTTCGTTTCTGAAGTCGCTGGTGACCCGGATCCCTTCCTTTTCCAACGCGGCAGCGATCGTCTGAGCGTAAGGAATATGTCGGTCGGCAATGGGGAGAAGTGTGACCTGCTCCGGGGCCAGCCAGAGGGGAAAGGCTCCCTTGAAGTGTTCGACGAGGATCCCGAAGAAGCGCTCGACCGACCCCAAGAGGGCCCGATGGATCATGATGGGACGGACGTCATTGCCGGAGCTGTCCCGATAGGTAATGTCGAATTTTTCGGGAAGGTTGAAGTCCACCTGGATTGTGGAGAGCTGCCAGGTGCGACCGAGAACGTCGTGGAACTTCATGTCGATCTTGGGGCCATAGAAAACCCCTTCTCCCGGATCGATCTCGTAGGGGATCCCCGCATTTTTGAGGGCTTCTTCCAGAGCTCCAGTGGCCAGTGCCCAGTTCTCGTCGCTTCCCACCGACCCTTCGGGGCGGGTCGAAAGATAGACCGACCGGTTCGTGAAGCCGAAGGGGAGGAGCATTTCGTCGACCAAGGTCAGAACCTTCCCGATTTCGGAGGCGATGTCTTCCGGACGGCAGAAGATGTGGGCATCGTCTTGGGTAAATCCCCGAACCCGCAACAACCCATGAAGGGTTCCCGAGCGTTCATAGCGATAGACCGTACCCAGTTCGGCGAGGCGGACAGGAAGGTCCCGATAGCTTTTGACGGCCTCCTTGAAGATAAGGATATGGAAAGGACAGTTCATGGGCTTGAGCTCGAACTCCGAGCCCTCGATTTCCATGGGAGAGAACATGCTCTCCCGGTAGAAATCCCAGTGGCCCGATTGCTTCCAGAGATCCAGGCGGGCGATATGGGGCGTGTAGACATACTGGTATCCGTGGCGGTCGTGGCGGGTCTTCCAAATCTCTTCGATGACCCGGCGGATTCGGGCTCCTCTCGGAAGCCAGAGAACCATGCCGGCGCCATTTTCGTCGAGGGTGCGGAAAAAGCCCTGCTCCCTTCCGATCTTGCGGTGGTCCCGCTGGCGGATTTCTTCGAGGCGGGCGAGATAGGCGTCGAGTTCTTGTTGGGTGGGAAAGGCCGTACCGTAAATGCGCTGGAGAGAAGGATTGGACTCGATCCCCTTCCAGTAGGCGCCCGAGGACGAGAGAAGCTTTACGGCTCCGATCTGGCCCGTTTCCGGAAGGTGGGGGCCCCGGCAGAGATCGGTAAACTCACCCTGATCGTAGACGGTGATTTCGGCATCGGGAGGAATCGAGTGGAGAATTTCGAGCTTGAAGGGTTCGCCGGTCTTCTCGAAGAGTTCCCGGGCCGCCTCGCGCGAAAGAGGCCGACGGACGATGGGCGAGCCGGCGGCGATGATCCGCCGCATCTCCTCTTCGATCTTTTCGAGGTCTTCGGGAGAAAAAGGCCGTTCGAAGCGGAAGTCGTAGTAAAAACCTTCGTCGGTGGCGGGTCCGATGCCGACTTGCGCGGAGGGGAAAAGACGTTTCACGGCCTGGGCGAGAACATGGGCCGCACTGTGCCGGAGAGCCATAAGGTCGACGGCGGAACCGTTCGGCTCCCGCTTGGTGTGATTCAAGGTATCCTTTCCTGTTACGGGTTTTGAGGACGTTCGGAGTCGATAATCGGGAAGTCTCTTTTATCCATGATAGATGAGTGGGATCAGGAAGACAACGGGCGGAACATGGAGCAGCAAGGGGTGGCGGAGTCAATCGCCAAGAAGTCGGGCGTCGCCCGAAAAAACTACCGTGGCGGGACTTCCCGAACGGTGGCAGGAAAGACAACACTACGCGAGGAGGGGGAATGAGGAGTGAGGTGGAAAAGGCCTCCGAGTCCCTCCTCCTGACGGTGTCGTCCGAGGCTTTACAAAAATTCCAAAAAAAACTATAAATTGTTTTCAAGCACCCCTTACAGAATTCCCAAATCCGCTCCTTTCGCTTCTCAGCGCTCCGCGAACATCGTGCGCCCGATTTTTCCGGTGTCGTCCGACGGCTCCCCCAGGTTCTTTATTTCAGGGAGGGATTGACCCAAAGGGCCCCGATTTTGAGGTAATTCGGCGGGCGTGAATTCAGATGAGGCGCAATAGGAGAAGGCCAAAGCGGGTTTCCCGCCCAACAGGAAAGGACTGTCTTGAAGCGATATGGTCGAGGATTTTTCCGAGCGCCACAGAGTTTTTTCGCCTTTCTTGCCTGCGTTCTGACCTTCTCCGGATTTTTCTTTGCTTTCGCCCTCTCCCCGCCCAAGGCCTTTGCCGATCCCTTCCGGGATTTTATCATCTACCCCTATGAGACCCCGGAGCAGGGGGAGATCAGCCTTGGAACCTGGCAGACCGTTCTTCTTCCCAACAAGACGGCAGAGTCGATCTACGGGGCGAACATCCGCAACGCAGACCTTCTCTTTTCCACCTATGTGCTCGAATTCGGGGTCACCGACTGGTGGACTCTGGGGACCTATGTCGACTTCGTTGCCGGCGGGGGGCAGACCTATTCCTACCTCCAGACCCGGGCCATTACCACCCGTCTCCGCTTACCTCGAATCCCCGACTTCATCGACCCGGCTGTCCAGATCGAGTATTGGGCTCCGGGAGGGGGAACGGGCATGCAATCCTTTCTCGACATCATCCTGATTGCCGAAAAGAAGATCGACCGGTTCATCCTCGACATCAACGGGAGCTTCATGTTTGCCACCGATGGCTCCGAACCCAACTTTCCGCCGGAGTTTTCCTACTCCGCAGGTCTTTATTATCTTCTGGCCGACAATGTCAATGCCGGGATCGAGGCCTTTGGCGAGGAAGGAACGATCAGCAACATGGATCCTCTCGGAGGTCCCCCCTCCCAGTATGTGGCCATGCAACAGCAGTTCATCTTTCAGAGCTGGAACTTCGCCATCGGAGACCACATCGACTGGAACATCGGGGTGGGCACCGGACTGACGCCCGTGAGCTCTCCCTTTGCCATCAAGACGATCTTCGAGTACCACTTCAAACCCTTCGACTTCGAGGAGAAGGAAGGGGAAAAGTACAAGGAAGAGCAGAACGTCCACTAAAGACAGAAGTTCACACCCCTGTCCGGGGCTCTTGCGGAGCCCCGGAAGTTGGGTTATCCTGAGCTCATGATTTTTTCAGGACAACCCCCTCGCATCGAGCGCTCCGCCCTTATCCCGAACCATCCTTCCGGAGAGGCCCAAGCCTTTCCTGAGCATCCGACGCCTCCTTTGTTTTCCCGGCGATTATTTTTTCGGACGGTCCTTCTTCTGGCGGCCGTTCTCCTCCCCGGGTGCGAGAAACCCCCGGTGGCCAATATCCCTCCCGTCTCCCTGCCCCAAGGAACCCCGTTTCGTCTGGAACAGCCGCCCCTGCCTCCGCCCTCTCCCCAAGGGGAGCCTTACGTGGGGGTTCTCTCAGGAATCCTCTCCGAGTCCAACCTTCTCGTGGTCACGGGGTATCAGGGAACGCTCCTTCGCAAGGAGGGACAATCTCCCTGGACGCGAATCCCGGTCCCCGGAGGTCGGGACCTTTATGGAGTCGTGGCCTCTCCGAACGGGGACCTCTGGGCGTATGGCGACAAGGGGCTCCTCCTGCGCTCGACAGACAAGGGCGCCCATTGGACGCCAGTCGTCCTCTCGCCCTCTCCCCGATTCCTTTCGCGCGTCTTTTTTGTCGACGGCCGGACGGGATATGCGGCGGGGGCATTGGGGGCTCTCTTTCGCACCACCGATGGGGGAAACTCCTGGAGCTCGGTCGCCCTTCCCACCCAGGAAAATCTTTACGCCGTTGTTTTTTCCGATGGCTCCCATGGCCTTGTGGCCGGGTGGCATCGGACTCTCCTTCGCACCGCCGATGGCGGAAACTCCTGGCAGCCAGTCTCGCTGCCCATGCAAAAGGTCACTCGCCAGAAGCCCTCGCTTAATGCTCTCTTTATGGAGGGTGGAGAAATCTTTCTTGCCGGGGACCACGGCCTCTTGTATGTTTCGGCGGATCAGGGGGCTTCTTTTTCTGCCATTCAGACCGGCAACCTGCATGACTTCTATGGGCTCTGCCGAACCGGAGACGGGACCCTGGCCGTGGCAGGGGAGGAGGGGACCCTTCTTCTCCTCTCCCCGGCAAAGGGGGGCGGGTGGACCGTTCGTTCCCCTCTCGGCTCTTTTCACGGCTCGGATTTTCTCGGACTTGCCTGCGGCTCCTCTCATGTCAGAGTAGCAGGTTCCCGCAACGTCATTCTCCTCCCCCTGCGCTGAGCGTGTCCGTAACCTTTTCCTGAGCCGTCGTTCGGGGGAAAGGGGTGGGGCTACACCGTCAGGAATTGCCCCTTTTCTCGTCATTTCGGAGGAATCATGGCCCTTTTCAAAATCTACCACCATACCCGGACGGGAATTGCCCGTTTCAATACCACCGTGCTGCGCAAGGTTGTGGGGCTCGGGGCGCTCTATTCCACGGGATATGGCGACGTCGGCTCCTCCATCTACTACGCCCTGGGGATCACGACCATCTATGCCGGGGGGGCCGCCTTCCTTGCGATCGGAGCCGCCGGCCTTTTCTTCATTGCCACAGTTCTTTCCTATGCCGAGCTATCGAGCGCAATCCCCGAAGGGGGGGGATCCTCCCTCTTCGCCCAGAGGGCCTTTGGCGACGGGTGGGCCTTCTTTACCGGGTGGGCCCTCCTGCTCGACTACATCCTGACGCTGGCGATCAGCGCCTTTTCCGTGGGTCCCTATCTGGGCTACTTTTTCCCGATCTTCAAGACCAATCCGCAGGTCAACGTCACCTTCACGGGGCTCTTGATCCTCGTGCTCGTGCTCATGAACATTGTCGGGCTCAAGGAGTCCTCCTGGTTTAGCCTGATGCTGGCCGGCTTCGACGTGATCACCCAGGTCTCCCTCATGGCGATGGGGGCCTTTTTTCTCTTGAACTTCCACACGATCTGGAGCCAGTTCACCCTGGGAAGCGCCCCGACCTGGCACAGCTTTCTCTATGGAATCTCCATCGCCATGGTGGCCTATACCGGGATCGAGGCCATCAGCCAGATGGCGGGGGAGGCGAAGAACGCCGAAACGCTGGTTCCCCGGGCCATGTTCATGACCATGGGAACGACCATTCTTCTCTATTCCGGAATCTCTCTCGTGGCGCTTTCGGCCATGAAGCCCGAGGTTCTCTCCACCACCTGGGTAAACGACCCCATTGCCGGAATCGCCAATGCGATGCCTGCGGTCAGCCACTTCATGGCACCCTGGGTGGCCGTTCTGGGGGCCACCATTCTGACGGTGGCGGCCAACGCCGGACTCATCGGCGTCTCCCGGCTTGCCTACTCCATGTCGAACAACCTCCTGATCTCCCCGATCTTTCACAAGACCAGCTCGCGATACAAGACGCCGATGGTGTCGATCGCCATCTTCGGGACCCTGGCCGCGCTCATCGTGGCCTTCTTTCCCTACCTGGACGTTCTCGCCGATCTCTACAACTATGGGGCGATGCTGTCCTTTTCGATGACGCATCTGGCACTCATCCGGCTTCGCAAAAAAGAGCCGGAGCTCAAGCGGCCTTTCCGGGTTCCCCTGGCCGTCAAGATTTCGGGATGGGAGATCCCTCTGCCGACGATCTTCGGTTTTGCGGGGACCTTCGGCGTTTTTCTGATGGTTCTTCTGTTCCACAAGTATGGAAGAATTTTCGGCACCGTCTGGATGGCGGGAGGCATTGCCTACTATCTCTGGTTTCGGAGGAAGGAGTCGCTCCCGGTCATGGAGCGGGTCAAGATCACCGAGGTTGCCAACGACATGCCGGAACCCAAGCCCCACAAGCATATTCTGGTGGCGACCTCTCCCACCCGTCCATCGCCCATGCTTCGTGACGTGCTCAAGGTGGCCAAGGCCGACAACGCGAAGATCACGGTGATCTCCGTGCTGGAAATCCCCCTGGCGCTTCCTCTCGACGCGCCCCTTGAGGATGAGGAGGCTGTGGCCCGCCACACCCTGGATCTCTGTCAGGCGATCGGAATGGAGGAGGACGTTCTGGTCGATACCATCCTGGCGAGAGGACGGGGCATCGGGCCTGTGCTCAACATGCAGATTCGACGGCTGGGGGCGGATACGGTGGTTTTGAACGATACCGGGAGCTCGTTGGCGGCGGCTGTTCTTGCGGCGATCCGACGGTCGGCGAACACGGTAATGATCTGGACCTTCCAGATCTACTCGGGGGCGGGGCTGACACCCACCCCTCGATCTCGGCTGTCGGGAGAAGCCCCGATCATCCGGTCCACACCGGCGGGGGGAGGGGTTCACGAGCCATCAGGGGGATCTCCCGCTCCGGGAAGCCTCTGAAGCCAGGCAATGGCGGAAGAGGGTCAGAGGAGGAGAGCGTCGTGCTCTTTTCTGAGTCGCTGGCAGCTCTCGCAAATCCCGTAGATCTCGAGCCGGTGGGAGACGATGGTAAAGTGGTTTTCCCGCGCGGCGGCCACCTGCAGCTGCTCGATGACGGGCTGGTCGAACTCCACGACCTTTCCGCACTCAATGCAGATCAGATGGTCATGGTGCTTTGCGGGCTTGGCTTCGTAGCGGCTGAACTCGTCGTTGAACCGGTGCTCCTCGACAAGTCCCTTTTCCTTGAGGGCGTGGAGGGTGCGATAGATGGTGGCCAGTCCGATCCTCGGGGTCTGGGAACGGATCAGCCCGTGGATCTCCTCCGCGCTCAGGTGGCCCTTGGACTCGGTGAGGGTCTGGAAGACCCGAAGACGCTGTTGGGTAGGATGAATCCCGGAGGATCTGAGATCCTCCGTCAGACGTTGGGTGGTCCCCGACGGAGAATCCTCTTTCCTCTCCCGGGCCGACGGTCCGGGGCGCTTGAGGGAGGGGGTCTCCCGCTTGCCATTTTTGGTCGAGATTGTTTTCTGCGATGGGGATCGTCTGCCTGACGTCATGGTCGAGGGCCCTGTCCTTCCGCTGGCAAGGGGAAATTTCTGCCCAAAGGAGCTCTTCCGGAAAGTCACTGCGCGGACCGGAATGCTTTTTCAGAGGAGCCCTGCGAGCCGTATGTCCTGGTGGGAGTTGTCCTGAGACCTTGATATTCGCACAGACATCGCGCCATGTTCAAGTCTGTTTGCAAAACGTATCTACTCAGCCCCCCTCCGGCACTTGAAAATCGTCGAGGGTTTTTGATGTTCGGGGGGACTGGACATCGTCACTGCATTCCGCTGCGATAGGGGAACGAAAAAATCCCTGTCACCCGAGGATGCGATTTGATGCAAGAACGTCCCTCCATTCCCCAACCTGATACCTCGTCGAAGACGGAGTCTGCCGACTCCCGAGGGACCGATTCCGCTCCTTTTTCCCTCCTGACATTTCTCCTGTCCACGATCACGTCTCTTCATGTCATGATCGCCTCCCTCAAGAAGTCCCTCGACGATCTGGGAGTGACACTGACATCGAAAGAGAAGCTCCTTGAGGTGAAAGAGGCAAAGATCAAGGAGCTCGAGGCTCGTCTTGGCAAGAACAGTCAGAACAGCTCCAAGCCGCCCTCAAGCGATGGCTTTAAAAAGCCCCCTCCTAAAAGCCTTCGGGAAAAGTCCGGAGGATAGCCCGGCCACAAAGGATTTCAATCTCTGTATTCCGTTCCACGGCTTCTTCGACCTGCTTCTCGACACGGATTGCGACAAGGCTGTCGAGGTAGTATTCTCCGCAATCTCGGCATGCGTCCGCCGGAACTTCCTTGACAATAAGAACGGTCCCGCCTCTTTGAAGGGTCACGGTAGTCGTGGCAGCAGCGTCTTGCAAATCACGCTTTCATTGGCGGCTCCTGGAGACATAGCCCCACTTCCTCACCCAGTAACGATCTGAAACGTCGTCCCTCGGACAATCGGGCGAACCTTTTTATTGACGCGCTTCAGATCCACAATGCCATAGTTCGCCATGGTTTTGAGCGTGCGAGAGAGATTACTGGGTTTTCGACCCGTCATAGAGGCCAGTTGAGTAATGGATTGGGGCTCTGTCTCAACAATGACCTTTAGTAGACCTCTATTTTCGTCGCTTAAGACTTCAGCCAGAGACTTCATGGAGGTAAACCATATTTTTGGCTCTTCGGCCCGGGGCTTGTACTCGCCACGGGCGATCGCCAGCATTCGCTCTCGGATCTTTTCCTGGGGCATGATTCCGATCATAATCGCTTTCATTTGTTCTGAACCTCCAGCAAAACGCGATCAACGTTTTCAAAGAAGTCGATCAGCATTATTGTGCGTCCTGAAATTCGTAAGGAGTTCCTTTATCCTTTTCATGATGGTGTGTATGGTCATTTGTCAGAATTTGCCCTGCATATTTGAATTTTCCTGACGGTTTAATAGCGTGGGCATTGTCATGCCCTAAGATTCTGGGTATTCACGCTTTATGATTGATATCAACCACTAAATTTTATTCTTGAATCAATGACCAACCATCTTTTGACTTATATTAGCTAATTGACTAATTAGCTAATTTTGGATATCATTAAATTCCATCGAATCAAACTTTTTGCGGAGGTGCTGTCAACCACCCCGCCGTGAACGGCGGAGCTTGAAAGGAGGTTCTTTTTAGCTCGGGTTGACCAGGGAGAGCGGGTTCCAACCCGCTCCGTTGGACATAGGCAAGAAGACCCACCCCGGGATGCTTCCTCAGTCCCGGGCTCTGGAACGTGCGGATGCAGACAACCGCGAGGGCAAGGGCGAAACGGTCCGCGGCAAGGGCGAAAGCCCGAAGCCGGTTGCCAACATTCCCGAGGGGAGCCGCTTCGAAAGAAGCGCGTCACGGCCGAAAGGCCAGAACAACGTAAGTTTTAAGGAGAACGGCGAATGCAGGTTTTTGTGCTAGACAGGAAGAAAAAGCCCCTGATGCCCTGTCACCCGGCCCGGGCCAGGGAGCTTCTGAGGGAAGGTCGGGCCGTGGTCCATCGTCTCGCCCCGTTCACCATCCGGCTGAAAAATCGGGTCGGGGGAGACACGCAACC
>JAJYYA010000006.1 GCA_021801345.1 Nitrospirota bacterium
CGCGACATAAGGAAGAGTCCCGGCTGTGGAACGCGCTCTTTTCGCGGTATCATTATCTGGGGAAGGGCCGCTGTGCGGGGCCCAGATCCGGTATCTGGCGAAGAGCCCCGTGCTGGGAGTCGTGGGGGGAGCGGCCTTCTCGTAGGCTTCCTGGAAGGTGGCGGAGTCGTCTTCGTCCCCTGACAAACATAGCCCGGGAAATCCCGGGCTTTTGTTTTTTTGCGTTAGTAATTTCGAGGACCTGAAATTATCGTCTTGCCTAGCAGTTGACACCTCTCCGCGTTCTACGTCAAAAGGAGCGACCAATGACATACACGCGGTCCTCTCTGAACTTGTAGTGCCGATTGCAGCCATGGTGCTTGGGGGCATATCGCCAGCAGCGTTCCCCAGTTACGAAACTTTGTCATTTTGGCTATTCGAACCAAAGAGAGTCACGTAGTTTTCGTCCTCCAGAACATACCCACCGAAAGATTCTTTCCAGACAAGTCCTTTTTCCCGCAAGGCTTCCAGTGCGCTTTGGACTGAGTTTTTCCCTATAGGTTTTCCAAGAAATTTTTTGTATTCCTCCAGCGTGCTGTCTTTATACGGTGCAAAATTGGCATGGTGCCGCACGAGAACTTCAAAAACGGCTCTCTGTTGTTGGGTCAGGCCCAGAAGTTTTTCGCGCATATGTTCGTCTTCTTTCGTCTTGATTTCCTCGGCGGCTTCAATGAGCAATCGGTTGATATCTTTTTCGGAAGTCTCCAGGAAGGTGTGTGCGGCAGCTCTTGCGGCATTGACTAGCCGCTCGGGCTTGAACCCGAGCGTGCAAAACGCCCGGTAAACAGCCTCGACGTCCAATCTTTTCGATCCGGTTAATTCTCGGCTGTAATGTTTTACGAATTCTCGGGCAAAATCCTTGTCCAGCAATGGGAATCTCTGAATCTGGACCCCGTAAAAAGGTTGTTTGTAGTCCAGAGTCAAGTTCGCAAGCTTGTCGCGGTTGGATCCTGTGAAAACCAGAGCGAGATTGAGAGGCTGTCCTGCAAGATTTAATGTGTCCCGTGCCGATTTGAGCGCAAACATGGCGTTGCTGCCTTTTTCGCTAGACAATGCATGTTGAGCCTCGTCCACGACGAGGGCGATCGGTTTTCCAGACGCTTTTGCCAAAACGTCAAGTGCCCCGGAAAGCGTCACGCCTTCCGGCAAAACGGGACTAATGTCCAATTTGAGACTGAGAACCCCCGCCAATGTTACTTTTTCGGTACCTGTCATTTTGGCTAGTTTGGAGATTGGATCCGCAAAAACATTCAATTTTTCCTGAACGGCCCCCGATATCAGAACAGAGGGGTCCACCTCTCTGTCTGACCATAAATCGACATATATCGTGACAAAGCCATGCTTTTCTAGAGAAGGAAGCATGTCGCCCCGCAAAAAAGTGCTTTTTCCTGTTCTGCGGGGAGCAGCCAAAAACAGACCTGAGCGATAATTCTGCAGACCTCCTTCGAGCAACCCCCTGCAGTAGGTTTCAGCCAGTTGTGTTCTTCGGTAAATGAAGTCTTCCATGTTGTGGGCCCCCACAAGTTTGTCTGGCAAGCAAAAGTATGCTCTCGGTATGTAGACGTTGATCCATTTTGCATACCGATAGTATACTTTTCAAGAGGACCTGGAAAGTAAAGGTCAGCCTTTGACTGCGCCTTTTTCCTATCGGATCCTCCCCTTTTCCGAATCTTCTCACGCAAACGCCGCCTCTTTTGATCGAGTCCGTTGTCTTCCTTTTCCCTTTTCCCTTTTTCGTTTGGTGTTTGAAAGACTCATCGGGGGAGGAGGGGTTGACAAGAGGGGGAAAGTTGTGTATGTTATTTTATTAGTAAACTATTAAACGAAAAACATTCGGAGGCCCGTATGACAACTCCCACAACACCTGCCCCCTATGAGACCGACCTTTTGATTATCGGAGGGGGAACCGCCGGGTGCTATGCCGCGATCATCGCCCGCCGGGAGAACCCCGATCTTGCCGTTCTGGTCGTCGACAAGGCCCACATCGACCGGTCGGGATGTCTTGCGGGAGGCATGAATGCGATCAATGCCTACATCAATCCCGGAGAGACGGTCGACAGCTTCGTCGACTACGTCCGGGAGGACGCCATGGGGATCCTCCGGGAAGATCTCGTCCGGACCCAGGCGGCCCTCTTTCGGGAGGTGGTGGAGACGGTGGAGGCCATGGGGCTTCCCATCGTCAAGGATCCCGACGGGCGATACTCCCCTCGGGGACGCTGGAACATCAAGATCCACGGGGAGTCATTGAAGCCGATCCTGGCCCGGGAGGTCAGAAAGAGCGGTGCGGCTGTCCTCGACCGGGTCGTGATCACCGACTTGATCGTCGAGGAGGGGGCCGTCGTCGGGGCTGTCGGATTTTCGCTAAAAGAGGAGCGTCCTGTCCGGATTCTGGCAAAAAAGACCCTCGTCGCAACCGGCGGGGCCTCGGGGCTCTATCGGCCCAACAATGAGGGTCAAGCTCGCCACAAGATGTGGTATTCGCCCTTCAATACCGGGGCCGGCTACGCCATCGGGATCCGGGCCGGGGCCGAGATGACGAGCTTCGAGCACCGCTTCATCGCGCTCCGGACAAAGGACACGATCGCTCCCACCGGAACGTTGGCACTGGGTTTCGGGGCCCCTCAAGTCAACGCGAAGGGGGAGGAGTTCATGAAGCTGCGCTGGGCGGAGAAGGGCGGGGAGGGGGCTCCGACCCCCCTGCGCCTTGAAGGACCGCTCCAGGAGATTGCTGCGGGAAATGGCCCCTGCTTCATGGATACCCGCCATCTGGGCCCGTCCGACATCAAACGGCTCACCGAGGCCTATCTTGACATGTACCCCAACACCGTCCTCTACTGGGCGGCCAACAAGATCGACCTGACCCGGACCCCGGTCGAGATCTGCGGAACGGAGCCCTATCTCGTAGGAGGTCATTGCCAGGCGGGATACTGGGTGGATGTCGACCGCCGGACGACGCTTCCGAATCTCTTTGCCGCGGGGGACGTGGCCGGAGGGGCTCCCTACAAGTTCGTGAGCGGCTGTTTTGCGGAGGGCGCGATCGCCGCCCGCGCCGCCGCCCGGGAGATCAAGTCGGAAAAAAATCCCCGGCCCTTCCTCTCGTCCGACCGGGAGTTGCGCCACCACCAGAGGACCTTCTCCTTCCTGAGCAAGGAGGCGAGTCTGCCTTCGGGGGCGATCCGGCCCGAGGAGGCCGAGAGTCGCCTCCAGAAGATCATGGACGAGTACGCCGGAGGTCTTGGTACCTCCTACCGCATGAACGAGGCCGGCCTTGTGATGGCGAGGGAGAGGCTTGCCTTCTTGCGCGACGACCTCCACCGGATCAGGGCCCGTGACGCCCACGAGCTCATGGGGGCCCACGAGGTGGCCGACCGCCTCGACGTGGCAGAGGTTCTTGTGGCCCATCTGCTGGCCCGCAAGGAGACCCGGTGGCCGGGCTTCCAGAGCCGGCAGGACTATCCGGAAAGCGACCGCCGATACGAGCACTTCATCAACTCCGTAAGGAGGGACGACGGAACGGTTCGAATCGTTCACAGGGGGCTCGACGGGGTGCTCCTTCCCTGGGGGGAGGACGAGAAGGTCGCCGCGGGGACCCTCACAATCGACAGCCGTTCTTTTGCCGGAAAAAAAGCCTGAGGTCAAAAGGCTCAAGGCTGAAAAAAGACTCGAGGAGGAAGAGAAATGGGAATTGCGATATCGGAGACGCTCTGCCACGGATGCAAGAAGCTTCCCGAGGCCCGGTGCGTGATCGCCTGTCCGGGGAACCTCATCCGGATGGAGGAGTCCAAAGGGCTTGCCGTCATGCGGGAACAGGCCGACTGTTGGGACTGCTACGCCTGCGTCAAGATGTGCCCGGTCGGTGCGATCGATGTCGTCCTTCCCTACGAGCTTGCGGGACGCGATGCCCGACTTTCCCCCAAACTCCGGCGGGAGACGATTCGATGGACCCTCCAGGTGGCGGGAGAGGAGGATCAGAGCTTCGAGCTCGCCACACGGGTTCCCGAAGAGCTTCTCGACGCTGAGGCATCGGGGTCAGGAAAAAACTGAGAAGAGCCTCTTCCCGGGATCCCGGGAGAAAGAGCGATTCCGATTTCGAGAGACAGTCTTGGCTTTTGGCCCGGACGAATATGCGACACTAACCAAAAGGAGTTCCCGATGTTCTTATCCGTTCCCCACGGTGGTCGCCTGATTACGGCGCTCACCCCCTCCTCCGCCCGTCCCGAGATTGCCCGGGCCTATGCCAATCGTCCGTTCATCCGCCTCTCTCCCCGGGAGATCTCGGATCTGGGTCTGATCGCCATCGGCGCGGTGAGCCCTCTCGACGGATTCATGGACGAAAAGACCTACCGCTCCGTTGTCGAGCGCATGCGACTTCCCGACGGCCTCGTCTTCCCCCTTCCCATCGTCCTTCCCGTCCGGGAGGAGGAGTCCCGGTCCTTGAGAATCGGGGAGGTGGTCCGCCTGCTCGACCCCTCCGACAGGCTTCTGGGTCTTCTCACCGTCTCCGACATCTTCCATCGGGACCTCGAGTGGGAGGCGCAGGAGGTCTACCGGACGACCGATCCGGCCCATCCGGGTGTGGCGGCGCTCGGACGTCTTCCGGGAGCCTATGCGGTGGGCGGCCGGGTCACCGTCTTCGACGACTGGTCCGATGGGCCCTTTGCGGCTCAGGCCCTGACTCCCACGGAGTCCCGGGCGCGGTTTGAGGCGCTGGGGTGGCAGACGGTGGTGGGTTTTCAGACAAGAAATCCCATCCACCGGGCCCACGAATACATCCAGAAGTGCTCGCTCGAGGTTGTCGACGGCCTCTTTCTCCATCCCCTGGTCGGGGAGACGAAGGAGGACGACGTCCCTGCGAATGTCCGGATGGAGTGCTACAACGTCCTTCTCGAACGCTACTATCCGAAAACGCGGGTCGTTCTGGGGGTCTTTCCGGGGGCGATGCGCTATGCCGGACCCCGGGAGGCTCTCTTCCACGCCCTTGTCCGGAAGAACTACGGCTGCACCCATTTCATCGTCGGACGCGACCATGCCGGGGTGGGAAGCTACTACGGTCCCTTTGAGGCCCATGCGCTCCTGCGCCAGTTCTCGTTCGACGAGCTGGGAATCATTCCGATCTTCTTCGATACCGCCTACTACTGCCGTACCTGCGAGGGGATGGTCTCCCACAAGACCTGCGGGCACGACGAGGGCTCCCATGTGCTTCTCTCGGGGACGAAGGTTCGCCAGATGCTCCGGGACGGACTGCCGCCCCCTCCCGAGATGACCCGGCCGGAGGTGGCGGCGGTTCTGATCGGCCACTATCGGAAAAACGAGGAGAAGGTTCCGGCCGTCAGCGGCCACTAGGGAAGGTCGGGAAGAACATTCCGATGAAACGCCTCAGGAGAGGGAACGGGAGGCAAGGAGCTTTGCCAGCTGGCGAAGGATCCTCCGGGAGGGCATGTCGAGATCGCCGATGAAGAGAAGTTCCTCCGCAGGGCCGTAGGGGGGGGAGATTTCCGAGGCGCCGGATCCCTGTCCGGTAAGAATGTAGTCGACCGACTGCCCGGAAAAGGTGGCCAGGGCCAGCAGGGTTTCGATGGAGGGAGACCGGACTCCGAGTTCGATCCGGGAGACGTCAACCTGGGCAATGCCCAGCCGTCGTGCGAACTCCGTCTGGGAGAGCGCTCCCCTCAGGGCGCGGACCCTTTGTCCTGCAGATTTTCTGTCCCAGTTGACCTTTATTCCTTTTTGGTCTACACTCAACCTTGTCATACCTAACTGGTATAAGTTTAGGCTTTTTAATCAATAAAAAAACCTTTCGTGGATTATAATTTGTGAACAAGGACCTGGTCAAGGAAGTTCGGATAGAACTCGTTCGCCGCGAGTGGACGCAAAGCGAGCTGGCCCGGCGCATCGGGATCTCCGCAGCCTATCTGAGCCTCATCATGAAGGGGCGCAGGAGTGTCGAGGGGGTGGAGCGACGGATTCTTCGCGAGCTGGGGCTTGAGGAAGGTGGCGGAGAAGGCCCTCAGCTATCGGGGGATCCGGAGAGAAGCAGACGGTGGCGCGGACGTGTGCAGGCGACGTAGAGTCCCCTGAGAAAGGCCCGGTCTTCCCGAAACCAGGTCATGTCCCTCCAGTCGACGATGACCGAGTCGAAGGTGCTCCCCTGGGCCTTGAAGACGGTGGTCGCGTAACTGTGTCGCAGGGGGGCAAAGGCTCTCTTGAGGCTCCACGCCGAGCGCGAAAGCGTTGCGATCTCCTGTTTTGCCTTCGCCCCCGCCTCTTCGCGCTTTTGTCGAACCTCCCGGAAGATCCGGTCGACTTCTTTCTGGTGGCGGGCCGAGTCCTCCGGAACCAGGAGCGAAAAGTCCTCCCCCGAATCGTCCGCAAGAAAGACCCGGAATGCCGGAATCTCCGGATAGTCCGGATGTCTCTCGGGAAAGATCTCGAGAACCTCAAGCTCCTCCCCTGCCGCCACAACTCCCGTAATCTCTCCTTCCTCCGAACGGATCCCCGTTGTCTCGTTGACAAGAACCCTCTCGTTTGGGGCAAAGGGTGTGGGACAGTCTCCGTAGTGCATCCGGAAGAGAAGCCGGTTGTAGAGCTCGACTTGGCGGTTGGTGTAGGCGAGGATCCGGAGATTGTCGCCCTGCAAGGCAAGGCGTCTTGCCCAGTGAAGGACCCCTTTCGCTCCCCCTCCAATCCAGAAGAGGTCTCTCAAAGGGGCCTCCTCCTCCGCGAACTCGAGATTCTCCATAAGGTGTTCCGGGGAGGGCCGACCCCGGGAGAGATCCCAGTCGAGGATGTTTTGGGTCAGTCTATGGAGCGGATGATCGCTTGATTGCCGATGGATCCGGGACAGAGAGAGCCGGGGAAGGGGAAGGGAGAAGACCGGAGGAGTTTCGAGGTGCAGGGCTCCCACAGGGGGAAGCTGATGGGGGTCTCCGACAAAAAGGAGTCGGCTGTCTCCTCGGAGACGGTCGAGTGTCTCGAGAAGTTCCGGGCCGACGAGCGAACATTCGTCGACGACGATCCAGTCGAAGACGGAGAGATCGGGCAGCATCGCCGGACCGAGGCTGTAGGAACCGTCCTCTTTCTCCTTGAGTCGAAGGCCCAGGAGGGAATGGAGCGTCGCGAAGGTGGCTCCGCTCCCGGCCGACCGGAGCCCCTCCCGGAGAACGCGAAGGGCCTTGTGTGTCGGGGCGGTGACCGCGACGCGCATCCCCCGGACGAGGGCCTCCACGAGAAAGCCTGTGGTCAATGTGGTCTTCCCCGATCCGGCAGGGCCCGAGAGAATCGCTCCCCGGACCTCCGGATGGTCGAAAAGCTCCCGGAGTGAGAGGGCGGGGTCTTGGGGGGCGGGGTTCCAGGGAGGAGCGGTCTTGGAGCGTTTCTGGAATATTCTCAACGGAAAAAGGCTCCTCCCGGTTCGGAGGAAGCCCGGGAAAAACATCCGTCGCGCCTGTCCAGCGAGAACCAAAGAAAGGCGGATGGCCGGGAGGTCATCTCCGGATCGGCTTGTAGCGGAGACGGTGGGGCCGAGCGCCCTCTGCGCCGAGACGCCGTTTCTTGTCGGCTTCGTACTCCTGGTAGTTCCCGGCAAAAAAGGTCACCTGGGACTCCCCCTCGAAAGCCAGGATATGGGTGGCGATCCTGTCGAGAAACCATCGGTCGTGGGAAATGACGAGGATCGATCCGGCGAATTCGAGAAGCGCGTCCTCAAGGGCGCGAAGGGTCTCGACATCGAGATCGTTCGAGGGTTCGTCGAGAAGGAGGACATTGCCTCCCGAGATCAGGGTCTTGGCCAGATGGAGGCGTCCACGCTCTCCTCCGGAGAGGCTCCCCACCCTCTTCTGCTGGTCGGGCCCCTTGAAGTTGAAACGGCCCAGATAGGCCCGGGAGGGGGTCTCGAATCGCCCGACGGTAAGAATCTCCGATCCTCCGGCGATCTCGTCGAAGACCGTTTTGTCTCCCGAGAGATTTTCTCGAGACTGGTCGACGTAGGAGAGCTTGACCGACTGGCCGATCTTCACCTCTCCGGAGTCGGGGCTCTCCCGGCCGGTGATCATGCGAAAGAGCGTGGACTTTCCGGCGCCGTTGGGACCGATGATCCCGACGATCGCACCCGGAGGAACGATGAAGGAAAGATTCTCCATGAGGAGCCGGTCGCCGTAGCCTTTTGAAACCCCCCGAAACTCGATCACGCTGTCGCCCAAGCGGTCGGCCACGGGAATGAAGATCTCCTGGGTTTCATTTCTCCTTTGGTACTCCAACGAGGAGAGCTCGTCGAAGCGGGCCATGCGGGCCTTTGACTTGGCCTGGCGTCCCTTGGGGTTCTGGCGGACCCATTCGAGCTCCTGCTTCATGGCCTTGATCCGGGCCGACTCCTGTCTCGACTCGAGCTCGAGTCGGGACTCCTTCTGTTCGAGCCAGGAGCTGTAGTTTCCCTTCCAGGGAATCCCCGAACCCCTGTCGAGCTCCAGGATCCACTCGGCGGCGTTGTCGAGGAAGTAGCGATCGTGGGTCACCGCCACCACCGTCCCCGGAAACTTCTGAAGAAACTGCTCGAGCCACTCTACCGATTCGGCGTCGAGGTGGTTGGTGGGTTCGTCGAGTAGCAGCATGTCGGGGTTCGAAAGAAGAAGTCGGCAGAGGGCAACGCGGCGCTTCTCTCCGCCGGAGAGATTCTTGATCACGGCCTCCCAGGGAGGAAGACGAAGGGCGTCGGCGGCGATTTCCATCTGTTGGCCGATATTGTGGCCGTCACCGGTGGCGATAATCGCCTCAAGACGCGCCTGTTCCTTGGCGAGTGCGTCGAAGTCGGCATCGGGTTCGGCATAGGCCGCATAGACGGCATCGAGCTTTTTCTGGGCGTCGAAGAGCTCGCCCAGACCCTCCTCGACGGAGGCCCGGACGGTGGCGGAAGGGTCAAGCTGGGGTTCCTGGGGAAGATATCCGATGCGGATTCCGGGCATGGGGGTCGCCTCTCCCAGAATGTCGGTGTCGATGCCGGCCATGATGCGAAGAACGGTCGACTTTCCCGACCCGTTCAGGCCCAGAACGCCGATCTTGGCTCCGGGAAGGAAGCTGAGCGAGATATCTTTCAGGATCTGCTTTTTCGGGGGGACGATCTTGCCTACCCGGTTCATTGTAAAGACGTACTGTGCCATGAATCTCCTGAGGTCGTTAGAGGGCGGGGAGGTTATCCTTCACAGGGATGTCAGTGAAAGCCAAAAAGCCTGATCCCTGAGGAAACGTGTCATGCGATGTTTTCGTGGTCTCCCCGTTTTGAGGCGGAAAGCCAGGGGCGACAGAGAACGATCCCCCCGTATAAGCCGGATCCTTATAAGCCGGACCCGTATAAGCCGGACCCGTATAAGCCGGACCCGTATAAGCCGGACCCGTATAAGCCGGACAAGGTTTGCCGAAACCGGCGCAGGGTCTGCCCCGGCACCCCCGAAGGCTTTTGTTGAGACGTTGAGGATCTAACCGGAAGAGAGGTCCATTTTTGACCTGATATTCTCAGGTGTCAACGAGTTGAAGGAATATTGGCATGTCGGAAAGAGAAATTCAAGATCGCCTGGGCCTTCTTCGCCCGATGGGGCATGGGGTGCCGTGGTTGGGAGCAAGTGTCAATGCCCCAGGGGAGCAGGCCGACTCTCCTTCGGCAATGGAAGCGTTGAGGCTAGTGCTGCCTATTCCCCACAAGTCACCTGAAGCTTAATTTTAGCCAAATTTTCACCCGCTGTTGAGCTCGAAGCCCAGGCAGAGGTCCTGGAGCCTGCCATATCCGCTCCAGATCGCCATATGGC
>JAJYYA010000029.1 GCA_021801345.1 Nitrospirota bacterium
GCAATATGTTTAGAAACAACCACCTGTCAAGGGTATTATGACATTTTATTGAAAAGAATGCAAGTAAATACTTGTGGATATTATGTAGCTATATTTGGCAATAACTTATGTAATCTTTTTAATAATTCATACTCCACAGTAACTTATAGTTTTGCAACAGCCTCAATGGCCTTTGCCGAGGCCCCGTGCTCAACGCGCAACAGGTAGATCACGATCACAATGATCCCCCCGAAGGCCAGCGTCTCGAGAGCATACCGGGGAAGGAGCGCAATCATCTGGCTCCGGGCCTGACAGCTTGAATAAAGCTGCGACGGCCGCGAAAATCGGTCAAAAAAATCCTTTTCCCTTCCAAGGATCTTGATGTCCTTGATCCCCCCCATGATTTCGTAGGCAATCCGGGTGCGCCCGTCATTCACCTCCGAGAGCTCGCGGCCGCCGGTCGACAATGTTTTGCGGACAAGAAAGAAAACCGCGAGATAGGCTCCGCCTAAGACCAGACCACTTATGACCGCAAGCCAGGGGTCGACCCAGAGAAGAAGGCACAGAATCGACAGGCCCACGACACTCCGCGCATAAATGGTCAGGAGTGGAACCAGGATGCCGTTGACGATACGTCCGACTTCCCACAGGGTATTCGAGACCAGTTCCGAGGAGTTCCTGTCGATAAAGAACACATAGGGCCTGCTCAGATAGGACGCCAAGAGCTTCTGTGAAAGATCCCTTCCGAGGGAGAGGGAGAACTTCAGGATTCCCCAGATGGTCGCGGCCGACGCGAGGTTCGACAGAACGATCACCGCAAGAACCGCCATTCCCATAACGACCAGGAAGTCGTTGGGGTTGGAAAAGTTCAAGGCACGATACGCCTTGGACACCAGTAAATTGTGGGTGATGAAATCGGGGTTCAGCACAGCGCCCATAAATGGCATGATGGAGGCGATTCCGAGAATCTCCATGACGCCCGACACGACAACGAGAAGCGAAAGGAGCAACAGGTGGATCCTGTTGGACCGGTTCAGAAATCGATTGAGTTCGTACAGTAATGCCATTGAGGCTTCCCTTGCTGCAGGACAGGATGGATGTCCGGTGAATGGCGGGGCGGCCCGGCGGCCCAACGTCGATTTCTGACCGCCCTGGGCTCATCCTGAACCCGGGAAAAGCGGCATTTTCTGCGTTCATCTTCAACCGTCAGCCAAGAGAGCCCAAAGTCACTCTCCAGCGACTGCGTGAATCAAGGAACCCCTCCGGGAGCGTCTCCTCCGCACACGTCTTTTCTGGCTCACAGTGGATCCGCCCGACAATCCGCCCGACTTGCAAGATGAGGACAATGCACAGGACGCTCTCCGACTTACACTCGGGACACGTCTGCCTTCCGGGTCCACCTTTGGCGCCATCGGTAGAGGCTGTCGTACCGGCCCTCAAGTTTTCCTGCAAAGTCCGCAAGGGTATCCCTTCCCGACACTTCGGTCCGGAGGAGCTCCAATCGCGACACATCCTTGGCGTTCGTCCCGGCATTGGTCGTAAAGGCCCCGCGGAATCGGAGTCGTTCGAGCAGCCGCACATGGGCCAAGGAATAGAGGCCGTTGGGATAGGCAAAAAAGGCCACCTCTCGTCCGGTCCAGCGCTCGAGGTAATCCCGCGATATCCTGAGCTCGGACTCTGCGTCGTAAAGAGAAATCTTTGTCAGATGGGCATGACTTTTCCCATGAGAACCGAACATGAATCCGTTTTCGCTCATCTCCCGAATCTGCTCCGGAGTCAGGTATTCGATCTTTTCCTTCCCTCCTCCATATCGGGAATGCGCGGAAAATCCCAGAACAAAATCGGTGGACGGAAAGATCAGGGCAGGAAAACCGAGCCGTCTCATCACAGGGTAGACCTCCGTATAGGTATCCCGGTACCCATCGTCGAAGGTGATCAGGACCGACTTCGGCGGCAGGGACCCCGCATCGAGCCTGTCCAACGCCTCGACTGCTCCGAGAACCACGAACCCCTTCTCCCTGAGATGCTCCATCTGCCGGCAGAAGGCCGAGGGATGCGTATTGAGAATATCCGGCTCAACGGAGTCGGAGACCCGGTGGTACATCAGGATGCGAAGGGAGGCAGAAGGGCCATTCGAAGCCTTCCCGGGAATCGACGGCGCAACCCTCCCGAGCAGTCGCAGAAGGGATCGGCTTGGGGAGGACAGCCCTTTCTGAAAGATGAGAGACCTGTAAAGACGCGAGTAGCTATCGGCGGCATGCCGCACGTCGAATCGCTCCAGGACGGAGGCTTCCGCCCCTGCCCCGAGACGCTCTCTCAAGGAAGCATCGGAGCGCAGACGGACAATGGACCGAGCGAGCACAGAGCTCTCCGTATCGATCAGGATTCCGCTCCTCTCGTGTTCGATCACATCGGGAACCCCCCCTACCCGGGTGGCGATCACCGGGAGCCTTGCCTTCATGGATTCGAGCAGGACAATCGGAAGTCCTTCCCGCGTAGAGGGAATGACCAGAAGATCGAGGGCCTTGAGGATGAGCGGGATATCCCGCCTCATGCCAAGGAAGCGGATATGGTCGGCAATGCCCAGGCGAACCGCATCCTTCCTGAGCGTCGCCTCAAGCTCCCCTTCTCCCACGACAAGCACCACGAGATTCTTCCCTTCTCCCGAGCGGCAGACGGTCTCGATGGCGTCAAAGAGCAGGGCGTGGTTTTTTGCGGGTGTGAGACGCCCGATGATCCCCACGGCAAAATGCTCCGGCCCAATATCCAGCGATGCCCGGGCGGATAAGCGCGTCGCGGAGCTCTCCATCCGTTCCAGGTCGATGCCATTTTCGATGACGACCAGCCGATGTGAAGGCAGACGGCTCACCTGCCTTCTGGACTCCTTGACCCGGGAAGAGACGCAGACAATGGCATCGGTCACATAGGCGAGCATCCTGTCAAGGACTCCCTGGAGCCGGCCGGAGTTGATGTGAACATTGTGCGATGTCGAGACCAGCCGGACCTTCGTTCCAAGGACCGCAAGCCGTCCCCATATGTCGGCGGTAATGAGATGCGTGTGGACGACATCGATCCTGTTGGACACGACAAACGAGCGAATCTTCCAAAGGATCGACAGATCAAACCGATAGCGGGCGGAAAGGAGCATCACCGGGATTCCCAACCGTCGAACCTCGTCGGCAAGAGGTCCTTCATCCCTGATCAAAATGACGGACAGGTCAAAGCACTCCTTGTCGAAATGGGACGCCAGGTCGACCAGAAGCTGCTCCGCCCCGTGGGCCGGAAGCGCCGGCAGAATGTGGCAGACAGAGATCCTGCGGCGATCGCCTACCTCTCTTGACGGCCCCCTCCGGGCGCCTTCCGTCTTCGGGATGAGAAGCGGGGAAGCGGGAGAAGAGATCTCTCCCCTGGAGGCACTTCGAGTGAGGCCCCATTCAACATTGCTCATCCTATGCGCTCTCCTTACTTTTTTTAGGGGTTACCAGGAGAATGGCCTTTCATCTATGATTCTCTTTATGCGGGGATTTGCTCCATTTTCCCGCCCCATGAAACAGATCCCGCAAGCGTCCTGTGGCAGCCTGACGTTACGCTTTAAATCGGACGTCCCCGTCCAAAGAGCAGGAGAATGTGCGCCAAATTCCTTTTTGCTCGGCTCAGGACCTGACGGAGGGGGAAGACCTCTCCCGATCTTTCGCCCCGGAGCCATCGACCGTCCTCTCCCGGGCAGGGGCAAAATGAGCCCCGTCGACAGATTTTCCGTTCTGGGGAAATCGCGGGGGCCATCCAAGAAAGGACCGGGAAAAGGAGGGATCCCCTCCCGGGAGATCCTCTTTTTTCATCTTCTCCAACCAGAAGATGCGGGCATGAAGGGCCCGGGGGAAAAATGTCTTGACGGCGAGGGCCAGACCCTGAAGATCAAAGAGATCGGCCCAAGCCGCCCGCCGTAGGAGCGTGGCGGCGATTTTCTCGCCGCCCTTAAACGTCATGAAATGAAGTCCGACAGAGCGCAGCCAGAGCGCCCGGATCTTTTTCAGGACGGCGTCCGTTCCGGAGTCCTGTCCGCTGAACCTCTCCCAGAGAATGGTGAAGAACTTCTGATCGTGAAGGTATCGTTCGAGGGAGGGGAGCTGTCCCGCCTTCATCGAAAGCGACTCCGGAGAGTTGTCCCGATAGAAGATCAAGGACTCGGGAATCTTGTAGAATGCCCCATATCCGAACATGCGGATTTGAAACTCATAGTCCTCGCACCATCGAGGATTCAAGCGTAGATCGAAGTTCCCTGCCAAAAGAGCCGTCTCCCGGCGAAAGAAAAATGTCGAAGGGATGGTGAGATTGAAGGAGTCGAGATACTCCGGCCGGAAGCGGTTGCGATAAAGGAAGCCCATCTCCTTCTCGAGACGACGCCACATTTTGCTTGCGCGGGTGGGCGACCAGACGTTCCGTTCAAGCACCCTCTCTGAGTCGTGGGACAGCCGGTCGTAGGTCGAGGTCACAAGCGACAGTTCCGGATGCTTCTGGAGAACGGCATGCTGCCGTTCGAGGCGTTCCGGCTTCATCAGATCGTCCCCATCGAGAAGTGCCACATACTTTCCCCGGCTCTCCAGAACTCCCCGATACTTTCCGGAGGCGACTCCCTGGTTTGGCTCGTAAACGATCCTGACAACATCCGGATAACAGGACCTGTAACGATCTGCGATCGCCCGGGTTCCGGGGGATGCGTTGTTGTCCACCAGCACGATTTCATGATCGGAAAAGGTTTGGGCCAGGACCGATTCAAGGGAGTCCGCCAGAAGCCCTTCCTCCCGGTACATCGTGATCACGACGGAGACGGCCGGCGGATTCCTCGGAGGCGTCCCGCCCGGATATGGGCTGGAGGAAAGATCCGCTTCCAGGCTCGACATACAATGACTCATGGACGTTCTCCCCCAGATGCGAGGTTGCCGGCATTATTCTTCACTCCGAAAATCTTTGAAGGAAGAAAGTCGGGGCCGGGAATTCCGGCTGTGGATCAGCCCTTACGAAAAAAACTCGGACTTCCCCTAAAAGATGGAAATCCGCAACTTCTTCATATGTTTTTCTTCCGAAAAAGACTCTCCACAAAGGAGGCCTTCGCCTCTTCCGGAATCGGCCCCTGAGACATCTCATGGAACCAGAACAGCCGAGGATGAAGCGGTTTCGGCGCAAAGGACTTAAGCCAATACTTCCAGAGGGCAACATTGTCGGGAGTTGAGCGAAGGGCCCGCTGAATCATTTTTCTCCCGAGTGTGCTTCCTTCCCTGTATCGAAAGAAATGATGGCTCGAGTGCTGAAGCCAAAGGGAGCCGAGCCTCCGAAAAACAGCGTCGGCCTTTGGGAGGTCGCCAAATCGCGCCTCAAGAATCCGGTAGAAGAGATCCATCTGACGACAGGCTCCGACCCAGTCCATCTGCTTTTGCTTTATTTCCACCGCCTCCGGAGAGGAGATCCTGTATCGCACCAGCGACTGAGGGACCTTGAAGAATTCTCCCTTGCCATACATCCTCACATAGAACTCGATATCCTCGAACCAGCGGGGGTTGAAGGCATTATTGAACCCACCGGCCGAAATGGCGGTGCTTCTCCGGAAGAAGGCCGTCGAAATCAGGGGGAAGTGAAGGGTCTCTCCCGTTCCCGAATTCCGGGAAACCGGAAAGAGGTCCCGAAGGATATTTTGCGTTTCAAGCCAGATCTGTGGCTCGGTGAGGAAAACATCCTTACGGATCACCTGCCGGTTGTCCATGGATACACGGTCGTACCAGGAGCTGACGAGCGCGCATTCCGGCCGGGCATCCATGGCGGCCTTCTGAAGGGAAATCCGTTCCGGATGCATCAGATCATCGCCGTCGAGAATCGCCACAAACTCTCCCCGGCTCTCCATAACTCCACGATTTTTCGAAGCGGCCACGCCCTGGATCGGCTCCTGGACCACCCGGACCTTGCCGGGATAGCGGCTGGCATAACACTTCGCGATCTTCCGTGTTCCTGGAGAGGCATTGTTGTCGACGAGAACAATCTCGGTATGGGGATATGTTTGGGAAAGAGCCGATTCTATCGTCTCCCCCAGCACTTCCTCTTCCCGAAAATATGTAATAACGATTGAAACATCGGGAGTATTCACGCCGTCTTCCTTCCAAGTTTGATGTGCGTTGTCATGGCGTGGAGAATGATCGGCTTCCGCCCTCTGGAATCCGTACCATGGCTTCCGGACCACGAGGCGGGCAGGGAAAGACGGAGAGGGCATACTGTCGATCCAGCCCTACGGGAAGAGACTCATTTGAAAGCGGACGATCGAACCAGAACAGGCGGGGGAGAAGGCTGACAGGGAAGAAACTCTTGATCCAGAGCTTCCATGCGCTGGGATTGGCCGGGGAGAGAAGGCATGCCCTGAACAGGATCCTCCGTCCCATCGGAATCCCCTTCCGAAAGGACATAAAATGCCGACCGGCGATACGAAGGTGCACCGCGTTGATTTTCTTCAGGATGGATCTGGACTTTCTCGTGCCGGAGTAGTTTTCCCAAAGTATGGCAAAAAACTTTTCCCCCTGGAGATAAAGATTCCGGATATTGTCGGGATTCTTCTTGTATTCTGCCGACTGGGGAGAGTCCATGCGATAGACCGCCAACGCCTCAGGAACGATCGCAAATCCACCCTTCATATACATCCGGCAGGCAAACTCCCAGTCGTCTCCGTCCCGCGGGTTCATGCGAGGGTCAAAAAGACCGGCCTCAAGCGCTGTCTCCTTCCGGAAGAACAGTGTGGTCATTGAAATGGGCAACCGGAATCCTTCCCCCCGATTCCTGTTCGGAGAGCCGGCGAAAAGTTCCTGCAACAAAGCCTCCATCTCTCGCCAGACGCCACCGACACTCTGCACATTCCATCGCTTGATGCGATTGGAGACATCGTCTAGAAAGTCGCATCCGCAGAAGACCATGGAGAGATCTTGCCGGCACTTCAGGACTCCGTGCTGGCGGGCGAGCCGGGTCGGACGCATCATATCGTCTCCGTCGAGGGTCGCGATATAGGTGCCAGCGCTCGCAGAAATTCCGGCATTTCTAGCGGAGCAGACCCCCTGGACGGGTTCGTGGACGATCCGGATCTGCCCGGGGAACCTCGACACGTATCTCTCGGCCACCTCTCGGGTGACAGAGGTGCAATTATTGTCGACCAGGACGATCTCAAAGTCGCGGAATGTCTGGGACAGGACCGATTCTATGGCCTGAACAAGAAGGAAGTTTTCCCGATACATTGTGATCACAACAGAAATTTCAGGCTTTTTCATGGCTCTTCCTTTGAAAGTGTGCCAGGACTTCAAGGCATTCGCCTTCGACTCGCTTTCCACAAAAGCAAAAACAGACCCCGGATTGAGCTCATTCGCCTTGATCCCCTCTCTTCCTCCAATGACCGGACAGGGACAAACGGGATCCGCCAGGGAGCTCCCCGAGGCTGACCTGACGAGGAGCGGCGACCGGTCTTGTCCTTCACCGTGCTCACTGCGTCTTGAAGGTGCGAGGGTTGAGTCCATACTTTTTGATCATGGCATGGACAGTGGGACGGCTCGTACCGATAACCCTGGCCACCTGGCTGATATTGCCTCTGGCAAGGTCGAGCGCATGGCTTAGCATTTTCTTTTCCGCATCGGCCCGAACATCATGAAGCGTGCTGGCCGAAAGCCCAGGGAGCATCCCGGCTTCATCCGACAGGACGATGTCCAGATCTTCTGGCCGAACCCATTTGCCGTTGGCGATGATCACGGCCCTCTGTATCCGGTTCTCGAGCTCCCGAATATTCCCCGGCCAGGAATACTTTTTCAAAATGACATAGCTGCTCTGCGAAAAGTCCATGAGTTGGGGCTTCATATGGATCCCTTTGAATTTTTCCAGAAAGTGTCTCGACAGAACGAGGATGTCGCCTTCCCTCTCCCTGAGAGGAGGCAGATGAAAGCTCATGACCCCCAGCCGATAATAGAGATCCTCCCTGAAAAGTCCCCGGGCCATCCTTTCACAGATATCCCGGTTGGTAGCGGCGACGATTCGGATATCGAGCTTCTTTCCGACCCTGGAGCCGACTCTTTCCACAACCTTGTCCTGCAATACCCGAAGAAGCTTGACCTGAAGCTCGAGCGGAAGTTCGGCCACCTCGTCGAGAAAGAGCGTCCCCTTGTCGGCCACCTCGAACTTTCCGGGGCGGCTCTCTGTGGCCCCAGTAAAAGCGCCCTTCTCGTGACCGAAAAGTTCGCTTTCCAGAAGGTTGTCCGGTATGGCACCGCAGTTTACGGCGACAAAGGGTCCGTCCCTGTGGCTGGAAAGATCATGGCACGCTTTGGCAAAGACCTCCTTGCCCGTTCCGCTTTCCCCTGTGATCAGGACCGAAATGTTCGTCTTGCTGACTTTGGCGAGGGTCCGGAGCATTTCCTGTAGGCGCGGGCTCTCCGTAATCACCAGTTGGGCGGGGTAGGGGGAAAGATCCTCTACGACCGCTGGCGCGAGATTTCGGGAATCCCTCCCAAGGCGGGCGCGGTTGAACGCCCTGGTAACAATCTGTTTGAGAAACTCCGGGTCGATGGACTTGTCCAGGAGGTCGTAAGCCCCCAGGCGCACCGCCTCGAGGGCCTTTGGCCGGTCGGTTGAACCGCTCAAAATGATGCCATGGAAGTCCGGATCGGACTCAGAGAAGATCCTCAGGAGCGCCAAACCGTCATTCTCAAGGTCCGGATCCTCCAGAAAAAGGTCGAGAACGGCCACCGGAGGATGCTCTTTAAAGAACATATCGATCGCTTCGGCAAACGTTCCGGCTGTGAGAACGGTAAAGTCGTCCCGGAGGAGCCAGACCATCTGCTTTACGATCAGCGGGTCGTCATCGACAATCAAGAGCGGGGGGAGAGTCTTTTCACAGGGCGCCATGTCTCCTCCCGCTCACGAATGTTTTTCCAGAAGACGCGCCTGCACGCACTCGTCCCGGAATGAATCGGGCAAGGACGGGGGTCATACTCCGTGCGAACGTCAACTCGGTATTGACCGTCTGGGCGACCGACCCCTCAATCGGCATGGAGATACGAACGAGGGCGCCGTCGGTTCGATGCAACAAAATGGCATCTTTGATCAGATAGAGGCGCCCCCAATATTCGTTGTCGAAGATCCGGCCCCTCTCCTGATACCAGTAGAGGACCACCTGTTTTTGCAGACCCTTCTGGATGACGGCCAAATTGACCCTGACGGGACGGGACTCCGACCTCCCCAACAAAACGGGGATCACCGAGGAACGAAGAATCGCCCATCCGGCCCCCGGCAGGCAGTTCTTCGGGGAGTGAATATTTTTCTCCGGAGTCTGCTCTTCATAGTAGGCCGTATAAAAGAGAATCGGCCCTCCTCCCCCGGTCCGGGCGTATTCCATCAAGGCATAGTCATCGGCATTCAGAATGGCTGCCTCCTTTCGGCCCATCGAAAGGGGTCGCCCCTCCCAGTCCCCGATCGCACGCGGAATCTTTGAAAGGGCGAGCGGAAGCGGAACAGGAACCTCTCCCCGATGTTTCATGAGAAGGAAGGCGCCTCCCATGAAAAGGCACGAAAGCAGCATGTTCTGGAGCCTAGGCGACACGGGTCAAGCCTTTCAAAAGACGGATGGTCTTGAGCTCGATAACGAGGACCACAAAGGCGAACATAAAGACCATCCATCCCGAAAAAAGATGAAAAAATCCTTCAGCCAAAGCAGGGTCGAGGAAGGAGCCCAAAAGTCCTGTCATGGCGATTCGGGACATGTTGCTGACTACCGCGACAGGAATGGCCGACAGGGCAAAGAACCAGGCAATGGCCCCGTGCAGGTTGAGAATCTTTGCAAGGAGAACTGAGATGGCAAGGAGTGAGACGAGAGACTGTATGCCGCTGCAGGCTTGGACCACCCCCAGAGAGATGTGCGGCAGATGAATGATGTTCCCTTCCCGAAAGACCGGAACATCCAGGTGGTTCAGGATCTGGGCGGCCCCCCGGGCCGCAAGCATTTGCAGGGGAAAGGCCAGGGCATTGTAGACGATGTAGGGCAAGGGAATCATAAAGAGGGAGTAGAGGAGAGGAAAGCGAAGAACAGAGAGCATGGAGGTTCCCCAGAATCCTGCGACGATCCCTGCCGCCAGAAATACAATGGAGAGCTGACGAAGAAAGTCCAGTCCTGACAAGGATCCTAGAACCAAAAGGACGGTCCCGGCACACACACAGACTACGCCCCAGCGGGAAGGGGAAACAGAAACTTTTTTCAATCGTTCCCGCTCGAGGTAGACCAGAAAAATGACCACGAAAGGGATGAGAAAGCCATGGGAGTACGACGGGATTGTCCGCCAGTCATCCACAAGCTTTTCGATGTTGCCAAAGGATACCGTAACGGCGACAAGCACTGTAAAGAGCAAGAAAAGTCTTTCTTTTTGCATCGTCATGCGACCTCGTCCTGTTCGGGCAATCCGTTTCCGGGTCTTTCCTGAATGAAACCGACGGGGTCTTCGGGAACGCCCCGAAAAAAAGCCCTAGGATCCTGGCGTTTCGGGTCGAAACCGATACGCGCCCTTTTAAAAGATTTCCGCCCTGAGTCGAAGCCTTCCCCCATGGGGACGACTGCATGCATTGGACCTCTGGGCGACAGGTCATTCACTCTATCGGTCAATGGGATCGTTCCTCCCTCCCCCGTCTTCGGGAGCATAGCGACAAGAAAGCGGTCACGCGTCAGACGACATCGAGCGATGGGTTTCCCCTCGACAATGACGATAGGATCTTTGTTGGCCCCCTTGCCCCGGCCTGTCCCCGCACAGCCTGATCCATCCCTCCCCCCACCACCTTCTCAAAGTGGGGCCCCACGACCGGATCGGAGACAAAAAGCGTCACCTCACGGGGTGCGGAGCGTGTCATACAACGGGATCGTGTTCCATGCCCGCCGCCGGGGAACCGGCATCCTGGATCGGGCTCATCTTTTCTCCTTGAAGGTGGTGTTCTGAGCCTTTCGATCCATTCCGGAGGTCGTTACTCCATGCAAGCAAGAAAGGTGCCATTGACTCTAACCTCCCGCGAAGCCCCGCCATGACAGAAGAAGCTCTCCCAAGACCCCCTCTATCGGACAAAGCGTTGCCAATTTTCTTAGGCTCTTTCTGTTTTTCCGGAATGTATTGGCATAGGGTCCGTTCGCCAGAAAGATCAAGATATCTCTTGTTGAAAAACGATCGCGATCCGGGTCATTTTTTCGCCCCACTCCGAGCAACGTCACGACCTTGCCAAGCCCCGACAGAAGAAACTCGGTGTCGGACAATAACTCCAGAGCATAACTAGGGTATGCGCGCAGACTTCGGACGCCGGTTCCTGGCGATCAACATAACGAAGGGGAGTGCCATAAACAGCCAGACATTTTTCCAGAGGAACAGGAATGACTTGCCTGATTTATCGTCTTGAATTGCTGACCGGGGGAGACAAGAGGAGGGACGGAAGACGCAGTGTGTCCGGTTTCTTCCAAGGGAAGGCAGATAGTCTCAGACAAAATGATTGCACTCCTTCCGCCGTGAGGCCCCCTCTTTTGGCAAATTATCGATACAACCTGTCAGCTTTTATTACAGTCGATGCCATCGTTCGGGGGAGGAGGAGCACGCACGCATTCCTCTGCGAATGTGAGGCTTGGCTGGGAAGAAGGGGGAACTTCGGCAAGACTGAAAAATATTCGAACCAAAACAGCGAGGTGCAACGGGAGGTCGTTAGGACGGAGTTGTAAGGGCCCGTAATGCAATAAAGTATCCGGTAGAAACTTGTGAGACTTTGCCAATGCATGCATCTCAAAATTGACCCGAGAACGTTATTGTTTTCAAGGCCCTAACGAGGAATTTTTCTTTCAGAAGGGACTCTTTAGAATGGGTATGAAATATGGTGGGCCGAGGGAGGATCGAACCCCCAACCCGCTGATTAAGAGTCAGTGGTCAGGTTGGACCGGGAGATAGATTTAAATGGAAATTCATTGACAATACAGGAGAATATTGGATAATGAGTCAGTGGGTAATGGACGAAAATAGCCCATTTTTGATATCCAAAGTTGGACAGGGGTTGGACCAGAATAGATCTGTCAATGGCTCCAGTCATAGGAATTGAAAATCGACGGTTGGACCAGAGAGGGGGTCGAGCATGGAATCAGTGGGTGAGCCTTCCGGGACGAAAGTCCTTTCCCTCACGAAAACGAGCGTCAAAAACATTGAGGCGACCGGCAAAAGAACGCGCTACCGGGACGAGAGAATGCCGGGCCTGTATCTGGAGGTCACGAAAGCAGGGCTCAAGACGTTCTATTGGATCAGGAAGATCGACGGGCGCACGGAGTCCGTCCGAATCGGGGCCTTCCCTTCGGTCCAACCAGAAGACGCGAGGAAGCGGGCGGAAGACCTGAACTCCCAGGCGACCCTCGGGGTCAATCCCGCGAAAGAGAAGCGGAAGAAGAAAGCGGCGGTCACCTTCGGGGAGCTTTTCGAGGCATGGCTTGAAGAAGCGAAGGACCGGGGCAAGAAGACCTGGGATGAAGACAAGCGGCGAAACGACCGGCATTTGTCCGGCCTGGCGAATATCCCCCCGGTCGATCTCTCCCGAGACGAGATCAAGCGGCTTCACTTGAAGATCAAGACCCGCTCCGGACTCTACGAGGCGAACCGGACCCTTGCGCTTGTCCGGACGGTTCTTTCGTGGGGGATCCGGGAATACGCCTGGACATTCCCGAACCCGGCGGCGGGAATCCGGATGTTCCGGGAGGAGAAGCGGGACCGATGGTTGGAGCCCCACGAGATCCCGGCATTCTTCGAGGCGGTCAATGCGGAGCCGAACCCCGACATCCGGGACTTCGTTCTCCTGGCCCTTCTGACGGGAGCGCGGCGAACGAATGTCCTTTCCATGGCATGGAAGGATCTTGACCTTGCGGCGGGCCGGTGGAGGATTCCCGAGATGAAGGCAGGGGAGCCCCAGGTGGTCCCCCTTCACTGCGCGGCCCTTGAGATATTGAAGGCCCGGAGAGACACGGTTTCCGGATTCTTCGTCTTCCCCGGACCCGGACGGAGCGGACATCTTGAGGAACCCAAGGCGGGATGGAAGAGAATTCTCGAACGTGCGGGGATCGAGAATCTTCGAATCCACGATCTGAGGCGGACCCTCGGTTCATGGCTGGCAACCCAGGGGGAAAGTCTTCTCCTGATCGGAAAGACGCTTAGACATCGATCCAGCGGGTCAACCATGACCTATTCACGGCTGGCGGTCGATCCGGTGAAGGCGGCCATGACCAAGGCGATTGACCGGATGCTTGAGCAGACCTCGAACGTTTTGCCGATGGCGAAATAATGGGAAAACAAGAAAAACTCCTGGACAAGATTCTTGCGGGAAGATCGGATGCCGGCATTTCCTTTGACGGACTGTGTTCTCTCCTGCAATCCCTCGGTTTCGAGGTGACGGTTCGGGGGAGTCATCACATTTTCCGATAGGAAGGTGCTGGCGACAAGATCAACCTTCAAAAGGATGGGAACAAAGCCAAGTCGTATCAAGTCAAACAGGTCCGGGAACTTTTGAACGAATTGTCTCTTACGGAGGATGAGTGATGCACAAGTACGAAGTCGTTATTTACTGGAGCAACCCTGACCAGGTGTTTGTATCCGAGGTTCCAGAACTTCCGGGATGTATGGCCCACGGAAACACGAGTGAAGAAGCCTTGAAGAATGTCAAGGACGCCATGACCCTGTGGCTGGATGTTGCCAAAGCGAACGGAGATCCGATCCCGGAGCCCAGGGGAAGGAAACTGATGCATGCGTGAAGAAGACAGTAAACCCCTTGCTTTCAGGGGTTTCTACTACTAATTCTGCTACAGAAGACAACGAACGTTTTGCCGATGGCGAAATGACCAACCCAAAACTGGAAGAAGGAGACTCTTTGTGAAGATCAAAGTCATTGTGCATAAGGGTGAAGATAGCGGTTATTGGGCGGAGGTCCCGGCATTGCCGGGGTGCGCCACCCAAGGAGAGTCCTTCGAGGAATTACTCGAAAACCTCTACGAGGCGGTTGAGCTTTACCTCTCCGTGGACGCCAACCCTCCCGATATCGACAAACAGGCGCGCGTTATGGAAATCGCCATATGAAGGCAATTTCCGGAAAGGACTTCATCAAAATGATCGAGGAAAAAGGCTGGAAACTCATCAGGATCAAAGGGAGCCATCACATTTTCGGTAAGGAAGGGGAAAAGGTCCGTCTTGTCGTACCTGTCCACGGGAATCGTTCACTCAAAACCGGTCTACTGAATCATCTATCAAAACTCGCCGGGATCGCAGAAAGCGATCTGACTTGAACGTGGCCCCGATTGCGAAATGATGCACAAAACCCATTGACAGTTTGACGAAAGGAAGCCCCATGTACAGGAACTCAACAGCCGGAAAAATCCCGGAGATCGTCTATCGAAACGGAAAGCCAAGCAAGATCATCATCGGCATAAAGGAATATGAAGCCCTCCTTGAGGCCGTCGAGGACAGGGAGGCATTGGACTGGCTCAAGAGATCCCGGAAGGAATCCAAGTCCTACCGTCCTCTGGAAGAGGTTTTGCGGGAGAAAGGAGAATGCGGACGATGAGCACCAGAATAATAAATCCTTCCTTCGCACCTCCCGGATGGGTTGACGAAAGGGCGGCCAATTTTGAAATGGTCTACCCCGACTTCTACCAAAACCCCGATATCGTTTTGGCATTGGAGAAGGCGCATAAAGCGAAAACTAACGTTCCATGAGCAACGGGGGGAACCGGCTCCGGAACCGGCGAAAAGTGATGCTTTGCGAGTCGGGGGGGGAACTACTAAATTGCTAACATGGAAACCACGACACCGGCCCGGGCCCCTGCCTTCACGGAGGGGCTTTTCTTTGACCTCACCCCTCCCCCTTTTCGTTTCCGGAAACAAAAGCTCTCTCTATCAGTTTGCGGATCATGTCCGCCCGGGTGAGCCCTTCACGATTCCGCAAGATGTCCAAATGGACGGCATCATCCATCGAGAAGACGACCTCCGTCCGGAAGGCTTTCCGAAAATTGTTGCTTCTCCAGGCTCGGACGCGTTCGACATCCGACCCGTATTTCCGGGGCCTCCCCGCCTTCTTCCCTTCTTTCGTCTCCATGTCGTCCCCCCTTGGCAGTTTTGTTTCCGGATACGAAAATATACCATAGGGGAGAAAAACCGCAATAGTAGCGATAACCGCAGTAGCAACACCCCCGAACGGAAAACCGGGGAGGGGGGTTCTGTAGTTTTTGAAGGTTCCCCTTCCCAGGAATCCGACAGAATTTTTCTCCGTGGAGTGCCACAAGGCAAAAGGGGGGGAATGTAATCCTAGGTTGGACAGGGGTTGGACCGAGGACTTTTTCTCTCGGGAGGAGATCTCTTAAGTGGGCATGAAATATGGTGGGCCGAGGGAGGATCGAACTCCCAACCCGCTGATTAAGAGTCAGCTGCTCTGCCAATTGAGCTATCGGCCCGCACTGTTTTTACCAAATCGGGCCAAAAAACTCAATACCTTTTTTGATTTTTCTCCCCGCAGAGAAAAAAAGATTCCCCCCTTAGCGGCCCTGTGATACCCTCTTGGGGATCCGCCCCACTGGTCCGGGCGAAACGTCCCTTTACGCACCCCATCCGGAGACAGTCTCATGGAGCGCTCGCGCACGCGTCTTGAGTGGCCGGGTCGCGCCGAGTCGGCCGAGGCCGCCGTCACCCCCCCCGGATCGACCCTTCGTCCGTCCTTCTACTTTGATCCGGGACGGCATACCCTGGTCAGGGGAGACAACCTCGAGGCCCTGAAGTGCCTTCTTCCGACCCTTGAAGGCACAATCCGCGTCATTTACATCGACCCGCCCTACAATACCGGCAACGGCCTCCTTTACAACGACCGCTTCGGCACATGGGGACGGGACGGGGATCGCCATGGAGCCTGGCTCTCCATGATTTACCCGAGACTTCTTCTAGCCTTGAGATTTCTGAGAGAAGACGGGATCTTCTTCGCGAGCATCGACGACCGTGAGCTTCCCCGCCTGCGCATGCTGTGCGACGAGATCTTCGGAGAGGACAACCTCGTCGCAACCATCGTCTGGAGAAAGAAGGTCGTCCGGGGACGCGGCAACCGTCACATTCTTCCGCAGACAGAATACATACTCGCCTATGCCCGGGACATCGAACGCCTCCCCCCCTTCAGCGAGCCTCTCACAAAAAGGATGAAGGACGAGTATGGCCACCGGGACGAACGCGGCCCCTACAAAAAGATTCCCCTGGCCAAGTCGGGAACCCGTCACTCCCCGCGTCCAAACCTCTCCTACTCTCTCCGGGCCCCGGACGGATCCGAAATCCCGTGTCCGACGCACCAGTGGCGATGGAGCCGGGAGACGGTCGAGAAAAAGCACGGGGAGATCCTGATCGAAAAGAACCGGAACGGGCGCTGGACGGTCTATACCAAGCAGTATCTTCGGTCGGAGGAGGGGACGGAGCGGGAACGGACCCCGGAGTCCTATTACGACCGGGTGACCACAAGCGATGGCACAAGGGAGATGAAGGAGCTCTTCGGGGAGGTCGTGCTGGACTTTCCCAAGCCCTCGCGCCTCATCCGGGACCTGATCGCCTGGACGACCCCGAAAGGCTCCTCAGATCCCGTCATGGACTTTTTCGCAGGATCCGGATCCACGGCACAAGCCGTGCTCGAGCTCAACGCCCAGGACGGAGGACGGCGACCGTTTTTTCTGGTCCAGTCGCCCGACCCCATCGGGCACGCGGACTTCACGACGATCTACGACATCTGTCGGGCGCGCGCCGGGAAGGTCGCCCAAAAGCTCGCGGGACTCGGACACTCGCCGCTTCCCGTCTGCGAATATCGCCTGACGCCTATCCCTTGAAGCCGTGGCGAAGAACATACCGGTAGAAGGCGGGCTGAAGCCATCGGGAGCGCTCGAGAGGGGGAGAGACAAATGAGGCGACCCGTTCGGCCATGACGGCCGGATGCGTCCCCCGGAAGGGCTTGAGAAAGGGGTAGTGCTCCGGCATGTAATCATTGGCCTCGAGGATCTCCGCATCCTTGGGCTTGGGGGTCCCGTCCCAGTAGTAGTCGACCTGGACCTGGATCTTCTGGCGCAGAAGGGCCTTCGACTTGACCCATCCATAATGGTAGATGCGCCCCTCGGCATACCGCCAGAGATCCTTCTCTCGCTTTCCGATGAAGAGCCCGTCGGAGGCCCTGGCAAAGCCCAGCGCATCTCCCACGGAGACCACCCTGTTCGGCCTGACGATCCGAAGGGCGCGGCGGTAGGCCCAGGGGTCGAGCCGGAAATAGTCCCCTACGAAATGCCGATACCGGAACATGAGGCCGAGAAGGGAGGCGTCGTCTTTGGTGCGCTCCATGGAGCGCCGGATCCCCTCGTAGTCCTCCTCGTGGAAGACCTCGTCCGACTGGAGATAGATCGCCCAGTCGGCATCGGGCCGGACGTGGGAGAGAGCGATATTGGTCTGGTCTGCATAGACGAGTCCGTCAGTCGCACGACTCCTGTCCCAGACGGACTCCACGATCCGGATCCGGGAATCGCCTATCCCCCGGATTCTCTCAAGGGTCCGGTCTTCGGAGTCTCCCACGTTGACGACAAGTTCGTCCACCAGAGGAAGGAGGGAGCGAATCGACTCCTCGAAGGGATAGTCGAGCTTCTCCACATTGCGACAAAAGGTAAATCCCGAGACGATCAAATCCTTCGACTCCCATTCCTTCATTAGGGCCCGTTTAGCAATAACCTTAACATTTACGTTTTTCGATTTGTGGCAAATAGACAATACTGAAATCGGCCTTTGCCCAACGTATTGCCGAACGAGCCCTTAGCTTCTCTTTTGACACAATCCCTTCTCATCCAAAACCTCTTCATGCTACCATAGATGCAATCGTCCCGAAAGTTCGGTACACGGGCATCCTCATCGGAGGAGACGGTCCCGGAAAGCGACTCCAACACGAAGGAGGACGGGGGCCTGCCCCGAGAGAGGACGGCCCCCCTGCCATGACCCCCGAACGCTCTCCGGCGCTTGCCGGCAACTTCTATCCCGACGATCCCCAGGAACTTTCCCAGCGGATCAGGAGCCTTCTGGACGCCCCCCCGAATCCGCCGCCGGGACGCCTCGACCCCGACCGGATCCGGGCCCTGGTAGTCCCCCACGGCGACATGCTCCGGGCCGGCCCCGTTCAGGCGTCGATCTACAGGGTCCTCCGATCGCGAAAAAAACCTCCGGCCCGGATCCTTCTCGTGGGGCCGCTCCATACCGGAGCCGCTTACGGAATCGTGCTCCCGACCCATCCTTCCTTCCGGATACCGACAGGCTCCTTCCCGATCGACAGGGCGGCCATTCGTCAACTGGCCGCCTTCTCCGAGACCCTCTTCTCCGACGAGTCTCACGCTTACGAGCACTCCCTGGAAACCCAGCTGCCCTTTCTCATGGAGCTCTGGGGAGAAAAGCCCCTTGTTCCGGTCGGCTACTCGGATATTCCCTCTGAGGTCCTCTTCCGGATCCTCGAACCTCTGATGACCGATCCCGAGACCCTCACCATCAACTCAGCCGATCTTTCCCACTATTTCAGCGCAGAAAAGGCCGAAAAAATCGATACGGCCACAGTCGACCGGATCCTCTCCGGAGGAATGGTCGACCGCCTCGAATCCTGCGGCGCCGTCGGAATCAACGCACTGACCCACCTCGCACACAAAACGGGGATTCTTCCCGGCCTCATCACACTCTCCCATTCGGGAGCCGCCACCGGAGAGACGGGACAGGTGATCGGCTACGCCGCCCTCTCCTACACCCAGACCCGGCGGTGACCTTCCAGGGACGCCTCCCGTTCTTCGGCGACCTTCCCTCTCCCCGCCCGGTCATCCTGCTCATGGGAGCGCGCACGGCCCGGAGCGTCGGACAAGGAGCGCTCGCCGCCAACTTCATTCTCGAGCTCAAGCGAGTCGGATGGAGCGCACCGGCCATCGGCGCCGTCCTTTCGGGGGGGATCATTTTTTCGATTGCAGCCACCCTTCTCCTCGGGCCCGCAAGCGACAGGTACGGCCGAAAACCCTTCCTGGCCGGCTACGAAATCCTTCAGTTTTTGTGCGCCCTGGGAGGACTCCTGACAGAGAACGGCAGCCCTTCGAATCTGGTCCTGACACTCATTGCCGTCGTCGGAGGATTCGGGCAGGCCACCGGAGGGGGGGCAGGGGCCTTTTCCCCCGTCGAGCAGTCCTGGCTCTCGCGCCTGCTGCCCGATACCCTGCGCAGCCACTACTTCAGCCTCAACACGGCGACTGGATTTTTCGGAATGGCCCTGGGAGCCCTCTCCGGTCTCTATCCCCGTTTTTTCCCTTCCCTGGGGAACCCGAACCTTCTTGCCCGCGGGGTCTTTCTCACCGTCATGGCCGGCGCCCTTCTGGCCCTGATCCTTCTTCTCTTCGTCCCCGACGCTCCCCACTCCCCCACAGTTATCCTCGACAAGACGCTCAAAGACGAATGGGTTCTCCTTCGCACGCTGATCGGCGTCAACTCTCTCAACGGGCTTTCTCTCGGCCTCTATGCCCCCCTCATGGCCTACTGGTTCTCCCTGCGCTTCGGCCGGGGACCGGGCTCCATCGGCCTGGCCATGGCCGGAGGATACCTTCTTGCCGGAATCTTCTCTTTGGCCTCGGCCCCCCTCACCCGGCGCTTCGGAACGGTCCGCACCGTCATCGCAGGCCGGGGAGCCGGACTCGTCTTCACCCTTCTGATCCCCCTTATGCCGACCTTTTCCCTGGCGGTTCTCGCACACCTTCTTCGCGTCGCCTCCAACCAGGGGACCATCGGTCCTCGCCAGGCCCTGTCGGTGAGCCTCGTCGGAGAGGGACGACGGGGGCTGGCCGCAAGCCTCCACAACGTCTCCATGCAGATTCCGCAGTCGATCGGACCGACGCTCGGAGCGGCACTCCTCTCGCATAAAATGACAGGGATGCCCTTCTTTCTCGGGGCACTGCTCCAGGGGGGATATCTTTTTTTCTACTATAGAGCCTTCGAGGGATTCGACAGAAAGGTCTGATCGCCTCTCCTTCTCTCCCTTGGGAGGGGAAGATGTGAAGAGCTCTGTGGCGGGGAGATCCGGCTACTCCCGCCCCAGAAGCTCATGAGCATGATGCGCCAACCGATGAGCCGGAGGACCCGATGTCCGTCCTCGATCCGCCACCGGAGGCAATACCAGCGGACGCACTCCCAGAGATCGCCTCCGTCCGCGTTCCGATCGCATCGTAATCGGCCAGATATCGCCCTTCGAGCGGTGCTGGACCCGATGCCCTCTATGGTCATGAACTCCCTGCCGATCCTGATCTCCCCTCGAGGCGATGCGAATTCAGTCTGTTTCCATGTCCATTCGGGAGACGAAGAAGAATCCCGAGACCGGAAAGATTGGTTTTTTTCGGCCTCAGCTCGGGGTCCGGCCAAAAGGGACGCGTTCCCCGATCCCCCGTGTCGGGGGGGGATGACAAGTCCTGCCCTTTTCTGTAGTATGCAGCGTTCGTTTTTTTCGACTTCCGACCTATCCACAGAAAGGACGGTATGCTGTCCGATCCCCACGACCGATTTTTCAAGTCGAGCTTTGGTCAGATCGCGCTCGTCAGAGATCTTCTCCGGGGATTTCTTCCCGAGCCGGTCCGAAAGGCGCTCGACATCGACAGTCTGGAGTTCGTTCCGACCGAATGGGTCGGACCGTTCTTCGAGAAGACGCACCTGGACCTGGCGCTGTCGGGAAGGCTCCTGGGAGCTTCCGGGGGTTCTGTCCGGATTTATGTTCTCGTCGAGCACAAGTTTCGACCGGACCCGGGGCTTTTCCTCCAGCTTCTCCGGTATATGGTCGCGCTCTGGAGCGAGGACGAGGGGGCGGGGCGTCCTCTGACGCCGATTCTTCCTTTCGTCCTGCACCAGGGAGAGGAGACGGCCGACTCGCGCCGCTTCTTCGAGCACACCGGGGCTCCGGAGGTTCTACGGCCCTATGCCCTGGACTTCGCGCCGCTGTTTCTCGACCTGGGCTCGCTCGACGACGGGGAGATCCGGGGGCAGGCGAGCCGTCTGGAGACGGTCGCGGCCCTTCTTGCGATGAAGCATATTCTCCGAAGGCCGCTGGAGGGGATGGTCGCCCTGTTCGAGCCGATCGGGGAGGGTCTCTCGGACAGCGCGCTGGCTTTGGTGCTCCGGTATCTTGTGGTATATTACAAAATTGAGGGCCGGGAGAGGTTTGTCCGGCTTGTGAGGGACCTTCACGCGGAGGAGCGCATGCCCACCTTCATCGAAGAGCTGGAAGAAGAAGCCATGAAAAGAGGCTTGGAGCAAGGGCTAGAGCAAGGGCTAGAGAAAGGGCTGGAGCAAGACATTCGGAAGCTTCTCCGGAAAGGGATCCTTTCGGCCGAGGAGATCGCCGACGCCCTCGAAGTGGACCTCTCCAAGGTTCTCGGGATCCAGAGGGAGATCGCCCGCTAGCGCTGCCTATTCCCCGCAAGTCACCCGAAGCTTAGTTTTAGCCAAACTTTTTCAGTCGCTGTTAAGCTCAAAGCCCAGGCAGAGGTCCTGGAGTCTGCCATACCCGCTCCAGATCGCTATATGGGGCCCGGGGGCGGATCGTTCTTGCGCCCCTGGCGCCCTCCCAGACGCCCCACGAGGTGGAAGGGTCACTCTCCCCTCCACCGCAAGCGCCCGCGCACATCCCGCGACCCGCTCCTTTCCCCGGAGGTCGAGCAGTCCGAACTCCCGGCACACGGCCCGGGCGCGCTCTTTCCGGCTTCGGAAGGAGCCTTCTGCCAGGATCTTTCGTACGTGATCGATCGAGGCCGTCAGGGTCTGTTTGATGAAAAGGTGTGCGGAGGTGTGCATGCATCGATCATACGCACTCCCGACGCCAATGTTCAGACCCCCTCGCTTCCCTCCTCACGCTCCGGTCCTCCCGGATTTTGAAGCGCTCCTCGACTTGTGGGGAATAGGCAGGTCTAGGCGTGAGTCGGATAGTCGATGTAGCCCCGTTCTCCCCCCATGTAGAAGGTCGATGAATCGGCCGGGGCAATCGGAGCCTTTTTGGCGAAGCGCTCGACAAGATCGGGGTTCGAGATGAAGGGAACGCCATAGGCCACGAGATCGGCCAGACCGCTCTCAATGACGCGATTTCCGGTTTCGCGGTCAAATCCGGTGTTTGTCATAAGGACCCCCTTGTACCGGGGGCGATAGGTGGCGGTCACATTCTCCACCATATGAGGGATCGACGAGACGTCGGCGGCTTTTTCACGAAGATGGAGGTAGGCCAGCCCCGACCCCGAAAGCCGGTCGATGACATGGTCGTACAGAGCCTTCGTGTTCGAGTCGGCCGGAATATTCCAGATATTGGCGGGAGAGAGACGAACACCGGTTCTGTCGCGTCCGATCGCCGAGGCGACGGCGTCGACGATCTCGAAGAGGATCCGGGAACGATTCTCGATTCCCCCGCCGTAGCGGTCTGTTCTCAGATTGGTCGCGTCCCGAAGAAACTGTTCGATCAGATAGCCGTTTGCCCCGTGGATCTCGACTCCGTCGAAGCCCGCCCTCCGCGCATTTTCCGCCCCTTTTCGAAACTGCACGACGATCTCCTCGACCTCCTTCGTCTCAAGGGCCCGCGGAGCGACGGACTTTTTCGGTCCCTGAGGGGTGTAGACATCAACCCCGGGGTCGATCGCCGAGGGAGCGACCGGCAGAGCCCCCCCGAGAAGGTCCGGGTGGGAGATTCGGCCGACGTGCCAGAGCTGAAGAAAGATCCTTCCTCCGCGGGCGTGAACCGCCCCCGTCACCTTCTTCCATCCTTCCACCTGACTCTCCGAATGGATCCCGGGGGTGTTCATATAGCCGACGCCCTGGGGGGAGACCTGGGAACCCTCGGTGATCAGAAGGCCCGCCGAGGCTCTTTGGGCATAGTAGGTCGCCATGATCTCGACTGGGATCAGGTCTTTGTTTTCTGCACGGTTTCGGGTCATGGGGGCCATGACGACCCGGTTCGGAAGAGTGAGGGGCCCCATGGAAAGGGGGGTCAGAAGCGGTTGGGTGGCATCGTGGGACATTCCTGTATCCTCCTTGAAAAAAGCGTTCCTGCGTTTTATTTTGGGCAAGCAAAGGTCCTGCCGGAAGCTTTGGTCAGAGATCTTCCTTCAGAAATCGGGAGACGGACTTGAGGGCCTTCTCGTTTCTCTTGTAATAGGTCCATTGCCCCTGACGGCTGGCCTCGACGAGTCCTGCCTTCTGTAAAATGGAAAGGTAGTGGGAGACGGTCGACTGGGAGAGCCCCGACTTCTTTGCGAGAAGTCCGACGCAGAGGCCATGCTTTCTCGAATGCCCTCCGCTCCCCTCCGGATCCTCGGGAAAATACCGGTCCGGATCCCCAAGCCATTTGAGAAAGTGGAGGCGGGATTCATTTGCCAGCGCCTTGAAGATCTCAACCGGATCCATGTCATCCATTATATCGACTTTTCTCGAAATGTCAATTCAATCATTTTATTTTCTCCCGAGAAGGCTTTCTGCGTGGTAGGAGGAACGGACAAGAGGGCCGGACTCCACGGCGTCGAATCCCAGTTCCCGGGCCTCGTCTCCGATCTCGTCGAACTCAGACGGGGAAAGGTAGCGGAAGACCGGGAGGTGGCTTCTTGACGGCGGAAGATACTGGCCCACCGTGACCATCGTCACACCTGCTTCCCGCATCTCCCTGAGAACGGCACCAATCTCCTCCCTCGTCTCTCCCAGCCCCGCCATGATCCCCGACTTCACGGGAATGCCTGGGGAGAGACGGGCGTAGCGGGAAAGGAGCGTAAGCGAGTGGGCATAGTCGGCCCCGGGGCGAACCGTGCGGTAGAGCCTGGGAACGGTTTCGAGGTTGTGGTTGAAGACAGAAGGCCGGATCCCGGCAAGAATCGGAAGCGAGGTCTCGAGAGAGTGCCGGAAGTCCGGGACGAGGATCTCGATTTTGAGGGAGGGATTGCGGAGCCGGAGCGTTTCGACCACTGACGCGAAATGGCCCGCGCCTCCATCGGGCAGATCGTCCCGATCGACGGAGGTGACGACCAGGTAGCGAAGCCCCGCCTCGGAAACCATTCGGGAAAGCCGCGACGGCTCCTCCGGGTCGGGGGGGGCCGGACGGCCATGATCGACATCGCAGAAGGGGCAGGATCGCGTGCAAATGCGTCCCAAAATCATGACGGTCGCGATCCCTTCACGAAAGCATGTCCCGAGATTGGGGCAGGAGGCCTCCTCGCAGACAGTGGCAAGTCCGTGGGCACGAAGGCGCCCCTTCATCCCGGAGACCTCCGGTCCGAGGGGAGACAAGACCCTGAGCCAGGAGGGTTTCGGGGAGGGACGGAAAGCGCCCGCCTTCGCATGGACCCGATCGGAAGTGTCGGGAGGAAATCGTTCGGTCATTTATGGTATTCTGTCATGTGAACAGGTGACATAGTGGTCCTCATGCCAAAGTCAGAGAAAAAAGGCACCCGGACCGGGATCGGCCCTCGCGCGGGATATTCGGACATCCTCCCCTTCTGGGGCCTCTTTATCATATCACAGACGTGCGTTTTAGGCGCGAAACGGCTTGGGACCGTCAGTGCCCTGCCAGGGTGTTGCAGGATCGGAAGATGCCCGGAACATACCCCCCAGCGAGGAGTGCCAATGAAGGAAAAGACCCCAAAGGAGACCCCAAAAAAGGCCCCTGCGAAAAAGGGCCCCGCCTCACCGGAGTCCTCCGGAAATTTTCCGGAAACGCTCCCGGGACTTTCGAAGAAGACTCGTCCGGAGCTTGTGGACCTCGCCCTCTCCCTGGGGCTTTCCGTTCAGGAGAAGGACCGGCGCATCGACCTTATCGAACGGATCAAGACCGCCTCATCCGCCGCGCTCCCTCCCGAGAAAGAAAGGACTCCGGTGGCAAAGGCCGTCTCTTCTTCCGCAAAGAAGCCTCCCGCCAAGAAGGCCGCATCCAAGGAAAGGGAGATTCTTGCGTCCGGGGCGCCCTCCACCAGGAGCTCTCCGGATGCCGCACTCTTCGCCGGAGCGGGCCATTCTGAGGAGCCCAAGGCCGAAGGGGCCGGACGACCCGGATTGCCCAACCTGCCCGGAGCTCCCGGCTGGAAAGACTTCCTCGATGTCGCCTTCGAGCCCGTCCGTCGCGAGCGGGGCCACTTTCTGACATTGCTCCCCCTCTCCCCCTTCCGGATCATGGCCTTTTTTGCGACAGACCCCTCCGATCCCTCCCCCGCATTCCGCCATGGTTCCCCGGAGATCGTTCTCAAAATCCGGGACATCACCGGCGCGATGGAGTCCCGAGAGCGCCATGAAGGGGGAGATCTTCCCGCCGACCACATCTTCGACATCGCGACCGGAGGCGCCGACCGCTGGCGCATTCCCCTCTGGGCCTCCCGCCGCTGGATCGAAGGATGGCTCGGGTACTATGTCGGGGGAACCTTTCATATCCTCGTTCGGTCGAAGAGGATCCGGACCCCGCGCGGAGGACCTGCCAGCGCCTGGGGCCATCTCTTCCACCTCAAGGAGGGGGGCCATCTTGAAAATGGGCCCCCCTGGCTCGCCGAGGACGCCGCAATCAGGAGGCTCGCACGCCTTCCTGCATCCCACGAACGGCCGGCGAGCCATACCAGGCCCTAGACGCCGGACCTTGCCCACGTGGAGCGTATTGGCTTTAAGTAAAGGACCGGACAAACATTCATGCCTCAATTCTTTCGGAATGAGACAGACATAAGGAGTCATAAGAATGGGACTGCTCGACAGAATGAAGACCATATTCCAGGCACAGGCAAACGTGGCGCTCGACAACCTCGAGGATCCAAAGGCCATGATTGCCCAGCAGCTCAGAAACCTCGACGACAAGCTCCAGCGGGCCCGGGGGGAGCTGGTCAAGTCCATGGCCGAAGTCAAACTCATCGAACAGAAGATGGAGGAGACCGGGGGGCAGGTCACTCTTTATCAGGAGCGGGCCGAGAAGGCCGTCGCGGCAGGGAACGACGATCTCGCCCGCAAGGCCCTTCTTGAGAAAAGCCGCCTTTCGGCGGAGCTCGCCGACCTGACGAAGCAACGCGACGACCAGAAGAGGGTCGTCGACGAACTCTCCGGGGACCTCGACAGCCTCTCCGCCATGCGGGACGATTTCGCTCGCAAGCAGGCCAACCTCTCCCTCCGCGAAGAGCGCGCCAAGGCCAAGGAGGAGATCAATGCCGTCAGAGCGGAGATCGATCCCCACCATATCGGCCAGGAGATGGGCCGGATGTCCGAGAAGATCTCCCGGATGGAGGCTCAGGCCGATGCGACCAAGGACTTTGCCGACCGTCAGAAGGGCTCCGACCTCGACAGCGCCTTTGCCTCCCTTGATTCGAAGAAACCCGACATCGAAGCCGAGCTGGCTCTCCTGAAACAGAAAAAATCCTGAAAGGACGCCATGGGAACCGACCGCTCCGGAAAACGCCCTTTCCTTGCCAGAAGCCTTTTTCTACTGACGCTCGCCTCCGTCCTTCTCCACCCTTCCCCCTCCGGAGCGGCCGACTTCTCTGAGGGCCTCCACCTCTACCATTCGGGACAGTATGAAAAGGCATTGGGGGTCTTTCGGGACCTCCATCGCCACCAGCCGTCGGGAACGGGCAAGTTCCAATACTTCATGGCGCTCTCCGAGCATCACGAGGGACTCGAACATCCCGCCCTCATGGACCTCGAGGGGGCCATCCACACCAACCCCTCCCTCACATTCTCCCGGAATCCGGCCCATGTGCGCTCTCTCCACTCCCGCCTCGTCAAGGCCGTCGAAGAGGGTCAGAGTCCGCTTCCTCCCCCGCATCCCGTCTCCTTCGCCCCGGCAAAGACCGAAGGATCCTCCCACATGATCGGATTTCTTCTCCTTCTAGCCGTGGGTGCAGGCCTCATCATCTGGGCACTTAAACGTCGGGAGAAAACCCAGCAGGTCGCCTCCTCCCGGGACCGGCAAGAGATGGAGGAGACCGCCGACCGTCTTATGAAGGCCGTCGACAAGCTCGTCGAGGACAAGAACTACTATCTCCTTGACCATCCCGACCGCAAGGAAACCGTCGATGCGGCCTTTCACGCTCTGGACCCCGCCTACCGGACGGTTCTGGGGATCCTCCGGGAGCCCGATGCGCCCGGAACCGACTGGAGCGAGCGCCGGTCCCGCTTCGAACGCGCCCTCGAGCCGGTCGACCAGGCGATCATCGCCATACGGAAGGCTCTGGGCGAAGCTCCCGAAGCGGGATCCTCCCGCACCGCCGATCCCGCGGGAGATCCCCCCCAGGGATCCCCCCCCGCCGACCCGCCCACGCCAGCCTCCTCCGTCGGGGGTGACCGGTGCGTTTTTTGCGGGAGAGATGCCCGAGAAGGACGGACCATTCCTCTCGAGCGGCAGGGCAAGGTCGCCTATGCACGAGCCTGCCCCACATGCGTAGCCGAGATGGACCAGCACTACCAGCAGACCGGGCAGTACCAGCCCCCCGCATCTTTCTTTTCCGGGGGAATGCCTTACATGGGCGGAGGGCTCTCCTTCGGAGACCTGATGCTGCTCGACTGGATGACCCACGAGGGCCACTCCGAGAACCCTCCCGTCACCATGCCCGAATCCCATCCCCAGGGCGACTGGGGCGGAGGAGGAAGCTACGGCCGCGAGGATCGGGAAGGCGGAGATCACGGGGGGGGAGACCGCTCCTGATGCGGATCCTTTTTTACGCCACAAACGGTCTGGGTCTCGGTCATGTCACGCGCCTTCTGGCGATCAGCCGGGCCGTCGCCCGCCGGGATCCCCGTCATGAACGCCTCTTTCTGACTCGGTGCGAGGCCGGCCCTTACCCCGACCCGCTCGATCCCTTCACCATCAGGATCCCCGGGGCCTCCCGGGCCCGGAAGGCCGGGCTTACGCCCAAGTCCTACTTTCAGACGGCCCACCCCCTCCTGTGGCAGACCGTCTCCTCTTTCGACCCGCACCTGATGGTCGTCGACACCTTCCCCGAGGGCCCCGAAGAGGAGCTTGCGCCCCTCATGCGATGGCCGATCCGGAAGGTCTTCATCTACCGCGACTCCCGAAAGGAGGCCTTCCCGAACGGGGCGATCCCGTCGCTCTTTGCTCCCTACAGTCTGATCATCGTTGCCCACGAGGAGGGGTCGGTGACCCTTCCCGAAGCCCTTTCGCGGGACGTCCGGGTGCATTTTTCAGGCCCCATCACCGACGGGGGCCCCACCCGGGAGACTCGAGAGGATCTGAGACGTCGTCTGGGGATATCCGAGGGGGAGAGGGCCGCCATCGTCACCCTCGGAGGGGGGGGCGACGGCGAGACACTCCCCGTTCTCGACCGGGTCGCAAAGGAACTTCGTGGGCGAGGAGTGACGGTTTTTGCCGCAACAGGGCCGCTCTCCCGGACCCTTCCCGATGCGATCACCGCCCGGGAATGGTTCCCGGTCTGGCCCCTTTCCCCTTGGCTATCCGCCTTCGACCTCGCCGTGGGAAGCGGAGGATACAACACGGTGACCGAGCTCTCGCTGTCGGGACTTCCCACACTGCTCATTCCCTTCCTCCGCGATACGGACGACCAGACGAAAAGAGTCGAGGAAGCCCTGTGCCAGGGGTGGGCCATCAAGGTCGAGAATCGGCAGGAGATCCCCGCCGGGATCGATCGGCTCCTCCGCATGGGCCGCCTCCCCGGGAGATCCGAAGCCGGGGGGGGAGGAGCGGATCGGGCCGCCGAGCTTCTTCTCTCTCTTTCTCCGGGGCTTTCTCCGGGTGGTCCGCCGGGCGAGGCGGCCGGACGGGGTTCGGCCGGAGATCCGGGTTCCCCCCCAGCCTCTCACAAAATGTCAACCACCCCGCCGTGAACGGCGGAGCTTGAAAGGAGGTTCGACAAGCTCGGTTGACCAGGGAGAGCGGTAGCCAACCCGCTACGTTGCGTACAGGTCCAAGACCCACCGGCGGATGCTTCCTCAGTCCGCCGCGTCTTTCAGGTCCGTATCATGCTGGCGAAAGGCAAAGCGCCGAAGGTCCGGACCGCCGCGCAAGCGGAGCCGGTTCGTGACATTCCCGAGGGGAGACGCCTCGCAAGAGGCGCGTGACGGTCGAAAGACCAGGGGAACGTAAGTTTTTCGGGAGGTTCCGATGCAGGTTTTCGTGCTCGACAAACGCAAGAAGCCTCTCATGCCCTGCCACCCGGCCCGGGCCCGGGAGCTTCTGGATAACGGCAAGGCGGGGGTCCACAAGATCGCCCCCTTCACGATCCGTCTCAAGGAGCGGGTCGGAGGCGTGGTCCAGACGGTCCGGATCAAGATCGATCCGGGATCGAAAACCAGCGGCATCGCCGTGGCCCGGGAGGAGACGACCGTCTCCCCAAAGACGGGAGAGACGGAAACGACCGCCCACGTCCTCTTCCTGGCGGAACTGACCCACCGGAGAGGGTCGATCAGGGACAGCCTCACGCCCCGGAGAGCCTTCCGGAGACGGCGGAGGTCGAAGCTTCGCCACCGGGCCCCGCGCTTCGACAACCGGACCCGTCCGGAGGGGTGGTTGCCTCCGTCCCTGCACCACCGGGTCGATACGACTGTCTCTTTGGTGGAGCGTCTTCGGAAGAGCGTCCCGGTGGTGGCAATCAGCCAGGAACTGGTCCGGTTCGATCTGCAGAAGATCGAGACCCCGGAGATTGCCGGGGTCGAGTACCAGCAGGGGACGCTCGCCGGATACGAGGTCCGGGAGTACCTGCTGGAGAAGTGGGGCCGGACCTGCGCCTACTGCGGGAAGACGGACGTGCCGCTTGAGATCGACCCTATCCATCCCCGCTCGAAGGGCGGATCGGACCGCGTCTCCAACCTGACGCTGGCCTGCCGCCCCTGCAACGAGCGGAAGGGAAACCGGGACGTGGAGGCGTTTCTTAAAAAGAAGCCGGATCTTCTGAAAAACCACGCCCGGGCCAAGACGCCCCTTCGGGATGCCGCCGCGGTGAACGCCACGCGGTGGCCCTTGTTCGAGAGGCTGAAACGGACGGGTCTTCCGGTCGAGACGGGTTCCGGCGGAAGGACGAAACACAACCGGACCCGGCTTGGGCTCCCGAAGACCCACAGCCTGGATGCCGCCTGCGTCGGGAAGGTGGCTCGGGTGGAGGGCGGGAACCCTCCCGTCCTTGGCATCAAGGCCACGGGACGAGGAAGCTACCAGAGAACCCGTCTCGACGCCTTCGGGTTCCCGAGGGGGTTCCTGACCCGGAAGAAGAGTCATTTCGGGTTCCAGACCGGAGACTTGGTCCATGCGGTGGTGACGACAGGCAAGAAGATCGGAACCTATGTCGGACGGGTGGCCGTCCGGGCCTCCGGGAGTTTCAACATCCGGACCGGCTCCGGAGTGGTCCAGGGCGTTTCTCACAAAGCCTGTCGATGTCTTCAAAGAGGAGACGGATACGGGTATTCGCTTTCAACCAAAAACAGAAAGGCGAGCGCATTCCTCCCCGGCATCAATGCCGGGGTCGGAAATCGCGCCTGAGGATGACCGCCTCCTCCGGAGTTCCTCTATGACATTTATAGCCCGATCACTGTATGCCTCGCTCCTTCTTCTGGCGACCGCCGCGTCGATCGTCCTCTCCTCTTCGCCGGGACTGGCGGCCGACAAGAGCCTCTCCCCTCTTCTCAGGGAGGATGCGATGGGCCTCTACCTGACGCATATTCCCGGGGTCTTCTCCCTGCACGCCGCGAGAGTCGGCACCGGCATTTCCTATTCCGGAACGATCCGGGATCCGGGGGGATGGGTCCATCTTACCCGGGCCCATGACCCGGAGCGGGAGATGGTGATCGAGCGGCTTTCCCGGGACACGCTCCGCTTTCTTGTCGCTCCGACAAGCCGCTCCCATGTGACGGGATTTTCCTTCGAGACCAGTACGGGATGCTTTACGCTCAAGGCGCGCGTGCTTCCCTCGGGCCGCTACCCGCGCCTCCATCTCAACGGCTACGCCCCCGTAGTCAAAAATTTTCCCGTCATCCTCTGCGGAAATGGCTCTCATGTCAGAATCGAATGGCAGGGCCCCCTCCCCGTGATCAAAAAAACATCCCGGGGGAAGGGATAAGCCTTCGCCGAGCAGTCCGGAGCTAGAAGAGGGCCTCCCGCTTTTTATCACGCCGGTCAACATCCTGAAGGACGCCCCGGCTGTCGAATCTAAGACGAAGAACCTTGGACGAGGTATGGACGCTCATGAACCCATGGCTCTTGATATGACGGTAGACCCAGAGATCGACTCCCAAGAGTTGCCTCTTCTCCGTTGGAGGACCGAGGAGCTTCAGAACATCGGCCTCTGTCGTCTTCCCGACGACAAGCATGAGCACGCTGGACTCCGGAATGGGCCGACCCTCTTCCCGGGAACATCCCGAAAGCAGGGCGGCTCCGACCACACACGCAAGAAAAACCTGCTTCGCCCCCCTAAGGGAGAAGCCCTTCCGGTTCCCGGACGCACCTTGTACCATCGCCGTTTCTCCTCCTTCTCTGCTCAGAGTTCGCTTGCCAGATCTCCTGTCCCGCCCGGATCCCCAAAAATCATTTTGGAGCCCTCGGGACCATGAAGCGGCCGGTCAAATCTCCTCGCCCCCCCAAACCCCAGACGGCCAAAAAACTCCCCGCACGCCGACCTGGCCGACGGGGAAGGATCCTCGTCATTTTGATCTCCGTCCTTCTTCTCCTCCTTGCGGGAGGCGCGATCGTCGTATCGGCGATCGACAAGAAGATCCTCGCACGCATTGATCAAATCCGCAATGCCCGCCCCTTGCCGGTCCTTGCCCGGCCGCTGACATTAAAAACGGGGCAGACGATCCCTCTCTTTCGTGTCTGGCACTACCTCGTCCTCTCCCGGGAAGGGGGAACACTTCCGTTCTCCCCCGTCTTTGAACGAACGGCACGAACCATCAGGATTCCAAACGGCCCGGGACAGGAGACCTCCATCGGATGGAACGAGACCGGCCAGATCGCCTTTATTCGTGCCTCCTCCCGGAACCTCAAAGAAACCTCCCTCGAGCAGGTGACCCTCCCGTCCCTCCATCTCGGCTCGATCCTCGAGGGACGCACGCTGGAGTATCGCCCCGTCCCCTTTGCCGAGATCTCCCCTGCCCTCAAGGAGACCTTTCTCCTCTCCGAGGACCGGCGCTTCTTCTCCTCTCCGGCTCTCGACCTCAAGGGGATCGGCCGGGCCTTCTTCCATGACATCCGGGCGCACCGCTTCAAGGAAGGGGGCAGCACCCTCACCCAGCAGGTCGTGAAGATCTTGTTTCTTCAGCGCCGCAAGACCCTCACCAGAAAGGTCGAAGAGGCCATCCTGGCACTTCGCATGGCGGTCCTGCTCCCGCCGGAAAAGATCTTCTCCCTCTACCTGAACCATATCGACCTCGGAGGATACGGAACCGAGCGTATCATCGGCGTCGAGGCCGCCTCGCTTCTCTACTTCGGGCGCCATGCCAACCAGGACGGCTGGAAGGAGGCCGCGACCCTCGCTGCCCTCGCCCGGGCTCCGACCTACTACTCGCCCTTCCTTCACCCCAAAAGGACGGTCTCCCTCAGAAACCATATCCTGGGGCTCCTTTACCGCCACAAGGTCCTTTCCGAAAAGGAGTGGCGAACCCTGTCTCAGGCCCCTCTCGGCCTCATCGAACCCCGGGGGCTTTTCCATCCTCTCGGCCCGTACTTTCTTTCGGAGGTGGCGCGAAACGTGGCCTCCGGCCCCCCCTCCGGGAGAGTAGAGTTCCTGCAGACCACAATGGATCCGCTTCTCCAGGAGGAGGCGGACCATCTCCTTTCGCTCTTTCTCTCCCGCTATGACCGGACGCTCCCCCCCAAGATCCGCACCCTTCACCCGCACGACCTGCAGGGAGTCCTTATCGTCATGGACCCCAGAACGGGAGAGGTTCGCGCCATGACGGGGGGAAGGGACTTCGCCACATCGCCGCTCAATCGGGCCACGCGCTCAAAACGCCAGCCGGGCTCGCTCTTCAAGATCGTCCCTTACCTGACGGCGCTCTCCCCCACCCCGGACCACCCTGCCCCGTTTACCCTGGCGAGCCCCCTGTCGAACGCCCCCATGCACCGGCTTCTCGGCCGCAAGCAGTGGCGGCCAAAAAACGACATCTACGACCCCCAGAAGTCAATCCTGCTCTTTTGGGCCCTGGCGCGTTCGATGAATCTTCCCGCCATCCATATGACGGAGTCCCTGAAAAAGGACGATCTCGTCCGGACCGCGCACGACCTCGGGCTTGAAACTCCGGGAGTCTCCAGAATTCCTCTTTCCTACCCGCTGGGGGTCATTGCCCAGACCCCTCTTCAGATGGCCACCGCCTACAGCCGGATCGCCAACGGGGGCCTGTCGGTCTCGCCGGTCCTTCTTGCCCGAAACCCGGGAGAGTCCGCACCGCCCGCTCCGATGAGGCTTCTCCCCGAATCTCCGGTCTACCTTCTCTGGAACGCCCTGCAGAGGGTGCTCGATGACGGAACCGGGAGCAGCTTTCTCTTGAATGATCCGGAGCGAGATCACTGGGCCGGAAAGACCGGGACGACAAACAGGGGGAGGGATGCCTGGTTTGTGGCCCTCTCTCCCCGGGAGGTCGTCCTCTGCTGGGTCGGCTTCGACGACAACACCCCCACATTGCGCTTCGGGGCCCAGCTCGCCCTCCCGGTCGTCAGCTCGCTTGTGGGGTGGCAGAACCTGACCCTCCCCCCGGTTCTTCCGCCCGACGATATCGTCTTTGCCGACATCGACAAAAAGACCGGCCTCCTTGCCAACTCCGCCTGCGGTCCCTCCCTGAAACTGCCCTTTCTCAGGGGAACGGTGCCGGAGACGGGATGCACGACCACCCTTCCCCCCTCCAAGGAAAACCCGATCGTTCACTTCTTCAGACAGTTTTTCTAGGGGGAAGAACGGGTCCTCCCCGGACCAAGGAGAGAAAAGTCCCCGCGCCGGAGAGTCGAGAGATCGGCAGTGAACGCCGTCTTATCCTTGGAGGAGATCTCCCGATTCTGTCAGGAAGGAGATTCCTCCCCGGTTTTTGTCCGCAGGGAATCCGGGGGGGCACTCTCCCCGTCTCCCCCGAAGGAGCGAGATTTTTTTTCAAGGATTTTTTTTTCGACAAGAGCGGTTCGCATGCGGAGAAGGAAGGCGAGGAAGGTGGCCTGCTCCTCTAGGGTAAAGCCCTCGAAGATCTCGGAGATCCGATCCATGAAAGGCCGGCATGTCCTCTCCAAAGACTCCTCGGCCTTCCGGGTCAGGACCACGAGGGTGGCGCGCCGGTCTGCCGGATGAGGGCTCCGGGTGACCAAACCTTCCCGCTCCAGAGCATCGACATGGGCGGTGATATTGGTGGCGGTCACCCCCAGCCGTCCCTTGAGATCGCACATCATCATCGGACCATATTCGTAGAGGGTTCCCAAGAGATACATTCTCTGGGGGCTGATCCCGTCGTGTTCCATCTGGGACTCCGCCCACCGTACATAAGCCGGGCCGAGCATCCAGAAGAGCTTCATGAGCCTGATCCGGAGAGGATCCCCCTCCGGAACGCCGCCCCCGACCACATCCGGGCTCCCTTTTTCTTCGCCCCCGAGATTTCCCATTCGTCCCCTCCTTCCCACATAGCCTATCACATTTAGTTCAGATTACGATATTTCATTACTTGACTATACGGGGAGGAGATCCTTACACTAAACACACGGAATCCTGCGGATTCACTCTCCGGAATTTCTCCCCTTCCGGCCATGCCCTCGTTTGCTTCCTCTATGCGGAGTTTCCGGATGACATGCCAGTTTAACGGAAGAGCCCTTTATCTTCCGCAAGCATTGATATTGCTCATATCCTTCGCCCTTCCTTTTCTCTTTGGATGCGCCGTCGGCCCCGAGTTCCATGCCCCCGCCCCTCCTTCCGGCAAGACTTATACGCGCCGTCCCCTTCCCGAAAGCCTCGACCAGAAGACCTCCTCCAGAACCATGCGCCAGCAGTTCAGGGTCGGAGAGGACATTCCCGGGCAGTGGTGGCATCTTTTTCACTCGAGAGAGCTCAACAGTATCGTCGACATGGCGCTCAAGGCCAACCCGGATCTCCACGCCGCAGAAGCCTCCCTCCTTCAGGCCATGGAAAACCTCTCCGCAGGCAAGGGAGCCTTCGCTCCCTCGGCCACCGGCAGCATCCAGACCGTCCAGCAGTATTTTAACGGAGCGGCCTTCGGAGTCCCCGCGCTCTCGAGCCTCTTTACCCTCAACACCGGATCGGTCAGCGTCTCCTATCCGTTGGACATCTTCGGAGGGGTACGCCGGCAGGTCGAATCCCTGAAAGCCTTGGCAGACTATCAGAAGTTCGAGCTCGAGGCAGCCTACCTGACCCTCACCTCCAACATCGTCCTCGCCGCCATCTCGGAGGCCTCCCTTCGCTCCCAGATCCGCGCCACCCGAAAGATCATCCACGTATTGACCCTGGAACTGGCGAGCGTCAACCGACAGTTTTCGGGAGGCTTCGCCTCCCGCGCAACCGTCCTCCAGCAGGAGACGGTTTTGAACCAGGCACGGGCCTCTCTCCCTCCCCTCGAAAAACAGCTGGCACTCGTCCACCACCAAATGGCGGTCTACCTCGGCCGATTCCCCGGCGAAAGTTTCGGCAAGGACTTTCGCCTAAAGGATCTCACTCTGCCCAGAGATCTTCCTCTGAGTCTTCCGTCGAAACTCGTCGAGCATCGCCCGGACATCCAGGCGGCCCAGGCGACCCTCCACTCGGCCAACGCGCAGGTGGGGGTCTCCACCGCCAACATGCTCCCCCAGGTCACCCTCACCGGACAGTACGGAAGCGAGAGCATCTCCGGATACTTTGCTCCGGGGAGCCAGTTCTGGAGCTACGGTCCCGGACTGAACGTCCCGATCTTCCAACTCGGAACACTGTACTTCCAGAGAAAAGCCGCGATCGCCGCCCTCCGGCAGGCCAAGGCCAAGTACGAAAGCACCGTTCTTTCGGCCTTCCAGAACGTGGCTGACACATTGAGGACCCTCGAATCCGACGCGGAAACGCTCGACGCCCAGGAGAGCGTTTTCCGGTCGTCCCGGGAAGGCCTCGAGATTGCGCGGCGACAGTTCGCCGACGGAGCGATCGGCTATCCCATCCTCTACAATGCCGAGCAAAGCTATGAGCAGGCGAAGATCGCTCTGGTCCAGGCACGGGCGGCAAGATTTTCCGATACCGCCGCTCTCTTTCTGGCTCTCGGAGGTGGGTGGTGGAACATGGCTCCGGCCTCTCCCCGGCATGTTGGAGCCCTCAAGGTCGCTTCGCAAAGCCGGAAGGCCCTCCCAGGAAGATCTCCGCGATCATCGGGAGCCCCATCTGCCTCGCCGGTCGTTCCATGATCAAATTTTTCATTCACCGCCCCATCTTTGCCTCCTCGATCGCCATCATCATGGTCCTGACCGGACTGATCTCCTTCAAGCTTCTTCCGGTCTCGCAATTTCCGGACATCACCCCCCCTGAGGTCACGGTCACGGCCAACTATCCCGGTGCCAGCGCCCAGGTCGTGGGGGATACGGTGACAACCCCTCTCGAACAGGCCATCAGCGGGGTCCCGGGCATGGCCTACATGTCCTCCGTCAGCGCCAACGACGGAAGTGCAAACATCACCATCACCTTCAAGGTGGGCTATCCGATCGACATCGCCGCCGTCGATGTCCAAAACCGTATCTCCCAGGCGACCGCCCAGCTTCCGGCCATCGTCAACCAAGGCGGCATCGTCGTCCAGAAGCGCAACCCAAACTTCGTCGTTCTGGTCAATCTCTACTCTCCTGACAAAAGCATCGACCCGGTCACTCTGAGCAACTACGCCTATCTTCAACTGGTCGACCCCCTGAAGCGCCTTCCCGGAGTCAGCGATGTGCAGATCTTTGGAGAACGTCGCTATTCGATGAGAGTCTGGCTCGACCCGAACCGGCTTGCCCGCCTCGGGATCACCGCCGTCGACGTCCAGAACGCCATCGCCGAACAAAATATCCAGGTGGCGGCAGGAAAGATCGGGGCCTCTCCGGCTCCGCCCGGCACCATGTTCGAATACCAGGTCAACGCCCTGGGGCGGCTCAAGAGCCCCGAAGAGTTCGGCAACATCATCCTCCGGGCCGGGACCTCCAGCAATGCCGTCGTCCGCCTCCGGGACGTGGCCCGGATCGAACTCGGGGCACTGACCTACTCCTCCTCGGCCTATCTCGACAGGACTCCGACCATCGTCCTCGGAGTCTTCCAGATGCCGGACTCGAACGCCCTGGATTTGGATCGGCATGTCAAAAAGAAGATGGCCGAACTCTCCCGGCGCTTCCCTCCGGGAATGGCCTACTCCATCAAGTACGACACCACGAAGTTCGTCTCCGCCTCCATGAAGGAGGTTATCCTGACCCTGACCGAGGCCTTGCTCCTTGTCTTTGCCGTGATCTACCTCTTCCTCCAGAATTGGCGGACCATGGTCATCGCCGGCATCGCCATTCCGGTCTCGATGATCGGAACCCTGACCGTCATGAAGATGGTCGGGTTCTCCCTGAACACCGTGAGCCTTCTCGGCATGGTTTTGGCCATCGGACTGGTGGTGGACGACGCCATCGTGGTGGTCGAAAATGTCGAGCGACAGCTGGAACACGGAGCCGAGCCCCTTCCCGCGGTCATCACCGCCATGGGGGAGGTCACCGGCCCGATCATCGCCACATCGGCCGTTCTCGGAGCGGTCTTTGTCCCGGTGGCCTTTCTTCCCGGCATTACCGGCCAACTGTACCGGCAGTTCGCCCTGACAATCGCCATCTCCGTCGGCCTCTCGGCCTTCAACTCCCTGACGCTCACACCGGCCCTATCGGCCTGGCTCTTGCGTCCAAGCAACATCAATCCTCCGGCTCTCTTTCATACCTTCAACACACTCTTCGACAGGCTCCGGGAAAGGTACAAGGCCTTCATCCGCACGATGATCCTTCACCGCTGGGTCGCCCTCGGCATCTTTTTCGGAGGGGTTCTGGTGACCGCCGGCCTCTTCTCCCGCGTCCCGAAGACATTCCTTCCGGTCGAGGACCAGGGGTACTTTTTTGTGATCATCCAGCTGCCGGAAGGAGCCTCCCTGCAACGGACAAAGCAGGTGGCAAAGAAGGTCCGGGAGGTCCTTCTGGCAACCCGCGGAGTCCAGGACGTGGTCTCGATCTCCGGACTCAACTTTCTGACCTTTGCCAATCAGTCGAGCAGTGCCGCCGAATTTGCCATTCTCAAACCCTGGGACGAGCGGGGGCGGGGGGAGACCGCCTCCGAGATCGTCAACCGGGTCCGCCCCCTGCTTCTCGGAATTCCCGATGCCATCGCGCTCAGCTTCGACCCGCCCTCAATTCCCGGCCTGGGATCGACAGGAGGATTCGAGTTCGAACTCGAGGATCTGACCGGACAGGGCAGTCAGGCGCTGGAGCAGGAGACCCAGGCCCTTCTCGCTGCCGCCAGAAAGCAGCCTGAACTTGACGCCCGTCAGCTGTTCACAACCTTCAGTACCTCGACCCCCCAGTACACCTTCGACCTTGACCGGACCCGGGCCAAGCTTCTGGGGCTGACTCTTCCCGATATCTTCAACACCCTCCAGATCTACCTGGGCTCCCTCTACGTCAATGACTTCAATCTCTACGGACGGACCTTCCACGTCACAATCCAAGCCGACCGGACTCACCGGGACGACCCGCGCGACCTCTCCCTCTTCTACGTCAGAAACCAGGCCGGGAACATGATCCCCCTCGACACCCTGGGAGAGCTCAGACCGGTCGTCGGACCCGAAACAATCTCCCACTACAATGTGTACGGTTCGGCCAAGATCAGCGGGGGAGCCGCCCCGGGATACAGCTCTGCCGAGGCGGTTCTGGCCATGGAAAGGGCGGCACAGCAGTCTCTTCCTCCCACATTCGGCTATGAGTGGACCGGCATCACCTACCAGGAGCTCAAGGTCGGGAACATCCAGGTGGTCGTCTTCGCCATCTCCCTGATCTTTGTCTTTCTCTTCCTGGCCGCGCTCTATGAGAGCTGGTCCATGCCTTTCATGGTCATCCTTGCCGTTCCGCTGGCGATCTTCGGAGCCATGCTGGCCCTGTGGCTTAGAGGCAAACAGCTCGACGTCTATTCTGAGATCGGCTTTGTCATGCTCATCGGACTCTCCGCAAAGAACGCCATCCTGATCGTTGAGTTTGCCCGTCATCTCCGCGAAAAAGGAATGGGTATCGTCGAGGCGGCCATGGAGGCTGGACAACTTCGGCTTCGGCCCATTCTCATGACCGCCTTTGCCTTCATCTTCGGAGTGATTCCTCTGATGGTCGCAAGCGGTGCCGGAGCGGCCAGCCGGCAATCGATCGGAACCACCGTCTTCGGCGGAATGCTGGCCGCCACACTCCTGAGCCTGGGATTCGTTCCCGTCTTTTACGCAGTGATCGAACGGATCCGTAGCCGGGGAACCGAGAAACATGGCACACCCCAACCTCTTGGATAATGACCTTTTCCACCGCTTACTCTTTGGAGCTCTGCCAAATGAAGAGACGATTCGCACTGTCAAGGCTGCATCTTTTCGTAATCCTTTTTATCGCGGGAGCCCTCCTCTTCGCCTTCTGGGGGAAAATCGGACTCTTATGGCGCAGGAGCCCCCCTCCGGCACCTGCGGTTTTTCGCATGCCGGTCCCGGTCTTTCGCGTGGAGACACTCTCCCTTCCGATCTATCGGGACTATATCGGGACGACCGATGCCATCCGCAATGTCGTTCTTGAGGCGATGGCGACCGGGTATCTGGACCGGCAGATGGTCCCGGACGGGTCTGACGTCAAAAAAGGCGCACTGATCTACCGCATCGACCCTCGAAACTACAAGGCCACACTCGACCAGGCCCTGGCACAGAAGGAACGGGACAAGGCCGCTTTGGAATACGCCAAAACAAACCAGAGACGAAACGCATTGATGATTGTTCACGGAGATGTCTCAAAAGATGCGTACCAGCTATCAACTAGTTCAATGCATCAGGCCAATGCGACCTATCTTTACGACAAGGCGGCGATGGAGGTCGCCCGGATCAATCTTGGCTACACACTCATCCGGGCGCCCTTTCCCGGACGACTCGGGAAGAGCCTCGTCTATACCGGAACACTGATCGGTTCCGGGACGCAGATCAACACCCTCGTCCAGATGGATCCGCTTTACGTGACCTTCAATCCCCGGGACAAAGACTTTCCCCTTCTGGAAAGAAGCCGGAGGAAGGGCCCTGTGACGGTCGATGTTCGGGTCCCGGGAAAGGACTCCCCTCCATACGTCGGGACATTGACCTTTATGGACAACGTCGTTGACAGGACAACGGGGACATTTGTGGCTCGAGCCACTCTCGCCAACCCGAAGTTTCGCTTAATTCCCGGAGAATTTGTCGACGTGAGCGTCCGGGTCGGAACCCATCCGAAGGCACTGGCCGTTCCCCAGATCGCGGTAGGCTCGAATCAGACCGGGAAGTATGTCTATGTGGTCGGAAAGGGGGGGCTGGCAGAAATCCGTCCGGTCTCCCTGGGCATCACAAGCCGGGAGATGATCGAGGTCCGTTCGGGCCTGAAGGAGGGGGATCTTGTCATCGTCGGGAACCTTCAGAAAATTGGGCCGGGGTCACCGGTGGTGGCACTCCCCGGTAAAAAGAAGGGATAACCGGTCTCTACTCCCGTCAGGAGTGCAACACACCCGGCGCAATCCTTTTCGGAGGACGCATGAATACGTTCCAGCAGGAGAGAAGGGGGGAATTTTTTTGAAAAGTTTAGACTCACGAATTTTTTCTGAACAAAGATTGCCTCTAGGCTTAATAACATTTCAATTTTATGAATTTTGACTTCCGAATAATCTCCCTGAATGTTTCACTGATTGTCGTGCAATCCACCACGTCCACCTTATAGGGGATCCGTGATTCGTAGAATGAATCGGAGGTTTTTCACGGTTCATGATCTTTTGTTATCTTGCTTTATTTCACGATTAGTTACTTGAAAATCGAGAGTGATCTTTCATGGCCTTTTTTACCCGTTTTTTGTCCTCGAACCGGCACCAAAACCGGCACCAGAATTTTCTCTAAAAATGGCTGTAGTTCTGGGTTGTCTGAAAAACATCCGGAACGGAACCGAAAAAACCGGAGGCCGATTTTTTTTACGATTTTTTCGGCACTTGTAACTGGGGTCAAGACAAAGGAGTCATATTGCAAATCGTAAATATACAGTATACAATTTTAGCATGATAAGCAGCTTCCGGCATAAAGGACTCGAACAGTTTTTCCTGACAGGATCCAAGGCCGGCATTCAACCGGCTCATGGCGTACGGCTTCGGCTCCAGTTGACCCGGTTGGACAGCGCAAAAAATCCGGAGGATATGAACGCTCCCGGTTGGAAACTGCATTCCCTCAAAGGGGAATTTTCCGGTTCATGGGCGGTTTGGGTGGATAAAAACTGGAGACTGGTCTTTGGATTCAAGGAAGATAATGCGGCCGATGTCGATTATGTGGACTACCATTAGGAGGAGATCATGAGTCGAATGTATAACCCGGCACACCCGGGAGAAGTGTTGAGAGAATTCATTCCGGAAGGAATGACCGTCACGGAATTGGCACGGCGGCTGTATGTCACGCGTGTGTCCCTCTCGAGGATTTTAAACGGAAAGTCTGGAATCTCGGCCGAGATGGCGATCCGTATCGGGCTTCTGACGAAAACCACTCCGGAGTCCTGGCTGGAAAATCAGGGAGCCTGGGATTTGTGGCAGGTCTCTCAAAAACCGCACCCGAAGATTGAACCGCTTGTGGGGATGGGGCAGACATGAAGACCTCGAAGTTGATGGCCCTTCCGCTGAACCCGGGGAATATGGCGAATCTGACTATTTCCGAGAGCAAGACAAGACATGCTCTGGGCTTCAGTCCCCAGCAACAGTCCTCCGATACTGAGGCACTTCGTCAATTTCATCCCAATGGAGCCCGGCACCTCCCCCGCTGATTTCATAATTGCCCCGTTGTTCCGGTGTTGCATAAAGAAGTCGGGGAAAATAGGCCAGTGGAACACCCAACCGACGCCCGTCGGATAAATCGACCCACATGAATTCTGGGTCAAAATTCACGGTTTTAGCCAAAGTATTCATTCCATGTCCTTTCAAAAAGTTCCCGATTCTCCGAGATGATTCTGTCCAGTTCGGTTCGGCCATCTTCATGACGCAGTCGAGATTCTGGACAAGGAGACGAAAAAGACGGTTTCTGAATCCGAACCGGCACCAATTCCGGCACCGGCACTGATTTGAAATATGGGATAATCTTCTGGGAATGGCTCTGGCATTGGAAAGAATGGTGCGCCCGGCAGGAGTTGAACCTGCGACCTTCAGATTCGTAGTCTGAAAAATAAAATTAATAAAATCCTTATTTTAAGCCATAAAATTTGAATTACTCTATTAAAAAAGACTCTTTTGCCGTGCTGTTGCCGTGCTGACAAAAAAAATGCTACCCTTCTCCTGTCAAAAAAGGAGAGGCGCATGGCTTATTTTCGGAAACGTTCCGGATCTTGGGAAGCGACGATCGACAAGAAGGGATTCAGCCGCATTTCCCGGACCTTCGACACGAAAGGCGAGGCCGAAGCGTGGGCAAAGGTCACAGAGTCGGAAATGGTCCGGGGAGTCTTCGTCTCCCGAAAAGAGGCCGAGAACACCACCCTGTCCGAAGCCCTAGACCGGTATGAAAAAGAGATTACGGTTCACAAAAAGGGGTTTCAGGAAAAAGCCATTCTCAGAAAATGGCGTTCGCATCCCTTGTCGAAACGATTTCTCGTCTCTATTCAGGGAAAAGACATCGCGGAATATCGAGATGAACGATTGAAGGAAGTCTCCCCGAACACCGTCCGCCTCGAACTGGCCCCGATTTCCCATCTCTTTACGATCGCCGTCAAGGAATGGGGCATGGCAGGACTCGTCAATCCGGTGATGCAGATCCGGAAACCGAAACTTCCCAAAGGCCGCGACCGCCGATTAAAACCAGGCGAACTGGACCGGATCCTCGCCGCCTCCGGCTCTCCCGTCCTCCCCGATATTGCCCGATTTGCCGTCGAAACGGGGATGCGACAGGCGGAGATCGCCGGGATGACGTGGCACATGATCGACATCAACAAGAAGACGACAACGCTACTGGAAACGAAGAACGGGGAGAAGCGGATCGTGCCCCTCTCGCCGGAGGCCGTCCGGATCCTCGAACGGATCCCCCGGAGACTCGACGGGAAAGTCTGGGGCGTGACGTGTCACGCTGTGTCGGTCGCATGGCGTCGGGCCATCGCCCGGGCCCGGGCCGCCTACGAGAAGGAATGCGAGGAGAAGGGAAGGAAGCCGGATCCCTCCTTCCTGGTCGACCTCACCTTCCACGATCTCCGGCACGAGGCCACCAGCCGCTTCTTCGAGAAGGGCCTGAACCCCATGCAGGTGGCGGCCATCACAGGACACAAGACTTTGCAGATGCTGAAACGGTATACTCACCTGAAAGCGGAAGATTTGGCGGAGTTGTTGAAATGATTCTTGATCAGGCAAAAAATTACTTCTTGGATCGAATCGGAGAATTAAAACAATTAAGTCACGATAAAAACTATGTAAACCCCTGGATATTCGTATGTGCCTCAGCTTTTATCGATTATCTCGCGAAGATCGTAAGCGGAGCAGACAGGGGGCGGACCGGATATAAAGACTTCATCAAAGACTACCTGTCAAGAATTAATTCCAACTATAAAAATTTCACTTATAACGATGGCAAAAAGGATCTTCCGGATCAAATGTATCATGTATTGCGGTGCGGAATCCTTCACAGTTTTTCCTTCATTCCGGATAGCCGATCAAGAAGGAGTGGAGGAAGGGACAGGTCGATTGTTTTATGCCATTCTGACGAGAGAGATAGGAAAGGGTGGCGCCATTTAATGTTTTTTCCTCCCTCTGGATATACCGGTCCAACCATTGTTACTGATGCGGCCTTATTTGTTGCCGAAGATTTTATTGATGACTTGGAAAAAGTGGTCAATCTTATTTTTGCCGATGCGTCAACAAATGCCACCCTTAGTGTAAACATCGAAACTTGGACGAGTAATCACCCTCCCATTATGGGCAATGTTTAACAATCTGGAGCCATCATTGACCAAATCTGACCTCATCAAACGTCTAGCCCATCATTTTTCCAGCATTACCATCCACGAATCCAAAGAAATCATCGAATTATTTTTTGAAGCCATGAAAGACGGACTCAAAACCGAAGATACGGTTGATAAGCAGAGTAGGATTTTGAAGGGATCCCTTACAGATGGAGCTTTTTAATGACCAAGGAGCAGATCCTTGCAAAATTAAGGGTTCTGGCCAAAGAATACGGTGGTCATATATCCAAAATTCGATTTCTGAAGGAAACGGGGCTAAACGAACGGCAATTTCTCGGAAAATATTGGGTTAAATGGAATGATGTGCTGGAAGAGGCAGGTCTTCTAACGAAAAAGTTTTCCATCCAAAAAATAGATGATGATGTAATTGTAAAAGCATTCGCCGGATTAATTGAAAAGCTTGGGCAGTGGCCAACGACCAATGAGCAAAGAATGGAACATAACGTCAATGAGTTATTTCCAGGCGAAGATGTTATAAGGCGTTTCAGAAAAGAAAAATCGCTCCCTTTAGCCATTGAGGAATACTGCGAGTCCAACAATGTTTTTCCAATCGCAGAGAAAATTGCCAGGGAAAAAAGGGAATTAGAAAAGCCTGAAAGGTCTACAGTCAAAGATTTTCCTATTGCCGGATACGTTTACATGATGAAATCCGGTAGGCGGTACAAGATTGGGAAAACGAATTCCCCCTCAAGGCGTCATCGAGAGGTAAAATTGGATCTTCCGGATCCAACGATACTCGTTCATACCATCGAAACAGATGATCCCACAGGCATTGAGGCTTACTGGCATAAACGGTTTGACTCAAAGCGTGTCCGGGATACCGAATTCTTTGAGCTTGACCCCTCTGATGTGGCCGCTTTTAAGAGACGAAAATATCAATAGAATGAGGAGAATTATTGTTGTTCCTTAAAGGAATAGGGAAATCCTTTTTGAGATTGGTTTATATTGTTGGAGCAATTGAGACTTTTTCCTGGCTTTATGATGAGGACCAAGTCGTTCATGAATTTACAAGAAACAATAAAGGCTTAGTCTCATTGATCCTCGTGGTATATTTGATATATGATTATTTGATATATGAAATAATTCAGTCTGACTATGAAAACGAGTATGAAAGTAAAATTAACGGAAAAAGCGGAGGTGTATGATGAAATTTGAAACCGCTCTTTTTCTTTTGCTTTTTGGAGCTTTTCTATATCCACTCATGATGAGATTCTTTCTTAAAAAAGCTCATCTGACTCGATTAAAAATGATTGAGATCGGGAATGAACTGCTAATTTCTAACAAGATTTCTGATTCTCAAAAAAAGATGATTCGATCTTCTATGCGGGCCTCATTTAGCTGGTGGCCAATGGCATTGGTCGTTTTTATCATGCCGTTCTATCTGATGAAAAATGGTCTTACAAAAAATGTAGTTCGGATTCCCAGTGATCCTGAGTTAGAAAAGGCATACGCTCTTTTTCAAGAGTGCCAAGGGAAATCTATTATGGCTGCCAATCCAATTTTCTCGATCATTGCATTCTTGGAAATTTTGGTTTTTCTGACAATGAAAGGAATGCTAAAGTCTTCTGGGACAAAAAGGAATGTGGCTTACACGTCAGTTTCTTTTTCTTTCTTGTCTTTTGAAAAGAATAGATTTGCACATTCGATTTAAAAAATCCTAAAATTCGCAGAAAAAGGGCCTCGGAGGGCCCTTTTTTCTTTCCCGTTTTGACATCTCCCCTCCGCCGACATCTGTCAATTCGCCAGAAAAATCCGCGTTCCCGGGCCCTGCGGGCCTTCCAATAAATAGAGAGACGGGTTCGACCCGCACGGGACGGTGAGGCTCAGCGTTCCGCCGCCGACGCTCCACGTGCCGTAGCAGAACGTCCCTCCGGGGTAGGCGGATCCGACGGGAGGGCCCGGAGCGCGAGTCGCGCTATGCTGCTGGATCCCCGACCAGTTCGAGGCGATTCCGAACACGGAAGGAGAGACGCCGTACAGTCCCACCGTGAAGGGCTGCGAAAGCGCATAAGCCGGGGCGGTCCCGCCGCTCGCCGTCATCGTCCCGTCGACCGTTCCGGTCACGGTCGTTATAAAGTATACTCACCTGAAGGCCAAGGATCGCCATTCCCCCCACCCCCTCTATCGGGATGGTCGCACGGAAACGCATCATGATTCGCCCCCCACCCCCTCTATCGGGATGGTCGCACGGAAACGCATCATGATTCGCCCCCCACCCCCTCTA
>JAJYYA010000045.1 GCA_021801345.1 Nitrospirota bacterium
TGGTCCCCCCTTCAATCGGCCCGCTCGGGGCGGTGTGAGGGGCTGGAAAAGTAAAAAGCGTATCCCAGATTGGAGCCCGCAGCGTTGTTTCTTTACCGCGCCCGGCCGGGACGGTATATTTCGCTAAACACCCGGAAGTCAACCTTATCAGCTCCATGAGTCAAAATCCGACTTAAGCTGCAAAAATTACAAATATGTTGGTGTGCACCCACGGCAAAGAGGCATAGCCCCCTCCCCCGCACCCCTCATTTATCGAAAAGAGCCTCGGATTTTAAGGAAACCGGGCTCTTTTTATTAACCCAAGAAATACGGGCATCTTCACGCCCCATGAATCGTTACATATTCGCACATAAATATGATTTCGCACAGAAAATCTCCCTCCTTTGTTAACTTGTGTCATGAGATAAATTGTTTTACGGCAATATCTTATTTAATTGGCACGGTATATGCTTATATGTATGATGGCGACCTGAATGTTGACTCAGAATAATCGGAAATCCGGATTGTTTCATGGCCCCGGCCCGGAATTTCCGGAAATCCTTCGCTTTAACCAGGGAGATTCCTATGACAGTTAATACAGAAAGCCTCGCTTCAACACTCATGTTCATTGTTCCGTGGCCCCTTCTGGTGGTGGGCCTCTTATTCGGCATCCGAGCCGATCGATATCCCAGGATGATGAGAAGGATGACGGAAGTCGCTAGCTGGTTTGCCCTGATTTTCGCGATCACTGCGGCCGTGGCCTATGGAGTTGGCATAACCCGGTCTGAGACCTACTACTCGGTCAACCTGCCAGAAAACATGGGAACATTTGAAATCAATACCTACGTCAATGCCATTACGATCGTCATGCTTTTGTTGGTGTCCTTCGTCGGGATGATCGTTGCCCGGTACTCTTCCGTCTACATGGACGGAGACACCCACGAAGGGAGGTTCCATCGCTGGCTCAGTCTTACTCTTGGGTCATTCTTTACTCTGATCGTCGTCGGAAACATGTGGGCCTTCCTCGTGTCCTGGGTCGCCACGAGCCTCTTTCTGCACGAGCTTCTGGCGTTCTACCGCGAGCGGCCAGGGGCAGTTCAGGCGGCACGAAAAAAGTATCTCCTTCACCGGATTTCGGACGGAAGTCTTCTTGCTGCGATCGTCCTGATTGTCCAGACGCTACACACGGGGGATTTTTCGGGGCTTCAGGCGGCAGTCTCCAATCTTCATGGAACGTTGCCGGAACCGCTGGTCGTCGCCAGCGGTCTGATCGTCCTTGCGGCAATTCTCAAGAGTGCACAGTTCCCCTTCCACGGATGGCTCATCCAGGTCATGGAGGCGCCAACGCCGGTTTCTGCTCTCCTTCATGCCGGCATCATCTATACGGGAGCCTTTCTGGCACTCCGTATGAGTCCGATACTGTCATTGTCCGGCGGCGCCCGTGACGCGTTGATCCTGACGGGACTTCTTTCCATCGCGGCGGCATCATTGATGATGATGACGGAAACGAATATCAAGGAGTCCCTCGCCTATTCGACCTGCGCCCAGATGGGGTTCATGTTGATGGAGTGCGGGTTGGGGCTTTACAGCCTCGCGGTGATGCACATCGTCGCCCATTCCGTTTACAAGGCGCATGCCTTTCTGTCCTCTGGGAGCGTGGTCGATCATTTTCGTGCTCCTGCCCTCCCATATGCCTCTCGCAAGGGATCCGGGTGGGGTGCCGTCCTTGGTCTTGTGGTCGGATCGCTTGTGGTGTTTTCAATCGGAAGCGGTTTTGGGGTCGATTTCCGGCACCAGCCTGCCCTGTTCGCATTGGGAATGGTCCTGTCGGTGGGGGTGACCCAGCTCATTCTTCCGACTCTGACATTGCGCCATGCCGGGGCCGGTACCCTTTTTCTGTGGATGGGGAGCCTCTCCGTCCTCGTCTGTACCGCCTACTTCGGTCTTCATCGTCTGTTCGACATCTTCCTGGGACAGAGCCTTCCCGTTGCGAACTTTCCGGAAAATCCTTTCCAGAGCGGGATCCTGGGACTGATCATGGCGGTGTTCCTGGGGCTGATATTCATTCAGCACAGGATAATCGGTGTTCAGAAAAGACCGTTCTGGCAGGCCGCCTACGTTCATCTTTACAACGGTCTTTATGTTGATATTTTCTTCGCCAGGATGGTCGGCGGATCTACCCCGAACGGAACCGTCAGGCAGACACAGACTTCCAACCCGAATCATAGCGAGGTGCTTCCATGAAGATCATCGAGCGATACGATGCAACTCTGAAAAGCAACGTAGAGACAGCCTGCCGCCGAATTGCCCCCTTGTGGCCCCTCAAACACTTCGTGGCGGTGAACCCTTATTTCGGACTGAGCGACCAGTCTTTCTGGCAGGCTGACCAAACTCTTAGACGAGTGTGCGGAACGGGACTGTGCATGCCCAGAGAGTACTACAAGGAGCAACTGGCAAACGACCGGATCACCCGGAAGGACCTGACGGAGGCTCTCCAGGAGATGGACAGCTCGTGGGATCTCCCGTCCTTCGATCGGGAAATGGCCCGTAAAGATGAGAAGCCGAAGTTGTCCGTTCCTCTGTTGAGCGATGTTCTGGGCGACCTTGAACACCGGGAATGGTCGGGTTTTGTCGTCGAACGAATCAGCCAGTATTGTGCGGCTTACTTCGACGAGGGACAGGCCTTGTGGACGATGCCTTGGAAGGACCAGTCGCTCTACCGGGGGTGGCTCAGATATGCTGCACTCGACCGCAGTGCGCGGATGATGGGTCTCCGGGGCACAAAGGAAGTGATCGCCTCTCTTCCGGAGTCGTCAGAAGAATGTATCGCTTGGGCCATCGGAGAACTTGCCGTTCCGAAAGGGATTGTGGGCGACTATCTCCATGCCTCGCTTCTGAGCATCGGAGGCTGGGCCGGCTGGACCCGATATCGTCTTTGGCAAGCCGAGCTCGGGAAGAGCCAGGACGACACGCTCCGCGACCTTTTGGCTATCCGTCTCGCCTGGGATGCCCTCCTCATGAAAGTGCGTCCCAGCATTATGCTTAACAAAAACTGGAAGACGGCGCTCGCATTGTATTCCGCTCCTGTCCCCCCGCCCGATCCAGCCCATCAGGTCGACGCCGTGCTTCAGACGGCATTCGAGATCGGGTATAGGCGCCATCTGTTTGTCTCTCTCGGATCTCGAAAAGGGGAGGTTCGGAAAGAAGAACGTCCTGACGTGCAGGCCGTATTCTGTATCGACGTGCGCTCCGAGGTCTTCCGGAGAGCCTTGGAAACGGTTGCCCCCTCCGTCCGAACACTCGGGTTCGCCGGTTTCTTCGGCGTGCTGGTCGAGTATCTTCCCTTTGGGGCCTCCGAAGCCAAGGGACATCTTCCCATCCTGTTCAACCCTTCCTACCGCGTGGGGGAGACTCCTGCGGGGATGTCAGAGAGGGATGCGGACAAAATGGCTTCAAATAGACACACCCGGATGAAGGCATCCAGGATCTGGAAGCAATTCAAGACCTCTGCGTCTTCCTGTTTTTCTTTTGTGGAAGCCGCAGGGATCCTCTCCGCCTTCAAACTGTTGACCGACAGCATGGGGTGGAGCCGTCCCGTTGGACATCCTCAGAGTGAAGGGCTAAGAAGCCGTGAGTTCAGCCGCATTCGACCGGTTCTGGATAACGTCCAGAAAAAGAAGATCGGAAAAAATGAGGCTCCGACCACCGGAATTCCCGTTACTGACCGTCCTTCTGTGGCCGAGTTCGCCCTTCGGAATATGGGCATGGTCAAGGACTTTGCCCGACTGGTTCTTCTGGTGGGGCACGGGAGTACTACGGCCAACAACCCGCAGTCCACCGGGCTCGATTGCGGCGCCTGCGCCGGACAGACCGGCGAGGCCAGCGCCCGGATTGCGGCGGCATTGTTAAACGATTCGGCCACCCGGAAAGGGCTTGCCGGGGAAAAGGGCATCGTCATTCCGGAAGACACCTTCTTCGTAGGTGCCCTTCACGATACGACCAGCGATAGGGTGCAACTATACGATACGGATACCCTGCCGTCTTCCCATGACGAGGATCTGAGGCGCTTGAGCGCCTGGCTTGAACAGGCGGGAGAGATGGCCCGTTTGGAGCGTGCCGCCCTTCTGGGCACGGCCGCTCTTCCTAATCATGAAATCGTCGCGGACATCAGGCGCAGAACTCGCGACTGGTCGGAGGTTCGCCCCGAATGGGGATTGGCCGGAAACGCCGCCTTCATCGTCGCTCCGAGAAGCCGCACGGCCCATTGCGACCTGGGGGGACGCGCGTTCCTGCACGAATACAACTGGCAGAACGATGAAGGTTTTTCGACCCTGCAGTTGATCATGACTGCGCCAATGGTCGTGGGGAACTGGATCAACATGCAGTACTACGGATCGGTGGTCGACAATCTCCGGTTCGGAAGCGGCAACAAGGTTCTTCACAATGTGGTGGGGGGGGCGATCGGCGTCCTCGAAGGCAACGGCGGGGACCTGCGCGTCGGTCTTGCATTGCAGTCTTTGCATGATGGAAAACGGTGGGTTCACGAGCCCCTGCGTCTTAATGTCTTCTTCGAAGCTCCCCAGGATCCGATCGATGACGTGATCTCCAGGCATAATCTGGTCCGGGAACTTATCGAGAACGAGTGGCTCTATTTTTTCCGGATCGAAGGGAACGGAAGCATTTATCGTCGGGGAATCGACCGGCAATGGAAACAGGTATTCCCGGATTCCTGACAAGAAAATTGGAGAAGGAGAAAAATGGCGAAAAAAACATCTCCAAACGGCTATGGGGCAGACCCTTGCCTTCTCTATGCAGGCCTGCGCATCGCGCTTCTGACCCGGCATGGCAAGGAACGTGTGATCGCTCCGGTCCTGGAACCGGAACTTGGCTGCCGGATCGAGCATGTATCGAATTACGACACAGATCTCCTGGGGACCTTCACCCGGGAGATCCCCCGGGTGGGGACCCAGGTCGGGGCGGCCAGCAGAAAGGCTCGTATCGGGATGGATCTGGCCGGGGTACCGGTTGGAGTGGCCAGCGAAGGATCCTTTGGGCCGGATCCGATGACAGGGATGATTCCCTGGAACGTGGAATGCGTCGTTTTGATCGACGACAGGCTGGGGATCGAGGTCGCGGGTTTTGCTCAAGGCATGGCGAGAATGCCGAATACTCATGTGAAAAACTGGGAAGAGGCCGAGACTTTCGCCCGTCAGTCGGGTTTTCCCGAACATTATATGGTCGTGCGCCCGGAAAGAGAAGATGACCTGCGTATCTTCAAAGGCATTAAAGATTGGGGAGAACTGGAGGCTATTGTCGAAAAAGCTCTTGATCTTTCAGCAAATGGCAGGGCTTTTCTCGAGGTGGATCTACGCGCCCATGCTAATCCAACGCGCATGGAAAACATCCGTCAGGCGACCGAGAACCTTTTGAAAAAGATCCAGTCCCGCTGCCCGTCCTGCGGGACTCCTGGATTTTCAATTGTCGAGCGGCTCGAAGGGCTACCCTGCGGCGATTGCGGTTCTCCCACACGCGAATACCGGTCCGAGATCTACTGCTGCCAGAAATGCGCCCACCGATCCGTACAGGAGAGTGTCGGACGGAGCGTTGCAGAGCCTCAATATTGCGATTACTGCAATCCATGACCCGGGCCCGTCCCTTAGCCCTCCCCTTATGCGGGGAGTCGGGGACGTAACCTTTTTCTATGTTTCTTACTCGATGGAGCGAAACATGCCTGACAATCATCGAAGCAGGACCGTGACCCAAGGAATACAGCGTTCGCCCAACCGGGCTCTTCTGAGAGCCACCGGATTCGGAGACGGGGATTTTGAAAAACCCATCGTAGGAGTGGCGAATGGCACCAGTAACATCACCCCCTGTAACATGGGGCTCGGGACGCTCGCCTCACGCGCCGAAAACGCCCTGAGAAGAGCCGGGGCCATGCCGCAGACATTCGGAACCATCACCATCTCGGATGGTATTTCGATGGGCACCGAAGGGATGAAATACTCTCTGGTCTCGCGCGAAGTGATTGCCGATTCGATCGAAACGGTGTGCAACGGACAGAGTTTGGACGGAGTTCTTGCGATCGGCGGATGCGACAAGAACATGCCGGGAGCGATGATTGCCATGGCGCGACTCGATATTCCTTCTGTTTTCGTTTACGGCGGGACGATCAAACCGGGACATTACAAAGGGCGCGATCTTACCATCGTGAGTGCCTTCGAGGCAGTCGGCGAATACTGCTCCGGAAGAATCGACCGCGAGGAGTTTCTGGAGATCGAACGACACGCCTGTCCCGGGGCCGGTTCCTGCGGTGGGATGTATACCGCCAACACCATGTCGTCGGTCTTCGAGGCCATGGGCATGAGCCTGCCCTATTCCTCCACCATGGCCGCAGAAGACCCGGAAAAAGCCGAGAGTGCGGAGCGTTCCGCAGAGGTCCTGGTGAATGCCATCAAAAAACAGATCCTTCCCAGTCAGATCCTGACCCGTCGGGCGTTCGAAAACGCCATCGCCGTGACCATGTCGGTCGGAGGTACGACCAACGCCGTACTTCATCTTCTCGCCATCGCCCGAGCTGCCCGCGTTCCGCTCGTGATCGACGACTTCGAATCCATTCGAAAGCGCGTTCCGGTCCTTTGCGATCTCAAGCCATGGGGGCGCTACGTCGCCACTGACCTGCATCGGGCGGGAGGAATCCCCCAGGTCATGAAAATATTGCTCTCCCATGGAGTGATTCACGGGGATGCCCTCACTGTGACAGGACAGAGTATCGAGGAAGTATTGAAGGACATTCCCCGGAAACCCGGCAACGATCAGGACGTGATTCGGCCATGGAGCAATCCGGTCTTCGATCAGGGCCATATCGCCATTCTTCGGGGCAATCTTGCACCGGAGGGATCTGTCGCAAAGGTCACAGGATGCGATCACCTGATGATTACCGGGCCAGCGAGGGTATTTGATTCGGAAGAGGCGTGCATGGAGGCGATACTTGCGGGCAGGATCGAGGCGGGAGACGTGATCGTCATCCGTTATGAAGGTCCCGTAGGCGGCCCCGGCATGCGCGAGATGCTCTCGCCAACGTCGGCCCTTGTCGGCCTGGGATTGGGAGATTCCGTGGCCCTTGTCACCGATGGACGGTTTTCCGGGGGAACCCGCGGAATGGTTGTGGGGCATGTCGCTCCGGAAGCGGCTGCAGGAGGCATGATCGCTCTGGTCGCCGAAGGAGACGCCATTACCATCGATGCGGAACGAAATCTCATCGGGCTTGATGTTCCGGAAAAGGAAATTGCCCGCCGAAGGAATTCCTGGCGACCTCCTTTGCCCCGGTACACGCAGGGGGTCCTGGCCAAATATGCCCGTATGGTCTCGTCGGCAAGCGATGGAGCCGTGACCGGATGAATGCCCGGTGCTACCGATAAAATAAGGAATGCTCAATCTCTTCAGAGAATGGGAGTTGCATCGGAGAGGAATCTCCACAAAGCGATTGTTTCTTCTTCATCCACCTATTGCTGGAGGCAAGAAAACGCATGTCTTCCCCGGACCTTCACCCTGCAGCAAGGAACTGCCATGCCATCCACGACAACGCCTGAAACCATCCGCGCAACGTACACCATCTCCTCCAAGAATCTCGAAAAGGCATGCCGTCTCGTTGCCCGGGAGATGAGTGTGGGAATCAAGAAAACCGACTACGAATCCTCCAGAAGCGAATCCTTTGAAGCCCACGCCAGAGTCGTCGAGCAAGGAAAGAGGTTTGCCACGATCGAGATCGAGGTCCCCTCCCAACGTATCTTTTCGGCCTATGGACTGGTCCTCTCCATCGCCGGGGAGATCAGTTGCCTCAATATCCTCAAGTCCATCGAGTTGACGGATTTCGAGGCTCCGGATTCCCTTCTCTCCCGGTTCCCCGGACCACAGTTCGGATATCCGGAAATCGATCATCGGCGAAAGAACCCGAAACGTCCTCTTCTGATTACCGTCCTCAAACCCTCCCAAGGGCTTTCTCCAAAAGAGTTCGGCCACATCGCCTACGAAAGCCTGGTCGGAGGAGGAGATGTCGTCAAGTCGGACGAACTCCTCCAGGAGCCGGACGCCGACTATCGAAAAAGACTTGCCGCTTTGGTCGAGGCCGCAGAGAATGCCGAAAAGGAAACTGGCGAACCCAAGTGGGCCATGATGCATCCGGTCGACCAGCCATCCCGGATGTTCGAACGCTACAGGGCGGGAGCAGCGGCCGGAGCAAAAATCTCGATGGTCTCCCCGGCCGCAAGCGGTTTCCCCGTGCTCGAAGAACTGGCCCGAACGGGACTTGTTCCGATCATGGCCCACATGGCAACCTCGGATTGGCTCTGGCAAAAACATGGCATGTCCGTCCGGGCCTGGGCCAGGTTTATGAGAATGCTGGGCGCGGATCTCATCCTCTTTCCAGCCCTTTCCGGAACGCTCAAGTCAAAAAAGTTCCTCCTACAGACCGTTGCGGACATATGCCGCACCCCCCTCGGGTCGATGAAACCCTCCCTTATTACCGTCGGCGGCGGAATGCATGCCGGAACCCTGGGGATTCATGCCGACCTTTTTGGGCCAGACTTCGCCTATATCTGCGGAGGAGGAGTTTGCGGCCATCCCGATGGCGCTCGGGCCGGTGCCCGTTCCGTCCGTCAGGCATGGGAAGCCTACGAATCCGGTGTCTCCATCGAAAAGTACAGAAAAACTCATAAGGAACTGGGCCGGGCGCTCTCCGCCTTTCATAAATATGTATGATTCTTGGGGGAGTTGCGTGACGTCGGACTTGAAACGGTTGAAAGATATGTGGCGGACTCGAGGTTTGACTGGGCATGTGACCGGGTTGGCAATGCCGGAGGGAAAATTATCCGAAAAACCTTTAAGAGCACATGATGGCAGGCTGAATTCCAGTTTTTTAAACGGGTAGGATTCTTCCGGGCCTTGGAAGAAGCGCCTCTAGAATCAGGCAAATGGTCGTCGACCGCTGATCGCCGGCGGCCTGACACCTCAGCTTGAGCTTCTGAGGACACAACCCCTGACATGGGAGGGGGGATGCCGTCGTCATCGAGGCTTCGAGGAAGGGTATTACGGAATTGGTCCTGAAAGACTGCACGAACCTTTTTTTACTGGGCAACGACCATCGTCTCGAAGCCTTCCTGGCGATCAACATGGTGGTGGCGTGGCGGCTCTTCCATTTGACAAAGCTGGGACGGGAGATCCCCGATGCCCCCTGTACGGTCTTCTTCGAGGAGGCCGAGTGGAAGGCCCTGTGCATCACCACACCAAGAATCCCGAGCTCCCGGAGACGCCGCCCAC
>JAJYYA010000043.1 GCA_021801345.1 Nitrospirota bacterium
CTCGCCAAAAAAACCTTCTTCTGCGAACGCGACGCCCGTCAGGCCGGCGAGGACTTCTGCCAATCGCACAAGAGCCGTCTCTTCCCGCTCTCCTTCACCCTCGGAACCCGGGTCGCAAAAGAGCCGAGGAAAGGCCGGGGACGCCCGTCTTCTTCGTGAACGTGACCGTGGGAGGCATCGACACCGCCGTTCTCGAGGCCGAGACCGACAGGGCCTCCTGCTTCGTCCTCATCACCGATCTGCCCAAAGAGACGTCTTCGGCCCGACAGGTCCTCTCCGAGTACAAGGGGCAGATCGTTGCCGAGAACCTCTTCGGCGCCTTCGTCAAGAATCCGGTGGTCCTCGACGCCTTCTTCCTCAAAAGCAAAGAGCGTCTCGATGCGCTGGGCCACGTCCTGCTCCTGGCTGCGCTCGTCTACATGCTGCTGCAGTACCGCATGAGGAAGGCGCGCGAACCTTTCGACCGCCCTCCCCGAGGTCTTCTCTCAAACCCCACCAGCCGGGAGGCCCTCCAGCATCTCTCTCACGCCACGGTCGTCCGCATTGAGGGTGGAGAGCGGCAGATCCAGATCCCGCCCGACTACAAGAACGGGTTCCTCTAGGTTCTCCGCTGGGCCGGCTTCGATTCGTCGATCTATGTCGTGCCCTACCCGCGCAGCACAGGGTGGAATCTCCACGGACGACCTCCCGATCCCCTCGCACAAGGCCCTCCCGTGCGGACGGACCCGGAATCTCGAACCCAAGGAGGCTCTATCGATCCCATGACCTGACAAAAACACACGACCCGTCTGTCTCGCTGCGGTCGCGCGCGAGACAACCAGGTGCGAAGGCACTTTCCCCCTGGCCTTTTGATCGAGCCGGATCCCGTCAAAACAAGGGAAACGGCCAGGACGTAAGACTTGCGTCTTCAGGCCCTCTTTAAATTCCTTCTCTCCCGGAAATTCCCCCAAGCCGATTTTTGATTTGCGAAATGTAAGATTGATATAGATTGAGAGTCAATACCTGAAATGCTATTGCGATCTGGGCACCTTTTTCATATAAAATCGAAAGTCAACCTTCAATTCCCAATTATGAAGGCTATGTTCCCCTATCGTGTTGCGACAGATGACCAAGAGATTCCGGGAGCCCTTCAGTCGAGAACAAAAAGTGCGTCACTCTCGAATCCTTTCTACCCGGGTCTCCGCCTTGTTCGTAAAGCCGGTTGGAAAGAGTCGCAACACGATAGGGGAACATAGCCATTATGAATCATTTTCCTGATTAGCGAAATATACCTGTGCCCGGCCGGGCGCGGTAAAGAAACAACGTCCCAAGGCTCTCTCTTTGGACTCTTCCAATGCGGGGATTTTTGTAGAATGGAAGAGGGGATCCCGAAGACCGAACGTACACTGGAGCGCAGTTGCGCCCGATACTCAGCACGATCCCTCAGCCGGGCGGAGCCAAGTTTCTGCTGTACCGAGATTCAGGAGGTCCAGAAGTCGACGCATTGTCAGTGCCATGAACTGAAAGAGCCGCCTGAAACTGACCATAAGAATCCGGCTGAGCAATCGTTCTCTCAAGAAACAACGCGCAAGCGGTTGTGGGGAAAAGGTTTTTTGGGGGCGATTTTCCCCCCCTTTTCCCCGTTTTGGTCCCCCCTTCAATCGGCCCGCTCGGGGCGGTGTGAGGGGCTGGAAAAGTAAAAAGCGTATCCCAGATTGGAGCCCGCAGCGTTGTTTCTTTACCGCGCCCGGCCGGGACGGTATATTTCGCTAATCAGGTTATATAAAGTTCAAGATGAAGTCGCATCTTGCATGTTTGCATTCAATGTAATACAGTGAATGCACTGAATTCATTCTTGCGAGGTGATGCTATGGCCATGCTCACAGTCCGAAATCTGCCCGACGATGTCCACCGCGCATTGCGGGTGCGAGCCGCTCAACATGGGCAAAGCACCGAGGCCGAGGTTCGTGAGATTCTGGCAGCCGCGGTCAAGCCAGAGACGCGCGTTCGCCTAGGTGAAGCCCTCGCGGCATTGGGCCGTGAGATCGGACTTACGGACGAGGATTTTGAGGTCTTCCACCAAGTGAGAGACAAGACGCCGGCCGAGCCGCTGAGGCTGGGATGATCGTTCTCGATACCAACGTCGTTTCCGAGGCCATGAAGCCCGATCCGCACCCTGCTGTGCGGGCTTGGCTGAACGATCAAGCCGCCGAGACGCTGTATCTGTCCAGTGTGACATTGGCCGAGATGCTGTTCGGCATCGGGGCACTCCCGGTCGGCAAGCGCAAGGACATGTTGGCACAGGCCCTTGACGGTCTGATGGGGCTGTTCAGGGATCGGGTGCTTCCATTCGACACCGTTGCAGCAAGGCGTTATGCCGAGCTGGCTGTGGTAGCCAAGGTCGTCGGGCGTGGATTTCCCGCACCAGATGGCTATATTGCCGCGATCGCAGCCTCGAGGGGGTTCATCTTGGCATCACGCGATACGGCTCCCATTGAGGCCGTCAACCTCACCGTCATAAATCCATGGGAATCGTAAAGGGTCCAGATGTCGACTGATTGATCTCGGAAAATTCCGCCGAGTTTGGGCGAAAAGATATAAAGATATAAGGTTGCGTGTTGCCGTTCTGATCGAAAAGGCGTAAGGAAGAGGGGAAAGGGGAGGGACCATTTGACCCCCGAATGGCATTATGCTGTCACAGGAGAGATCTTTCGATAAACGGCCACAAACGGGCGGAGAATTGATTCTCGCGCCGAGCAGACGGGAGCCTGCCATGCTCTTTGATCCGCCCCGGGAGGGACGCTTTCGTCTCTACCTCATGCGCCACGGCCATCTGGAAAACTCCGACCTGGGGAAGATCAACGGGCAGGGAGACGTCTCCCTTTCCCCCCGGGGTCTGTCCCAGATGGAGAAGCGGGCGGAGCTTCTTCGGGACCTCCCCGCCACGATTCTTCTTTCGAGCACGCTTCTCCGCACCCGCCAGAGTCTGGCCCCCTTCGCCAGAACACGGGAGAAGACCCCCGTCCGCTCCCTCGAAGGGTTCCGGGAGAGATCCTTCGGCTTCTGGGAGGGCAAGAGCCGGGAGGAGATCGCCGCAGTCGACCCTAAAGGCTATAGCCGGTGGCAGGATCTGGACCTGGACTTTTCCCCCGCGGGAGGCGAGAGCCTTCTGGCCTTCAAAGGCCGGGTCCTGGGAGCGCTCCGGGAGCTAATGGCCGAGACAGGCTACGGCCATAACGCCCTCTGCGTCGCCCACTCCGGCGTCAACCGCATTCTCCTTCTCGAGGCCCTTGGGCTCGAGCTTTCAGGCTACTTCCGACTCACCCAGGGGTACGGCGCCCTCAATATCATCGACTATACCGAAGGAGGGGATCCGGCAGTCATCCTCATGAACATGCCTTCCGAACTTCCGGGAGTCCCATGATCCCGGAGCCTCGACCTCCCCGTGGAGTTCTTGTGGCCGGTGCCGGCTCGGGTTCCGGAAAGACGCTTGCGACCCTGGCCCTTCTTGCAGGGCTTCGGGAGAAAGGGCGGGAGGTCCTTCCCTACAAGTGCGGTCCCGACTTCATCGACCCGCGCCATCACGAACGTGTGGCGCTGACCCCCTCGAAGAACCTCGATCTCCACTTTACCCCCCCCGCCCCTCTCCGGGAGTCCTTCGACCGCGATCTGGGCGGACGCTCCGGAGCGGTGGTCGAGGGGGTCATGGGGCTCTTCGACGGGATGGCGGGAGGGCGCTCGACCTTCGATATTGCCCGGGTTCTGGAGCTCCCCATCGTCCTGGTCCTTTCGGCCCGGGGGATGGCCGAGACGGCGGCGGCCCTGGTTCGGGGTCTCGTCTCTTTCCGGGAAGGAGGACTCTTTGCCGGAGTGATTGCCACCCGGACGGGCTCGGAGCGACACCGGGAGATGATCGCCCGGGCGCTCGAAGAGGCCGGTCTTCCTCCCCTTTTGGGGGTTCTGCCAAGAGACGAGGCCCTTACGCTCCCCGAGCGCTATCTGGGTCTCTGCGCTCCCGGTGAGTCGGGAGAGGAGGCCGAGCAATCCTTTCTCGAGCGATTGTCGCAACACGCCAGAGGATTCGACTGGGAGAAAATTCTTCCCTTTTTCCCCGAACGGGCGGCTTTCTCTGTTAAAATAGAGGACGCTGGCGGGAGTTCTTCCGGGCAATTTCTCTCCGCTCTCCGGGAGCGGGCCCTCCGGGAGAGTGCTCCCGGATCCTTCATCGCCTCCTCTTTGCCCGCTTCCGGGGAAAGGAGGGGGGGAGGCACTCGCCCCCGGCTGGCTGTCGCCCTCGACCGGGCCTTCTGGTTCTATTACCATGAAAACTTTGAAGCCCTCAAAGCCGCAGGTATCGAGATCGTCTTTTTCTCGCCGCTCGAAGATCCCCGGCTTCCCTCCGGGACGCACGGGATCTACCTTGGGGGCGGCTACCCCGAGCGCTTTGCCGGGGCCCTCTCCGAGAACCGCTCCATGATCGACTCCGTTCGGGAGTTCTGTCTTTCCGGACGTCCCGTCTATGCGGAGTGCGGGGGCATGCTCTATCTGACTTTGGGTCCGGAACGGGAGGGCAGGGGAGCGGAAGAGACAGGCGAGGAGATAGGTGCGATCCCGAAAGAGGGGGAGGGGAAAAAGGAGCAGAGTCCCCTTGCCCCCGCCTCCCTTGTCGGATTTCTTCCGGTCCGATACCGTCTGGGAGAACGACTCCGGCGTTTGGGCTATGCGGAGGTCCGAGCCGGAGAGGGTCTCTTCTCAGGGGTTCCCGGGACGATCCGGGGACACCTTTTTCACTACACGACGCTCGACGGGAAAAAGGCTCTCCCGGGAGGGATCGGGCCGAGGGAGGCCCAGGCCGCCTTGGCTGTCCCGGAAGGCCCCGCCTTCCTCCACGCCGCCGACGGCCGGCCGGAAGGCTGGGCCCTGGGAGGAGTCGTAGCCTCTTATATGCACGCTTTTTTTCCGACAAATTCCCATTTTGCGGCAAGGCTTGCCGAGAGTCTCCGACTTGGAGAATCGTCTCGTTCCCCCGCTTAAGACAAACGAAAGGATCTCCCCCGATGTCGATCACTCTTCTTCTTGTCACCCGCACCCACGTTCCCTCGACCGAAGGGCTTGCCGCCTTCCTCTCGACGCGCGGCGGGTTCGCCCGGGTCGCCCTTTTTTCCCTGACCCGCGGAATCGAAGGGTTGAGGACCCTGTGGAAGGATCCCGCCTTTGAGACCGGATCGGTCGCGGTCGTCCTCGCCGACAACGAGCCGGGAGACCTTCTCGAGAGCTTCGAGGATCTGCGCTCGAAAGCCGGACTGCAGTCCCGGGAGATCCGTTTTCTCTTCGGCTACCAGACCCATCCCTCCTATGTCCGCCTCCTCTCCGACCTGGTCCACGACCTCTTTTCGGTTCCCGATGCGGAGGTTCGGCAGATTCCGAGACGTCCCGAGGAGATCGAGGCGGAGAGCTTCCGGATCATCGACGAGAGACTCTCGGGGCTTTCGCTCGACCGGGGGTGGCACCAGGTGGTGCGACGGGCAGTTCATGCCGTCGCCGACTTCGACATGATCGAGGTGATGGAGCGGCACCCGGAGGCGATCGGGAAGGGGGTCGAGGCGCTCTCAAACGGCGTTCCCCTCGTGGTGGATGTGCAGATGGTGGAGTCCGGGATCAGCCGTCCCTACCGGGAAAAATTCGGGAACTCGGTCTTCTGCCATGTGGGGGATGCCGATGTTGCGGCCCTGGCGGGGAAGACGGGAGAGACCCGGTCGACTCTGGCGATGCGGAAGGCCCGGGAGACGATGGAGGGAGCGGTGGTGGTGGTGGGCAATGCCCCGACGGCACTTTTCGAGGTCAACCGGCTGATTGCGGAGGAGGGGGTTCGTCCGGCCCTGGTGGTGGGTGTTCCCGTGGGGTTCGTGGGAGCGCGGGAGTCGAAGGTGATCCTGGCACGCCAAAACACCGTTCCCTGGATCGTGACCCGGGGACCCAAGGGAGGATCCACGGTGGCGGTGGCCATCGTCAACGCCCTCTTCCGGCTGGTCTAGCTCACAGGATCCAATCTCTTCTTTGGGACCTTCGGGAGGAAGAGCCACATAAAGCCTCCCGGAAGCGATCGTTGTACGCGCCTTGCGGCCCCAACACGCCTTTTGCGAAGCCTCTCCCCGGGAACGCGACGAACCGGGCACCTCCAATTGGAGGCGATCCGAAGCTTCGGCACCTTCCCTTAGCGCTGTCCCCTTTCGGTCAACCTGGGCTTGATGACCCTCCGTTCACGAGGGGAACTCCTCCCGATCTCTCCCGGGACATTCCAAGTCTTCCGGTGCCCTGTCGTCAGGATCCTGCCCGCATCATGGAGGGAAGAGTTCGGTCAGGAAGAGGCCCCTCCGGCTGGTTTGCTCCAATCCTCAATGTGCAACCCGTCCAGCAGTCGAAATGCCTGGTCATTGCTCACAAGCATGGCCCCGAGACTTTTCGAATGAGAAGCGATCAGCAAGCCAAGCGGCGCCAGGGCCTTCTCATGGAGGCGGCCATCCAAGACGACACACTGCCATCCCACATCACGCCGTTCGATCTGGCGGTCGATCCGCCGCCGCTGTGGGATGGGCAACGGGAGAGAGTCGGACTCCGAGGAGGAGACACCGCCTCAGCTCAGCAAGCTTTTGAGATCCTTGAGCATCAGGAACAGGTGGTACGGATCGGTCGGGCTGGGCTCGAATTCCCATGACCCGTACCAGTGCCGTGCTGCATCGTCTTTGGCATGCACCAGCAGGCAGCGGATACCGGCGATTTCGGCGGCCTGTGCCGTGCGCAGCAGCGCATCCTTGAGCAAGGCTTGTCCCAGGCCCCGGTGCTGATGCTCCTTGTCCACCGCGAGCCGGGCCAGGATCATGACCGGTACCGGGTGGCGCGCCAGCCCCTTCATCACCCTCGATGGCGCGGCTTCCGCATCGACGCTGCCGACGGCGAGGCTATAGAAGCCGACCACCACGTCACCCTGGCAGCAGACGTAGGTCTTCGCGCTGTTGGCCTTCTGGTTGACGAGCGCGTAGCGCTGCAGGAACAGGTTCAGTGCGGCCTGGCCGCAATCGAAGGCATCGGTCTGATCCGTTGCGGCCAGCTTGCGCACGGGTGCGTAGCCATTGCTCAACCCATCGCCCCGGGTTCACGCAGCAACTTCTCCAGGCGCGGCTTGCTTTGCACCGGACGATCCAGCGCTTCCTGGAACGCCTGCCACTGGATGTCTTTCAGCTCGAACTGACGACGATCCGCCAGCGCTTGGGCCGCCGCCGTCACGCCCGCTTCGAGCAGGAACTCGCTGACGTTCTTATGGCTGGCGCGTGCGGCCTCCTGCAGCAGTTGCTTGACAGGCTTGCTTGCACGAACGTCAATGCGTTCGCTCTTGGATAGATTCAGGATGCCCATGGTGCCCCTCCGGACTGATTTTAGATGTACTCATTATAATTGTCCGGACGGTGTTCTGACAAGTGGTCTCTCACGACCACGTCAAAGTCCCCCCTCGAAGCCTGAGTGGGGTTAAAAAAACAGAAGGAACTTTTAGAAATCGGAGAGGAGCCGAGAAAATTTTCGGGATGAAGGGGGGATCGGGGCAAAAAGTCAGGATTTTTCGGATTCCTGTCCAGAAAAAAGACGCACCGGGGCCGGCCCTGCCTTTCGGTGAGGGAAAAGGAGTTTTGCTTTTTTTCCGGGAACCCGGCTCAGACTCCGAGAAAAGACACCGCCCGGGACGGGTTCCAGGAGAAGAACCGCAAGGATCCTGCGATTTGATCCCGTCCGGACAGGCGGAGAAGGGCGATCGCGAGATTCCTGCGAAGGGTCATGAAGACGGGCGCGGAGCCCTTTCTTGTGGCGCTTTTGTCCTCCCCGAAAACGGCGTCCCGGATCCAGTGATGGGCCTCGATGCCCCAGTGTTTGCAAGCGAGTGAAGAGAAGCCGTTCGGGCGAGGCCTTTTCCGGAGAGAGGCTGATGACTCCGTAGAGCACTTCCGTGGTGGATTGGCTTCCACCCGAGTTTGGATGTTTGGCGATCGAGCCGGAAGACCTGCGTGGGACTGGGAAAGGAAAACTGGGGGAAGAGCTCTTTTGGTTCGGAACTGACGGAGAGGGTCCGGCGGGAGGGTTCGGCCGTGCGCTTTATCGATTGTCGTGGCAGTGTGCTTAAGGGGAGAAAATCCTCCCAGGGGAGGCTTGCGATGTCTTCGAACATGGTGGGCTGTTTTTTTAAACCGTGAAGACATCATCGGCCTTTTTGTCTTCGACGAGGGAGCGGGCCGTTTCCGGTTGGGTATGCAGGACATCGGCGATCACGGTCTGACCCTCGATCTCGGAGCGGGGCGAGATGGGAAGGATTAAGAAGTCACCGTTGTCAAAGACTGTGGAGGATTTTGGGGATAGATGTTACTTGAGAAACTTCTCGAGGGTCAGAAAAATGCAAAGGCCCGCCGCGAGCATCAACCCGAAATTTAGCGTCATGCGGGTTTCCATCTCCCGGAACTCTCTCCTTGACGTGTTGAGATCCTCCTTCTTGAGTTCAGATCGGACCGCTTCGATCTTTCTGTCGAGGGAATGAATGTCTTCCTTGAGTTCGCTCCGGAGGGCATCGACCTGCTTTGCCTGAAGACGAAAATCGTCCTTGACGCGTCCTTCGAACTCCTGGATGTCAATCTTTGTCAGCGTGCCGCCGCGCATGGCAAGGAGGAGGGCATCGGCATGAGCCTCCGCCTGTTCGGAGGAAAGGCCTCCCATCTGGAGTCTGCGAACATAGGCATGCGTATCGAAGAGGACGGATTCCAAACAAAATGCTCCTTTAATGTGCCTTATTCGATCTGTGAGGACATCATTGAGAGGGTATCATGACCTGATACGGGGGGCTGAGTCAGTCCTGTCCTCGAGCCCTCGAGGGCGCGGCCGTGTCTCGGTCAGGCGTGCCCCTTCCGAAATGTAAGTGACAGTCTTGGACAACAGGACCGACGCTT
>JAJYYA010000052.1 GCA_021801345.1 Nitrospirota bacterium
TTCCGCTCTGGCCACGGGGAGCGACCCGCGGCTCGCTCCCCGTTTTGCCCCTGAGCTTTTGTTTTTGGGAAATACAGTCTCTGGAAGATATAAGGAGTCTTGAATGAAGCTCTTCGGAAGGACTTTTCCGACCGCACTTTCCCTCTTTCTGCTCTCGTCCCTCCTTCCCTCCTGTCAGACCACTCCGGCGGTGACCTACCTTCCGCCGAAGGAGAGCGCTCCCGTGCGGCAGGGGATTCCGATTCGCGGGATTGTCTCCGACCTTCGCGGGGGACTTCTGGCGCAAGGGAGCTCAAAGGGAGAGTCTCTTCGCGTGGCGGTCATCCGCTACACCACCCCATCGGGCCTTTCCCGGACCTTCGGACGCTATCTCTCGCAGAAAGTTGGCGAGGGCCTTTCCCGGACGCCGGGGGTTGTTCTGATCGATCCCGGGCAAGTCTACGAGGCCTTGCACCGCCTGGGGATCCAACAGGGTCTTCTCGACACGAAAACCCTCCTGTCCGTGGGCGACAGTGTGGGCGCGAATCTTCTCGTCGTCGGCACCTATACCGATCTGGGGCAGACGATCGACGTGGAGTCGCGCATACTTTCCCTGCCCGGCGGGAGGCAAAAGGCGCTCTTTTCCCGGACGATTCCAAAGACCCCGGCCGTCCTGAACCTGATCAAGGTCGGCCCCTGACCCTTTTACGAATAATGAGGAGATCTCCATGACAAATCATGCGTGTGGTCGGCCGGAGGATGTCCGAAGTGGCGCCAGAAGGCGAACGGTCGGAGCCTTCTCGGCTCTTTTCGCCCTTTCGCTTTTCTCCGGATGCGTGGAGTCCATCGATCCCGGAAAGGCCGCTGTTCTGTGGACGGTGAGCCAGGGAACAGACACACAGACGATCTACCGCGAGGGGGTCCAGATTATTGCTCCCTGGAACGAGCTCTACATCTACGACCTCCGGACCCAGGAGTCCCGCCTCTCCCTGCATGTGCTCTCGGTCAACGGACTGGCGATCGAGATGGACTCCTCCATCCTCTACAAGGTTCAGAGCAAGGCTCTTCCGACCCTTCAGGAAAAGGTCGGACCCGATTACTACCACGTCCTGATCGCCCCCTACGTCATGAGCGAGGCGAGAAAGATTGTGGGCCGCTTCACTCCCTCACAGATCTATTCGAGCGAACGAGAGACGATCGAGCGTCTGATTCTGGCGGGGCTTCGTGAAAAACTCCGCAACTATCCCATTACGGTAGAGGGCTTTTTGATCCGGGACGTGCGTCTTCCCCGGATTATCCGGGTCGCGATCGAGCGCAAGCTGACCGAGGAGCAGAACTACCAGAGAATGGAGTATGTGCTCGATGTGGCGAGAAAGACTGCCCAGAAGAGACGGATCGAGGCCGAGGGGATCGAGGCCTTCCAAAAGATCGTCCAAGAGAACCTTACCCGGAGCTATCTGACCTGGAAGGGGATCGAGGCGACGGAAAAGCTTGCCAAGAGCCCCAACACGAAGGTGATCATCATTGGGGGGGGGAAGAATGGTCTCCCCGTGATCCTCAATGCCGATCCCGGCGGGGGGCGCTAGGATCAAAACGCTGTTAAGTCAATAGGACCTGAGGGTCGAGAACGTCAAACAGAGGAGGGGGATTTGGAAAAGGAGAAAGAAGGAGGCAAGGAATCTCGCTATCAGGGGCCCGAAGAGGGGGATAGGGCACCGGACTTCCGGGCGCAGGCGTCGGGCGCGGAGGCTTCGGAGGTCAGTCTGTCGGACTATGCGGGAAAGAGGGTTGTGCTCTATTTCTATCCCAAGGACGACACCCCGGGGTGTACGACGGAGGCATGCGACTTTCGCGACAGCATGGTGCCCCTTCAAAAGCGCGGGATCGTGGTCCTGGGGGTTTCGAAAGATGGGTTGTCGAGCCACGACAAGTTTCGGACAAAGTACCAGCTTCCCTTTCCTCTTCTTTCCGATCCCGAGGGAACGATCTGCCGGGCCTACGGGGTTTTCAAGGAAAAGACAATGTATGGGGTCAAGCGCATGGGGATTGAACGCAGTACCTTTGTGATCGGAACGGACGGGCGGATCCTTCGCGCCCTGCGCGGCGTGAAGGCCGCCGGCCACGTCGCGGCCCTTCTGGCAGATCCCTGCCTTTCTGAGAAGTCGTGACACGGCTTTTTTCCCCCTGGCACATGCGGTCCGTCGTAGCGAAAAACCGGATCGTCGTCTCCCCCATGTGTCAGTATATGGCCGTAGACGGAGTCGCCGGCGAGTGGCATCATGTCCATCTGGGAAGCCGGGCGGTGGGGGGATCCGGGATCGTCATGGCCGAGGCCTCGGCAGTGAGTCCGGAGGGCCGGATTTCTCCGGGGGATCTGGGCCTCTGGAACGATCGGCAGGCCGACGCCCTCCGTCCGATTGCCGCTTTTGTAAAGAGCCAGGGGGCGATCCCTGGCATCCAGATCGCCCACGCCGGACGCAAGGCCTCGACCGCTCCTCCCTTTCACGGGGGAAGGTTCCTCGAGTCCCATGAAGGGGGGTGGAGCACTCTGGCCCCCAGCGCGATCCCTTTCGGGGACTACGGGATTCCGGAAGAGATGGGCGAACCGCACATTCTTGGAGTGAAAGAGGCGTTTTCCGGGGCTGCCCGGAGGGCGCTCTCTGCAGGGTTTGAGCTCCTTGAGCTGCATCTGGCCCACGGGTATCTTCTCCACAGCTTCCTTTCTCCGCTTTCGAACCGGCGCACTGACCGGTACGGAGGAACCCTCGAAAACCGTATGCGCTTTCCCCTCGCGGTCGTCGAAGCGGTGAGGGGAGTGTGGCCGGAGTCTCTTCCCCTGTGGGTTCGGATTTCGGCTGTCGACTGGGTCGAGGGGGGATGGGATCTTGACAGCTCGGTCATCCTCGCCCGAGAGCTCGGGAAAAGAGGTGTCGACGTGGTGGACTGCTCGAGCGGAGGGATCGTTCCCGATGCCAAGATCCCCTTGGGGCCGGGTTATCAGACCTCCTTTTCGGCTACGATCCGGAAAGAATCCGGCCTTCCGACGGTGGCGGTGGGCATGATTACCGATCCTTCGCAGGCGGAGCATATCCTGGTGACGGGACAGGCTGATGGCGTCGCTCTGGCCCGGGAGATGCTTCGGGATCCATACTGGCCCCTTCACGCCGCCTCCCGTTTTGGAGAAACCTCCTCCTGGCCCTTACCTTACGGCAGGGCCAGAAGCTGAAGAGGGATCCGGGGCAGAGGCCGGTCCTTCCCTCTCCGCCGGCTCTTCCCTGAGATTTGTTCCGGGACCTTCCTCCAGGTTTTTCATGAGCAGGTCGCAGGCCTCTTGGGCCAGTGTGGCCGCCCGGACAAGAGCCCTCCGGTCGTTTTCGAGAGCGGCGACCCAGGAGCCGATGTAGGCTGCATGGTTGTCGAAATGCTCCCCGTCCGGGCTGACGCCTGTCTTCATGCCAACGAAGAGGCTGGCAAGCTCCGCCACGAGCTCCTCAAAGGCATACTCGGGGGTTCCCCGCACTCCGAAGGTCCGGTTCAGGCGGCTTTCGTGGCCGGTCGCATGGCCGAATTCGTGGAAAAGGGTCCCAAGATATCCCTCTAGGCTCAGGAATGACTCTTGAGAGGGGAGTCGTATCCGGTCCTCCTCCCGGTTATAGAAGGCCCGGTCTCCTCCGTGGGAGAGTCGGACTCTCAAATTGTCCTTGAGCCTGTTTGAGACGCGGTAGGATCGCTCCTTGTCGCAAAGTCCGCCGGGCAGGTCTGTCGAGAGATTGCTTTTTCCCGCGGTTTCGTCTTTCGGACTAAAGTCAGGAATGCCAACAAGGTTCTCCGCGGCAAAGACGTGGTAGATCCGGGGAAAAAGGAGGTTGGAGGGCGGGTTCCCTTTTTCTTTTTCCCGGACCGCCTCTTCCCCGTCTCGCTCCCTTCTTTCTTGCGGCCTCTCCCCCTGGCTGCGGGCGGCTGTCTCTCCGGGAGGGACGAGCTTCAAGACCGGAAGTCCGGTCGCGCCTTTTTTGACTCCCCACCCCTGATCCTTCGCCTGCCGGAAGGTCGCAAATCGCATGTCGGCGCTCCCGGTACTTATGGCGTGGAGAGAGAGAGTCAGGGCGTTTACCCCCCGGTAGGGACGCCCGGTTACAGCGTTCACGGGAAAAGGCGATCCCTGACCTCCTTCGGTCTTGCGCCAGGGTCGGATCCAGGGAGCGGTTCCGTTTTCGAGAGCCGCAATCATCTTTTGGGTGATCGTCTGGTAAAAATCTGCCGGATCCATTCATCCCTCCCATTCTTCAAAGGTGTTGCAGAAAATCTCTGACAATGTCTCTTTTCGTCAGGGTTCTTGTCATCTCCGGCAGAAGTGCCGGATGCTTGACTCAATTGCAAGCCCCTTGCCAATGGGCCTGAGCCTCTGAGAAAAGGCTGAAAGTGACGATCGGGGCTCTCTTTATGAACGGGATGAGGCGGAAGGATCGGGAACGCTTTTCTGACGCAATGCAAGATCAGAAAAGAGTGTCGCTATTTGCCTGATTTTCGGAAGATCCGGAAGATAAAGCTTTATCGAGGAGCTCCGGCCGTTTTTCTGGGGGGGGGTGTGAGAATGAAAGTTGATCCCGTTCCTTCAGTCTTGGCGGAGAAAAGGCACGGCAATGCGAGTAAGAATGTTTAAATTAATTTTATTTGCAGATATTTAAATAACTTATATTTTAAGAATTTGTTTGACCCTGATTTTTGGGGGGTGATATACTTTGATCTCAGGGGAAAAGGCGAGTTCGTCTGTCAATTCCCCGGAGACAACACACCCCTCGTTGCTGGAACGCTTTCGAACCTTCTTTGGGAAGCCTTCTGGTGTGGACCTCTCTCAGAAAAGGAGACGTGATGCAGGAATCGGCTGGAGGCGAAGACCCCTGGAAGGAGATCGTGCCGCCCCGTTCGGCATCTTCTCGCCCGGACGAGATCGAGGCTCCTGGAGAGACGGAGATTCTTCGTCTCCGTAGACGGATCGATCATCTCGAGAGGATCGAGCGTGCCCACGCAGAGACGAAGGAAATGCTCGAAAACTCCGCCGAGATGAATCGCAAGCTCGAAGAGACCCTCAAAAAAGCCCGCAAGGAGATCCAGGCCCTGCGCGACGAGCTGATTCGCCTCACTACCCCCCCCTCAAGCTATGCCGTCGTTCTTTCCTCCAATATCCCCCCGTCGGGGGCCATGACCTTGCGCGGCGTCCCCGCAGAGCCTTCGGTTGATGTCGTCGTGGCGGGACGCAAGATGCGTGTGATGGCCGACAAGGGGGTGGATCCGGAGGACCTTCGCCCTGGGGACACGGTGCTCCTCAATGAGGCCTTCAATGTCGTCGGACGCGCCCCGGAGGAGCGGATGGGGGAGATCATGACGCTCAAGGAGATTCTCTCTCCTGATCGCCTTCTCGTGACCGGAGAGGGAGGGGTTGACCGAGTGACCCTTCTTTCTCCTGGGCTCGCAGGCCGGGAACTCTCTGCAGGGGATCCTCTTCTGATCGATCTTCGCTCGGGATTCGCTCTCGAACGCGTCCCCAAGAGCGAGGTGGGACAGGTCGTCATCGAGGAGATCCCGGATGTGACCTTCGAAGAGATCGGTGGGCTAGACGAAGAACTCGAGATGGTCCGGGATGCCGTGGAGCTTCCCGTTCTCCATCCGGAACTCTATGCCCGCTTCCGTCTTTCTCCTCCGAAGGGCGTTCTCCTGTATGGTCCTCCGGGGTGTGGTAAGACCCTTATTGCAAAGGCGGTGGCCAACTCGATCGGGCGCCGGATGGCCGAGAGGGGAGGAGATGCCCGGTCTTACTTCCTCCACGTCAAGGGGCCAGAGCTTCTCAATAAGTATGTGGGAGAGTCGGAGCGGCAGATCCGGGAGGTCTTTTCCCGGGCCCGGGAGAAGGCTCGGGAGGGGTATCCCGTCATCGTCTTTTTCGACGAGATGGATTCACTGTTTCGCACCCGGGGAAGCGGCGTCTCTTCCGATATGGAGAGCACAATTGTGCCGCAGTTTCTGGCGGAGATCGACGGGGTCGAGCGGCTGCAGAACGTCATTGTGATCGGGGCTTCGAACAGGCAGGACTTGATCGACCCGGCTATTTTGCGTCCGGGCCGCCTCGACGTCAAGATCCGCATCGATCGTCCCGACCGGAAGAAAGCTCAGGCGATCTTCCGGCGCTATCTTACCGGAGACCTTCCCCTTGCGCCCTCTCTTCTGAAGGGAAGTTCTTCTCCGGAGGAGGCGGTCCTCACTTTGATCGACCGGGTGTCGGAGGAGATGTATGCCGAGACCCCCGAGAACCGTTTCCTGGAGGTCACCTATGCCGGAGGGGAGAAGGAGGTGCTTTACTTCAAGGACTTCTCTTCGGGAGCGATGATCGCGGGTATCGTCTCCCGGGCCAAGCAGACGGCGATCAAGCGGAGCCTGTCAGCTTCCGGGGAAGACGGTCTGACCCGGGAGGACTTCTCCCGGGCCGTGCGCCGCGAGTTCCAGGAGAACGAGGATCTTCCCAACACCACGAACCCCGACGACTGGGCCCGGATCTCGGGGCGCAAGGACGAGAGGATCGCGAGCGTCAAGACCCTGGCATCGAGAGAGGCGAGAGAGCGTCCGGTGGAGACGCTTCCGGTGGGCCACTACCTGTGACCGACTCTTCCCCGACCTTTGGCGGGAGCGCGTCTTCAAAAGGGAACGGTGTCTCCTGCCGGATTGCCGGGACGGAGGTCGAATACGGGATTTCATTTTCCTCCGGCGAAATCGGAGATCTCTCCGCCCAGATCTCCCATGAACTTGTGGGTTCGCTTTCAACTGACTATGCCGGGGAGGCTCTCTGGGATTACGAGCCGGAGGATCCCTTTCGTGATGCCCGGGGATTCACGGCCGAAGGTCGAAACGACCGTCCAGAACGTTCAGAGAATCGTCGCACGAACCGGGCTCTTTTTAATGGAGGCCGTCTCTATGTGGACGGAGGGCACCCCGAATACTCGGGGCCCGAATGTCGCAGTCTCAGGGACATCCTTCGATTTGAAAAGGCGGGAGATCGTCTTCTCGAGTCCTGCCTGTCCCGGTGGGAGCAGTCCGATCCCCGGGGTCGCTCTCTTCGGATCTTTCGGAACAATGCCGACGGATTCGGGAACTCCTGGGGTTATCACGAAAACTACCTTGTCGCGCGCTCCCTCCCTTTCGAGCGGATTGTCTCCGGCCTCACAGCCCATCTTGTCAGCCGGGCGATCTTTTGCGGGGCGGGCAAGGTCGTCTCCGACCGGAAGAAGGGAAGAGGGTTCCAGATTTCCCAGCGGGCCGAGTTTTTCGAGGTCCCGGTGGGGCTCTCCACCACGGCGCGAAGGGGAATCGTCAATACGAGGGACGAGCCTCATGCAAAAAACGATCGCTACCGAAGGCTCCATGTCATTACCGGGGACTCGAACTGTTCGGAGCTTTCGACGCTCCTCAAGGTCGGAACGACCCTCCTTCTTCTTTCCGCTCTCGAAGGGGCCACACCGCAGGAGCAGTCAGCCGGCATCCCTGTCCTGGCCGATCCGGTTGCGGCCTTTCACACCGTCTCCGGCGACCTGACCCTCCGGACACCTCTAGAATTGGCAGACGGCAGGACGATGAGCGTGCTCGATCTGGCGGAGACGATCGCTCGTTTCGTCGGGGGCTTTTTCTTGCGGGAGGGGATGGGGCCTGAGACCCGGGAGATTCTTGACCGGTGGGAGTCGGTCCTTTCCCGTCTTCGGTCCCTGGCCGCGGACTCGAGTGATCCCCGGGGCCTCGACCGGGAGGTCGACTGGATCATCAAGAAGGGGCTTCTCGACCGCTACGCCGCCTCCCGGGAGATCTCTCCCGAAGATGGCAGGCTCAGGATGATCGACCTTCAGTATCACGACATCAAGGGCGGCCGGGGGCTCTTCAGGCTTCTCGAGGAGCGCGGAGAGGTGGTCCGGCTCCTCGAGGAGGCCGAGATCGGGGAGGCGCTTCTTCACCCTCCCGCCGACACTCGGGCCTTTTTCCGGGGGACAATGCTGCGCCGGTACCCGAAGGAGGTGGCGGCGGTCTCGTGGAGCAGCGTCGTGATCGACGACGGGGGTGCCTCCCTCAAGCGGATCCCGCTCGAGGATCCGTGCCGGGGAACCCAGAAGATAGCAGGAGCGCTGATCGAGCGCCATCGGACGACGGCCGGGCTTCTTTCGGAGCTTGTTCGTCAGACTGATAGCCACGGCCGGCCGGAAGACAGGCCGGAGAACGGGAGGGATGAGTGATGAGCCAGACGTCGAAGCACACGGAAAAGCGGGGACCGAAGCCGGAAGAGTCTCCGCCGGAGGTGCCGAAGGAGGCTTCCGGCCAGGCCCGGAAGGCGAAGGAGGAGGCGGACGATATCCTCGACAAGATCGACGAGGTCCTCGAGAAGAATGCGGCGGGGTTCGTGAAATCCTTTGTTCAGAAAGGCGGAGAATAACGGTGGAGGAGCAGCGCTTTCGTGGCTTGCCGGTCGGCTTCGACTCTTCGTCCTTTCTCGACTGCCTTCGGGCGTCCGGAAGGTTTTCCTCCTCCCCGCCGCCTTCGGGCCAAGCCCTTGCGGGAGCTCTTCCTCATGCGACGACCGTGCTCGCCCTCCGATACGACAGGGGTGTGGTCATGGCCGGGGATCGCCAGGCCTCCGAAGGCTACCAGGTGGCGAGCCGCGCCATTTCCAAGGTTCTTCCCGTGGACCGCTATTCCTGCGTGGCCATCGCCGGAGCGGCTGGGCCCGCTCTCGAGATGGCCCGGCTCTTTCGAGTCGAGATCGAGCACTACGAGAAGCTCGAGGGGGTGATGCTGACGACCGCCGGAAAGGCGAACAAGCTCGGTTTTATGGTCCGGGAAGCCCTTCCCATGGCCATGCAGGGGCTGGTGGTGGTGCCCCTCTTTGCCGGGTACGATCCTGATGCCGGCCGGGGACGTATTTACAAGTA
>JAJYYA010000023.1 GCA_021801345.1 Nitrospirota bacterium
ATCGTTAGCGCGCCGTTCATCGCAAGCTTCATGTTGCCCGTCCCCGAGGCCTCCGTGCCGGCGGTCGAGATCTGCTCGGAGAGGTCGGCCGCCGGGATGATGATCTCGGCGTTCGAGACGCTGTAGTTGGGGATAAAGACGACCTTCAGACGGCCGGCAACCCGATGGTCGTGGTTGACGATCTCGGCCACATCGTTTATCAGCTTGATGATGAGCTTTGCCGTGGCATATCCGGGCGCAGCCTTCCCGGAGAAGATGACCGTCCGGGGAACGACCTCTCCTTCGGGATTTTTGCAGATTCTGGTGTAGGCGGTGACAACGTGCAGAACATTGAGGAGCTGGCGCTTGTACTCGTGGATTCTCTTGACCTGAACATCGAAGAGCGACTCCGCCCGGACCTCGATGCCCACCCTCTCTCCTAAAAATCTGGCCAGACGCTCCTTGTTGGCGCGCTTGACCGCGGCAAACTCCCCACGGAAGGCCGGATCGTCGGCGAACGGAACAAGGTCGGAAAGCCGGGAGAGATCCCGGATCCAGTCCGGCCCGATCCGTGAGGTAATGAGAGCCGAAAGCCCCGGATTCGCCTGCTTTATCCATCGCCGGGGGGTCACACCGTTGGTCATGTTGACGATCTTGCCGGGAAAGATCCGGTCGAAGTCGGAAAAAATCGTCTCCTTCATGAGCTCGGTGTGGATCTTCGCCACCCCGTTGACCTTGTGGCTCCCCACGATCGCCAGATGGGACATCCTCACCCGCTTGCCGCCCGGGGCATCGTCGATGATCGAGACCCGGCGAAGAAGATCGTTGTCCCCCGGCCAGGCGCGCATGACCTCCTTGAGAAAGCGGTGATTGATCTCGTAGATGATCTGCATATGCCGGGGAAGAGTCCGCTCCAAAAGCTCGAGGGGCCATGTTTCGAGCGCCTCCGGCATCAGCGTATGATTGGTGTAGGCAAAGACGCCGGTGGTGATCCGCCAGGCCCTGTCCCAGTCGACAAGTCGGATGTCCACGAGGATCCGCATGAGCTCGGCGATGGCGATCGAGGGGTGGGTGTCGTTGAGCTGGATCGCGACCTTGTCGGGGAGCGCATCGCAGCTTGTGTGATGTTTGTCGAAGCGGTAGAGGATGTCCGCAAGGGAGGCGCAGACGAAGAAGTACTGCTGTTTCAGGCGGAGCTCCCGCCCCATCGAGGTGGAGTCGTCCGGATAGAGGACCTTGGAGATGTTCTCCGACTGGTTCTTGCTCTCCACCGCCTTGATATAGTTGCCCTCGTTGAAGTAGGTCAGGTCGAACTCGTGGGAGCTCTTCGCAGACCAAAGACGCATGTTGTTGACCGTCTCCACCCCGTATCCGGGGATAGGGGTATCGTAGGCCATGGCCATCAGGTCTTCCGTGTCGACCCAGTGATATCGGACGACGCCCTTTTCGTCGGCGTACTCGACCACCCTCCCGTAAAACTTGACCGGATAGAGGACCTCCTGCCGGGGAAACTCCCAGGGATTTCCGTAGCGGAGCCAGTTGTCGGGGCTTTCGACCTGCCAGCCATTCTCGATGCGCTGGTAGAACATTCCATACTCGTAGCGGATGCCGTAGCCATAGCCCGGGATGCCAAGCGTCGCCATCGAGTCGAGAAAGCACGCGGCAAGACGCCCAAGCCCCCCGTTGCCGAGACCGGCGTCGGGCTCGCTGTCGAAGACCACATCCGGGTCGATCCCCATATCGGCCAAACTTTTTTTCACATCCGGAAGGATCCCCTGATTGTCGAGGCTGTTCGAAAGGGCGCGACCCATCAGAAACTCCAGAGAAAAGTAGTACACCCTCTTCACGTCCTTGTCGTAGTACCTGCGCATGGTCTCCATCAGCCGGCAGACCATCCGGTCCCGGGAGAGGTGTGCGATGCTGAGGAAAAGATCGTGGTCGGTCGCCGTCAGGGGATCCTTGCCGGCGGAGAAGGTCAGGTGGTCGGCGATAGACTGGGGAATCGTCTCCTTATTCGTGTCGACTTCGACGGGGGGAATCGAAAGCTCCCGGGGGCTGTCCTGACGGTCCATGGGCACGGATCCTCCATGAGGGGGTGAGAGAGGGGGGCAAGGGGAACCAGACTTCGGCCGCGTCCTCTTTTGCAATCGCAGACAGTGTATCCCCCGGGAGGAGGGAATGCAAAGAGGAAGGGCGGAGGGAGAAGAAGGCTCCTCTCAATCTCCCGCCAATAGATCACACCGTCTTCCTTCTGAAACCGTAACCGGCATCACTCTCACGGCCACCCCCGCCCCCCCCAAGGGGGAAGGGCGGCACCAAAGCGATCCCCGCTTATTTTCGGCATCGAAGGGGAGAAGCCCATTGGCGACTCCCCGAAGATCGGAGAGACGCGCCCATCGATCCGCAGTGCTCCGCCCCTCCTACCCAGTAAAAAAACCTGTAAAAAAACCGATCGTTTGTAAAAAAATCGGACACCTTATTGGGTTCTTATCCCTTGATCCCGAAGGACCAGGCCTTGGCAAAAGACCTCCAGCGAGGCTCTCTTTCGACCGGGGACCGACAACCTCACCGATCGGCGGTCGTCTCTCGAGGAGGTTGGCAACCACGGTCAGAGAGAAGCGCCGCCTGGCCAGACAAATCGGAATCGATCTTTTCGCCGGGGGAGGAGAAAAAACTTTCCCCCGGCATTGGCACAACAATTGCTTTGATACCGGGAAGAACCATAGAAGATCCAGCGTTAAAATGAGGGGCGCGCTGAAAACACACCCTAAGGGGGATCCTTCGCACGAGTTGCGGGGAAGGATCGCTCGGTCGCTGGAGTCTGTCGCAGCCGGAAATGACACAAGGGGAGATCGCCGCTATGGAAACGAAAACACGCAAGGAAAAGATTTTGCACCGATCCAGAATCGAGGGCCTAAGGGCGCCGGTGGACTCGGTTCCCGATTTTTCGGAGGGGAATCTTCAGTTCTGGAAGACGCGTTTGCTGACCTACTTCGGGTGTGCTGCGGACAACATCTCCTCCGAGATGAAGGCCGACAAGGAGATGCGGGGGGAGATCCTCGCCGCCATGAAGGAGGGGTTTAAAGAGCTCATCCTCAGCCAGCCGTATGTCGACGAGCCGTTCAGCCCCAGGGAATCGGCCCCGCGGACGGAAACGCTCCGGATCATGGAGGAGGTCTTTGCCGAACTTCCCCACAATCCTCATCACTGCTCCACCTAAGAGCGCTTCCTCCTTCAGAGGGTGACCTCTCAGGGCGCCAGTCGAAAGCGCGACCAGCCCGGGCGGTAGCGCACGAGGAACTCCCCCGCTTCCCGGTCGAGCCGCTTTCGGATCGTCGGAGGTAGCCTCCGGGAGAGTGCGGCATAACGGGCGGCGGCGGAAGGCAGGGTCGCTTTGGCAAGGGCGTCCCAGAAGTAAGCCTTCTCGAGGCTTTTCGGACCGCCCAGCCCCCGCTCCCAGAGGACGCCCAGCCGGGAAAACGCGTCGGGATTGCCGGAGTCTTTCGCCGCCCGATCGTACCAGTAGCGGGCCCGGATAAGATTTTTCCTGACCCCTTCCCCCCGTTCGTACCGCAGCCCCAGAAGATCCTGGGACTCTCCGTATCCGTGTCGGGCCGCCCTCAGATACCAGCGGAGGGCGCGGGCGTCGTTCTTTTTCACCCCTACCCCTCCGGCATAACGGTCTCCCAGCGCGTCCTCGGCCGGGGGATATCCTCCGTGTGCCGAGCGTCTGAGCCAGAAAACGGCCCTCCGGTCGTCCTGGGGGACGCCCCGACCGATCTCGTAGCGTTGGGAGAGGATCATCATGGCCGAAAGACTCCCCATGCCGGCAGCCTGCCGGTAAAGCGCGATCGCGCGGGGAAGATCCCGGGGCGTCTTGTGCGCGCCAAAGTCGAAGCGGAGAGCCTCCCGGACCAGCCGATCGGGATCGGCCTTGGAAGAGGTCGACCCTCCCTCGTATATTCTCTCCGGCGGCGTCTGAGAGAAGGCCAACAGAGGAAAGAGAAGGAGTCCCAAGCCAGCATAAAGGAACGACCTGCCCACTCGCCCATCCCCCCGACAAAGGGGGCGAGCCGGGAGCTCGCAAAATATTTTTCCCGAATCTTTCTTGACAAGCATGAAATCCCCCTTATACTTCATTCACATCTTTGGAGAATAAGGACTCAGAAGTGCCCCTTTCGCCCGGGAGACTATCCGGCCCAGACACAGGACGCCGGAAGCCCCTGTCGGAACGGGGAGAGCTCCTGAGATAAGGAGCGGGTCGGGAGGATCCGCCCCGCTTCCGCACAGGCTTCCCAACGCAGTGCCCCCAAAGAAGTGACCTGAGAGAAGGAGTCGATAATGACAGAGAGACTCGAGCACCCCGCGACAAAGGCGTCAAGAGTTCTCCGCATCCTTCGCCGGACCCTTCGGACGATCGGAGAGTTCCTCTCCGGACCCGGAGCCACGGGACGCCTCGCCCCCTGATCAGACGGGGGCTTGCCCTCGTCTGATTCCTGATTTCTCCCGGAAACCTCCGACATCCCCGAGGCACGCCTCTTGCGACCACGGGCGAGCGGTTCCTCCGCGCCCCGGCCAGTGTCGTCCGGAACTACCCTTCCTGCGGGATCTGCCGATAGAGGAAGATCCCCGCGGCAACGGAGAGGTTCAGGCTCTGGACCTTGCCGCGCATGGGAAGCCGGAACCTCCAGTCGGAGAGATCGAGAACCGGCCTGGTGACCCCCTTCTCCTCCGCCCCGACGACCAAGACGATGGGAGCCGGCAGGACTCCCTCCGGGAGGGGCTCCCCTTCGAGGTCGAGCGCCACCACGGCATACCCCTCCCGCTTGAGCTGGCGAAGGCTTGCCGACAGGTTGCCCACCCGCACGAGGGGAAGGGTAAAAAGGGCGCCGGCCGAGGTCTTGGCCGCCGTCTGGGAAAGCGGGGCGACCCGGCGTTTCGGGAGAAGAACCCCCGCCACGCCGGCGGCATCGCAGGTCCGGAGAAGCGCCCCAAGATTTCGGGGATCGGAAACCCCGTCCACGGCCACAAGGGGAGAGGGCAGAAAGGGCCCCGGTCCGGATGTCGTCGAGCGACCCGAAGGAGCCGAGCTGGCGTCAAGAAAGTCTTCGAGGGAGGGGTAGGTCCAGACGGCCTGGATCCGGGCAATGACGCCCTGGTGGCCCGGGCCTCCGGGAGCGCCGGGAGTCGATGAGTCGCGGAGGAAGAGCCGGTCGATCGCGGGGGAAGGAAGGAAGTCGAGGGGGATCCCGCGGGAGCGGGCCAACCGGATGATCTCCCGCCGGCGGGAGTCGTGGTGGTGGTCGTCGCGCAGGTAGAGATGGACGATGCTGTCGGGCCGACTGGCAAGGATCTCCATGACGGGATGGATCCCGCCGATGAGACCGCCGGACTCTGTCAGATCCTCCGAATCCGTGGGGAACCTCCCGGCTGGTCTTCCAGCACTATGCCGGCCGCCCGGAGCTCGTCACGGAGGGCATCGGCCCGTTTGAAGTCCTTGGCCTTGCGGGCCTCCTCCCGAGAGAGGACCAGCCGCTCGATCTCCTCCGGCGTAAGCTCCGATCCCGCCTTCCCCCCATTTTCGCTTTTGTCGCCCCCGACCCAGAGCGATGCCGGAGTCGACAGGATCCCGAGCGTCCGCTCGGCCAGGCGAAAGAGAGCCCGCACCTCGCGGGGATCGACGGGCGGATCCCCTGCCGTCGGGGAGGAGAGCCAAGGGTTGATGCGGCTTTTGGCCCCGTGCAAAACCGAAAGCGCCACCGGAGTGTCGAGATCGGAGGCCAGCGCCTCCATGAAGGACTGAAGAAGGGGTCCTTCACGAGGATCCGTCTCCTCCGGGAGGCTCAGAAGGCGTTCGAAGAGGAGGGCGCGGCACTGGTGAAGACCGTCGAGGGCATTCTTGGCGGCGGCGAGCCCTCCGTCCGTAAAGTCGACCGGACCCCGATAGTGGGTCCCCAGGAAGAAGTAGCGAAGCCATTCCCGGGTGACCGCCTCCGGGAAGGGAGAGTCCTCGAAGAAGGCGCGGATCCGGCGCGTGTTCCCCAGGCTCTTCGACATCTTCGTCTGGCTCGTGGTCACAAAGCCGTTGTGCATCCAGGTCCGGGCGAAGGTCTTTCCCGTGGCCGCCTCGCTCTGCGCCCGCTCGTTCTCGTGGTGGGGGAAGAGCAGATCCATGCCGCCGCCGTGGAGATCGAGGGTGGGGCCCAGGTAGTGGAGGCTCATGGCGGAGCACTCGATATGCCATCCGGGACGTCCCGACCCGAAGGGGGCCGGATAGCAGGGCTCTCCGGGCTTGGCCCCCTTCCAGAGGACAAAGTCGAGGGGATCCTCCTTGGCTTCGCCCGGTTCGATCCGGGCCCCGGAGCGAAGCTCCCCCAGCACCTGGTGGGAAAGAGCCCCGTACCCGTCGAAGCTCCGGACCCGAAAGTAGACATCCCCGCCGGCGCGGTAGGCGGCGCCGAGTTGAAGAAGCCGGTCGATGAGCGCGATCATCGAGGAGAGAAATTCCGTGGCCCGGGGTTCGTGAAGGGGGGGAAGAATCCCGAGCCGCGCCATGTCCCGGGAGAAGGAGTCGATGTAGGTTCGGGTGATCTCCTCGATGGGGACCCCGGCCTCGGCGGCCTTGCGAATGATCTTGTCGTCGATGTCGGTGATGTTCCGCACGTAGCGGACCGTAAGTCCCGTCTCGAGAAAGAGGCGGTGGAGGGTGTCGAAGACCATCTGGCTTCTCGCATGGCCCAGATGGCAGTCGTCGTAAACCGTCACCCCGCAGACGTACATCTTGACCACCCCCTCCTCCTGGGGACGAAAAGGCTCAGACTGTCGGGAGAGGGAGTTGTAGAGGGAGATCGTCACGGCCATCGGGAACCTCTCACGAAAAGGAGGGGGGAGCGGCCGTCCGCACCGCCCCCCGGGAGACTCCCTCCCAGCCGCGAAAGCGGGCGAGGGAGGGGTAGTGGGTCAGGTCGAGATGCAGGGGCGTCACCGAGACATAGCCGTGATCCACGGCGTGAAGATCGGACTCGGGATCCGGCTCGTAGTCTGTGGGAGAAAGACCAATCCAGTAGTAGGGACGACCTCGGGGATCGGACTTTTTGACGATGTTTCCGGTGTCGAAGATGCGCTTTCCGAGCCGGGTGATCCGGATCCCTTCGACACGGTCGACCGATCTTGAAGGAATGTTCACCGAGAAGGGCACGGAGGGCGGGGGAGACTCCTCGATCATCCGGGTGGCAAGGATCCGGACAAAGTGGCGGGCGGTGTCGAAGGCAAGGGGGCTCTCGGCCTCATCGGGAAGGACGAGGGAGAAGGCCATGGAGGGCACTCCCAGAATTGAGCCCTCGAAGGCCGCCGAAACCGTCCCCGAATAGGTGACGTCGTCTGCCATGTTGGCCCCGTGGTTGATCCCCGAGAGCAAAATTGTCGGTCGGCGCGGAAGGACGGTAAAGATCGCGAGGTTCACGCAGTCTGTGGGGGTTCCCGAGACGGCAAAGTGCCGGGGGGAGCGCTCTGTGATCCGGAGAGGCTTGTGGAGGGTCAGCGCGTGGGAGGCGGCCGAGCGCTCGGTCTCCGGCGCCACCACATAGATCTCGCCCAGACCCTTTACCGCCTCTTCGAGGACAGCGATCCCCCGGGAGCCGATCCCGTCGTCGTTGGACAGAAGGATCAGGGGAGAAGGATCGTGTGTCATCGCGACGGCTCCGGTAGGGGTATGGGGGAGAGGATCCACGGTTTTCGTCCGGAAAAATCGAAGGAGAAAGGCTCCAGCGTCCAAGGGGCCCGCACGTAAAGATGTCGGAATGTCTGCGGAGTGAGAAAAAAGGAGGGACAAGAGAGGGAATTCACGAAAGGTGTCCTTCCTCGAGGGAATCTATCCGGACACGAACGAACGCTCTCCGACAATGCCGGCAGCCGAGAGGAGCACGTGCCGCAAGGAGGGACGATCGGGCCGGGGAGGCCAGGTCGCAAGAACAGAAAAAGAAAATGGTCGGGGCGAAAGGATTTGAACCTTCGACCACTCCCACCCCAAGGGAGTGCGCTACCGGGCTGCGCCACGCCCCGACAGAAAAAAAACGACATCCCCCACTCTACTCGAGCTTCTCATCGTTTTCGGAAAGGATGGAGAGTCCTTTCCGGACCTCGAGGAGAAGTCCCTCGACGGTCGGAGCGTCGAGCAGGGGGGGACGTTTTTCAAGGATGTTCCGGACGCTGGGAACGGTCCGGCCCTCGTGCTTCAAAAGATCAATGATCCGGGCGAGAAAGGCGAGATCGCCCTCCGAATACTCCCTGTGCCCTCCCCGAGTCTTGGCGGGAGCCAGCATGGGAAAGGCCTTTTCCCAAGAGCGGAGCGTCGTGATCGGAATACCCAGAAGGGCCGACGCTTCACCGATCTTGTACTTTCTTCCGGAGGCAGCCACCCGATGTCCTCGCCCCATGATCCGGGCCCCATGATCCGGGCAATTGATCCGGCCCGAATCCGCGGCCGATTCAGATCGGGCCGCGTTCGGTCAGAATCCCGACCGGACTCAGCCCTTTCTGGGTGAACCGGAAGATGCGGACCTTCCCGTTTCCTCTTCGCCCCAGAAATGACGAGTCGGCCGAAAGACGACCACACTGTGGCTCTTGATAAGAAGCGGCTCGCCCGTCTTGGGGTTCCTGCCGAGGCGATCTTCGCGCTTGCGAACCTCGAAGGTTCCAAAACCGGTGAGCTTCACGGATTCCCCCGCAAGCACGGCATTTGTGATCTCTTCGATCACGAAGTCGAGAGCCTCCCGGACGGTCTTCCGGGGAAGGCTGGCGCCTCCGCCGTTGTTTCGGGTGTATTCGACAATGTCAGTTCTGTTCAAGAGCGCCTCCTTCGGTTCAGTCGGATATCATAAGGGGTTGGCCCACGAAATGTCAACCTGACCTCGAAAAATAAAAAAAACGCCTCCGCCCCCTCCTTCTGTCCCACCAAAAGGGGCAAAGACCGGAAGATTCCGTTCGGACTGCGATCAGTCCGCCTCCTCCTCGTCAGTCTTGCGAAAAGGGCCGCACGGCCTCTTCGGAGCGCAGATGCCCCGCCGGCTTTCAAGGACGAAGGAGACGATCTCCGCCACCTCGGGACAGGGGGCAAGGTAGGCCGAAAGCGCCCGTCTGTCGAGGGGGCCGGCAAGAAGCCACTCCTTGTAGAACCTCTCCACCGCCTCGATCGTCTCCCGTGGCAGTCCTGCGCGTCTTAAGCCCACCCGATTGATCGTCCGAAGGGTATGGGTTCCGTCCATGATGGCAAAGGGGGGAACGTCACGACTTGTCCGGGAGCCGCCCCGGAGAAGGGCGAGCCGGCCGATCCGGACAAACTGGTGAACGAGCACCCCCCCCGAAAGAAAGGCGCCCTCCCCCACGACGACATGGCCTGCCAGAAGAACGCCGTTGGCAAGGATTGCCCGGTCTTCCACGAGACAGTTGTGGGCCACATGGGCCCCGGACATAAGGAGGGTACGGGATCCGATGACGGTCGTCGACCCCTCCTTCGTCCCCCGGTGGATGGTGACATACTCCCGGATCTCGTTTTCGTCGCCGATCGTCGTTCGGGTGGGCGCGCCATGGTAGGAGTGGTCCTGGGGCTCATGGCCGATCACCGCTCCGGGGTGAACCCGGTTCGCGCGGCCCATCGTCACGAGGGGCCCGACCGAGACCCTCTCCATCAGGACCGACCCCTCCCCGATCGTCGTGGGCCCCTTGACGACGCAAAAGGGCCCCACCGAGACGCCGGCGCCAAACTCGACCGTCCGGTCGACGATGGCGGTGGGATGGATATCGACCTTACCCGTCAAGACGGCGGGCTCCCGTGGTGAGGAGATAGTGTTCGACGCTGTCCTTGAGGGCGTCGAGAGAGGCTTCGATGACATTTTCCGAGACCCCCACCGTCCCCCACTTGCTTCGTCCATCGGTGGACTCGACAAGAACCCGAACCCGAGAGGCCGTCCCGGCGATCCCCGAGAGAACCCGGACCTTGTAGTCGAGAAGGGCGATGTGGCGCACCTCGGGATAGAAGGTGGCCAGCGCCTTCCTGAGGGCGTTGTCTAAAGCGTTGACAGGGCCGTTTCCCAAAGCCGCCGTGTGCTCGGACTGAGCCCCCACCCTCACCTGAACCGTCGCCTCCGAATAGCCTGCCCCCTGCCCTCGCCCCATGGCGATCCGGAAGAAGTCGATGACGAAGTAGGGGGCCGTCTTTTCGATCGCTTCACGCATCAGAAGCTCGAAGGAGGCATCGGCCCCCTCGAACTGATACCCCGCAAACTCCATCTCCTTGAGCCGGGCGAGAAGTCCCGCGAGATGCCCGTCGCCCTCTTCGATCGCGAGGCCGTACTGCCGGGCCTTCTCCACAAGATTCGAGCGCCCCGACTGCTCCGAGAGAAGAATCCTCTGGCGGTTGCCCACGATTTCGGGGCGAATATGCTCGTAGGCCCGCGCCACCTTGCGGACAGCGTGCACATGGACTCCGGCCTTGTGGGCAAAGGCCGACTCGCCCACGAAGGGCATGTTTTTCGGGAGCGCCCGATTGGAGAGCTCCGAAACAAAAGCCGCCGCGTCGCGAAGTCTCGCCATGGCCGCGGGCTCCATGACGGAGAACCCCATCTTGAGAGCCAAGTTTGGGGCCACCGAGACGAGATTGGCGTTCCCGCAGCGTTCCCCGATGCCATTGATCGTCCCATGGACAGAGCGGGCGCCCGCGGAGACGGCGGCAAGAGAGTTGGCCACCGCAAGCTCGGAGTCGTTGTGGGCGTGAATGCCGATCGCCCCCCCCACTTCCTCCGTTACGCGACGGGTGGCCTCTGCCACATGCCCGGGAAGGCTCCCCCCGTTCGTGTCGCAGAGGACAATCCAGTCGGCTCCGGCCAATTTCGCCGCCCGGACCGTCTCGAGGGCAAAGTCGGGATCTTCGGCAAATCCGTCGAAGAAGTGCTCGGCGTCGTAAACGACCTCGCGTCCGTTCTGCTTTAGAAAGTCGACCGTCTCGCCGATCATCGCAAGGTTCTGTTCCCGGGAAAGCCCCAGGATCTCCCGGACATGGAGACGCCAGGACTTGCCGAAGATCGTCACGACAGGGGTTTGGGCCGCAAGGAGATCGGCCACCACCGGATCCTGGGAGACGGAGTTTCCCGCCTTCCGGGTACTTCCGAAGGCCGCAATCCGGGAGGTGTTAAGGTCGAGTTCCCGGACCCGGGAGAAAAACTCCCGGTCCTTGGGGTTGGCGCCCGGCCAGCCTCCCTCGATGGTCGCGATCCCGAGGGAGTCGAGAAGGGTGACGATCCGAAGCTTGTCCTCGAGCGTGAAGGAGATGTCCTCCATCTGAGAGCCGTCCCGGAGAGTCGTATCGTAGAGAAAGACCCGGGAGGAAGACTCCTTTTCCGAGTCGCTATCCACGGGGAGGATCTCCGGCATCGCTTTTGTCGAGCCCGAAGGAGGAGTGGATGACCCGGGCGGCAAGCTCTCCGTACTTTTCGTCGATGAGGCAGGAGATCTTGATCTCGGAGGTCGAGATCATGAGGATATTGATCCCCTCCCCCGCCAGGGTCTCGAACATCCGGGCCGCCACGCCCGAGTGCGAGCGCATGCCGACCCCCACGATCGAAATCTTGCTGATGTCCTCGCGGCATTTGACCTCGCCGGCCCCGATGCGGGAAGCGACCGCCCCGGCGATGCGAAGGGTCTTCCGGGCCTCGGAGCGGGGCACGGTAAAGGAGATGTCGGTAAGGTGGTCCTGACCCACGTTCTGGACGATCATGTCCACGATGAGGGCATTGTCGGAGAGCTCGCGAAAAAGTGTCGCCGCAAGCCCAGGGCGATCGGGGACGTCGCAAACGACCACCTGTGCCTGATTCCTGTCGAGCGTCACCCCTGAAACAACCATCTGTTCCATCGTCCTGTCTTCCTCCGTAACATAGGTTCCCGGATCCTCGGAAAAGGTCGAAAGGACCCGGAGCGGCATCCGGTAGCGCATGGCGAACTCGACCGAACGCGAATGAAGGACCTTGGCCCCCAGGGCCGCCATTTCGAGCATCTCCTCGTAGGAGACCTTCTCGAGCTTTTTGGCCCGGGGAACCATGTTGGGATCCGCGGTAAAGACTCCGGTGACATCGGTATAGATGTCGCAGCGGTCAGCCGAAATCGCAACGGCAAGCGCAACCGCGGTGGTGTCGGAGCCTCCCCGGCCCAGCGTCGTCACGTCCTCCGACGGCGAAATTCCCTGGAATCCGGCCACCACCGGGACAAGACCATCGGCCATCGCACGCTCGAGGCGCGAGCCGTCGATGTGCTCGATCCGCGCCTTGGTATGGGTGCTGTCGGTATAGATCCCCACCTGGCGCCCCGAAAAGGAGCGGGACGGGATCCCGTCAGCCGACAGGGCCATCGACAGAAGCGCGCTCGTGATCCTCTCTCCCGAGGAGAGCAGCATGTCGAGCTCCCGGTCGGAAGGATCCGGAGTAATCTCCTGAGCCAGACGAATCAGGCGGTCTGTGTCCCCCGCCATGGCGCTGACCACCGCCACCACCTCGTGGCCCTCGCGCCGGACCCTCGCCACGCGGCCCGCCACGTGGCGGATGCGCTCGACATCCCGGACGGAGGTTCCGCCGAACTTCATGACAATACGCGACATGGCGTCCTTTCGGTTAAAGTCATCTCCCGGCCGCCGTCGGGCCAGGGGTTCGCCGAAGGCTGCCTGTCGGAGAAAAGCAGGAAGTTCCAGCGATCGATCGGGAACAGCTCGACGTCGGCCGCACTCTCTTCGGTCATTCTTCGGCCCCCCCCCCGAACCGGATCGGAGGAGTCGCCAGGACGGAGAACCTGAAGATCCTCCGCTCTCACGAGAAGCGCCGGCACGGGACCGGCCTCGTGGTTGCCCGTCCGAGGAGAGCTCTGGTGGTCGGAGGTGATCCCCAGGGCGCCGACCTCTCCCGAACGGAGAGCCTCGACGAGGGGGCCCAGAACCTCCCTGTCGAAGCGTTCGAGAAAGGCCCTCTTCGACAGCGGGTCCCTCCGGTGGCTCGCCATATCGAAGCCTTCGATGTGGAGAACGACCCGACTCGCGCCCTGTGCCAGGGCCTCCCGAGTCCGGAGAAGCTTTTCGGAGAGATCGGTGTCGGTCTCGCCCGTGGCCCGGAAGAGAGGGAGCGTATCGTAGCCTGCCATCTTTCCCAGTGCCCGGACAAGCGGCGCCTGCGCCACGAGGAAGCGACCCGGAAGGGGGACGGGAGAAGAGTCCGGCCTCTCCCCTCCCCCCCAGAGCCAGAGACCGGGCTCTCCCTCCTCGCTCCCCTCAGAAAACAGGGTACGACATTCCCGGGAAAACCACCCGCAAAGTCCCTCCGAGCGAAGGGCCTCCGTGCCCCTTTTTCCGGACCGGGGAGGCTGTCCCGGAGAGGCAGTCCCGTCGAGCGTCAGCGGCCCCGGGAAGGCCGCCACCATTCGAAGGATGGCCCCCCCCCCGGTCCGAGGGCCGATCTCCGGAGCCCGGACGGGAAGAAGAACGAACTCGGGGTTCGGAGGAAGCCGGTCGAGGAGGGCCGTCCAGAGCGACGACTCCCGCTCCGGGTCGTTCACGTAGGACAAGAGGGTCCCATCGGGCCCAAAGCGCGCCGGAGTCGCGACATAAAACCAGGAGGACGTCCCCCATGGGTCGTTTCTCCCGCTCTCCGACAGAAGCGCCAGAAGCCCCCCGCGAGAGACCCGGAACGCCCCCTCCTCCCTTGGATCCCCCAGGCCAAGAAGCGCCGAGATCCCCCGCTCGGAGGTCGTCTCCTCCGCACTCGCCCCGCGTTGGGGATCGAGGCGAAAAAGACGTCCAAGACGCGCCAGGCGGTCAAGATTCGGCGTATCGGCTGAGGCAAGCGTGCTATGGGAGCCTTCCGGTTCGGCCAGGCCGTCGGCGATGATCAGGAGCGCTCCCCCGGGAAGCTCCCGAGATCCCCTCACGAAAACCCCAGAACGGAGAGGACCTCTTCCTTTCTGGCGGGAACGCGGATCTCGGCCGGCTGGGAGCGAAAAACGGCGTCGGGGTCCTTGAGGCCGTGGCCCGTGAGCGTGCAGACGACACGTTCCCCCCCTGAAAACGCTCCGGCCCTTGCCCTCTTCAGAAAACCGGCAAGGGAGGCGGCGGAGGCGGGCTCGCAAAAAATCCCCTCCCGGGAAGAGAGAAGATGGTAGGCTTCGAGGATCTCCTCGTCGGAGACCGAAGAGATCGCGCCCCCCGAGTCTCGGGCAGCGTCGAGCGCTCCCTGCCAGGAGGCGGGGTTGCCGATCCGGATCGCCGAGGCCACCGTCTCGGGCTTTTCCACCACGTGGCCCAGAACGATCGGCGCCGCCCCCTCGGCCTGGATCCCCATCATGCGGGGAAGGCCCGCCATGCGGCCGGCGGCGCGGTAGGCGTTGTAGCCGGCCCAGCTTGCAGTGATATTGCCGGCGTTCCCGACCGGAAGAAAGTGGTAGTCGGGAGCCTCTCCCATCTGGTCGACAATCTCGAAGGCGACCGAGCGCTGTCCCTCGAGCCGGTCAGGATTCACGGAGTTCACGAGTGCCACCGGATGGGTACTGGCGACCTCGCGGACGATGGCAAGCGCCTGGTCGAAGAGCCCCTCCACCTGGATGACCGTTGCCCGGTGGACGATCGCCTGCGCGAGCTTTCCCCGGGAGATCTTTCCGTCGGGGATCACCACGAAGACCCGAAGTCCCGCCCGGACACCATAGGCAGCCGCCGAGGCGGAGGTGTTTCCCGTGGACGCGCAGATGAGGGCGCGGGCCCCCCGCGCTGCCGCCCGGGAGACGGCCAGGGTCATTCCCCGGTCCTTGAAGCTTCCGGTGGGGTTGGCCCCTTCGATCTTGGCGTAAAGGGAGAGGGGAACGGGAAGATCCCGGACGATCCGATCGAGGGGAACAAGGGGCGTCCCTCCCTCCTGGAGGGTGACAACAGAGGCCGGATCGGGAGATCCGAAAAAGGGGGCGTACTCGGCCACGATGCCGCGCCAGGTGGTTCTCATCACGACGGGGACCCTTCCATAGGAGCGGATTCGATGCGGATGACGACGGTCTTCTCGGTCACGTGAGGCGAGGCGTCGATGATGGCAAGCGCCTCCCGGACCCGGGACTCCGTCGCCCGGTGGGTGGTGACGACGACAGGAACGGAGCCGCCCTTCTGTCGTCCCTTCTGAATGACCGACTCGATGCTGATGCCCCGTTCTCCAAGGACCCCGGAAAGATAGGAAAGCGTTCCGGGCTGGTCCTGCGCCATGAACCGGAGGTAGTACTCGGATGTGATCGAAGAGAGCGGGCAAAGCGGCCGAACCACGCGCAGTGAGACGGGCACCCCCAGAGCGGGAACCTGTCCCCGGGCATTGTGGAAGATCCCCCGGGCGCACTCCATCACATCCCCCATGACCGCCGTCGCCGTGGGGTCTCCTCCGGCGCCGCGGCCGAAAAGGAGAAGGGGACCCAAGGCCTCTCCCAGAAGCTCGATGGCGTTATAGACCCCGTCGACCTCCGCGAGCATGCTGGTCTCCTCGGGAAGAAAGCAGGGATGGACCCGGACGTCGATGCTCTCCCCTCCGTCGGTCGCAATCCCAAGAAGCTTCAAAACATAGCCGAACTCCCGGCCGAAGTCGATGTCGATGGCCTGGATATGGCGGATCCCCTCGACCGGGATCTCCGGGAGGGAGACGGGCGAACCGAAGGCCATCGCCGCAAGGATGGCGATCTTGTGGGCGGAGTCGATTCCGTCGATGTCGAAGGAGGGGTCGGCCTCGGCATACCCCAGACGCTGGGCCTCCCGCAGGGCCGTCCCGAAGTCGACCCGATCCCGGCTCATGGAGGAGAGAATATAGTTGCAGGTTCCGTTGATGATGCCCGAGACCTTGAGGATCCGGTCGCCGGCCAGACTCTCCCGAAGGGTCCGGAGAATGGGGATCCCGCCTCCGACCGAGGCCTCGAACCCCAGATCGACTCCATGGCGGGCGGCGGCCCCGAAGATCTCCTCGCCGTGATGGGCAAGAAGAGCCTTGTTGGCCGTCACGACGGACTTTCCGGCCCCGATGGCCTCCAGAACGATCGATCGGGCCGGCTCAAGACCTCCCATGAGTTCGACCACCAGAGGGATCTCCGGGTCGGCGAGGATCTCCCGGGAGTCGGAGGTCGCACGGCATCCGGAGGGGAGGGCAAGGGAGGACAGAGCCTTAGGGTTCCTGTCGCAGACGGCGCCGAGAACAAGCGGAAAGCCCAGGCGCTGACGCAGGTGGGAGGCCTCCTTGAGAAGCAGTCGGACAAATCCCTGCCCGACCGTCCCGAGGCCGATGACGCCGACCTTTATGGAGGCGCTGTCGTTCTGTTTCTTGGTCAAGGGATTCTTCCTTCCGGATCGGCTATTGTTTCATGAAGGGGTTGGAGAGGGGAAGGGGAATGGTCTTGCCCTCGTCGAGGAGCACATCCCGGTAAGCCCGAAGATAGGCGGCGACCGGCGCATCCGGGAGATAGTCGGGGGAGAGGTCGGCGTTGTAGACAAGCACCTGAAGCTCCCGTTCGCGGCCGTCCGTCCCTTTGTAGTCCCAGATGAGGACCGCATCCTTGGGGAGATTGATCCCCTTGGCCTGGGAGAGGACATCGGCGTTGATGATCCGGGGGGAGATCCCCTGGAGGGAGACCGGGAGAATATCGCGCAGCCGCCATGTCGGCGGGGCTCCCACCCCTCCGAAGGAGGCGGTGACGAGGACGGCTTCCAAGCGCTTTTCGCGGAACTCGAACTGGAACTCGGGGGTCATCCGGCCCTGGCCCAGAGAGGTCGGCGAATAAAACAGAAATCGGTCGGTCGGATGGGCGTCGTAGTCGGTATAGATCCCGCAGGGAAGCTCGGTAGAGCTTCCGCGGCGGGGGACGAGGTTCGGATCCCCCTTTTTGAAGATCGTCAGAATTCTCTCCGGCGAGTCGCCCAGGTTCCAGCTCCAGGCCGCGGCATTCCCGGGATGAAGGAGCGCAGCCGCAAGAAGGGCCCCTGTAAAAAGAAAAGAACGATGCGGTCGGCGAAGGATCTCCGAAAGTGTCATCAATGGACTCCCACCATACCTGGCCGGCTCTTCGCAAGGAACCGGCGGATGTTCATCGTGGCCTGCCGGATACGGCTCTCGTTTTCCACGAGGGCGAACCGGACGTGATCGTCTCCCATGGAGCCGAACCCCACCCCCGGGGAGACCCCGACCTGAGCCTCGCTCATCAGGAGCTTCGAAAACTCGAGAGAGCCCATCTCCTCGAACTGGGGAGGGATCTTCGCCCAGAGGAACATCGATCCCTTGGGCATGGTCACATCCCACCCGGAGCGGACAAGGCCGTCTGCGAGAACATGGCATCGCCTCTCGTAGACCTTCGCGATCTGGGAAGGAAAGTCGTCCATCTGGTTTAAGGCGATGATGCTCGCAATCTGGATCGGCTGGAAGGTCCCGTAGTCGAGGTAGCTCTTGAGACGCGTCAATGCGGTGACGATCTCGCGGTTTCCCACGCAAAATCCCACTCGCCAGCCCGGCATGTTGTAGCTCTTCGAAAGGGTATAGAACTCCACCCCGACATCCTTGGCTCCGGGCGTCGAAAGAAAAGACGGCGCCCGATAGCCGTCGAAGGTGATATCGGCATAGGCCAGGTCATGAATGACGTAGAAATTTCTCTCTTTTGCCAGAGCGACGACCTTTTCGAAGAAGCCGTCGGGGGCGGTGAGCGCCGTCGGGTTATGGGGAAAGCACAGGAGAACCGCCTTGACGGGCCCACCGGCGCGGTCGAGAGCCTCAAGGAGATCCTCCCAGACATCGCGGCCGGGAACCATGGGGTAGTTTGTCACGGTGGCCCCGGCCAGGACAAAGCTGAAGGCGTGGATGGGATAGGTCGGGTTGGGAACCACCACCCGGTCTCCCGGGTCGATCGTCGCAAGGGAGAGATGGGCCAGTCCCTCCTTGGAGCCGATAGTGACGACCGTCTCGGTATCGGGGTCGAGTGTCACCGAGTGGCGCCGGGCATACCAGGCGGCGATCGCCTCCCTGAGACGGGGGATCCCCTTGGAGGCGGAGTAGCGGTGGTTCTTTCCGTTTCTTACGGCCTCGACAAGCTTGTCGACGATAGGCGCCGGGGTGGGCAGATCGGGATTTCCCATCCCGAGATCGATAATATCCTCCCCCCGACGACGGGCGGCCACCTTGAGCTCGTTGACGGCGCTAAAGACGTAGGGGGGAAGCTGGGCAATCCTCTTGAATTCCATCATGGATGAAGGGGCCTTCCTTAATTTGCTTCCGTACGCTGACAGGACGCGACCTCTGGGCTCGACCCCGAAACCGCTTCCGGAGCCCCCCATCTTTTAATTATTGCAAATTCTCCTGCCCCCTGCAACGGACCCGCGGCAAAAACACACGACCACGTCAAAGTCCCCCCTCGAAGCCTGATTGGAGTTGAAAAAAACGGAGGGAATTTTTAAAAGTCGGAGAGGAAACGAGAAAATTTTCGGGAAGAAGGGGAGACCCAAGGAAGAAAGTCAGGATTTCCGGATTCTTGTCCCGAAACAAGACGCACCGGGGGCGGCCCTGCCTTTCGGTGAGGAAAAAGGAGTTTAGCTTTTTTTCCGGGAACCCGGCTCAGAATCCGAGGAAAGACACCGCCTGGGAGGGCTTCCAGGAGAAGAACCGTAGGGACTCCGCGATATGATTCCGCCCGGATAGACGGAGAAGTGCGATGGCGAGATTTCTGAGAAGGGTCATGAAGACGGGCGCGGAACCCTTTCTCGTGGCGCTTTTGTCTTCCCCGAAAACGGCGTCACGGATCCAGTGATTGGCCTCGATGCCCCAGTGTCGGCGGACGAGAGAGAGGAGGCGGGCGGGGGAAGCCTTTTCTGGAGAGAGGCTGGTGACTCCGTAGACCACTTCCGTGGTGGGATGACTTCCATCGAGTTTGGATGTTTGGCGTTCGAGCCGGAAGACCTGCTGGTGTCCGGGAAAGGAAAACTGGGGGAAGAGCTCTTTCAGTTCGGAACTGACGGTGAGGGTTCGACGCTCGATTCGGCCGTGACCTTTATCGAGGGTCGAAAATGTCCGCCGAGGGGGGAAAAGCCTCCCAGGGGAGGCTTGCGATGTCTTCGAACATGGTGGGCTGGTTTTTTTTGACCGTGAAGACATAATCGGCCTTTTTGTCTTCGGTGATGAACCGGGCCGTTTCCGTTTGGGTATGCATGGCATCGGCGATCACGATCTGACCGGAGATCTCCATCGGGGCGAGAAGAGCGCGGAGTTCGGGGATCTCGTTGGTCTTTTCGTCCACGTTCTTCTGAGCAACAACGACCCCCCGATTGTGAAGGAAGGCGGAGAGGAGGTGGGTCTTCTGACCTCCCTCGGCCTTGGAGGCTCCCCGAACCGTCTTTCCGTCGACGGAGAGGACCTTCACCTCGCCCGTCAATCCTGACTTGGACAGGATCCGCTCGAGCCAGCCCGAGATTGCCTGCTCGACCTTCAGGACGTCGATCGACTGGAGGGCGCGACGCAGGGTCGGTTCGGAAGGGGCGATCAGGAGATTGGTCTCGGGATGTCTCCGGTATCCCAGGCGCTTTTTGAGGGAGTTCGAGAGATTGTCGGCCCATTCGGCCATGGCGAGCGTATGGTAGGCGCCGGAGAGAATGGCGCACACGAGGGTGGCGATGAGAGAGGTCTGGGAGTGACGGATTCCCCGCCGCTTCCGGGGATCCGTCACCTGGGACAGATCGTCCATGAGAGACTGGATGTCTTTTTTGCTGAGGGCCTTGACGGGCACGCGGGCCTCCTTTGTCTGGAAAATGGGAAGGTGGTCGGGGGAGGAGAGAAGACGAAGCGCATCCTTTCTCAGGGGACGGACGAAGATGCGCTTGACCTCCCCGTGGTAGTCGTACCGTCCGGCGTTTCTCCGGTACCCTTTGGTTTCGCCGAGATCGCAAAACCCTGCGGCCAGGTAGCAAGTTCCCGAAAAGCGGGCGGGATCGACGAAGGTCTCGACGAACAGGATGGGATGGCCGTATCGCTCTTCCCAGTCGGATGAAAGCCGGCGCATGCAAAGAGCCAGCACCTTGGAGGCCAGGTGGGGACGACGGACCCCCGGAAGAATGAGGTAGCGCAGGTTGTTGGCGAGATAGCACAGACGCCGGGCCCGCTGGGGCGTGGTCCAGCCGATCATCCGGTCCCGGTATCCATTGCTCCAGGCGGCGGATCCCCAGCCCAGGAGGGCGACCCACTCCCCGCCCAGAAGGGCGACATAGCGGATCGACTCCCCGGGCATGGTCCGGAAGCCGAGGTAGTGGTGAGTCCGCATCTCTTCGTCCCAGCGAATTCGCTCGGAGGCTTCGACGGGACGGACGATCAGCGTATCGAACCGATGCCGGTCCAGGGAATTGGGGTCGAAAGAAGGATCCATGGAGCGAGGATACAGAAGTCGAAGGAAAAAAGCCAGCCCTGTTTTCTACAGCTGGCGCGCCCTCTCACAGGGCAGGCTGGGTGCGGCTGACTTTGACATGGCCGTGGGCAAAAACAAGAGTTCCCCATTTCATGACAAGCGGGCGCTTCTGGGAAGGAATTGGAGGGGCGCTCAGGCTTTCAGGCTTCCGATCTGTGTCGTTTTCGATTTTCACATGGCAGGATTTCCGAACGCAGAAAAACAGGAGAAATGGCGCTGAATTCCCAAGGCGGCGGAGGGGGGAACCGATCTTGTCCGAAAAAGGAAGGCATTGTCTTTCTTTTCGAGCTTCGATCCGAGTCCCTTCTGACCGGATGCAAAAAGAGATTCTCCGCCCGAAAGGGTTGCCATCGCTTCTGTCTCGAAACGCGGAACGAGCCGATAGATTGACATGTGATGCGAAATGTATTGACATTTGGTGCATGAGAACCACATTGGAAATCGACAACGATGTCTTGCAGGCCGCCCGTGATCTTGCCCGCCGCCAAAAGAAGACTTTGGGGGTGGTTATTTCTGAACTCTCCCGGCGGGCACTGACAATTGGACCGGAAGGGGCCGATCGTCAGACTCCCGAAACCTGTTTGGGGTTCCGGCCATTTCCTAAGCGCGGCGGCCTTGTCACAAACGAGGCCATCGATGCGTTGCGCAAAGACGATGCTTACTGATACCTTCTTGCTCTTGCCGTTCACCATGGGGGGAGATTTGTGACGTTCGATGGCTCAATTTCACTCGATGCCGTGAAGGGGGCCGGGAAAAGCTCCATCGTTTTCCTCTGATTTTCATCCATACAGTGTCGTAGCCGGTCAGCAAGCCTCCTCGTGTCTCTAAACCACCGGACCCCGATGTCCTTGCCCCCGTGCGACACGAAGGCGCATCAGCAAACTGCCCAGCGCTTAAAAATACGACAGGAAAAGGAATCCCTCTTTCAACCGCGACCTCCGAAGCACAGAGATCTCCTCCCGGAAGCCTCTTCCCCATCCGTGCTTATCCGCCTCGCTCCCTAAAAGGGCGACAAAAATCTTCCCTGTCAAAAAAAGGGAATGACCTTGTCCGTCCCTCCTGATAGAATACGGGGAACAACAGTTTCCCATTCCACAAACAGGACGGCGCGTGAACAAAGATCCGAAGGCGGAGGAGCGACGACGGCGGGGAAGGGACGCCCTCCGGAAAAACGGCGATCTCTTTCTTGCCTTGGCCCAGGACGGAATCCATATCCTCGACGCCACCGGCACCCTCATAGAGGCGAGCGACTCTTTCTGCCGGATGATGGGCTACTCCCGGGAGGAGATGGAGGGGATGCACCTCTCGGCCTGGGAGGCTCGCTATTTTGGCGAGAGCCTCGATCAGGCCCTCCGGATGACCATGGAGATCCCCTCGGGCGAGGCCCGGCGTTTTGAAACGCTGCACCGAAAGAAGGACGGGACGGTCTTCCCGGTCGAGATTACCGCGGCCCCCTTCCGGCTGGGCGACGACCTTTACTCCTTCAACGCCTCCCGCGACATCTCTGCCCGGGTCGCCCGAGAGTCCGAGAACCTCTCTCTCCGGGAAGACCTCGAGGGGACACTCGAGGCCCTTCCCGACCTGCTCTTCGAACTCGATGGCGACGGCCGCTTCGTCAAATTCCATGCCGGTCCGGAGTCCCTTCTTTACCTTCCCCCGTCCGCCTTCATCGGAAAGACTCTCTCCGAGGTTCTTCCTCCCGCTGTCGCCGACCTTGGCCGGAGGCTGATCCAGGGGGTCGACCAAAACGGGAGGGCCACCGGCGCGTACGACATCCCCCTTCCCGAGGGGGTGCGCCACTTCGAGGTGCGGGCCATTTCGAAAAAGTCGAAAGAATCGGACTCCCCCCGCTACCTTCTTCTCTCTCGAGACGTCACCGAGAGGGTTATCGCCACCCGAAGACTCGAAGCGCTCCTCCGGACCAATGCCTTTTTGGCCCAGGCCAACCAGCGCCTCTCCGCCCTCTCCGAGGAGCAGCCCATTTTCGAGGAGATCTGCTCTTTAGCGCGCAAAAGCGGGGGACTCGCCCTTGCGGCACTCTTCGAAGGGGCTCCGGGGAGCGGGGTTCGTCTCCGGGCCGGGGACTCGGACCACCCCGACATCCTCCCTCGCCTTTCGGAGATCCTTGCCTTGGCCCCTTTGGCCTCCCCCCAAGAGGCGCAGACCCTCTCTGTCGTCCGGGAGATCCAAAAAGTCCCCTCCTCCCTCCCCTGGCAGGCATTGAAGGAGATCGGCCTCGAAAGCCTCGCCCTCTTCCCCGTCGCGAAAGGCTCCGCACTCTTCGGCACGCTGGTTCTGGGGGACGCGCATCCGGAGGCCTTCCCCCCGGAGCGCGCGAGCGTGCTGGGAGAGCTCGCCCGCGATCTTTCAAAAACCCTCGACCGGCTCGATGCCCAGCGGCGAGAAAGGCACCTCTCTGCCGTCCAGGAGGCCATTTTCCAGGGCTCCCTCTCGGGAATGGCCCTTCTCAGGGACCGAATAATCGTCCGGGCCAACGAGCGGCTTGCGACGATGCTGGGCTACGACAGCGCCGAGGAGCTCGTGGGACAGCCGACCCGGATCGTCTACTACGACGACGAGGAGTACCAAAAAGCCGGACATCTCATCTATCCCCGCATCTTCAGCGGATCGGAGGTCAGGATCATCGACCTTCGGGCAAGAATGAAGGACGGCACCCTTCTCTGGCTCGACACGTCGACGACCCACGTGAAGGTGGGGGAGGAGGGGATCGTTCTCGTCACCCTTCACGATGTCACCGAGCGCCACCGGCAGGCCGACCGTCTTCTTCGTCTCTCCACCTTTAACGCACTCCTTGGGCGGGCCGGAGAGATCCTCTCCACATCGAGCGACGAGAAGGAACTTCTCGCCGCCCTCTGCGATCTGGCCCTCGACGGGACCGGAATCACCCTGGCATGGATCGGAACGCCTGGAGAGGACGGGACCTTCCGGTATCACGCGATCTCCGGCAACAGCTCCGTCCTCCGGGAGTTCGGCCCGATCTCAAGCCGGGCCGACTCCCCCGCAGGACAGGGTCCGGCCGCCCGCTCCTGGAGAACGGGGACGCCTCAGTACGAGGGAGACTTCACAGGGGATTCTTCGACCGAAACTGGCCTGCCCACGCCCGTCTGGATCGAGGCCTCAAGACACTACGGGATCCGAAGCGTCGCCGCCCTTCCCCTCTTCCGAAGCTCAGCCCTCTGGGGGGTCCTCACCCTCTACCACGGCGCCCAAGACCTCTTCGATACCGACCTCCGCGACGTTCTCGAGGAACTTGCGCGCTCGATCTCCCGGGGACTCGACCGCCTCGACCTTCTCCTTCGGGAGCGCCGGCTGGGACAGCTTCAGAAGACCCTTCTCGACACGACGAGCGCCGGGATCTTCCTTCTCAGAAATCGTCGGATCGTCTATGTGAACCCCCGGTTTCTCTCTCTTTTGGGATACGAGAGCGCGGAGAGCCTCATCGGAGAGTCTACCCGGATCCTCTACCCCGACGACGAGGAGTACCGGCGGGTGGGCGAGGCCTACCGGGATCTCGAGCGTTCCGGGACCTTCTCCCTCTCCGAGGTTCGCGCCAGGAGATCTGACGGCGAAATCGTCTACTGCGATCTGAGCGCCGGACTTCTCCCCGAAGAGGGAGCCCTGGAGGCCGGGGCCCTTATCGTGACGGCCTACGACGTCACCTGGCGACGGCAGCAGCGCAAGCGGATGGAGCGGATCTCCTCCTTCCGGGACCTCCTTGCGCGCGTCAACCAGACCATCGCCTCCGCCGAAAAGGAAGGCACCCTTTTCCAGGAGATCTGCGATCAGGTCATCGCCAGCGGAGAGTTCTCCCTTGCCTGGATCGGCGCTCCCGACGAGGCGGGCCTCGTCGGCTACCTTGGGATGGCCGGAAGAACCACCTTTCTTTTGGGTCCCGGCATCTCGGTCGACCCCGCCCACGCCTCGGGACGGGGGGCGGTAGGGGAGACCTACAGGACGGGAACCCCTCTCTTCAACGTCGACATCCGGGCCCGCGCGGCCTCCACCCCCTGGGAAAGCCGGGTCGAGCAGTTCGGCTTTCTGGGGGTGGCCACCCTGCCCCTCTTCCGGGGCGGCCGCATCTTCGGCATCTTCGCCCTCTACCAGGACTCCCCCGAAGGCTTCGACCCCGACCTCCGGGAGCTTCTCTCCGAGATGGCCTCCCACATCTCCCAGGGCCTCGACCGTCTCGACATCCGCCGGGAGAAGACCCTTCTCGCCGACGCCGTCTCTGCCGTGGGAGAGGGGATTTTGATGCTATCGCCTGACCGCCGGGTCTTTTTTTCCAACGAAGCGGCCTCGCGGCTTCTCGAGACTCCCCGGGAGGAAATTTCCGGCGGACTCTTCCCCCCCGCCGTCGGACCGGAGATCTCCTCAAAGACCCACGGGAAGATCCTCCGGGCGCTGGCGCGCGAGGAGCCCTTCACGGGAGAGATCGAGATCCGGAGAAAAGACGGGCATTCCCGGTGGATCCTCCTGGGGATCACTCCCATCCGGGAGTCTACGGGAGAGATCCGCCACTTTATCGCCGTCCTCCGCGATATCTCGACCCTCATCGACCTCACGAAAAAGCTCGAGCACGATGCCATGCACGACGCTCTGACCGGACTTCCCAACCGGAGGGCCCTGGACGCCTTCCTCGAAAGGACGCTCTCCCGGGCCGACCGGACCCGCACACCGGTGGCCGTGGCGATGATCGACCTCGACGACTTCAAGCCGGTCAACGACACATGGGGACACCCGGCCGGGGACGCCCTTCTCCGGGAGATCGCAGATCGCTTCTCGCGCTCGCTCCGGGCGGAAGACTTCCTCGTGCGGATCGGGGGAGACGAGTTTACCGTCGTTCTCGACCTCCAGTCCGCCTTTCCCGCCGAAGAGCAGATCGCGACCTTTGCCGAACGGCTGCACCGGGCGGTGGAGACCCCCTTCGAGGTGGAGCCGGAGCAACGGGCGACCGTCGGCATGAGCATGGGAGTGGCCCTCTTTCCCCGGGACGGAGAGACCCCGGACGCCCTCCTTCGGCAGGCCGATGCCGCCCTCTACCAGGCCAAGGCCAGAAAGTCGAACCGAAACCGCTGGTGGCAGTTCGGAAAGGATCTTTCGCCCGTCCGGGAGCCCGAGATCGACGACCTCTACGGACCGGGGGCGAGCCGGCTTCTCGCCGCGCACCAGGAGAGCCTGGCGACGGTGGCCCGGGACTTTGTCCGCTCCTTCTATGCCCGCCTCGGAGAGGTTCCGGAAAACCGGGAGGTCCTGAACACCCTGACGCCGCAGGAGCTTTCCCGTCTCGAAGAGACCCAGCGAGACCACCTGCTCCATCTCCTTTCCTCCGGGACCACGCGCGAGGATCTCCGGATTCGTGCGGAAAGAGCCGGAGAGGTCCACGCCCTCTGCGGCGTCGACACCGCACGCATCCTCCAGGCCGAAAACCTCTACGCGAGCCTCCTGACCGAGAGGCTTCCCAAGATTGTCGCCTCCCCCTCGGAGCGGCACGCCCTCCTCCGGATCGCCGAAGGGCGCCTTCGCACCGACATCGAGATCCAGCTCCGCAGACAGTCGACGGTGGTCGAGTCCTACCTCGGAGCCCTTTTTCTCTTCTCGCCTCCTCCCGAGATGACGGGCCACGACCTCCTGCGCCTTTTCCAGACAACGCTCGAGAACCTTCCCGGAATCCGGGGGACCTTGCTTACCCGCCCCGACAGCTCCGGAGTCTACCGCTCCGAATCGGGACCGTCCCTTTTCGGGACGCCGTTCGAACCGGCTATCCGCCATCTTCTCGAGCAGATCGGACCCGGCACGCACGGCGGCGAACAGCTCATCGTCGCCTTTGAAACCCGCGACATTGCGACCCTTCCCTCCACACACGCGCTTGCGAACCTTCCTCTCCGCGATCTTCTCGAAGCAAACGGAATACGCTCGGCCCTCCATGTTCCCCTCCTCGACCCGCTGGGCCATCCGACCGCGGTGCTGACCCTCCTCGGAGCCTATCCGCACCAGTTCGAATCGCGCTGGACAAGGCTTTTCGCGCAGGGCATCGGCGCCCGCATCAGCCGGATCGCAAACTTCGACGAAGTCCTGGGGCCAGTGATCGACGAGGCGACCGCGCGGAGCTACCGGACAGAGATTTTTTCAGGGGGACTGTCCGTCTTCTACCAGCCTGTCATGGACCTCGCCACCGGCCGCACCGGCAAGCTCGAGGCCCTCGCCCGCCTTGTCCTGACCGACGGGACCGTCGTCTCCCCCGGCCTCTTCCTTCCCCTTCTGGGCCGGTCCGAACAGGACCGACTCTTCCGGATCGTGCTCGACCGGGCCCTGGACTTTCTCGCCAGCATCAGAAAAACCGGCCGTTCCCTTTCCGTCTCGGTCAACATCCCCCCCGAGACCCTCAGGAACCCCGACTGCCCTCTTTGGGTCTCGGAGGCCCTGTCCCGGGCCGGCCTTCCCCCGGAAGATCTGACGCTCGAGATCCTGGAGAACGAAAAGATCCTCCACCCCGACCAGTTCACGGCAATCCGCACCCTGTCTAAAATCGGGATCCGGCTCTCCATGGACGACCTGGGCTCGGGCTACAGCAGTCTCGAACGCCTCTCCTCCCTTCCCTTCGACATCATCAAGATCGACCAGAAGCTCCTTCTGCGGATCCGTCAGACCCCGACCGAGGTTCTGGGACTCGTCTCGACCCTTCTCCAGCTCGGACGGGAGCTCTCCCAGGAGGTGGTCGTGGAGGGGCTCGAAGACCTCGGCATGGTCGAAGCGATGGCGATCCTGGGAGCTCCCCTGGGGCAGGGCTACGCCCTGGGTCGCCCCATGCCCCCGGAAAAGGCCCTCATTCAGCTCGACTCCCCCGCCGTGCCCCGGACGCACGACCGGATCGAGACCTGGCTCGGAGCCCTGACCTGGCACTGGAAATTGATGCGCGACTATACAAACCATCGGAAGAAGATCCCGCCGCTCTCCGCGTGTCCCCTTACCGCCTTTTTGGCAAAGAACGCCCCGGAGGCAGTCGATGCGGAAAGATGGCACCGGGAGTTCCACTCCCGCGGAGAACACAGGAAAAAGGCAAGCGCCGCTCTGATCGAATGGCTGTCGTCGAAGGTCGTCGAGGAGAGAGCGAAGGAGTAAGAAAGAATCCGGACCAAACCGGATCGGCCGAACGGGGATGACTGACATCGCCGGAGACGGAAGGAACGGCACCAGACAAAAAGGAGAGACCCATGAGCCGCTACAGAACGCACCTCTTCCTCTGCACCAACGAACGTCCCGCCGACCACCCGCGGGGCTCCTGCAAGGCCCGCGGCGCCGAACCGCTCCTCGAGATCGTCAAAGAGGAGGCGAAGAAGGCAGGGGTCCCCGGCCCCTTCCGGGCCAACCGCTCCGGGTGTCTTGACGCATGCGAGTCGGGCCCGGTTTTGGCCGTCTATCCGGAGGGCGTCTTCTACACCGTCCGCAACCGCGAAGAGATCGCCAGAGTGATGGTCGAACATCTCGTCGGAGGAACGATCGTCCGGGATCTCGTCATCAGCGACCCGCCCAGGGGCTCCTGACAGGGCGAAAGTTCAGACCGAAAGACCCGGGGAATGAACCCGGCCGCCCCCTGCCCGGAAGACGCCCTTTCCCCTTTCACCCCTTCCGGAAGGTCTTGACGTAGTCGAGCAGGTTCAAAATGTCGACCGGCGAGAGCGTGGCCCCCCACCCCGGCATAGGCCCCAATCCGTTGGTGATCACGTGGAGAAGATAGGAATCGGTCTTGTCCGCCCAGAATGCCGGAGAGGTAAAGTCGGGAGGGGAGGGCGAGAGACCTTTGGCAGAAGGCCCCTTGCCATCTCCGGCCTCTCCGTGACAGGCGATGCAGGTATTTTTGTAAAGAGTCGCACCGGCACCCGCATCGGCCCAGGAACGCCCCGAAAAAGCGATCGAAAGCCCCGCCACAAACATCAAGCCTGCCGCGATCGATCGTCTTCTCCGCGTTAAAAAGGCTCCGATTCCCACCATATGAACCCCCTTTTCATCCTCAGCGCGCATGGGATCCCCCCCGGACCGCTCCGGGAGGGGATGACCTCGCCTTGTTAAGGGTTGCCCCTCGAAAAAACATCAATCCATCGGTGCCGATAATCACCGATCCCCGCCGCGCCCCCTCCCTCCGGGAGAGAAGATCTGCGGACGAGGAGGCGTTCCCATCCGATCGGGCCTGTCCGAGAGGATCACAACGCGGTCGAGAAGCGTCCCCACACGCTGGAGCACCCACTGGTGGCGAATGGTCCGGTACCGAAGAAAAGCAATGCGGGCATAGGGAATGACCTCGACAGGAAGATCCTCCGACTTCCCCGGGGGAGCGTCGATCTTCTGGTCGGGAAAGGAAGGCATCATCGCCCGCGTCTTCCCGAAAAATTCGGCCATGCGGACCACCCCTCCCCGCAGGGAGAGGCGGTAGTTCCGGAGGCGGTAGTCCCAGACCGTATAGCGGCGGGAGAGGACCGGGGCGGTGGAGGGAAGCCCGACCATGTGACGGAGCCTCTCGGAGGAGAGGCCGGGAAGAAGGGGCGCAGGCAGTGTTTTTCCCAGAAAGGACGGAAGGGGGCGGATCCTCCGGATCCCGATACTCTCCCCCCAGAGTCGGGCGGCCTCCGACCAGCCGGGAAGGGAGCGGACCGACTCGAAGCGTTGGGGAGGAAGCGGTTCGCCCAGCCGGGAGAGGATCCCCTGGTCGTAGATGAGGCGGGGATCATAGCCGGCCACGGCCGTCGCCCTCTTCCACCGGGCCATCCCCAGAACTTTGTGGTCGCGCATCCAGAGCGCCATCCCGAAATCCCCCCTGTACCAGGGAGACTCGGGGTTGATCCGGGCCGCCCGTCCAAAAAACCGCAGCGCCGTGCGCAGGTCCCCTTCCATCATCACGATCCGTCCCAGACCGTTCCACGCGGGAGAGAAGCCGGGCCTTTCGATCAGGATCCCCCGCCAGATCTCTCGCGCAAAGTCCCGCTCCCAGAGACGGTCGGAGGCCCGGCCCGGGGGACGTCGCGGAACCGGGTCGACCGAAAACAGAAGGGTCTCTTTTTCAAGAGGGATTCTTCGGGCATAGTCCCGGTAGTAGGCCAACCCCAGCCAGAACCGCCCCTCGATCGACCGGGGATGGGCATCGACATAGCGGACAAGAAGCGGGAGAGCCGCGGCAGGACGGTCTCCCAAAAGCAGGTTCACACCGTTTTCAAGAAGGGAGGTCTCCGCAAGAAGGGCCGCCTTGTTCCTCTCGAGATAGAGGACCGTCGCCTTCCAGTCGGGGCCGTCGCGGAGAAGATCGAAGAGCCGGACCGCCTCCACCGCCCCCGAATAATGGAACCCCGCCCTCACCAGGATCTCGGCGGCATTTCTTGCCATGCGGTTGCGCGCCCGGACAAGCTCCGGAAGGGGAGGGCGCAACCGGTCCGCCCCCTCCCCGATCAGGTCGTGGCGCGACAGGAGAATGGCCACAAGTCCGGCCATCGTGTCGCTGTCTCGCACCATGTGCGAAAAGACGAGCCCCCGTGTCAGGACGACCGTCTCCCCTCCGAGATAGAAGGCCGCGGGCTTGGGCGCATCGAGAAGGAGGATGTCGACGGGAAATCCCGGATGGAGCAGAAAGGGCGTCAGCGCACGGGCGATGCGGTCGAGAGACTTGCGGATGGAGCGGCTCCGGACGATCCCGTAACGGAGCTCGAGGTCGCTTGTGACCCGCGAGAGATCCTCCCGCTCCGTCTCGATGCGGTCCACGGGAGAGAGCCGGAGAAGAGGGGCATAGTCTCCTCGGGCCGTCTCCCCGGAGAAGGCCGAAGAGACAGAATGTGCCTCAGGAAGAGGAAAACGGTTGGGAGCCGAAAAAGAGAGGTCAGGGCACAGGAGCCCGAGAAGGAGAAAAACGAAAACAAAGTGAGAAGGTCCTCCGCGGGAAAGAACGCCCCTCATGCACGACCCGGGGGTCATCCGCCCCCCCCCGGACGCTACTCTCCCCGGGACTCGAGGATCCGGACATACTCCCGGATGCCCTCGACCACGGGGGTTTTCGGAGAATACCCAAAGGCCTCCCCGGCCGATTCGATGGCGGCGTGGGTATGCTCCTGGTAGAAGTCGTAGGGATTGTCGAAATACTCGGTCTTCACATTAAGTCCCAGCGTCTCGCGAATCGTCTCGACTAGGGTATTGAAGGTGGTAAAGCTCCCGGATCCCACATTGAAGCTCCCGGATCGACGCGAGGAAAGCGCCAGGATATTCGCCTCGACCACATCCTTCACGTAGACGAAGTCCCTTCCCTGCTCCCCCCATTTAAAAATCCGGGGCGCCAATCCTTTCTTCATCTGACGGTACAGCTGGTAGATCATGGAGGCGGCAGGCCCCTTGAAGTCCTCCCCCGGGCCAAAAACATTGAAGTAGCGGAGCCCCACGATCGTCTTCGCATACCCCTTCGCAGCCCTCGCAGCGACATTGTCGAGAACAGCCTTGGAAAATCCGTAGACATTCATGGGGGCAGAGGTCTGGCTCTCCGTCTGGGGACTCGGGTTCGCGCCGTAGACGCCGGCGGAGGAGGCATAGACCACCGGAATGGTATGGCGCAGGGCATAGTCTATCACCCGGTGGAACCCTTCGACATTTTTATGCATCATGAGCCGTTGGTCCATGACGGTAGTGTCCGTGATGGAGGCCTGGTGGAAGACCGCATCGAAGGAAGGGCGTCCGGAGAAGACGGAGACGAGGTCCATCCCTGACAGATCCTCGGCATAAAAGTCCCCGCGAAAGCCGATCAGGTTCTTGAAGTGGCCCGAGGAAAGATCGTCGATCACCGTGACCTCGTGGCCCTCGGCCTCGAGGCGGGCGACAAGATTGGATCCGATAAAGCCGGCCCCCCCTGTGACAAGATAGCGCATGAACACCCTTTCATCGTTAATGGGCACCGCCCCCCCTTTGACCGGGGAAGAGCTCAGGAGCCTTTTCGATCTTGTGCTAAGATACCAGACAGTCCGGTCGGTCCGCCCATATCTGCGACAATTTGGCGGACCCCCGGGATCTCTTCCGACACAGACATTATGACAGATTGCGCCCCGGATCTCCACGGACACCCGCCCGTATCGGCCACTCCTTCGCAGGAAAGGATCTCCATGCCGTCGTCTCTTCGCCTAGGTCTTATCGGCTCCCGAGGCCAGTTGGGCTCGGACCTTCTCTCCCGGACCCCCGTCGGGGGATCGCGAAAAATTGAGGTTGTCCCCCTCGACCGGCCGGACTTCGATCTGACAGACCCCCGCGCCATGGACAGGATTCGCGAGGCGCGCTTCGACCTCGTCGTCAACACGAGCGCCTATAACGCCGTCGACAGGGCGGAGACGGAGCTCCGGGAGTGCTTCGAGATGAACGCCTTCCTTCCCCGGGCTCTGGCTCTGGCCTGTCGGGATGCCAAAACAGCCCTTCTCCATTTTTCGACCGACTATGTCATGAGCGGAGGGATCAACGAGGAGGAGCAGATCCCCTATACGGAGGAGTCCTGTCCCCGGCCCCTCTCCGTCTACGGGCTTTCGAAGGCGACGGGAGAGCGCCTGGTCTTAGCCGCCTGGGAGCGGGCCACCGTCGTGCGGACCTGCGGCCTCTATGGGGGCCGGGGTTCGGGCCAGAAAGGGGGGAATTTCGTGACGACGATGCTGGGAGCCGCCCGGGCGGGGCGCCCTCTCCGGGTCATCGATGACTGCCATGTCGGCCCCACCGCAACCTGGGATCTGGCGGAGGTCCTTTGGACGATGATCCTCGACCCGCCCGCCCCCGGCCTCTACCACCTGACAAACGCCGGCAGCGTCACCTGGTACGACTTCGCCCGGCGGATCTTCGAACTTGCGGGCATCGAGGCCTCCCTCTCCCCGGTCTCCCTGAAGGAGTACCGCCCGCCGGCCCCCCGTTCCCCCTACTCCGTTCTTTCGAACGCCAAGGCCCACCAGGCCGGACTTGTCCTTCGAGGCTGGGAGGACGCCCTCGAAGACTCCCTCAGGCGGGAGGGGGTGACGGGAGGAGGACCTTCCCCGGGATGAAAAGAGACCCGGTCCGTCCCGAAGGAGGAGGGGGGCAATACGACAGGGGGGGTTGTCGAGGCAAGAAGACCCGAAAAAACGCGGCTGACCGGCGCGAACCCTGCCCCTTGCCCTCTCCCGCAAGCGTTCCGACGCGTTAAGGATCGGCGATGGACCATGATCCGTAACTTTCACATCCCAAGGAGGGAGATGGAAGAGAGCACGGCAATCAGAACAGGTGAGGCCTTTCGAAGGCATGCACCCGTCCGGGAAAGGGCTAGAATATAGGGACGGAGATAGTGAGGGACGCTAAAGAAGGGGGACAAATGGCTTTACTGACAACAGGCCTCAAGGATCTCTACGAAAAAGACTACTATTCCTGGGCGATGGAGAATGCTCGGCTTCTCGAAGAGGGACGGGTTTCGGAAATCGATCTTGAGAATCTGGCCGGGGAGGTGGAAAGCTTGGGGAAAAGGGAGTTTCGCGAACTGGAAAACCGGCTTGAAATCGTGCTGGACCACCTGACAAAGCTCCACTGCTCAAAGAGCGAGGTCAGAGATCGCAACGAACGGGGATGGAGGCTCACTCTCAAAGAACACCGTATGCAGATCGAAAAAATTCTCGGGGATTCTCCGGGTCTCGTCTCAAAACTGCCAGTCGCCCTGGAAGAGGCATGGAAAAGCGTCTCGCGTCTTTTCTCCGATCGTTTGTCTCCGGAGGAGCGCGCCCGCCCTCTTCCCCCAGAGTGCCCATGGACACAAGAGCAAACGCTCGATCCGGAATTCTTCCCCTTGTCCGAACGCGCTCCATCGAGAAGACCTTCCCGTTCGCATGACGGACTCTCCCCCGCTAAGCCAAGAACCCGTGAGCCAATACCGCACCATTGACCGATTTCAGATTTTCGAAAAAGAGGACTATCGGGAGGGGTCCTGGGGCCCGAAAGCGTCGGCCGGGCGCTCAAGAAGCCTCTCGAGGATCTCCCAGAGGTCGTCCGGCGAGGAGAGGACTTTCGCCTCCGGGGCGAGCCCTGCAGGAGGATCTCCGATCCAGAGACCGATCCCCCCTCGCGTTACGGCGCGGTTGACCGCCTCCAGATCGGTGGTGTCGTCTCCGGCCATGACGGGAAAGTATCCCGGCCCGCCGTCTTGATCCGCCCGGGAGGCAAGCGCCACGAGAAAAAAGTCCAGCGTTTCCTCTTTTGTAACGCCCCCGACCGGGCGAACCTCCCAGACCATCTTCCCCTCCGAGATCCGGAAGATCTCCCTCCCCGAAAACTCCCCGAAGATTTGCCAAAGAAGGGCCGAGGCCTCGGGGACCCGCGAGGGGTCCACCGCACGATAGTGGACAGAGAGGCTGAACTCCTTGGGCTCGACCTTGACCCCGGGAAGGGCCTCCAGGACGGCCTTTGCCCGGGACGCAAACTCCGGAAGAAGCGCGCCCGCTTTTTGTGCCAAAGGGTGGAGGTGCCGCTCTCCCGCAAAAAGACGCACCGCCCCGTGGTCTCCCGAGATGCCGGCAAGGTCGGCCGGCGGAAGGCGGGAGAGAAGGTCGGCCTCCCCCCGGCCCGAGATGACAAAGGTCGGAAAACGGTCGGCAAGGCGACAGAGAAGACGGGCGTGGTCCTCGGAAAGCCGGACCTCCGAAGGGCGAGACGAGATCGGGACAAGCGTTCCGTCGAAGTCGAAAAAGAGGGCCGGAGAGCGCCCCTGCCCCGTCGGGTCGAAGAGGAGGTTTTCGGACGAGAGTCGGGAGCCCATCAGGCCGGACGGGCGAAGAGGGCCGTTCCCTCGTTTCGGGTGGAGGAGAGAGGGCCAACGAGATTCTCGGCCATCCAGCGGTAGACGTTGTGCTCCCGGAGATCGGCCAACGCCTGGCGATTCCGACTCTCCCGGATCCGGCGGTCCATGGCGAGCCCCTGAGCGACAATCCGGGCCGAAAGGGCAGGGTCGGCGGGATCGATCAGCGAGAGCCCCTCCATCGTCATCGCCGTGCCCGTATGCCGGCTCAGAAAAAGCGGGGCGGAGCCTCCGTCCTGGGACGCAAGAAACTCCTTTGCCACAAGATTCATGCCGTCTCGGGTCGCGGTGACGAGGCATCCCCGGGAGAGGCGATAGAGCGGGGAGAGAAGGGAGGGATCGAGGGATCGGGCGAGGGTTACCACCGGCCGCCACTCCCCCCGGGAGAACCGTCGGTTGAGATCCTCGGACCGTCTCTCCACCTCCTCGGCATAGCGGCGGTAGGCCTCGACCGAAAGTCTGGTCGGCGGAGCGATCTGAAGAAGGGCGAGGCGGCCCACAAGGGAGGGATCGTTTTCGTAGAGCGCCTCCATAAGCGAGAGTCTCTCGAGAAAGCCCTTGGAGTAATCCATCCGGTCAACGGAGATCAGATAGCCTCCCGAGGGTGTTCCCGGAGCGAGCCCGCAGTCGGAGAGAAGCGAAAAGGCCGGGATCCTCCCCGCCGGATCCCGGGCCATCATGCGGAAGTGGTCGGGATCGACCGAGATGGGAAAGACCCCCGGATGGAGGCGCCGGAGGCCGAAGGCCGTCGAGACCGAAAGAGTCTCTCCGTCCCAGGAGGCCCGGGAGCCGTAGAGGGAAAAGACCGTATCGAGAAAGCGGTCCCGGTAGAGCTCGGTCTGAAAGCCCACCTGGTCGTAGGCGAGGAGCCCGGTCACGACCTCAAAGAGCCAGTGAGGGGGGGGAGCCCCTCCGGCAGGGGCACTCCAGGGAATATGCCAGAAGAAGGCCAGAGGGGGCAGCGCCCCCCCCATCCGGCGCATCTCCTGGCCCACCAGGGCCAGCTGATAGTCGTGAACCCAGATCATTCTTGGCCGGATCCCCCCCGAAGACGCGTCCCGGAGAGAGTCCAGCACCTTCCCCGCCACCCGGCGGTTGACCTCCCGGTAGGCCCCAAGGACATTCGAGGCGTCTCCGATCCGGTCCGTCTCGTCATGAAAGAACGGCCAGAGGACCCCGTTGGAAAATCCCGCATAGTGACCGTCGAGAAGTGCGGGGGGCACCTCCAGCCGGTCGAGACGGTAGCCGGGATCACCGGCCCCTCCGGGGATCCGAAGAAGATCGGGGCCGCCCGAATCCCGAAGGGCCACCCAGCGCCCCCCGACCTGGCACAGAAGGCGGTGGATCGTCTGGCTCACCCCCCCCGGAGGGAGGACAAAATGCTCCTCTCCCTTCCAGACGACGGGCTCGCGGTTGGTCACGACGAGAAGAGGCGCCGAGCCGGCCAGTTCGCGGTAAAAATGGACGAGGTCGCCCGGCCCACGAATCTCCGCCACGGGCGAGGATCGGAGGGTTTCCGGGATGCCGGCATGAACGACAGAAGGAGGCGCGGCCATCAGCGGGCCTCCGACAGAAGGGTCCCGGCCCCGGAGCGAGCCTTTGAGGCAATGGCCGTGCGGGGGCGAGGTTTTCCGCTTTTTTCCAAGATCTCGCGGTAGAGCCGTTCGTAGGCGTCGACCATGACCTTCGTCGAATAGAGCTCGACCGCCCGTGCCCGACAGGCCTCCCGGTCGATGGCGGCGACCGGCCCGGCCAGAACCTCGGCCATCTCGGCCTCGCTGTCGACCTGATAGCCGGTCACCCCGTCTTCCACGAGCTCCACCGCCGCCCCCCGCCGAAAGGCGATGACCGGGGTCCCGCAGAGCATCGCCTCGATCATCACAAGACCGAAGGGCTCCTCCCAGCGGATCGGAACCAGGAGGGCACGGGCCCCCTGCAGGAGGGCCACCTTCTGGAGGTGGTCGACTTGACCCAGCCAGTGGACCTCCGGATGCGTCATGAGCCCCCGAAGGGTTTCGTTGTAGAAGCCCGTGTCGCAAGGATGCACCGCCCCGCCCACATGGAGGGGGATCCCGGCCCGGATCGCCGCGCGGCAGGCGCTGTCCGGCCCCTTCTCCGGAGCGAGGCGCCCGAGAAAGGCGGCATAGCGGCCGGCCTCGTAGGAAGGAGGATAGGCCCCCGGATCAAGTCCATGATGGATCACCGAAAAGTGCGGCAGAAAGACCTCCTGGATCCTTTGGGAGTGGCTGATCGCGACATAGTGGTTCTCCGGGTAGTGGCGGTAGATCTCGGAAAAGTCCAGCGTCCGGGAGTGGTGGAGGGTCACCGCCGCCGGGACGCCCGCGATCGAGGCATAGGGGACGGAGACCGGGGACTGCCAGTGAACGACATCGATATCCCCCCGTTCGAGGATCCTCTTTGCGGCAAAGGCCAGGTGGATGTGCTCGTCGCGACCCACGATCGGCCACCGGGCCGCGGGAAAGGAGCACTCGAGGATCGCCCGGGTCCGGGAGTCCCCGGTGGCGAACAGGACGACCTCGTGGCCCCGGTCGATGAGACCCTCGGCAAGATGATAGAGGAAGAGCTCCGTTCCCCCGTACTTTTTGGGAGGAACGCTGACGAAGGGAGTCGAGACCAGAGCGATTCTCACAGCTTGTCTCCTTTGACCGACATCTCCCGGCCGGACCCTGCCCGGGCGGGAGAAAGGCCCAAAAGGGCGGAGAAGAAGGAGGTTGCCGACCGGCAGAATCCCCCCTTGCGGCAACCGGCTTCAATCATGTTGACCGCCCCGAAGGAGAGAACAAGGATCCCTCCCAGAAGGGCGAGAACCGGACGGATCCCCAGGCTCCTGACGAGACCCGGAAGGCCGACCATTCCGAGAATGGCTCCCCCGAGAAAACCCAGACTCATCGTGGTGAGGACCCGGGAGAGCATCCGGGAGGGCGCATGGTTCTGCATCAGCGTGTGCGCCAGGGGGTTGACCACCGAGACCGCCATCCCGAAGAGAAGCATGTAGACAAGGTCGACCCCGGTCCGGGAGCTCCCCGCCAGAAGAAGCATGACGAAGCCTCCGGAGAGGAACCCTCCCGCGATCCAGCGAAAAAGGTTTTCGGGAGGACGCACCGTCAGAAGAATGGAGGAGAGCAGCATCCCCACCCCGTAGGCCGAGAGAAGCATCCCGAATCCGGTCGCCCCCGCGTGAAGAACCGTCTTCGAGAGAACCGGGAGCAGGAGCGTAACGGGACCGCTGATCAGACCATAGAGGGCCATGATCACGAAGAGGCCGAAGAAGAGGGGGTTCCGTGAAAAGATGAAGCGGATCCCCTCGCCGACCTCAAGGAGCACTCCGGAAAGACCGGAGACCGGGGGGATTTCCGGGTCGGGGATCTCCCGGATGGCAATGAAGAGAAGAAAAAGGGCGGAGACGAGGAATGTCGCCCCGTTGACGACCATCACAAAGACCGGATTGTAAAGGGCCGACAGGACCCCTCCGAGGAGCGGGCCCACGAGCATCCCGACCTGTCCCGTCGTCTGCATGAGGGCATTGGCCGAAACCCGGCGCGGCTCTTCCACCATGAGCGGAACGACCGAGTAGAGCGCGGGGCCGAAGATGCCGCTTGCGGTGGCGACGAGGAAGACCAGGAGGTAGAGGAGGGGAAGGGTCAGCTCATGGAGGAGATAAAGGGCAGGAATGACGAGAACGAGAGCCCCCCGGACAGCATCGACAACAATCATCGTGCGCCGCTTGGGATAGCGGTCGAGGAGGACCCCGTTGGCCCAGAAAAACAGCATGGGGGGAAGAGTCTGAAGCACGCCCACCACAATCAGGGCGCCCGGACTTTTTGTAAAAAGATAGACAAACCAGAGAAGGGCGATCTTGTTGAGATTCTCGCCCAGCTGGCTGACCAGCTGACCCAGAAGAAGAAGTCCGAAGTTGCGATCGACGAGGAGTTCCCGGGAGGCTTTGAGATGGACGGAAAAGGACATCGGACGGCTTCCTCGAAGGTCAACCCGGCGGCGCTTGCCGGGCAGCGGGCGGAAAAACCCTTCCGGAGCCTCTCTCCGGAGCCTTTCCCGCCACAGAAAACCTAGCAAGAATCGCGCCAGAGAATGCCGACTGGAACGAAGGCCGTCCGGCGGAAGCCCCCTTAAAGTCCCGCCCCAAAAAGTGGATCCCCTCAGGACAACCGGGAACGAAAAAGCGTTACCAACGGTAACAGAAGGAGGCTCACCCCCAGAAGAAGCGTTCCCCCGAGAGTCAGAAAGGAGGAGACCGGATGATGGTGGAGGTAGAGTGTCCCCCCCCGGATCCCCCCCACGGCAAAGAGGAGAAAGAGCGACATGACAAGACTGAGGAATCGGCCCAGACTCTCTCCGGGAACGACCTGCTGGATGCGGGTCAGGACGAGGGGTTGGGCCCAGGAGAGGCCAAGGCCCGCAACAAGGAGAAGGAAGAGCCCGGCCGACTCCCGGGGAAGGCGGGGAAGAAGAAGAAACGCGAGCCCGGCCAGGAGCATCCCGAAAAGAATCATGGGAAAGGGCCTCGGGAGCTTGCGGCCGAGAAGAAGAACGCCTCCCAGAAACGAACCCAGAAAGTAGGCGCCGGAGAGAAGGGCATAGAAGGAAGGGGGGGCGTGGAAAAGCTGGGAGGACAAAAGCGGGAAGACCAGGGACATGGGAGCGTTGAAGAGGGCAAAAAGGACGAGAAGAAGCGTGGCAAAGATCAGAAGGGGGGTCCGAACGAGGAGAAGGGCGGTCCTTTGCATCCCCTCGATCTGATCGGAAAGCCCCCGGCCCAGCGTTTGGCTCTCCGCTCTCGGGGAAACGGGAAGGGGGGGCACGATGAGGGCAAACAGGAAGGCCGAAATCGCAAAGCCCGCCCCGGAGAGAACGAGCAGCCACGGGGCCGGAAAAAGGAGAAGAAGCCCCGCCGTGGCAAGCGGCCCCAGAAGATAGCCCCCCTGCCCGGCGATCTGGATCCACCCGTTGGCGTGTTCGAGCCGGTCGCGGGGGACGAACTCGGGAACGGAGGCGTTGAAGGCGGGGCCCACTCCGGCCGAGAGAACGGCCGTCGCCACCACGATGGCGATGAGGGGAAGGGTCCCGATCGGGGCAAAGAGAGAGAGCAGGGGAACGAGCGCGTAGGTTGCGCCTTTGAAGAGGTTCAGCGCCGCAAGGAGAATCTGCCGGGGAAGCAGATCGATGAGGAGGCCGGCCGGGATCAGGACAAGGAAGGGAACGATCGTCTGGATGAGGCCGATGCGTCCCACAAGGGAGACGTCGCCGTGCCGGATCCGGAAGGCGATCCATGTCAGGGCCGTCTGTGTCATCCCCTCGCTGAACTGGCTGATGGCATAGGCCGAGAGCAGGCCCACGAAGGGAGCCTGGGCAAGGGTCCGGCTCAGGAGGCTTCCGCGCAGCCCCCCCACGACGCCATCGAAGCCGGGAAGAGGCGGCTTCACGGAACGCGGTTTGCCGCGGAAGGGCCCCGGAAAGGAATGGGGCTATCCTTGACCGAAGAGAGCCCGGAGCTCTTCACAGAACTTGACCGGAGAGAATTCCAAAAGCTCGAAGCGGGCCACCTGCGCCTTGTGATAGGGGTCCTCCGCCAGAGCCCGCTCGACCTCGGTCCGGTCCTGCCCCCGCATGACGAGGAGCCCTCCCGTCCGCGGAACGAGCGGGCCCGACAAGAGGAGGCGGCCGTCGGAAACCAAACGATCGAGGTGCTCCCTGTGAGGAGCCACCAGCGGTTCGACCTCCGAAAGAGGCCGGAGATAGATCACGTGAACGACAAAAAAACGGGGAGAGGTGAGCATCTGTGTCACTCCGAGACCTGATAGGTGAGGATCGAACGGATCTTCCGGCCGGCGAGTCTCTTCCTGCCCCCGAGGCCCTCGAGCTCGGTCACGAAGACCGACTCCACGATGTGGGCGCCGAGCGCCTCGAGCAGGCCGATCGCCGCGTGAGCCGTGCCTCCCGTTGCGAGAAGGTCGTCGATGAGGAGAACCTTTTCCCCTTTGGTGAGAGCCCCCTCCTGCACCGCGATCGTGTCCTGCCCGTACTCGAGGTCGTAGGAGAGCTCCCGGACCGTCCCGGGAAGCTTTCCCTTCTTGCGAACCGGAACGAATCCCGCCCCCAGGGCACAGGCGACAGGAGCCGCCAGAATGAATCCGCGGGCCTCGATCCCCACCACATGGGCGATTCCCTGCCCCCGGTAGGGGGCGGCCAGATGCTCGATCAGACGGGGAAAGGCCTCAGGGGAGCCGAAGAGAGGCATGAGATCGTAAAAAAGGATCCCCTTTTTGGGAAAGTCGGGAACGGTGCGAACATAGTTTCCAAAATCCATCTCTGTCTCCTTATGCCGGCAAACGGCCGGATGGGGGGTGCCCCGCGCCCTGTCCTACCGACGGTGGGGAGGGGCGGACGGGGTCGGGGGAAAGAGCGACGGGGGAGAGGCAAAAGGCCTTGCGTCGTCGATGTAGGCCCGCATCTTCGCAAGGGCGACCGCCTCGATCTGGCGCACCCTCTCCCGCGTGACTCCCAAACGTTGACCAATCTCCTCAAGGGTCAGGGGATCCTCTCCCGAGAGGCCGAAGCGCAGATAAAGAACATCCCGCTCCCGGGGACGAAGAACGGCCAGCGCCTCTTCGAGCGCCTGTCCCTCCTCCCGACGGGAGACCACGTCGAGCGGCGAGACGGCATCGGGATCCCCGATCACATCCTTGAGAGTGTTCTCCTCCATCTCTCCGACCGGAGCATCGAGAGAGATGGTCGATGCGATCAGGGGGGAGAGGGACTCGAAGTCTTCGACCGAAAGGCCCGCCTTCCGGGCCGCCTCTCCGGGATCGGGCTCGAGCCCGGCAGCGACCGTCTGTTCGACCGCCGCAAGATAGCGGTTGACCTTCTCCCTCATGTGGACGGGAAGTCGGATCATGTGGCCCAGATTGATGACCGCGCGTTCGATGGACTGCCGGATCCACCAGGAGGCATAGGTGCTGAACCGGAACCCTTTCTCGGGGTCGTAGCGGTCCACCGCCTTCATGAGGCCCAAATTTCCTTCTTCGATCAGGTCGGGAAAGGGGAGCCCTCTTCCGGCATAGCGTTTGGCGATCATGACCACGAGGCGAAGGTTCGAGAGGATCATCCGTTCCCGGGCCGAAGCGTCTCCCGCGGCAAGGCGGCGCCCCAGATCGACCTCTTCGGAGGCCGAGAGAAGAGGATAGTCCCGAAGGGTCCGGAGGTAGAGGGCCAGCGAGCCGACATCTCCCGCCACGCCCTCCGGCGGGAGGTCTCGGGAGGGCTCGAGAGATTCCGTCTCGTCAGGATACGATTCGTTCACGGGCAGTCCCTTTCGATTCTGAACTCCGTCCGCTCCGCCGGGGGAAGATCCATGGGCCCGCCCTCTTCACTCTCGAGAGTCTCTACGCGGGCGCCGGGAGGTCCCGACAGGAGCGCCTCCCTCCAAAGGGAGAGGCTCTCCGACAAAACCTCCGCAACGCCGCGGACCGAGCCGTCTGGGCAGTTGGCCACCCATCCTCCGACCCCCAACTCCCGCGCCTTCGCAAAGACAAAGGCCCGATATCCGACTCCCTGAACCCGGCCGGTGACGCGGAAGCGAACGATCATCCTGCTCACAGGTGCAACGCTCCCTTCACTCTTTTCCTCCTGAATAAGGGACGGATCTTCTTCCCGAATGTCGGCCAAGGACTAAAGAGAGTAACGAGGGTGTCGGAGCGAGAGACCGGTCTTCTCCGGCACGATCAGGAAAACCGGAAGCGAGCCAGAAGAGGCCAGAAAAGGCCAGAAAAGGAAAGGTCTTCGGGAGAGGGACGACGATTGCCAAGACGACACAAGAAAAATGGTCGGGGCGAAAGGATTTGAACCTTCGACCCCACCGTCCCGAACGGTGTGCGCTACCAGGCTGCGCCACGCCCCGACATTGCCCCTGAGTCAATCATGCAAAGAGTGTGTCGATCCCGCGGGATGGATCCGGAGATCGATCCGGAGATCAAACCGCTTCACTATACATCAGAACGCCCTCGGGTGACAATCCCGCATTCGGATCCGAAACGGCTCCCCCGGCGACTTTCAAACAGGGAGAGCCCTCCTTACCTGATCCAAGTCCGTTCCCGGCGAGTTTGACCCGGGATCTCTTTTTAGGTAGGGTCAAAAAGATCCTC
>JAJYYA010000044.1 GCA_021801345.1 Nitrospirota bacterium
TGAAGGAGTTCGCCCCGTAGTCGTAGGCCCGGAAGTCGGAGTAGCCCGAGCTTGTCGGGTTGTACTGCCCGTAGACGTCCACGAACCCCTTCATGTGGATGTTCATGGCCGGGAGCACAAGGTCCGACGGAGGCGCGGGGGTCGCCGCAGGAGCGGGAGCCGCCGGGGCCGCGGGAGCCGGAGTCTGGGTGGAGGAGACCGGGGAAGCGGGCGCCTGAGCGGAGGAGGCGGCCGGGGGGAGCGAGTCGGCATAGGCCCGCAAAGCCGGGGCAGGGCCCACGATAAGCAGAGCGGTCACGGCCGAGACAGCCGCAAGTTGTGCGCAAGACGAGAGCGAAGATTTTAAAGAGAGAGACATGGACAAGGTCCTTTCGTGTGGGGTCGCGGCCAAGACGCCCAGCCGAAGCTTTAGGGGGCCGGGCGGGCCGACGTGAGATTTTCTAGGGTTTAAGGGAGTCGAGCGCCAGGTTCAGCTTGAGAACATTGACCCGGGATTCGCCGAACAGTCCCCACTGGGGTCCTTCGACATGGGAGAGCACCAGGCGTTTGAGCGCCGACGGCTCCATGCTTCGCGCATGCGCCACCCGGTTCACCTGAAGGAGGGCATTGGCCAGGCTGATGTCGGGATCAAGCCCCGATCCCGAGGCGGTGACCGCATCCGCGGGAACGGCCTGGGTGGGAGGAAGTCCGTTTTCGTCGCGATAGGCCTTTGCCGCCGAGCTGACGGCCTTGACCTGGGCCCCGTTCGTCGGAGCGAGGTTCGAGGCCGAGGAGAAGGCGGCATCGTAGGGAACCGATCCTGACCCGGTGGGATCCGGCGTGGCCGACGGTCGCGGATGGAAGTACCGGGGTTGAGTGAAGGGCTGCCCGATGAGGGCGGAGCCGACCACCACGCCGTTTTTCCTTATAAGGGATCCGTCGGCCTGGTGGGGAAAGAAAATGTGAGCGATCACATCCATGCCGATCGGATAGACAAATCCGGTGACGAGCACGAGAAGAAGCATGGCTCTAAGCGATACCGCAAGGGTCTTCATAATGTCCTTTCTTTATGTCACTCTGGCTGAGGCGGGGAAACCCGCCCCTGCCCCTTCCTTCGTATCCATGGAGAGTTCTGACCCGTTTTGAGGGATCAGAACGACACCCCGTGCAAAAGCGAGAGCTGTTCCAAGATCGGCCCCAGCATCAGTGCCGGGAAAAAGGTCAAAAGCCCGACCATCAGCATGAATCCCAAAAGAAGTGCCACAAAAAGAGGCGTGTCGGTCGGAAGCGTTCCTGCCGTCTCCGGATGGGTCCTTTTTCTGGCGAGGGATCCTGCCAATGCCAGAAGGGGAAGAAGAGGCAGGTAACGGGCCAGAAGCATCTCGACAGCGATCGAGTCGGCATAGAACGGTGTGGAGACCGTAAGGCCGGCCATGGCCGAGCCGTTGTTGGCATTTCCGGAAGAGAAGGCATAGAGGACCTCCTCGAATCCGTGGGGGCCGGGATTGTCGATCGTGCTTGTCCCGACGGTCGTCGTCACACCCACGGCCGTGAGACCGAGAACCAGAAGGGGCGTCACGATCAGGGCCAGGGCCGCAAGCTTGATCTCGCGTGATTCGAGCTTCTTGCCCAGGAACTCCGGAGTTCGCCCGACCATCAGCCCTGCCAGGAAGATCGCAAGAATCGCCTCCTTCAGAAGCCCTGCGAATCCTACCCCCTTCCCGCCCGGCTCCTCGTTTAGCCACATGTGGGAGAATGTGACCATAAGGCTCGAGGGCAACATGCTGTCGATGGCGGCGTCTACCGCCCCTGTGGTGGCGGCGATCGTCGTGTTGGTGAAGAGGCTCGTCTGGGTGATGCCGAACCGGACTTCCTTTCCTTCGGTGTTTCCTCCGGACTGAAGGGAGCTCGAAGCCTGCGCAACATTGGCCGCGGCAAGGAGGGGGTTCGGTGCCTTTTCAGATTTTTCGATCACAGCCAGTCCGCCCCCGTACAGAACCATGATCACGGCAAAGAGGGCCCAGCCCTGGCGGGGTCTGCGGGTCAGACGTCCGAAGAGAAAGGGAAGAGAGGACGTGAAGACCATCATCGCAAGAAATTCGAGCATATTCGAAAACGGAGTCGGGTTTTCGTAAGGATGGGCTCCGTTGGCGTTAAAAAATCCCCCTCCGTTCGTCCCCAGGTTCTTGACGGATTCGAGGGAGGCGACGGGACCCATGACAATCGTCTGGGTTCCGCCCTCCAGGGGGTGCGCCACCACCGATGTCGCGAGTGTCTGGGGGCATCCCTGCCAAACCAGGACAAGGCCCAGGAGTAGGCAGGAGGGAAGAAAGGCCCGAACGAAAAAGCGGAAAAAGTCGTCCCAGAAGTTCCCGACCGTCGAGGCCCCCGCCCGGGTAAATCCCCGGAGGATGGCGACTAAAGCCGCGATCCCGGTATTGGCTCCCACAAACATCAAGAAGACGATGGGAACCATCTGGGAAAAGTTCGACAGCTGAGCCTCTCCGGCATAGGCCTGCCAGTTCGTGTTGGTGACGAAGGAGGCGGCCGTGTTAAAGGTCACCTCCGGAGTCAGGGGGGCCAGATGACGGGGATTCAAGGGAAGATGTCCCTGGGCCCACAGAAGGAGGTATCCCGCCGCAAAAAAGACCCCGTTCGAGACAAGGAGGGTCGTGGCGTATTCGCGCCACCCCATCTCCCGGTCGCAGTCGGAGCCGATCGCCCGGAAGATCCAGCGTTCGACGGCGATGCGGGGACTTGTGAAGACCCAGGCAAGATAGCGCCCCACGATGGGGGCCATCGCGCCGACGGCCAGGAAGGCCAGAATGATCTGGGTAACGTCATGGGCTGTCATATCAGAGCCTCTCCGCGTTTATGAGTGTCCAAAAAAGGTAAATGACAAGAAAAACGGTCAGAAGTCCCAAGAAGATCCAGAGAGTCACGGCTCCCTCCTATATTCGCCCGAGGGCGGCGATAAAGGCGGCGAGGAGTCCGAAGACTCCCAGGCCCGCCAGAAGGTAGACTGTCATCATGGTCGATCGTCCTTATCGTTTCGTGAATGGATTTTCGTCCTCCGCCTCGAAGCCGCGGGTCCTCAGCTAAAATGCAGGAACGTAAGCGCCATATCGATCAGCTTGATGCCCAAAAACGGCACAAGGATCCCCCCCAGCCCGTAAACGAGAAGATTTCTTCTAAGAAGGGCGGCCGCCCCCACGGGACGGTAGCGGACCCCCTTGAGAGCCAGAGGGATCAGGGCCGGAATAATCAGGGCGTTGAAAATGATGGCCGAGGTCACCGCCGAGACCGGGGTCGAGAGCTTCATGATGTTGAGCACCCCGAGCTGGGGAAAGCTCGCCACGAACATGGCCGGGAGAATCGCAAAGTACTTTGCGACATCGTTGGCCACGGAAAAGGTCGTCAGCGCACCCCGGGTGATGAGAAGCTGCTTTCCGATCTCGACGACCTCGATGATCTTGGTGGGATCGGAGTCGAGGTCCACCATGTTGGCCGCCTCCTTGGCCGCCTGCGTCCCGGAGTTCATGGCCAGAGCCACATCGGCCTGGGCCAGCGACGGAGCGTCGTTGGTCCCGTCCCCGCTCATGGCCACAAGCCGCCCCTTGTCCTGCTCCTTTTTGATTAAGGCCATCTTGTCCTCCGGCCGGGCCTTGGCGAAGAAGTCGTCGATTCCGGCTTCGCGGGCGATCGCCTGGGCCGTGAGAGGGTTGTCGCCCGTGACCATGACGGTCGAGACCCCCATCCGCCGGAGGCGTTCGAACCGCTCGGTCAGGCCCGGCTTGACGATGTCCTTGAGGTGGATGACCCCGAGAACCTTCCGATCCCGCACAACCACAAGAGGGGTTCCTCCCGACTGGGCAATCCCGGAGACCGCTTCCCGGACAATGGGAGGAAGGGGCGTCCCGAGGTAGCTCTCGATGGCGTCCTCCGAGCCCTTCCGATACGCGCCGTCCGATGTGTCGGCACCGCTCATGCGGGTCTCGGGCGTAAACGGTACAGGCTCAAGGCGCTCGGGAAGGCCGGCTTCCCCCCGAAGCCCCTCCTCGGACTCCGCAAGAGTCAGCGTACTTTTGCCCTCAGGGGTCGGATCGTGAAGCGAGGCGAGTCGACAGGCCCGGGCCAGCTCCTCCCTGGAGACATCCTGTGCGGGAAGGAGTTGAACGGCCTGCCGGTTGCCGAAGGTAATGGTTCCGGTCTTGTCGAGAAGAAGGAGGTCGATGTCGCCGGCCACCTCCACCGCCTTTCCGGACTTGGCAACGACATTGGCCCGAAACGCCCTGTCGATACCGGCAATCCCGATGGCGGGAAGAAGCCCCGCGATCGTCGTGGGAATAAGGCAGACCAGAAGGGCGATGAGAACGACCGGGTCGCTTTCGACCTTGGCATAGGAGGCAAAGGCAGGGAGAGTCGCCACGACGAGAAGAAATATCAGCGTAAGCCCGATGAGCAGGATGGAAAGGGCAATCTCGTTCGGGGACTTTTTCCGCGTGGCCCCCTCCACAAGGGCGATCATCCGGTCGAGAAAGGTCTCTCCGGGATTGGCGGCGACGACGACCGTGATCTCGCCGGCCAGAACACGCGTCCCGCCCGTCACCCCCGAGCGGTCGCCACCCGCCTCACGGATAACCGGAGCCGACTCCCCCGTGATGGCCGACTCGTCGATGCTTGCAACCCCCGCGATAATCTCTCCGTCGGTCGGAACAATCTCGCCGGGCGAGAGCAAGAACTTGTCCCATTTTTTCAGGGAGGAGCCCGAGACCCTCCGGACGTCGGTTCCAACGACAAGGCGGGCGAAGGTCTCCGCCCGCGTCGTCCGAAGGCTTTCGGCCTGGGCCTTCCCCTGGAGTTCGGCCAGCGACTCGGCGAAATTGGCAAAAAGAAGGGTCAGCCAGAGCCACAGAGAGATGACGGAGGAAAAGAGAACCTCCCCCGTATGAAGGACGGCGGCTCGCACAGCCAGGACGGTGGTCAGAAGGCTCCCGACCTCCACAATGAACATGACGGGATTTTTGGCGAGCTTCACGGGATTGAGCATGACAAAGGACTGCCTGACGGCGCCGATGACGGTTTCCGAACGGATCTGATCGTTTTTTTTCATTTGACCCTCGAGTTGTGTCGCCCCGATTGCGTTGACCGTTCGGTTATACAACGCCTTTCTCACTTTGATCTATTGGCCGAAAGACCTTTCCGCGATGGCCATTCGGCCAGTAGGGAAAGGGGCCCTCTTCGGTCTACCATATCGCTATATCGTTGATAAAACGGAAGGATCGAACGGACAGGAGAGTGACTTTGGAAGAAAACCCGATCAGGGAGAAGGAATCTTCCCTCTTCGCCCCGCCTCCCCTCCGGTGGGGACGGGGACGCCTCAAGATCTACCTGGGATGGGCTCCCGGAACGGGCAAGACCCGAAGGGCTCTGCTCGATCTTTTGGCCATGAAAAGCCGGGGAGTCGATGTGGCGATCGGGTGGCTCGAAGAAAAGGAACGACCGGAGATCGAAGCGATTGCCAGTGGACTCGAACGGATCCCCCCGAAGACGACATTGCGCGGAGGAGTTCCTATTGCAGAGGTGGATATCGAGGCGGTCCGGAGCCGGCGACCGACGACGCTTTTCGTGGACGAACTGGCACGGGGAGCGAAAGAGGAGGGGGCAGAGCCTTGGCAGGTCATCGACTCCCTCCTCGACTTCGGCATCAGCGTCGTCACGACCGTAAACGCTCTCCACATCTCGGAGCTTGCCGGGGCGTGCGCTCAGGTTCTCGGCCATCCTGTCCGGGAGATTGTCCCGGTGGAGTTCATCCGGCGGGCGGACGAGCTGGTCGTCGTCGATATTCCTCCCTCAGAACTTGCCGCCCGCATACGGGAGGGTCGGGTCTTTCCGGCAAAAGAGCGCTCTCTCGCTTTTTCTCACGCCTTTTCGGAGCAGAACCTGGTCCGGCTTCGGGAGATCGCCCTTCAGTTCGCAGGGAAACTGCTCGACCGCCAGCTCATTCGGCAGGGAGGAGAAAAAGGCCTGTACGAAAGAGTCACCGTTCTCGTTTCGGGGAATCCCGAAACCTTCCGAATCCTTCTCGAGTACGGAAGCACCATGGCCCGTCGTCTGGGAGGGGAGCTTCTTGTCCTGCACCTCGAAAAGATTCCCTTGTGGGGAAGGCTTTTTTCTCCTGAGCCCACCCTTCCGGAAGAGCTCCGGAAGGCGACGATCGCGGCCGGGGGAAAGCTCTCCCTCCTGCGTTCCCGGAATCTGGCCTTCAGCCTCTGGCGTTTTGTCCAGAGAACGCGAACAACGCGACTTGTTCTGGGACATGCGGGAGATCTCTACCCCTGGGAAAAGTCTTTGGTCCGCTCGATCCTTCGCCACTTCTCGCGCATCGACGTAGAGATCAATCTGGTGCCGACCCTCCACGCCGTTTCGCCGGAGTTCGTACCGCAGACAACGGAGAGAGAGGATGCGACCGTCTCACAGGGGGCCCCCCGGGGACGCTTTACCCTTTTTCTCGGAGCGGCCGCCGGCATCGGAAAGACCTACCGGATGCTCCAGACGGCCAAGGAAAAACAGAGGGAGGGCCGGCGGGTCCTCGTCGGGTATCTCGAAACCCACGGGCGGCGCGAGACGGAGGAGATGTCCCAGGATCTTCCGGCATTCCCCCGAAAAAGAGTCCCCTACCGCGGCCTCTTGCTCGAGGAGATGGATCTCGAGGGGATCCTCGCCGCCTCCCCGGAGATCGTCCTCGTCGACGAGCTCGCCCACACGAACCCTCCCGGCTTCGCATCAAAGAAGCGCTACCAGGACACCCTGCGCCTTCTTGCTTCGGGCATCGACGTCTATTCGACCCTGAACGTCCAGCATATCGAGAGCTTGAACGATCTCGTCGAGCTTCAGACCGGGATCCGCGTTCGCGAGACAGTTCCGGACAGGATCGTGGCGATGGCCGACGACCTTGTCCTCGTCGACCTCACGCCGGAGGAGCTTCAAAAGAGGCTTCTCGAAGGAAAGGTCTATCCGCCTGAAAAAGTCGAGATGTCCCTGGAGAACTTTTTCACGACAAAAAACCTGACCGCACTCCGGGAGTTCGCGTTTTCCTCGGCGGCCGCCCCGGGAGGTCCTTCCGGATTCATGGCCGCCCGCGGAGGGGCCATCGTCGTCGGCGTCTCCCAGAGAGTGGAGGACCTGGCTCTCGTTCGCCGGGGAGCCCGACTCGCCGACAGGCTCCGCCTCAGGCTCGTCGCCCTTTCGATCCGGAGCAAGGATGAGGACGGAAGCAACGACTCAGCCGACATGGCAAGAGTCGTCAGAGAGCTGGGAGGAGACTTTCTGAGCGAATCTGCCTCGTCATGGGAGGCCCACTTTATCTCCCGATGTCTGGAGATCCGGCCGGCCCTTGTTCTTCTCGGCCAGTCGGCCTTCCGCCCCCAATCGGAGTCCACGGCCGAAAAGATCGCAAGAAGGCTCACATCCTTTCCCATGCTGATCGTTCCGCTCAACATCAAGGATCACAGCAAGGAGTCGACGGCCCTCCCGTAGGGAGCGTATTCGACATGCTATTTTCAGGGGGAGAGATCGCTCACAGACACCAGTTGTCACATTGATCAGATCTCCTCCGCATCTCTTCGGGCACTACCTGGAAATAACACTCTCGATATCTGCCTTCCCCTCTCGAAATGGCCGCAAAAATCGGGGCCGGACCAAGCGTCGACTCTCGGCACACCGAAGACTCCCCCCCTGCTCTCCTGTCCAGGAAAACAACCCTCCTCCCGGGCCGAAGGATCTGACGGAAATATTGAAATCGGGAGGAAGAATCTCTTAGAATCAAAGAAAGGAGAAATGATGACATTCGACACCTTGGCCGTGGCCACAGAACTCAAAGACGCCGGTTTTCCTCCAGAGCAGGCGGGAGCCTTGGCTCGCGCCTGGAGCCATGTCGCCTCGGG
>JAJYYA010000022.1 GCA_021801345.1 Nitrospirota bacterium
TTCCGGTGGTACAACCAGGAGCGACCCCATCAGTCCCTGGCTTACAACACCCCCGAGGATGTTTACACAGGCCGGGTCACCTTGGGGCAGGAGACTTCATGAGACCCCAAGAGCGTCACAACGAAAAGACAAGACCTCTGAGGACCACTCCAGGGGATCTTCCCAAGGGGAACAAGATCAACTTTATGACATCTTTTTCCCAGAGAACCACTGACCAAGCATCACCTTATTTGAGTCGATTTTCTGTCTTGACATTGGGGGTCACCATACTTTTCCATGAAATGGTAGGCGAGAACACAGTCAATCTACGGGAGCGGGATCTGCAAACTGGCAAAGAATGTTTTCTATTTCAATCCTCAAGCGCTCCGTCGCTTGACCGAGAATGGTATCCGTAACGAGGTCGCTCGCAAAAATTAGGATAAGATATTTGCTAATAATAATATTTTCAACTTCTTCACGCTCACTCTGTCGGGAGGATAGCAACCAAGATTTCCTCTCGTCATTCTGCAACCCTTCGGAATGGGATCACCTCCATACCCGCCTTTAACCCATCCAGGTAATCCGCCCATGACTGCATCATCTTTCGGCGTTCCGGGAGGTAATCGTGCCGATTGTAGGCCGCCCGCACCTTGTTTCGCTCTGCGTGGGCCAGTTGTCGCTCGATCACATCCGACGGCCAGCCCTGGGCGTTCAGAAGCGATGAGGCCGAGGCCCGGAATCCATGAATTGTCATTTCCTCTTTCGCGATTCCCATTCGACGAAGGGCGGTGAGAAGCGCCATATCGCTCAGAGGCCGGTTCGAGGACGTAGGGCTCGGGAAGACGTACCGCCCTGCCCCGGTGAAGGGCCGGATCTCTTCGAGGATTCCGAGCACCTGCTTGGAGAGCGGGACAACATGGGGCTCCCGCATTTTCATCTTCTCGCCGGGGATGACCCACTCCCCCCGCTCGACGCTGACTTCTGCCCATTCCATCCTTCGGAGCTCCCCAGGACGGACGAAGACCAAGGGAGCCAGTCGGAGGGCACACCGGACAATCAGGCCGCCCTCGTAGGCATCAATGGCCCGGAGAAGCCCCCCAAGTCTCTTGGGGTCGGTAATGGCCGCCATGTGGCCGCCTCGCGCAGGGGGGATCGCTCCCCGAAGATCGCCGGACGGATCGCGCTCGGCCCTTCCTGTGGCGACGGCATACCGAAAGACAGCCCCTGCCGTCTGTCTTGCGCGGTGCGCCGTATCGACTGCCCCCCGCACTTCGATCCGACGGAGAACTGCAAGCAATTCAGGAGCCGTGATCTCCTTGATGATCTTCTCCCCGAGCCAGGGGAACACGTCGCGCTCCAGGAGGCGGATGACGCGTTCCGCATGGTCAGAAGCCCATCCCGCCGAAAACTTCCCGAACCACTCCCGGGAGATCGTCTCGAAGGATTCCACCCCGAGATCGCTGGCCTTCTGCGCCTTTTTTGCCTGGGAGGGGTCAATCCCCGAAGAGAGGCCTTGCTTGGCCTCAAATGCCTTGTTTCGCGTCTCCTTAAGACTCACTTGGGGGTATTTTCCGAGAGAAAGGGTCTTCTCGATACCCCCAATCCGATATTTGAGCCGCCAGAGTTTCGATCCTTTGGGAGTAACCAGGAGATAGAGTCCTTGTCCATCCGTTAACTTGTATGGCTTGTCTTTTGGTCTCGCATTCCTGATTTCAGTGTCTGTAAGCGTCATTTTTCGGTCACTTCCTTCGATTTTGGGGGTATCGTCTTCCGGGTGTGGGTACGATACCCCCAAAAATACCCCCAATTCCACCAGCTGTCAACGGACACTATCGGACGACAGAAGACAGGAAGACATAAAAAAATCCATTTTTTACGATGGCTTCTTGTTTTCTATTGGATGTTGTCGGACGATAAAAAACCATAGGATGGTAGGCGGAGCGGGGATCGAACCCGCGACAACAGCTGTGTAAGAGCTGCGCTCTACCGACTGAGCTATCCGCCTGGCAGGAGAGAAGGTTCGGAAAGGGGAGGAGGAAGAGCCGCCTCTTCGCAGGGAGACAGGAGTTGCAGGACCTCTTCCGGAAGAGAGACCACACGCCCCGACTCGTCGACCGGAACGAGAAGCGTGGAGCCCAGGGCCGCCACCGCCCCGGAGGAGGTCTCGGTCACGCGGTAGGAAAACTCGAGGATGCGGCGCCCGACCCTGACAAGACGGGTTTCGATGGATGCGAGATCGTCGTATTTGAGGCTGCCCGTATAGCGGCACTCGAGCTTGGCAACCACAAGAAAAATGCCCCCCTCCTCCATCGCCCGATAGTCGAAGCCCATGCCGCGACAATACTCCGCCCGCCCCATCTCGAACCAGACAGGATAGTGGGAGTGATGGGCCCGTTTCTGGGCATCGGTCTCGGAGTAGCGGACCCGGAAGGGGGTGACAATAGCCATATCTGAACTCCTGTCCGCGCATTCCCCTTGCTTGGTCCGTAGGACAAGAGGGGGGCAAACGGACCAATTTTTGGCTTTTCTTTCTCGACCCCACTATACTGTTTTCCATGCGACGTGCCGATAGGCGCGTGCCCGCAAAGCGGGCAACTAGGGCAGGAGTCCTGCGTCAAAGCCTCCGGAGAAGACGATAAGACGCAAAGGCCCAAACGCCTTCGCGCATCCTCGGCGAAAGAGGAACGTTCGGTCGCGAGACCGGAAACCCCCACACCAGCGTTAGCTTAGTGGCGGGAGCGTTCATATCTTGCCACCGGAGCCTTCGGATTTCAAGAGGCACTCGAAAAAATCCCCGATCCTACCACATCATGGGCATCATGGGTCCCATCATATAGGGATCCATCATGCCGGGATCCATGAATCCCGGATTCATCATCATCGGATCGGGCGGAGGCGGCGGGGCCTCGGCATGGAGATGGATCGCCCGGACAAGCGGGATCCGCTTCGTACTGGACGCTCCCATCGCCACCCGCATGGGTGCGCGGATCGTCCCGATCACCTCCACCGTGTGGTCCGCCACGAAGCGGTCGTGAGGGAGAGGCATGTCGGTCTCGATGGCAAAGTCTCCCCGGGACTGCTGTCCCGTCTCCGGCAAAAACCGCCGGTTGAGGGGATACTCCCGGACAAAGATGAGGGAGAGAGGGGTTCCGCGGCGTACCGAGATGATCTTGCCTCCGAGAACCACCCGCTGCCCCTCCATGGACTTCAGGTGGTGGTCCACGTCGCGGAAGAGGATCTCCCGGTCTGTCCGGGCCATTTCCGCCTTCGTAAAGGGGGGGGAGGACTCAAAGAGAGAGCAGGCCGAAAGGGCGCTGCCCGTTCCGAGAAGCCCCAGAACGAGCAGGGCTCTTGCCGCCGCCACAGCCGTCGATTTTTTTGATTTGTTCACGTCTTCCTCCATTTTGACCTCCTCATTCCCGACCCGAAAGCGGGGCAGTAGTCCCCCCGTCTCCGGGTCGGAGTCCGACTCCGTCTCGTCCAGAGAATCCCCCTCCGGAACGACGAAATTCGCCGACATTTTTAGTGTTTAAATACAAGCTCTTGCCCCTATTCCGCCGACACTTCGTAGGGGATCCCGGGACGAAGTTTTTTGAGGACAAGCCGTCCCGACCCGTCCGATCGGACAGTGCGCCCCCCCGCGGACTTTTCCCCGGAGTTCCTGACCCTGTAGGAGGTCGAGGGCGACAATCCCCGAAAGACCACCCGGTCCCCCTTCCCCCATCCATTATAGACGAAAGAAAAGCCCTTGCGCGAAAGCCCCCCCGACAGGGAGACAACCCCTGTGGCCCGCGAAAGAGAGGGGATCGTCGGAGCCGTCCGGGTCAAGACAAGACGTGCCGACGGTCGACCCGTCGCGAGATAGAGATAGAGACTCCCCCCCCGATGCCGGTAGCCGATCACTCCCCGGGAACGGGCAAGGTCGGGATAGACCGAGCCGGCATGGTCGAAGCGCACGGTCGTGTCGCGCCCGTAGTTCGAAACACGGTAGATCCTCCCGACCTCCTTGTCAGGCAGTCGCTTCACGTCGATGCGGGCCCCGATATACCCTTTTTCCACCTCGACGAACTCGGAGGAATAGAGCGGGGCAATGGACTGGGTCGAGACCCAGTCGAGGACCTGCCGGAGGGCGTTCAGCGCCGATTCCCGCTGGCCGGCATAAAAATGGAAGTAGACATCGATGGGGTCGACGCGCCGGGGACGGTCGGTCCGAAAAAAGGTCTTCGTGACGTTCAGATAGCCGTAGTAGGGCCCCTTCCAGTCGTTGGTCAGGATGTAGTCGTTCACATCGCTGTTGAAGTACTGAATATAGGGCCCCACCCGCCTGAAGTAGGGAAAGACGAAGGTATAGGAAGGAGCATTGTCGTCGAACCGGGTATCCGAGCCATTGAGATTTAAAACCCCGGTCCCGGCAAGCTCTTTTAGCGCATCGGCTCCCGGACGCGTGTCACCGCTCCACTGAAGGACCCGGACCTTCTTCCCCGGAGGAAGAAGATGGCGGTCGATATAGTCGATGGATCCCCGGATCTCCGTGCGGAAATTAAGATGGTAATGGGGAACTTCGATGTGGGTCGGCCCTTCGTCCTTCTGATCCTTCGTGGGGACCCAGTAGAAGGGATGGCTGAAGGTGTGGGATCCGGCCTCCACATTGGGAAGGGCAAAGATCTTTCTCGCCCAGAAGACGCGGCCCGACGATCCCTGCACGCGGGGATCGATCTGGCTTGTGATCACAGAAACGGTAAACGGGAGCGACACGGGCTTGAAGATCTTCCGGTAGAGCACCTCGGAAGACATCCGACGCCGCTTGTAGTGGGAGAGAGTCTCAAAGGCATCGCCGTCAACCTGGCTGTAGAAGATGCGGTCCCCATTTAAGGTCGTAAGATCCATCCGGGGGAAGTCCCGAATATGGAGGATCGTCTCGAGAAAACGAAACGGGTTCACAAACCAGAGGGTATGCTCGGCATCGAGGGAGGGCCACCGGATCATGAAGGGGTCGAAGACCATCCCCCCCCAGGGGGCCACCATCCCGTAGGGGCTCTCGAGCCCCTCGTTTCGGAACTCGCGGCTCTTCACCCCGAGAAAGATCCGGTTGGCAGGAGAGAGGCTTACCAGCGGCCGGAAGGCGACGGGAGTCAGCGGCAGCGGATACTCGAACCCCGTCAGGGAAGGATCCCGGTGTCCGTAGTCGAGGTCGAAGGGGTTGGTGTCCCAGACCCCTTCCTTCTTGAGCCCCATGCGCAGAAGGACCCGGTCCCGGAGGGTTCCGGCCGCCTCGTAGTTCGGGTCGGATTTTTTCCTTTCCGGAAAGTCCTCCAAGATGGCAAAGGGGATCCGGTGATCGAGAAGCCCCGAAACAAAGCGCCAGAAAGCCAGGGAGTCGGGCAAGGGGTTCCGGTCGATCTGAAGGAAGACCGCCCGGTAGCGGGAAAGTGTAGCCGGATCAGGGAAGCCCCGGGTCATTTTTCGATAGACCGCATCGAATCCCAGGTAGTTGAGAGGGAACTCCCAGTAAGCGCGGAAGTTGTTGGCGTCGTCCGACTCCCTGTCCGGCCCGTAGTAGAGGACATAGCAGCTCCGATGGATCCTCTCCCACCCTCCGGAAGAGGCTCGACCTTCCCCGCCCGAGGCATGGGCCTGGGCGGGCGCGGCCCAGGAGGCGAGAGCCGCCAAAAAAAGAAGGCCGGCCACGGTCGCCTTTTTTGCCCCAGCGGCGGGAGGAGTATCCGGAAGGACGAGATCCTCCTTCTCTTTGGGGGAGGACTCCTCCTGCGACTCGACACTGGCATAGTCCGGAGGCTTCATGAAGACGCTGAACTCGAAGTCGTAGACCCCCCGGTCGACCAGAAAGTACCCGTAGACAGCCGACAGAAGACAGGCGACCAGATACCCCATTCCCTCGAGGCGGGGACTCACGCTCCAGAGAAGGACGGTCAGCCCGGCGTTCGACAGAAGGAGGACCCAGGCCAGGGCGCTCACCATCTTCTGCTGGTTGAAGTAGAGGAGCAAGGTGAACTCCATGGTCAGAATCACCTGGCAGAACCCCCCCAGGGCCCCCATGCGGAAGACGGGAAGGGCCAGGAGGTCGGCGTGAAAAAGGGAAAGGATCCCGTGGCCGTTCAAAACCACGACGAAGGTCACCGCCCCCTGGATCTTCAGAATGTACCCGAGCCCCCTCTTGATGAAGGCGACCATCTGCTCCTTGGCCTCGAGCACCTCGGAGAGGGGCCTTCGACCTTCGAGCAGGACGAAGACCCCGCGGTATCGTTCGTAGAAGCCCGTCTCGAAATAGAAAACGAAGAGCGCAAGCGTCGGGATGACCGTCAACAGGGAGAAGAACATGGCGATGTCGTAGAGCCGGTTGACGTGGATGTACCCCACGATTTTTTCCGAGCCGGGACCGTACCAGAAGAGAATCTTGTCGACCCAGATGCCGAGCGTCATGACAAAGCCCAGAAGCATGAGACGCGTGCGACGCTTCAGGAAGGAGACGAAGGTCCGGTTCCAGCGGATCGGACCGGGGAACTCCACGAAGATTCTTGCGCCGAGGAGCGCCACGATCACCCCTTCGCCCAGAAGATAGCCGAAGAGGGCCCCGGCCGTCCCCCCGTGGCGGGCCCCCAGGAGAGTTCCCCCGACGGAGGCGGCCACGCCCATGAGAAAGGCCCCCCCCACCGATCCGTAGTCGTGAAGGGTCGAAACAAGAGATGTTGTGATCCAAAGGAATATCAGGACGACAAGAAGTCCGTAGTAGCCGAGGCTCTCCGCAACCCCCAGGTGGAGGGGAAGAACGAGGAGGGCAGACAGAGGAACGCCAAAGAGAAGGGCCAGGGCGCCTGAGGTCAGGTAGATCGACCGGTTCTCGGTAAAGGTCATCTCGAAGAAGCGGTCGGCCACGAAGCGGGTGGCGGGAAGCTGAAGGACGGAGACCATCATGAGGGAGGCGAAGAAGGCGAAGGTCACAAGGGACCGAAAAAGGAGATAGTCCCGCACCCGGGTGAAATAGCCCAGGCTCGAATAGCTCACCACCAGTAGCCCGATGGTCGTGAGAAGCCAGGGTCCGGCGGCGACGATGGCCGAGAGGATGAAGCCCCCCGCCAATGAGGAGAGGTCCTCCCGGGAGGCGAGCTTCCGAAGGACAAACCCGATGCCGGCCACTAGAGGCTCCCTCGCCGATAGATCTCCCGGTAGGCGGAAAAGACCGCCTCCTCCCGGTAGAACCTCTCCATCCGAAGCCTCGCCGCCCGCCCCATCCTCCGGCGGAGATCCTCGTCGCGCAGGAGCCGGAGGATGGAGAGGGCCGTTTCGTCGGGGTTGCCGACCGTCGTGACGATCCCCCCCGGCCCCAGGAGACGGTCCTCCCGCAGTCTTCCGTTGATGAGCTCGTCGCAGGCCCCGACGCGGGTCGCCACGGTGGGAACCTCATAGACGGCACCCTCCATGATGACGAGTGGCTGGGCCTCGGAGAGCGAGGTCAACACCAGGAGGTCGAGCCTCGGAAGAACGTCGGAGACCCGCACCGAACCCGTGAAGGTCACATGGTTTGAAAGCTCGAGGAGCTCCACGAGGTTCTGGCACTCCCTGGCGTATTCGGGATCCTGGTCCATGGGGCCCATGATCAGGACCCGGACCGCCGGATACTGGTCGGCCACCAGACGGCACGCCTGAATGAAGGTCTTGACGTCCTTGATGGGAACGACCCGCCCGATGAAGCCCACGATGCGCTCCCCCCCCGGCTCCCGCAGGCGGGTCGAGAGCGCGATCGGCTCTCCGATCGCGATTCCGTTTGGGATCACCCGGGTCCGCTCCGGATCGGCCCCGTCCCGGATCTGGATGCTCCTGTTCCCCTCGAAGAGGGTCACGATCGTATCGGAATAATGGTAGACGATCCGGCCCAGCTGCTCGAAGATCCGCATCCAGAACCCCTTGATCGTCTCACGGATCGGGCGTACCGTCGCCTCGTCCTGCTGGCTTTGACCGATCCACTGGGCAAGCGCGATCTCGATCTTGCGCTCGCGGGTGTAGATCCCGTGTTCCGTCAGGACAAACGGACGGCCGTAGGCGAGCTTCCCCATGACCCCGAGCATCCCGGCGTAGCCCGAGGCCAGGGAGTGGTAGACCCGGGCCGGAGGAAGCGGCGCCGACAGAAGCGCAAAGAGGGGGAGATGGGTGGTCCGCCACATCCAGAAAAAGTCGATGAAGGCCTCGTGCGAGAACTGTGCCTCGTAGAACTCCTGGATCAAGGACCAGGCCTGCCGGCCCGAGGAGAGCGTCCGGAAAAGCTCCGGAGTCAGCCCCGTCGATCTGAGATGGGCAAAGAGCTCTCCGAAGGCCTCGGGCGCCCCGGACAAAAGAGAGCGGTGAAAGAGGCGCAGAAGATCGATGAGCGTCTTTTCCGCCTCGACGGAGAGCATCGGACCTTCGGCCTCGAGGGCTTCCGACCCTCCTCCCAGAGAGAGGGTCGTGATGCCGGAGACGTTGTCCGGACGCGGAAAGAGCCAGGGTCCGGGCTCCCGCTCGGCGATCAGACAGTAGAGGTGGAACCGAAACTCGGGAAGATGGGTGATGAGCTGGTGGGTCCAGGAGGAGACCCCGCCGGTCACGAAGGGATAGGTGCCCTCGAGGATCAGGCAGACATCGGCCCCTTCCTCATTTCTTTCCGTCATGAGCTCCCCCCGGAGGAGGTGCCCAGCCAGACCGTCATGTAGTCGGGTAGCGTCCGTCCCCCCCAAAGCTCCCGGGAGCCGGAGATATCCTCCCGAAGCTCACGGAACCGGCCGGCCTCGTAGAGATTGACCCACTCGAGCCGTTTGAGGTCGAGGGGGTCGCCCCCGGTCGCAAGCCGCTCTTGCGCCATAAGAAAGACCTCCCTGTTTTGACGGGCGGCGGCGACGTTCGCCACATGGAGAAGCTCCTCCCGGGAGAGCTGCTCCCCGGCGGAGAGGGCCGCCTTGTAACAGGAGAGGCCCGAGAGGAAGAGACTTCTGGCCAACCGGTCGCCGACTAGGCCCGACTCGGCATACTCGAGATAGGAGCGGCCGAGCGTCGCGTTCGGGGTCACGGGGTCGGGTCGCTCCCCAAGAGCCCGCGTCTGCTCCTGGAATTTCTTCTCGAGCCGGGTCAGGATGGTCGTGGCAAAAAGGCGGACCTCGTCGTCCGGGTCGTTCCGGGCCCCCCGGAGAATCCGGATCGCCCGGGGCGTCACCTCGCGGGAGGCCAGCCGGTCGATCAGGGCTTGTTTGAGAGAGATGTCCCCCCACCGGAGGATATCCCCCGCGGAGACGATCTTCCGGTCGTGGGCGAGGATCTCTTCCAGACTGAAGAGCTTGCGCCTGGTGCGGAGCTTCGGAGGGTTGAAGATCATCTCGATCGTCGGATCGTCGGCCAGATAGTCCCTCCTGCGGGACAGGAGGACGGCAAGAAAGGCCAAAAAAAAGAGCGGAGGTCCGGCAAGAGGCACAAGAAAAGGGACGGCGGCATAGACCGCACGCAGAACGGGCGAGAGAAAGAGCCCTCCAAAAAGCCAGACCCCCCCACCGAGAAGGGCCGCGAGAAGACTTCCATAACCCCGACCCTCTCCCCGCAGAAGATCCGCGAGGGCCAGCCCCGAAAAGACCGTGCCGCCCCCCATGAAAAAGAGGACAAACGCGCCCCCAAGCCTCGGACGCCCTGCGAAGAGGGGGAGCAAAGACGGCCTCGGACCTCTTCCGCCGACCGGCGGCGACTCAGCCTTCATCGCGCATCTCCGCGACGCCGGCCGAAACATAGCTGACCCGGGGACGTCCCCGCCCCGGAGACTCCCGGACCATGACGATGCGATGCTCCGAGGCCAAAACTCCCAGAAGCGCCTCCTGGCTCTCCGGACCCAGCCGCGCAAATCCCCGGGAGTTTTTTGAGATCTCCCGGCGGGTCATGCCGGCCGCCCCGTGCTCCCGGATCAGGCTTTCGACCTTCATGAGAAGCTCCTCCGGGAAAGGCCCCCCCCGGCCGGACTCCGTCTTCGCCCTCTCGGATCCCTCTCTCCGGCCGATTCCTCCGGCGGGAACATGAATGGGCAGGGCGGGGGTCAGAACCTTTTCCTGCTCCCGGAAGGACGGCTCCGCCCTTTCGCCTGCGCTTCCCCCCTCGTCTTCCTCGGGGAGGACCCTCATTCCCGCCGGACCCCGAAGAAGGGGAGCCTCCGACTCCGAGTTCTTTTCGTCGGAGTCCCGACTCTCCGGGTAAGACTCGTCGGAGCCCCGACTCTCCGAGTGAGACGCGCCGGACTCCCGCTCTCCCCCCTCCGAAAGGGGACGAAAGGGCACCTCGTCGTCGCGCTGCCCCATCTCCTCGAGGCTCACGAGAAGGTCGTTCGACCGGGCGGACGGATGGCCGAGGACCAGGCTCTCGAAGGTCGCCCCTCCCCGCTTGAGCTTCGGCAGATCCCCCTCGGCCCAGCACGATTCGGCCGCGGAAAGAAGAGACGCGAGGGCCTCCTCCGTCGCATTGGGAAGAAAGACCCAGAGAGCCGCTCCCGTGAGCGGAACTCCGATTTCGGCCTCCCGGGAGAGGGCAAATCGGCCGGCATGATTTTTCCGGGCGACCAGATCCTTCTTCAAAAAAAGAACCTCGTCAAGAGACGGCGCAGAAAAACTCATGCGAAAGAGGCCCGGAAGCCCCCCCTTCTCGGGAAGCCTCGCCCGAACGCGCTCCGCAAATCCTCGCCCGCCATAGACATTGTTTGCGGGATCAAAGTCGTAGAGACCGTCGAGCCGCTTCATCATGGCGGCAAAGGTGTTCAGGCTTGCCGCCCGGTCGTCCGATTCGAGAACCAGCATCCGGTAGGAGAGGTCCACCCCGGAGAGGATCTGGGAGGAGCCGCTCTCCGTCTTCCAGTATTCCAAGAGCTTGGAGAGGACGACTCTGGTCCCGGCCCGACCGGTATGGGGCAGGCAGAACCAGACCGCCGACATGTCGGGGGGAACCCCTACGAGATCGACCTCGCGAAGAAGCCTTTTGGCCACGGTCCGCATCGCCATGAGGGCGGCGGGACGGTCGAGAAATCCTTCCGGCGGAGAGACAAAGACGATTTCGAAAAAGGAGAGGGGCACAAAATAGCGAAAGGACTTCCCGAGCTCCTCCGCCGTCCTCCGGGCGAAGAAGACCGGCCGCAAAAACCCCGTCGAGTCGTCCTGGGAGACGCTCTCCCGGGTCTCCTTCTGAATGCGGAGGTTCATGAGGCGCGAGGAGGCGCGGTCGGCGACCATCGAGGCAAGCTGGAAAAACTCCGGAGTGAGCTTTTCGAAGGGGGCATGCCAGAGGACCAGAAGATACCGCACCTCGTCCTCCCCGGAACGCACCGGATAGACTCCCAAGGGGCTCATGGGGCGGGAGCCTTCCGGAAATTCGACGTCGGGAAGAATGCCGTGGGAGGAAAGCGCCACCGCCTCGCCCTTCTCGTAGCCATGGGAGAAGGGTCTGTAGTTCCCTGGAACCTCCTGCGGCGTCGGAAGGAGCCCCGCCTCGAGCTCTCGCACGAAGACCCCCTTCCGGCGGCCGTAAAGGGCGACGGAGTCGGCGCCGAGGAAGCTCGTGGAAAGAGAGAGGATCGAAGAGGGGATGCTGTCGATCTCGTCTCGCTCGAGCGACCGGAAGACGTCGAACATGTCGCTCACGGCATTGGGGTCGAGAAAAATCCTCTGCTCGAGCTCCCGCTTCGCCCGGGTCAAAATGTCGAGCTCAAGCTCCGAGGTCTCGGCAGAGTCCTTCGCCTTGAGATACTTCTCGGTGAGCGCCTGGAACTTGCGCCCCTCGCCATCCCGGAGCTCCCCCATCACCATCCCCGAAAACAGGAAGGCCGAAGGCCAGAGAAAGGAAAACTCCCCCGGAACCAGGGTGTCAAAGTGGTCCTGCCAGAGGAGCACGAGGTAGTATCCCCCCGTTCCGGCCAGCGCGGCAAAGAGCCCGGGAGCAAAGCCGTACCGTCCGGCAACCAGCAAGACGATCGGAAGAAAGGGGTGGAAGCCGGGAAAAATGAGGGAGCTCTTGCCGTAGACGGCGACAAAGAAGGCGCCAACGAAAAGGGTCCCGCCCAGGGACTCGAGGTAGGGGGCCAGGTGCGTGCGCCGCCACCACGCAGAAAGAGGAGCGAGCCGGAATCTCCAGGGCGCCGTCATCCCCCCTCCTTCCTCCCATGGACGACCACCGGACGAAGAAGCCGCCAGTCGGAGACATAGTGGGAGAATCCTCTTAGGCGTGCCATCTTCCCGCATCCGCGGGAGACGGCGGGGCGATCCGGATCGTCGTAGTCGAGGGCCAAAAGGCGAAGGGCGGGGTTGGCCGCCCGGGCCCGGTCGACCGTCTTGAGAAAGTCCGATCGCTCCTGCTCCGAAACACGCACATAGGTCTTTTTCGTCTCGGAATAGCGCGTGCAGAAATCCTCGAAAAGAACGCCTGACAGGGAGGGTGCAAGCTCTTGCAGGACAGGAAATCCCCGGTTGGCCACGATCACAAGTCCGGGATAGGAGGCGTGGAGGGTCTCGACGAAGGAGACGAGCGCCCGGCGAAGCCCCGAGCCTTTGACCGGGTTGCGCTCTTCGTAGTCGAGCGGGGAGTCGAGGGTGTCGAGAAAGACCCCCGAGAACCCCTTCCTGAGGTCCCGGGCGATGCGGTCGTAGAGCGCCTTCCGAAAGACCTCCTTGCGGATGTCCGCCACGTGGGAGTGCCAGAAGACGTTCTCCGCCAGAAAGACCCCCGACTCTCCGCCCGGGATGCGGGCCAGGGCCCGGGCGATGGGGCCGTCACTGTCGACCTCCCCGATCGAGAGGTAGGCGATATAGAGGGGAGAGGCCTCAAGCTCCCCCCCCGGCGAGGCTCCGGTTTTGGCAAGCGGATAGGTGTCGGAGACGATCGCCCAGTTCCGTCCCGCCATAAGCGCGGGAGAGGCGCGATCCCCGTAGTAGACGGCGTAGCGGAAGGGGGGAGCCATGCCGCCCGAGTCCTTCCGGACGGAGACGGAGGGAGAAAAGCAGGAGGAGAGGAGCAGCACTCCCCCGAGAGCTCCCACCACCGCCCTCCGCAACCTTCCCTTGTGGTGTTTTTCAAGCCCTTTCAAGGAGACATCCTATCGTCCGACAAAGCGCGCGACCTCTTTGCCGATCAGGTCGCTCGACAGGGAGGTCAGCGTCCGACTGCACCCGAAAAAGCAGCTCCCGACCCCGGAGAGCGAGGCGGCCCACAGGACCCTCCCGCTCCGGAGGTCGGTCATCGTCCAGTTCATTCCCACCACAGGCTCGCTTTCAAGCTCGGAGCGATAGGTGTACTCGATCGCCGACCCCGAGAGAACCGCATCGATCCCTGCCGACTTGAGGCGGTCCCGCATCGAAAGGCTCATATTCGTCGCGGAGACGTTTCGGGGAAGGGGGAAAGGCAACGTCTCCGGCGCCACCAGGCGAAACTCCCGGTAGCGGAGGAGCGTGGAGGAGAGAAGGGTCGTCAGGGACTTGCCCGCGTCCGGCGTCGTCGTCAGGTTCGAAAAGGGCACGACGAAGACCGAAAGAGGCCTGGGAGCGGGCGGAAGAGTCCCGGAGGATCCCCCCGGCGAGGCACAGGCGGAAAGGAGAAGACAGACAAGGATCAGTCCGCCGAAGCGGCGGATCCGGAGCGCCATCAGAACCATAAGGAAAACCCCCAGACGGCTTCCTCGGAAGCCCCGTTGTAAAGGATGGATTGATTGAAGTAGTCGCCGTTGGCGAAGAGTTCGACCGACCGGGAGACCCGGTAGGAGACCCCCATCCCTCCCTCGTAGGCGGGAGTATGGGAATAGATGTCTTCGTATCCGCCCGCCTGCATGTTCAGATTCAGGCGGTTTCGGATGCGGGCCTGGTAGACCAGCGCCCCGAAGAAAAACTGCTGGCGCGCAAGGATCGGAACCAGGGCCGAAACGGCCGGGGAGGCGGCCATCATCGTCCAGTCCTCGTACCCCCCCACGAAGTCGATCTGGGGATCGGTGTCGAGAACGAGATCGAGCATCCCCAGGGTATTGTGCAGCTCCCCGAAGGGAAGCTGCCGGCCGTCGAGGGTGTAGTCGAAGAGCCAGGACTCCGCCTCGAAGGAGAGGCGGTCGAAGGGGGCGACGGAAAGGCTCGCCATATATCCCGTCTGAAGACCCGCCCGGGCGATCGACTCCCCGAAGTCCCCCCAGATCATGTCGTCGAAGCCCTGAAGATCCACGGTCACCTTCCCCATCGTCCCCGTTCCGTGGAGATAGAAGCCGGGGGTTCCTGCAAGCTGGGTGTCGCCCCCCTCCCCCATCACCTGCCACCCGGGCGCGGGCGTCCACCGGACCCCGGCATAGGTGTAGCCGGCGGTGCCCATCCCCGTCCCGCTCCCCCCGCCCAGATACTCGGTCCGGCCCGAAAAGTAGTTGGCGGACCCCCAGAGGGGGGTTTCGATCTTCGTATCGAAGCTGTAGGCCGCCCCTCCGGGATAGAAGACGGCAAAGTCCTGGTTTTTCAGGGACCAGTCCCCCATGTTGTAGAGGTTCAGGATCCCCGAAGAGACGCGGGGCGCCTGGGTCTCCCCCTGGGAGAAGAGATGGGAGTCGAGTGCCTGGGTCGAGACCAGATCCCCCTCTTTCTTGTAGGTCTCCACCAGGTCGGTCCAGACGACGCGATCGTCCGGATACCGCTTGTGGAGCTTCCAGAGAAGTCGCTGAGCCGAGATCGGCCGCCCGAGCCCGGTCAGGATCTCGGCGCGGAAGACCAGAAAGTCCTTCGACTCCGGATGAAGTCTGAGCCATCGGTCGAGATAGGCCAGGGCCTTGCCGCCTTTTCTCTCCTTCCACAGAAGGCGCGCGGCCCAGTAGAGCCCTTCGCGGTCGTCGGGGAAGCGCCGAAGAAAGGCCATGGTTCTCCGATAGGCCGTGCGGTCGTGTCCCAGCGCGTGCATGATCTTGATCGCATAGAGCAGGCGCCGCCTCAGGGTCTCGTCGTCGACCGAGGGGGCCGGGGGGGGACGCCCCCCCTTGAAGTCGACAAGAACCGCCGCCCCCGCCAAAGTGAGACCCGTCTTCTCCGGAGTGCCCCCTCCCCTCCCCTCCGGAGGGGGGTCTCCGGGAGAAAGAGAGGGAAGTTTGGGCGCAAGAAGCGTCCAGGCGAGATGATCCATCCGACGCGCCATGCGGGGATTTTTGACCTGCCGATAGGCCGAACCCAGGCGGTAGACCAGGGCATAGTCGGCCGCTCCGTGGGTGACCGCGCGCCGGTAGAGCCGGATCGCCCGGCGGAAGTGTCCGTGATAGTAGGCGTGGTCCCCCAGATAGGCCAGCGCCGCCAGATTGTCGGGGTCGAGCCCCAGAAGCCTCTGGTAGTAGGTCCTGACCTTCGTGTCCTGACCCGCCCAGAGGCGATCCCGGATCAAAAGCGCCAGACCCTGCGGATCGGAGGGGAGAAGGGCCACGAGCCGCTTGTCGTAGTCTATGGCGATATCGAGCCGGTCGGCCCCCGTAAACCAGTCCGAGGCCAAAAAGAGAATCGCCCGGTTTGCCGGATAGGCCCGGGCGATCCGGTCGATGGCCGCCCGAGCCCTCCTGTCATGATGACCCCAGATCATGATTCTGGCAAGCTCGAGGCTCATGGAGGCCGACAGGTCCGGGAACCTCAGAAGGGTCTTGAGAAGGTGCTCGACGTCGCCCCGCTTCGCGCTCTCGTCGTAGAGGGTAAAGAGGGCGTACTGGTCGTCCTTGAAGCTCTCCCGCGAGTCGGAGGAGGCCAGACGAAAGAGGATCCCTCTCTCGACCTTTGGGAGGTCGGCCTCCCGGAAGCTTGCGAGCGCCTGGCGAAGCAAGGGTCTCTCCCCGTTTTCAAGCCCCTGGGCCCAGAGGAAGGCGCCGGCTCCTCCATAGTCTCCCATGTCCCGATAGGTACGCACCAGGGCCTCCCGGACCGCCGTGTCGTCGGGAAAGATGTTCATCGCCTGCCGAAGACGCGCCGCTGCCAGAGGCAGCTTGTTTTCGTCCTCCGCCGCCTGCCAGGCGAGCCGGAGGTCGTCGATCCCGGGCCCTCCGGGGCGACCGAGCCAGGAGAGGAGATCCTCCGAGCTCCTGCCGAGAAGTCCGTACCGGGCGTCGAGATCGAGGATCCTCTGGTGGAAGAGACTCTCCGGCAGGGGAAGAATCTTCTGCCTCTCCTCCATCAGAAACCGCGTCCGGGAGTACCAGTGCATCTTGTCCGAAAGCCAGACCGCCTCCTCCCAGACCTTTTTGTCCCCGGGACGCCTCTTGAGGAGATCTTCGAAGGCGGAGAGAGCAAAGGCAAAGTAGCCCGCCTTGTAGAACAACCAGGCGGAGGAGTCGATGACGGAGTCTTTGGCCACGCCCTCCCGGGCGGAACGGTAAAGGATGAAGGCATCCACGGGGCGCTTCATCCGGAAAAGGGAACGCATCGCAGGAAGAAGCGTCCGGTCCATGCCTGCGCCCAGCGCCTTGAGACGCTCGGTCATGCGGAGGACCTCCTTGTCGCGCCCTCGGCGGGAGGCCAGGGAAAGACGCATGACAAGGTAGTCGATCCGGTCGGGAAAGTTCCGCGACAGGGTCCGGAGGGTGCGGGCCATGTCGTCGGCATTGCCCGTCTGGGTGTCGTAGACAAGGATCGCCTTCCAGTAGTTCATGTCCTTGGGATGCTCGTCGGCGATCCGGTGCAGGATGGCCAGCGCCTCCCCCGGGAGATTCAGGATGTCATAGGAGCGGGCCAGACGCATCATGTCGCGGTCGGGAAGCTTTTCCGTGCGGAGAAGTTCGTGGAGCTCGAGGGCGGCCTTTTTGGGCTCGTAGAGGTTCAGGTAGAGGCGGGCGAGCTCGAGCCGGTCGTTGTACTCTCCGGGGCTTTCTTCAAGGAGGGCTTCGAGGTAGCCGACCGCCCGGGAGGGGTACCCCCGAAGGGCCGCCACGCGGGCGGCATCCCGAAGAGCCCAGACGGGGGGGGCGGGCTTCTTGAGCCGGATGTCGAGAAGCCGTTCGGCATAGTCGTAGTCTCCCGCATCGATGGCGAGACGAACATACTGCGCATCCCCCGGAACAAGGAGAAGGGCCACAAGAAAAAAGGCCCCCCCGGCCAGCAGGATCCAAAAAAAGGGGATCTTCACACCCGTTCCCTCGGGGAATAATGGTTGAGATTATGAGGTAAAATATTGCAAAAATTACAAAAATATAATTTCGCCGACACATATGATAAGCCTCAATAAATATATCTCAATGTTTCTTATGAAGTCAATACTTAGAGTGTCCCCGAAAATAACAAACGCCTCGGCATGAGGAGTACCACGCAATCGCTTCCTATCGAGCCTTTCGCCAGAGCCATTTTCTCATTTTTTTTGCCTCGGAGACTCGATCTTCCCAGAGAGGACAGTCCCCCTGAGCCTCCGTCCACCAGGAGACGTCCCCGTCACGCAAGGCCAGAACCCTTTAAGAGCTCCGATTTTTGTTATCGGTTACCCGTAAGTGCCTTGAAAACAATAAAGTTCTCAGGTCTATCTTGAGATGCATGCATTGACTCACAGGTTTCTACCGGAGACTTTCTTGCATTACAGGCCCTAACGTTAAAGGTGTCAGGCCGGAGGGAAATCAATCCCTTCCCCTGGCCTCTTGCAGAAACTGTCAGTATTGCTTATAAATTAACTTATTGTTGAACTGTGGTTTTCAGGAGGTTTACCCAATGGGCACCCATACCATCGATACGGCCATGGTCAAACGCCTGGTCGAAGCCCGCGCCATTCACGGGGCGGCCATCATTGGCCAGCCCGGCGGCTGGTCCGTTGTCCTCAAGTACGGCATGGAAGAGCGCCCCCTCGGCATCCAGCGCGCCGACCGGCCCCGGCTTTGGCGCAGTCTCGACACTTGCGTGGATTACCTCAAGGATGAGTTACACATCGGGCAGATCGACCTGCTGGATGCCACACAACACAGCCCGCCGGATTCCCTGCCCGGAGAATCGCGGCCCGACGCGGCGGATCGCATGCGCAAGGCCTTCGCGGCAGCCGAACACGACCGCTGGTTCCGCGAGCAGGTGGAGATCGGCCTAAAAGAGGCTGACGATCCGGAAACTGTTTGGGTGTCTCATGAGGAGGTTCAGCGCGAACAAGCACAGTGGCGGGCAGAATTGCAAAAGCGCCTTTCCTCAACTGGATGAGTGGATGAACGAAGGCGTGTGGGCCTTCGCGTCTTGTCGGGATCGTACGGGGGCCTTTTTCGGACAGTTCCTGCCCTCAGTTGTTTCCGTTTGCCGCTCCCGCACCGTCTCACCGGTTTCTTCTGGAGCTCTCCTTTCAGAAGAAGCCCCCTATGGGCAATGACTGAGCCGCGCTCTGATCGGCATTATCCCTCTGTCCGCAACCCTGACAGATCGAGTGACATCGCTCGGCCTTCCCGTTTCTCCCGGTACCTGTCGTAAAAAAGAAAGGATCCTCGCGTGCCGCCACGAAAAAAATCCTCCCCCCCCACCCCAGAACCCTCTTACGGAACCCGGGCCATCGAAGAAAATCGCCTTGAAGGCTGGCCGAACCCGGAGACGGAGCAGACCTATGGGATCCATCTCTCCTACCCGGAGTTTACCTGCCTCTGCCCCCGCTCGGGATATCCGGACTTCGCGACCATTGCCATCGACTACGTTCCGGAGAAAACCATTGTGGAGCTCCGTTCCCTCAAACTCTACCTGAATGCCTTCCGCGACCGGCGGATCTCTCACGAGGCGGTCGTCAACACGATCTACCGCGATCTTGTCGCGCTCCTCTCCCCCCGGGAGCTCGAGGTCACAGGCGACTTCAATGTCAGAGGCAATCTCAAGACGGTCATCGGCGTCTCGATGGAAAAAAACCGGAAGAAGGGGGGAGAAAGGAAGAAAGAAAAGAGAGACCGGTAGCCTTGGGCTACCGGTTGTCGAGATACTCTCCGAGAGACTCGGGGGGAGCGATCGCGACCGTTCCCTCCCGAAGAAGCTTTTCCCGGACGAAAGAGGCTTTGTCCGGGCCCACGTTCTTCAGGAGAAGGCATCCGGACCGGAGACTTTCGTCCACAAAGAGGATGTCCGTCGTATAGCGGGCATGGTCGAGAGCTTTGAGAAGGGGCACCGGATCGCGATCGGTGCCGAACCAGAGAGGCAAAACGGGAATCTTCCGGTAGTTTTCTGGCGAGATCTCCCGGGCGACCGCCTCGATCGCCTCGAGACGGAACCCTCCCCGTCCGAGATGGCGGGAGTAGGAGAACTCGGGAAGGACCGTCTCCCGGGCCTTCCGACAAAGAGTCTCTGAGGCGTCGTGCAAGAAGAGGTTGAGGCGCGACAGCCCCGACTCCTCAATCTTTGAAACGGGAAGGGAAAGCGCCCCCAAGGAGCGGACCCCGCCCACGTAGACGGAGAAGCTGATCGCCACCTCTCCGTCGACGATTCTCCCCCCCATCCGGACATCCTTCCTCTCCCCTTCTACGGAGTCGGACAATGTCTCCGCGTCGCGCTGCCACTCCCCCCCGCGCGTTCGATAGGCGAGGCGGTAGCCTGATCGCATCTCCTCCACGGAACCTGGCAGGGTCCGTTCAAAAACGGCCATCGACGCGAACTCTTCCGGCATGGAGGAGAGAACGGTTCCCACGAGAGACTCACGATCCGAATCCTCGACAGTGGCCTTCAAAGCCCCAAGAAGGGGCGCGGCGAGCCCCCGTTTGCAGTCGGAGAGGCGCCCGTCGATTTCCCGGGGATTCTCTCCGGGGAGGACGATCAGAAGGCATCCCCAGAGGGTCCGGACCGCATAAAAGCCCAGCATGGTCACCTGGCGGATCCGACCGGTCTTGATGACGAACTTGTCGGCCAAGACCCCCTCTTCTTTGGGGAGATCCTTCCAGAACTTTTCCAGGTGGAGCCTCTCCGCCGGAACCACCCCTTCCTCTGTAAAGAGACGAAAGTCCTCGAGAGTCCTGCCGAAGTCGAGGCCCGGCCAGAGCGTTCCCGTGACCGGAGGGAAAAGGACCAGCCCCCGTCGCTCATGGAACAGAAGAATGTGAGGACCCACGATTTGGGAGAGGGCGTCGAGATCTTTCTGGGGGGAGAGCACGGAAGGAAAAAGAGCCCCGGAGAAGGGGCGGGCATTAAAGAGCACGGAAAAAGATCCTCAGAAAGCGGCGAGAGTCAGCATGCGAGGCCCCACATAAAAAAGGGAACGATCGTGAGACGCCCCCTGCCGGATATCGGCAAAAAGTCCTGTCTGCAAGAGAGAGGATCCTCCGGGGGATCCCTCGCGGGACGCCCCCTCAAGAACAGACCATGAGGGCTGACACCTAAAGAATAGTTTATTTTTTTTTCCTTTTCAAGGCAACCGGGGTCCCCCCTGCAGGGTAAAGGTGGCAGCGGAGGTAGTCGATGCGCTCCCAGAAGAGGCCGTCGGGCCCTTCCGTCGCCACAGAGAGGGGAAAGGCAGTCTCCCGGTCGAGGAGCAGCCACATTCTTCCAAAGACCGGCCGCGCCTCGAGCTGGTCGGGAGCGATCCCCAGGATCCCGACCGGACGTCCGGCAAAACGGCCCGATCCAAGATAAAGACAGGAGTGGGTCAGGCAGGACGGGCGAAGGATCCGTCGGTCGTAGCTCAAAAAGTCGGCATGGTCGATGGTGTGGCCGAATCGCGAGGTGATGAGGGAGCTTTTCGGGGAAAGCGAAAGAGAAAGGGGAAGAAAGCCGAACGGACGCACCACCGCGACCCCCTCGACGGAGCGGTATCGGACAGTTGCCCCCTTTCGGGGAAAACGCATTCTGACCGCAACCGAAAGAGGGGAAAAGCGGATCTCGAGGTCGAAGGACTCGTCGGGGCGCGGTCCCGAACTCCTCTCTCCCCGGATCCTCTTCAAGGAGTAGTAGGTTTGGGAGAGACAGGCATACCCCGAAAGATGGCGGAGGGTCATGAGAAGTCTGTCCGCCTGGGCCTGGGCTTTCGGATAGTCGTACCCGCGGCTTCCGGGATCGACCTTAAGATCGGGATAGACCTCCGGGAGCCGGGCGGCAAAAACCTTGGGAACCAAGTCCCCTTGCCCGAACAGGACAAGGCTCAGTGCAAGGAGCCCTCCGGCAAAGAGCACGCACCGGACGAACCTTCGTCGCCCCCAAGAGGCCGAGGAGTCCAATACGAAAAAGGACCACATCCCCACAGGACCCTTGCCCACTCCCTCTTTGGGGATCGTCATCACGAAGCCCGGTGCGCGATCTCGTAGAGAACGAACCCCAGTCCCAGAAGACCCATCACTCCGTGAAGAAGCGTCACAGAACGGATCATCCCCCTTCCCCCGAATCCGCGGACAAGAAGGAGAAGGCCCGCCACCGCCGCCCCGACGAGAAGGAGGAGGCCGATGTCGAGCCAGTGGCCCCCTCCCCGGATAAAGAAGCGGGCGACCAGCATGAGAAGCCCTGCCATCGCCAATGTCGGATGAAGAAACCCCAGCGCCCTCGGAAACTCCTTCCGGGCCATTTCGAATCCTGCCAGGAGAAGTCCCAGTAAAGCTCCGACCCCGACAAGAATTGCCCCGACCGTCATCAATCCCTTATCCATCCTTGACTCCTTGAAAAGAGGGTCCCCTCACCGGGGGGAGCCGCCCGGGCACTGTAAAGGCCTAGTCGACCTTCAGGTCATGGGCCAGGAGAACGGCATCGGCGATCTCCCTCATCGATTTGCGCATGTTCATGCTCTTCTTCTGGAGGAGACGGTAGGCCTCCTCCTCCGCGATTCGATGTTTTTTCATGAGGATCCCCTTGGCGCGGTCGATCCTCTTGCGGCTCTCCAGCGCCTCCTCCATGGCCACGGTCCGCTCGAAGAGGGCGGTGTTTTCCCAGGCGATGGCCGCCTGGTTGGCGACCGACTGGAGGACCTTGACCTCATCCTTCGTAAAGTGGTGCAGATGGCTTGTATAGACATTGACCACCCCGATGGCACGGTCCTTGATCATCATGGGAACGGAGAGCATGGAGACGAGATTCTCCTTCTTGGCCAGATCCCGGGAGGTGTAGCGCGGATCCTTCAAAACATTCTCGACCGCAATGGCCCGACGCTCCCCGAAGACGACCCCCGCGATGCTTTCCCCCACCTTCAGGGGGGCCCTCTTGCGGTAGTCGTCGGAGAGGGTCTGGGTCGCCCGGACGACGAGCCCCCGCTCCGGATCGTAGATCATGATCGAGCAAAGGGTCGAGTTCGTCATCTCGGCGGTGACGGTCACGATGAGGTGGAGGATCTCCTCGAGATAGCGGCTCGAGGTGATCGATTGACTGACCTGGGAGAGAGCCTCGATTTGCCGGGCCTTCTTCTGAGCCTCCTCGAAGAGCTGGATGTGCCGGATCATGAACCCCATCTCCTGGGAGAGAAGGGTCAGAAGCTCGATATCGCTGTCTTTGGGGGAAAACTTCTCCCGAAAATGGAGGTTGATCACCCCGACGAGGCTGTCCCTGGCCCGGAGAGGAAGGGAGAGGAAGGCCTCGTATCGATCTTCGGGAAGCATCTGGAAGATCTTGGCCCGGGGATCGTCGTACGCGCGGGATGAGACGATGACCGGGCTCTCCTCCGCGGCGACCCACCCGGTCAGTCCTTCGCCCAGGCGGATCGAGAACTTGCCGACGAGATCGGGAAGGTAGCGGGAGGTCGCCTGAAGAATCAGGACCGGGGCATCCTCCTCCCGGAGATAGACGAAGACGCCGTCGGCAGGAAGGATCTCAAGGAGAAGGCGGACAGCGTTGTCGAGAAGAACGGAGAGGCTGTCGACCGAGATGGTGATGCGGAGAAGGCCCTTGAGAAGCTTGAGCTCCCGGGCCATCTCGGCGGATGTGGGGGAAGGCTGTCCGATCGGCGTCACGAGAAGACCCCCCGGGAAAGAATGTCGGGATCGTAGTCGCGGACGATCCGGACGCGTCCGGGCTCCTCCGGAAGGACCAGGGCGACGACCCCCCGGCGGGCCTTCTTGTCGCGCAGGAGGTAGGGGACGATCCGGTCGAAGGTGATCTCTCCCGGCCATGAGACGGGGAGTCCCGCCCGCGCCACAAGGCGCCGGATCCCCTCGAATGTGTCGGGAGCCGCAATGCCCAGAGACTCGGAGATCCTTGCCGCCGAGAGCATGCCGAGCGCCACCGCCTCCCCGTGGAGCATCCCCGAAAAACCCAGAGCCCCCTCGAGGGCATGTCCAAAGGTATGGCCGAAGTTCAGGAGCATACGTTCCCCCGATTCCTTTTCGTCGCGCGAGACAATGCCGGCCTTGTCGGCGCTCGAAAGACCGATGACCTCCTCCCAGAGTTCGGAGGAGAAGGCGTCGGCGACAAGCTCCTCGATCCGCTCCGACAGGAGATTGAGAAGGGCCCCGTCTCCGATCAGGGCGTACTTGAGGATCTCCCCGACCCCGGCCCTCCGCTGGCTGAGGGGAAGGGTCCGGAGAATCTCCGGGTCGGAGAGAACGGCCCGGGGCGGATTGAAAACCCCGATCAGGTTCTTTCCCCGAGGGTGGTCCACCCCCGTCTTGCCGCCAATCGCCGAGTCCACCTGGGCCACCACAGAGGTCGGAAGATGGACGAGCGGCACACCCCGGAGGAGCAGAGCGGCGGCAAGCCCGCCCATGTCGCCCGTCACCCCGCCCCCCACGACAAGAAGGGGATCCCGCCGCTCCCATCGCGCCTCGATGAAGCGGTCGAGCAGGGCCAGAACGCTGTCCATGGTCTTGAATGGCTCGCCGTCCGGGTGAAGGGCCACGAGACTCTCGATGCCCGATCGGGAAAGGGTCCGGAGGATCTCCTCCCCGTGGAAACCCCAGACGACCGGATTCGAAACGATCCCGACGCGGGAAAGTCCCGGAAAAATCTCAAAAAGCCTCTCTCCCAGAGTCGACGTCAGGCCCGGAGCGATGACGATACGATAGTCGCCTCCGAAGGAGGAGACGGCGAGCTCCCTCATGCGACCACCCCGATCGGGGGAGAGACCCGTCTGAGAACGGAAAGGATCTCCTCGACCGTGAGCGCAATGGAAAGAGCTCCGGAGGGGAGCGTATGGTCGGCGACCTCCCGGTAGAGGGGGTCCCTCTCGGCGCTGACCTGTCGGATCTCGTCGGCAAGGGGGATCCCTTCGCGAAGGCGCGGACGGCGGTCCGAGCTCGCGGAAAGACGGGCCACCAGCTGCTCCTCGGGCACATGGAGATAGAGCACAAATCCCAAGCGCCGAAGAGAGGCTCGATTCTCGGCGGAAAGAACGATCCCCCCTCCGGTGGAGACGACCCCCGGGGGAAGACGGGAGAGGCAGTCGAGGGCCCGGGACTCGAACCTCCGGAAGGCCGTCTCCCCCTCCCGCTCCCAGAGCCGGGCGAGAGGCTCGCCGGCGCTCTCTTCCACCATGCGGTCGGTGTCGTAGACCGGAACGTCGAGGACCCGAGCCAGCGCATGGCCCAGGGTGGTCTTTCCCGAACCCCGGGGACCCACCAGAAGGAGGAAGCGCGAGAGACGGTTCACCGGATCCCCCCCGGGCGGACGCGCTCCCGGAAAAGACGCTCCGTCTCGCCAAAATGGGCGAGGACCTCCTCCACCGAATCCCCCCCCACCTTTTCGGAAAAGGCCTGGGCCAGGATGAGACAGACCATCGCCTCCCCCACCACCGAGGCGGCGGGAACGGCGCAGATGTCGGAGCGCTCCACCGTGGCGGGAAGCGTCTCCCCTGTCCGGATGTCGACGGAGGGAAGGGGGGTATAGAGGGTCGCGATCGGCTTCATCGCCGCCCGAACGACCAGAGGAAGTCCGTTCGTCACCCCCCCTTCGAGTCCCCCCGAGCCGTTGGAGGGCCGGCGAGGCCCTCCCGCGCCCCCCGGGAGGAAGGGATCGTGCACTTTGGAGCCGGGAAGTGCCGCGGCCGCAAAGCCCAGGCCGAACTCCACCCCCTTGATCGCCTGGATGGAGCAAAGGGCCTGGGCGAGCCTGCCGTCGAGACGCTGGTCCCACTGCACATAGCTTCCGAGGCCCACCGGAAGACCCAGTGCCCGTACCTCGAAGACCCCGCCCAGCGAGTCGCCGGCCTTCTTGGCGTTCCGGATCTCCTCGACCATGCGGGCGCTGGTCTCGGGATCGGGGCAAAAGACCTCGGAGGCGAGGGTCCGGCTTTGGAGGGTCTCGGTGTCCTCCCAAAGCTCCTCGGAGGGGCCGTCCCAGGAGACGGAACCGATCGCGCGAACCACCGAGGCGATCCTCACTTTAAAAAGGGCGAGATAGGTCCGGGCGATGGCGCCCAAGGCCACCCGGGTGGCCGTCTCCCGGGCGCTGGCGCGCTCGAGGACGTTTCTGAGGTCGCGGTGGCCGAACTTGATCCCCCCCACGAAGTCGGCATGTCCGGGTCGGGGAACGAAGACCGCCCGCTCGGGCTCTCCCGACTGAGGCTCCTCTCCGGGCTCCGCCCCCATGATTTTCTCCCAGTTGCGGAAGTCGCGGTTCTCGATCCAGACGGTGACCGGCCCGCCCAGCGTCCGTCCCTTCCGGACGCCGGAGACGAAGCGGACAGCATCGGTCTCGAGGGCCATTCGACCTCCGCGGCCGTACCCCATCCGTCGCCTTGCCATGTCACGGGAGAGGCTCTCGGCCGAGAGGTCCAGTCCCGCAGGAAGGCCCTCGATCACACCCGTCAGCCCCGGCCCGTGGGACTCGCCTGCCGTCAGAAACCGGATCATCGTCCCTCCGTCCACATCAAGGCATCATAGGCATCATCGGCATGCCTCCCCCGGCTCCGCCCTGTCCTGCCTTGGCGGTATTGGCCCCACGCTTGACCTTCTTCTTGTGGGGGACCAGATGAAGCGTCACCCCGAGGAGAGACTGGAAGTCGGAGCCTAGGTAGGCGACCTCTTCGAGATAGATCCCCTGCCCCGGACGATAGGCGACGGACCGGATCCGGGCGTGAGTCAGAAAGGTCTCGACGCGCTTTTTCACCGCCGGCTTTTTGTCGAGGATCTCTCCCACGGTCGTCTTCCCCACCAGGGGAAGGGCCCGGACGGCGGCAATATAGAGCGACTGGACCCGGGCGCGCGCCGCAAGATAGGCCGCAAGACGGGCCGAGGCGTCGTAGTCCTTGCCCGGGGGAAGGGGAACGACCGTCGAGCGCACCAGAGTGCTCCCGGACCAGGGAAGCTGGTAGGCGTAAACCTTGGGCGCCTTTTTCTTCTCCGATGCACAGGAAGAGAGAAAGAGTGCCGGAAGAAGAAGGAGCGCGATCGCTCCGACGATCCGTCCCGATTTGCTCGTATCCGTCACAGTTATCGTCCTTTGCCGGGACCGCAGGGATCCCCTTCCCCCTCCTCCGGAGACACTCTCCCGGGGAGGGGGGGCTGTGTTTTTTTGTAGCGGGACTCTTCCTTTTCGATGTCCCGGTGGGCCACGCGAAGAGTATAGCCCTCGCTTGCCACGATCTCTCCCAGATGCGTCGCTATCGCCACAGAGCGGTGGCGGCCGCCGGTACAGCCGATGGCGATCGTCAGCGTCGAACGACGCTCGGCGGCATAGCGAGGCAAAAGCCTTTTCAGAAAGCCCGCGAACTCCGCAAGCGCCTCCTCCGCACCCCGGGAAAGAAGAAAGGTCCATATTCGGGGATCGAGCCCCGTCAGGGGAGCAAGCGCCTCCTCGTAGTTCGGGTTCGGCAAGAAACGGACGTCGAAGACGAGGTCCGCATCCATGGGAAGGCCGAACTTGAAGCCGAAGGAGAGAAGATAGACCCTGAGTCCCTCCTCGGGCTCATGGCTTGCGTAAGCCTTCCCCAGGACGATTCGAAGCTCGGCCGTCGACAGGCGGCTCGTGTCGACTACCCGGTCGGCCGTCTTTTTGAGGGTCGAAAGACGTGCGCGCTCCTCCCGAATCGCCTCGGTCAGGGGAAGTCCCGCCGACAGCGAGAGCGGGTGAGGGCGCCGTGTCTCGGAAAAACGGCGCATAAGAATATCGTCGGCCGCATCGAGAAAGAGAATCTCGACGGAGTGCCCCTCCGCCTTGAGACGGGCGAACCCCTCCCGAAACTCCCTGAGAAAGCCGCGCTCCCGAATATCGACACCGATCGCAAGTCTCGAAAGCTCCCCCTCCCGGTCCCGGGAAAGGGCGGCAAAGGCAGGGACGAGGGGGATCGGCAGGTTGTCGACGCAGAAATACCCCAGGTCCTCCAGAACGCGGAGGGACTGGCTTTTTCCGGCCCCCGAGAGCCCCGTCACAAAAAGAAACGAGAATCCCACCGATCGCCCCTCTCCCCTTTGACCTTCAGCCTTATACCGGCTCGATCTGGCCCAGAGAGCCGTCCCGGCGCCGGTAGAGGAGGCGCATCGAAGAGCTTTCCGGTTCGAGATACAGAAAGAAGTCCTTGTCGAGGAGCTCCATCTGGACGATGGCATCCTCGAGCGACATGCTCTTCACCGGGAACTTCTTCGTCTTGACGAGCGACGGCAGGGCGAAGGGACGGCTTGACTCGAGGTGGGGAAGGACATCCTCGGCGCGCTGGCTGGTGCGGTTCGAGATAAACTTCTCCTTGAAGCGGTGAATCTGGCGCTCGAGCTTGTCGACCACCAGATCGAGGGATCCATAGAGATCCGAGGTCACCGATTCGGCATGGATCATCTTGCCGTGGGTATGCAGGGTGATCTCGATCTTCTGGCGGTACTTTTCGACCGCCAGCACGACCTCGGCCGTGGCCGACTCGCTCACAAGCCGGGAGACCCTCTGAAGCTTTTCGTTGACCTGCGTGCGAATGGCATCGGTCAAATCGATGTGGCGACCCGTCAGGACAATTTCCATGATTCCTCCGTTTAAGATGTGGAAAAGACGCCCGTCTCGCGAGCGCCTTTCCTGCGTTGACTGACAGGCGGAATATCGAGCTCCGCCCGGTATTTGGCAATCGTTCTCCGGGCTATGACGATCCCGGCTTCCGCAAGCTTCTTCATGATCTCCTGATCGGCCAGGGGGGCCTCCGGAGACTCGGAGCGCACCATCTGACGGATCCGTTCCCGAACGGAGGTCGCCGAATGGCTCCCCCCCCCCACAGAGGGAACCCCGCCCGAAAAGAAGCTCTTGAGTTCGACCAGGCCGAAGGGGGTTTCGGCATACTTCTGGTTGGTGACGCGAGAGATTGTCGACTCGTGAAGCCCCAGCTCCTGGGCGATCGTCCGGAGGACCAAAGGCTTGAGACCCCGGGGGCCCTCCCGAAAAAAATCGGCCTGGTGGACAAGAAGACTCTCTCCGACCCGGAGGATCGTCCGCCGCCTCTGGTCGATGCTTTTCAGAAACCACTGGGCCGCCCGCATCTTCTCCTCGAGGTAGTCCCGAAGCTCGTCTTTTTTCGGAGCGCCCCGGAGCATTGCCCTGTAGGAGGGCTGGATGCGGAGACGGGGAAGCCCCTGATCGCTGATCGCCACCCGCATCTCTCCGTCGTCGTCCTCGTAGAAGCGGAGGTCCGGAACAACGATCGAGGGGCTCTCCCGATAGTAGGGACGTCCGGGCTTGGGTTCGAGCTGCCGGATGAAGAGCAGGGCCTCCGCGACATCCTCCGGACGGGCCTTGGTCTTTCTGGCGATGGCCCGGGCATCCATCTCCAGAAACTCCGGAAAGGCAAGTGCCAGGATCCGTCCGGGAAGGGCCTCCCCCTGCCCCAAAAGTCGGGTCTGGATCTCCAGGCACTCCTGAAGGGAGCGCGCCCCCACGCCGGGAGGATCGAGCTCCTGGATCGTCCGGATGACGCGCTCGATGTCGCACCCTTCGGAGGTCTTCGGGATCTCCCGGCCTTCGAGCCTCAGATAGCCGTCCTCGTCGATGTTGCCGACAAGGTAGGAGGCCGCCTCCCGCTCCGGCGGGGAGAGGTCGGTGAAGGAGAGCTGCCATTCGAGATGGTCGGACAGGCTCGTCGGCTGGGAGAGAACCTTCTCGTAGGAGAACTCCCCGGCGTCGGACTCCCGGAGAGTTCTCTCCTCCCGCTGGTACGACTCGTTGTCGAGGCTCTCGTCGACGGAGTAGTCCCAGTTCGCAAGAGGATCGACCAACGACTCCTCCTCCGCAGCCGGCCCTTGCACCTCCATCCGGTCGTCCATCGTGGGAGCCGGCCCCTCTCCCTCCTCGCCCGGTGACCAATCGCCCTCGTCATCTCCCTCCAGGATCTCGAGGAGTGGGTTTTCAAGCACCGCCTCCTGCATCTCCTGGGCAAGGTCAAGCCGGTTCAGCATCAGGAGGTTGATGGCCTGCTGAAGCTGAGGCGTCATGACCATCTTCTGGGTCAGGCGGAGGTCGAGCTGCTGCTTCACGGGGCTCCCTGGACCATATCCTGGTTCAGGAGAAACCTCTCACCGAGGTAAAACTCCCTGACCCGGGGCGAGGAGGCGATCTGACGGGGCGTGCCCTCCTCGAGGATCTGCCCCTGGTTGATGACGTAAGCCCTGTCGGTGATCTCGAGCGTCTCCCGCACATTGTGATCGGTAATCAGGACCCCGATCCCCCGCGCCTTCAGCTGGGCAATGATCTTCTGTATCTCGATGACGGCGATCGGGTCGATCCCGGCGAAGGGCTCGTCGAGGAGAATATACTCGGGCTTCGTCGCAAGAGCCCGCGCCACCTCGACCCGCCGACGCTCCCCTCCGGAAAGAGTATAGGCCTTGCTGGTCCGAAGATGGCCCACGTTAAGTTCGGAGAGGAGCGTGTCGAGGCGGTTCTGCCGCTCCTCCGCCGTCAGGTCCATGAACTCGAGCACCGCCATGATGTTGTCGGAGACCGAGAGCTTCCGGAAGATCGAGGACTCCTGGGGAAGATAGCTGATCCCGAGCCGGGCCCTCTTGTGCATGGGCATCCGGGAGATGTCCTCTCCCCCCATCAGAATGCGTCCCCCGTCGGGCTTTACAAGCCCCACGATCATGTAGAAGGAAGTCGTTTTCCCGGCCCCGTTCGGCCCCAGAAGGCCCACGACCTCGCCGGGGTTCACGAGAAGGTTCACCCCGTTCACCACCCGGCGTTTGTGGTAGGTCTTCATGAGACCGATCGCCTCAATGGCCACCCGACGCCCCTGACGAAACGGCCGGCTCCGCCCCCCGAGAGGGCTTCGCGCCCTTTCTCCCGCCGGAGTCGAGGAGCATGAGACTATGGCCCTGAACCACGCTCTTGTTCAGCCTCGTAAAGAATGTGATGCGCTCTCCGCTCATCCGGTCTCCGTTCTGGATCACGACGGGCTCCCTCGTCAGCACAAAAAGATGCGCCGCCTCGACATAGACGGCACGCCCGGAATACGCCGTCCTACGGGGCGTCCGGATGATCACGTGGCCGGTCGCCACCATAGTCTCGACCCGCTGGCTGGACCCGCCCTGGCCCGTCTCCTCCATCAGGGTCTTCCCCTTGCCCGCCTTCCGGAGATAGACGATCAGGTCGTCGGAGGTGAGGCGGAGGGTCCCCTTGACCAGATGCACATGCCCCGTAAAGGTGATCTCGTTTTCGATGTTTCTCGCCAGCATATGGTCGGCCCGCACCACCATCGCCGCGGGAGCCTTCCGGCGTGCCGGCCCCTTGACCCGGTGCTCCCCTCCGGAAGGCGTCTCCGCCCCCCAGGAAAACATGGGAGACAAAAGCAAGACGCCCAGAATAACGGGTGCGCCGGCACAAAGGAGAACCCGGCCTCTTTTGCCCGGCCTCATCGCCCTATCCGGCAAAAACCGCATGGACATTCCTCTCGACGGTGAAGGACTGGGTCTTGGGGACGGAGGCGAGCCCCACCCCGTGGATGACAATCCCCCGACCCACGAGGGTCACATCGCCCTCCGTTGTGATGGTATCGGAGGCGTCGTGGTAATGCAATTGTCGGGCCACCACGAGAAGGCCCGTAGAGAAGTTCGCCGAAACGGGAACGGTCCGTCCCGAAACAAGAAACTGATGGCCGGCCCGGTCGATGGTGCCTTCCTGGCTCCGGATATCGAGAGAGAGCGTGCTCGAGAGGATGATGTGGGCGGAGAGGTCGGAGAGCGTCGTCCGGGTCTGCCCCTGCCCCACGGTCGCCTCCCGGGCCCGCACGAACCACCGCGTCCGGGAGCGAAGCGTGCGGGAGTAAGTGAAGTTCCGGATGATGACGGACGGTTTCTCCGGGGGATGGAGATCGGTCGGAACCGCCCCCCGGTCCGCCACGTGCCGCCGGGCCAGGAATCCAAAGAGGAGGATGGCCCCGAGAAGGGGCAAGAGGGAGAGAAGCACAAGAATCGACTTCCTGCGAAGAAAGGTCAGCATGCCCCCCCCCCGCGACGCGCACCGGCGGCAGAGCCGGGAGCCCCCCCGGACAGGAGCCTACTCGGAAAAATCGTTGAACAGCCTCTTAAGGGCGGAGATTCCTTCGGCGATCACTCCCGCCGAATGCGCCAGCTGGCCCGACTCCTCCGAAGAGAGAGGAAGAACGACGACCTCCTCGAGCCCCTGGTTTCCGAGGCGAACGGGAACTCCCACGAAGGAACCGCTGATCCCGTACTCCCCTTCGAGAAGGACGGAGGAGGGGATGATCCGGTGGCGGTCGTGAAGAATCGACTCGATCATCGAATAGATCGCGGCCGCCGGAGCGAAGTAGGCCGAAGAATCCTTCATGAGATGGACAATCTCGGCCCCCCCGTGGCGGGTCCTCTGCACGATCGCCTCAAGACGGTCGGGGGGGACCATCTTCCGGACCGGAACTCCGGCGATGGTGGAAAAGTCGAGCAGGGGGACCATCTGATCTCCATGTCCGCCCATGACGAGGCTATGGATGTTCGAGACGGAGGTGCGGGTCTCCTCGGAGAGAAAGTAGGCGAATCGCGAGCTGTCGAGAGCCCCCCCCATGCCGATCACCCGCTCCCGCGGAAAGCCCGTCACCCGCCAAAGGACGTAGGCCATGAGATCCATCGGGTTGGTCACGGGAATGATAATGCTGTCGGGGGCGAACTTCCGGATGTTGAGCGCGACGTCGCGGATGATCTCCCCGTTCTTGTGCAGGAGGTCGTCGCGGGACATGCCGGGCTTTCTTGAAAAACCTGCCGTTACGACGACGACCGAGGAGTCGGCGATCTCCTCGTAGTGGCCCGTCCCGGTAATGCGCGTATCGAAGCCCATGAGGGGACCCGCCTCGAGAATGTCGAGGGACTTCCCTTGGGCGACCCCGTCGCGGATATCGAGGAGCACGACGTCGGCCAAGCCGTTCTCGACGATCTTCTGGGCGGTGGTCGCACCGACGTTGCCGGCCCCGATGATGCTGACCTTTCTTCTCTTCTTTGGTATCCGCACAAGGCTCTCCTTCTACCCTCAGCCGCCAGAAGCTGCCAGAAACCGACAGCCGCTGACTGTCCTGACGGTCCCCGCTTTTCGTCTGCGACAAACACACACACCTGCCCACTCCCTTCAGGAGCCAAGAGTGCGGCAGAAAACCTGAAAAAGCCATCATTCGATGGATCGGATCATACCCGATCGGCGGGAAAAAGGCAAGACGGACAGTCGTTTTGGAAAAGGCGGGAAGGGTTTGTCCCGTTCCGGAGCTCACGGACAAAGAGCCTATGGAAAAGGGAGGCTCCCGGAGAAAATGGACACGGCCGGAGGGGATTTCGGCAGGCAAAGCTCCCTCCCGCCTCGGCAGGGAGGAGCCCCCAAGGAAGAGGCCCTCCGGTCAGAATCCGACTACCCTCCGGAAGAAAAAATCTCCCAGCCGTTCCGCCCCCGTTTTTTGACCTCGTAGAGCGCGGCATCGGCGTGCGAGAGAAGAAGATCGGAGTCGGCCCGGTCCGGCGGACATAAGGTCACGCCGAGACTTCCCGAAATCGCGACCGGCCCCCCGGACACCGTCACGGGAGCCCTCAGCGCAGCGATAATCCGGTCGAAGACGGCATCGTCCTCGCCGATTCCGGAGAACAGAAGACCAAACTCGTCTCCTCCGAGGCGGGCGAGGGTATCGGTCGAGCGCCGCATCTTTTCGAGACGCCGGGAGACATGGACGAGAAGCTCGTCTCCCGCCGGATGCCCGTACCGGTCGTTCACCTCCTTGAAGCCGTCGAGATCGAGAATCCCCACGGCAAACCGGAGGGAGGGATCGCGGACGGATCGGACGACCTCCTCCTCGAGGCGCATCATGAAGCTTCGCCGGTTGGGAAGATCGGTCAGGGGATCGTGGAACGCCTGGTGGACAATCCGCTCCTCGTCCTCCTTTCGTCGGGTGATGTCGGAGAAGAGACCGAAATAGCCGGTCTTGACATCGTCCTTCTCGATAACGTTGATGTCGAACCACCCCCAGTAGCCCTCTCCCGTTTTCTTTCGGCACCAGGACTCTCCCGACCAGGATCCGCGGGAATCGACCCGTTCCCAGAGCGCCCGGAAAAAGTCGTCGGTGACATCGTCTGAGGCCAGCATCCGCGAGGGCTTGCCGAGCACGTCTTTCGGCTCGTACCCGGTGATGGCGGAGAAGGCCGGATTGACGCGGACGATCCTTCGGGCGGTGTCGGCCACGAAGATCGCAAAGGGGCTCGCCTCGAAGATCTTCTCGGAAAGATTGCGCTCCTCCTCCGCCATCAGGCGCTCCGTCACGTCCCGGCCGATCACCACGAGGCTCTGGCGCGAGCCGTCCTTGGCAAAGATCGGGATCTTCCGGCTCTCGATCACATGGGCCGAGCCGTCAGGAGCCGTCACGATCTCCACGGCGTCGGAGACGGTTCGAGACCTCCAGGCCTCTTCGTCGGTCGAGAGACAGCCCAGATGGGCCTTGCTGAAAGCAGGGTTGATCCGGGACATTTCCTCCTCGGTCTTACCGATCCAGTCGGCCCGGTCGAGAAGCCCGAAAAGCTCAAGTCCGGCCTTATTGACAATGCGCCAGGCACCATGGCCGTCCTTGAGCCAGACCCCGTCGGGAATGGCGTCGACGAGCGTCCGAAAATACGCCTCGGACTCGCGGCGGGCGGACTCGGAGTCGATGTGGTCGAGGGTGAAGGAGACGATCCGCGAGGCCTCGATCAACAGCTCCCGGATCTCGGGGGTAAAGAAATCCGTCCGGTCGGAGACGACGTTAAAGGTTCCGACGGTGCGTCCCCCCCGGGCAATCGGACATATCCCCGACGACCGAAAGGAGATGCTGGCGTAATCGTCGGCTCGCCGGGCCAGTCCTGCGGCGCGGTAGACCGAGTCGAGATCGTCGATAAAGACGGATTCACCGCTTCGGAAGACGCGGACCGTTCCCGTTCTGGCATCGAAAGAGGAAGGGTCGAGCGAAAAGGAGAGGGGATGGCGGTCTTTTTTGTTTTCGGGGTCGGTGATATGGTGGACGCCGAGGCGAAGAGTCTCCCCTTGGACAAAGTAGAAGCCCGCTGCGGTAAAGCCTGCCCGCTCGACAAGAAGGGAGATCGTCCCGGCAAGAAACTCTTCCTCGGGAAGATCCTGCCGGGCAAGAGCGTTGAGGGAGGTCAGCGCCCCGTGCATGCGTGCAAGGGTCGCAAAGGACTCCCGGATCCCCTGGATCTCCTCAAGCCCCCCGTCTTTGTCCACGATGCTCCTCCTCCGAGTCCGTATGCGACGACTCCGAACATAATAACATAGCGAAGGCGATGACTTCTGAGATCGGGCGGAGTCTTCTCTCAAAGGATTTGAGCCGGTCACGGCTCGCGCCCCCGCAGCACAAAAAACACCGATCCGGTGCAGAGTCAGACTGATATCGCGAGCCGCTTCATGCTGTGGTCAGAGGAACCTCGCGCTCTTTGGCTCGCCATGCGGCGTAGTGAAGTGCCTGCAAAACGTCTTCGCGTTCGAGGCAGGGATAGTCCGCCAAAATCTCGTCGAAGCTGTGTCCGGCTCCGACTTGCCCCACGACCATGCCGACAGTGACCCGCATTCCACGGATGCACGCTTTTCCGCCCATCACATCGGGCTTCTGCGTGATGCGACTAAAGTTGTTCCCTGCTCTGCTCATCTCATCGATCCTCGTCCTAACAGTCTTTTGACAACGCACCCGAACAATGGGAGGCCCAGGACATGAACAGACTTGCCCGAAGCTTCGGCAGCCGATCTGACCTGCCCAAGTCCAGAACGTGACCCTTCCGGCAGACGATCGTCTTGCCTTGCCAACCACGGGATCGGCTTGCCGCCCATGCCTTCAAAGTCCTCCGGCAAAGGCGTTATCGACCGATCTCACGGTCGAGGCCGTCTTCGATCATCTGGAGGCGGAACCGGTCGGCCACAAGCCGCTCCCGACTGGTGATGAGCTGGGTCTCGGCATCGAGCGCCGTCACCCCGTCGAGAAGCCCCCGGGAAAACCTCCGCTCAACAAGCCCGAGATTGGTCCGGGCATGATCGTAACGCCTCCGGTCGAGACGGAGAGTCTCCTCCTGGGTTTGGACATCGTAGACGAGCTTTCGGACATTCCGGGCAATCCGGATCCTGACAAGCCTCGTCTTCTCGCTCTCGCGCCGGGCCTCCATGCGCGCCTTCTCCGTCTCGTAATGGATCTCCCCCCCCACGAATATCGGAATGGTCAGGGCCACCCCGCTCTGAAAGGTCGGCAGGAAAAGCCCCGTCCCGGGAGGTGCCCCCGAGATGGTCGCAGGCACTCCCCACAGCAGGTACCCTTGGGCAAAGAGCGAGACATGGGGGAAGTTTCGCGTTTTGACCTCGTCGACATGGTTTCTGGCCTCCCTGTCCCGGGCCCGGGCCGCCAGAAGAAGGGGTCGGTGGGCCATGGCATAGGCCATGGCCGAGGAAAGGTCGACCGGGGAAGGCTCGGGAAGGGCCTCTCTGCGGGTCTTGAAGGACCCCGATTCCCGACCCATGGCATAGGCGAGGTCGGCCTGGGCCTTGCGCCAGGCGTTCTTCGTCCGGATCTCCGCAAGCTTCGTCTTTTCGAGGAGAAGTCTCGCCATGGTGACGTCGGTCACCACCCCGAAGCCGCTCTCAAGCCGCAAGGCGGCCTGGCGATAATGCAGGGCGGCATCCTCCACATTCTTTTTCGACGCCCGGAGAAGATGCTCGAACATGGCGAGCTGGTCGTAGGCGACCCGCGCCCGGTAGGAGACCGAAAGACGCGCCTCGGCAAGCTCCTGTCTCCGGCTTTCAAGTCGCTCCCTCGCGGCGGCGACCCGATAGTGCCGGCGGCCGAAGTCGGTGATCTCCTGGGTCAGGGTCGGGTTCAGAAGCTCCGGAGCGATCGGCTGGTAGTCGGGGAAAACCCCGCCGACAAAGGCCGTGTTCAGAAAAAGCTGGTCGACAGAAAGCGTCAGGTGAGGGTAGTAGTCGGAGAGGGCGGAGCCCACCCCTTCGTCCTCGGCCCGGCTCCGGTCGAGGGCCATCCGGACCAAGGGATGGGACGAGAGGGCCGTTTTGACGGCCGTCTCCCGGTCGATCTCGACTGGGGCGGCCTCGGCGGCCCAAGCGACGGGAAAGAGCCCGGGAAGGGTGAGCAGAAGACCCAAGGCGAGCCTCCCCGCACCTTCAAGGGTCCGGCCGAATCCCCGCCGCAGCCGGTGAGCCCGGGAGGTCAACTCAGGACTTCCGGACAATGGCCACCTCGGCAGACATCCCCGGATAGAGGGCCCGGCCCAGGAGATCGTCGAAGACGATGCGCACGGGGATGCGCTGGACGACCTTGACGAAGGTTCCTGCGGCGTTCTGGAGCGGAAGCCGCGAGAACGCCTGGCTTGCCGCAGGGATGAACTCGAGCACATGTCCCGAAAACTGTACCCCCGGATAGGCGTCGACCCGGATGCGGACTTTCTGGCCGGGATGGACCTTCCAGACCTGGGTCTCCCGGAGATAGGCGTCGAGCCAGATGTCCTCGCGACTCAGGGGATCGACAAGGCTTAAAAGGGGCTGGGACGGGGTGACCGCATCGCCAAGGGTTACGAGCCGCTGGATGATCTGCCCCTTGCGGGGGGCAAAGACGGTGCGGTTTCGGGGGTGAACCTCCGAGACGGCAAGCGCTTCCCGGTCGGCCGCAACCATCCGCTCGACCTGCGCCAGGGCCTCCTCTTTCTTTTTGTAGGTCGTCTCCAAATCCTCGAGATCCTGGGCCGAGATGAAGCGGTTCGACAGAAGCGCCTTCCCCCGGCGGTAGTGGTCCCGGGCATCGGCCACCTCCCGGGCGATCCGGACCTTTCTGGCGAGATCGCGGGCCAGGGTCCGGTAGGGAGAGAGGTTGGCCGAGACGTTGTGCTTCCTGTTGTAGCGGTCGCCTGTCGTGTCGATCGTCGCAAGGACCTCCCCCATCTTCACCCGGTCGCCCTCGTTGACGCCGAGGGCGATGAGGCGTCCGCCGACGGGCGTGGCGACGAGGGTGATCTTGCCCTGGACGTAGCAGTCGACCGAGCGGACATAACGCCCCCGGTCGACCAGAAGAAAGAGACCCCAAAGAAGGGTTGCCAAAAGCCCCAGAAGGGGCAGGAGGATCCTGGGAGAGCGCCAGGAAGGAAGCGGAGGGTCACCGGCCATAGAAAACCTCGGAGTCGTGGCCAGCAGCCACGAACAGAGCACAGAAAGACCGCTCGTCGCGGAAGCCGCCAGACAAGTCGTGATCCGACAGGATCAGCATGTTGACATTCGGAAAGGCCGGGGCACATCGAGGAAGGCAGGGGGCGAACGAACCCCTCCCACCACATGTGCCAGGACCATCCCCAGGACAACCTATGGTAGGAGTCATCACCCGAAAAAAGGGATTAGGCGAACCCCATCGCCGTCCGCAGGAGGCGGACGTCCCTATCTTATCACCGAAGGGACCCCGAATCCATTCCTCTGTTTTTTAGACCTCGGCCCATTCTATCCCGTCCGCAAAGCGGCCACCCTGACGGGGATCATACCTTTCTCTAACCGGCTCGAACCGGCCCGAACCGGCACGGACGCCGGGGAAAAAGTCGCTCTCCCCCCCCTCCCCGAAGACCGGCCCCCTCCCTGAGAGAAGTCGGTCTTCGATGGAGACTCTCTCAAAACTCCTCGTCTCGCTTTGCGCGTCACGCACCAGAGCTCGGCGGCGCTTTCGATTTTGCTTTCCGGGGGATCGAGATCCCCTTTGGAAAAGCCCGCTCAAGTTTTTTCCCCGCTTGTCCGAAAAGAACTTCGAAAGGAGGTCTGCCATGGACACCGTCATCCCGCTTCTCTTCGGAATCCTCAGCATCATGGGGTTCACCCTTGTCACCGCCCTTCTCTACCTTATCGTTCGGCCCGTTCATGCCGTCGCGCGGGAGGACTACGCTCACCCGAGCAGGAAGCACCTCGCTCCGTGATGGAGAATCTGGCGGGAGACTATGGGCGCTCCGGAGAAAAAACGCGCGAGAAGGGGTGCGAGCCCCCCCGTCAGGACAAGTGGCAGGGGCGTTCCCGACTCCTTCTCCGCCCGTTGTCTGAGCCCTTCCACCGCCGCCACCGTTCCCAGCACCGTTCCCGCCAGAACCCCTTCCCGGGTCCCCCTTCCCAGTGCCGAGACCCGCCTGAGATCCGCGGTCCTGATCGGGCCCTCTCCCAAACTTCCGAGTGGCGTCCCCGTGAGAACCCGTCCGGCCCCGACCGCCCCCTGCATGAGAGAAATTCCCGGAAGAATCGCCCCGCCGACGAGTCGCCCCCGGCACAGGACCGTCGTCACCGTGTGGGTTCCCAAGTCGGCCACCATGAAGCTCTCCCCGAGCCGGCCGCCAAGTCGGAAGCGCGCCCCCCAGACCGCCGCCGCCCGGTCGGCCCCCAGAGAGGCGGCCGGCTGGTAGTCGATGGGGAAGGGGGCTCTCGATGCCTCGAAGAGGTCCAGGGAGCAGCCAAAGATCCGTTGCCACTCGCTCAGAAGGACCGGGGTCAGGTCGGGAACGACCGAGACGAGGACCCCCGGAACCCTCTTCGGGAACCGTCCGGGCCAGAGCCCCGGAAGAAGGACTGAAACCTCCTCCGGCCTCTCCTTTTTGGGCGTCGGCAAAGCCCTCATCGCCACAATCCCCGAGGCGCCGTGGAGGGCGACGGAGAGTCGCGACAGCCCCACCTTGACCGTCACCGCCGTGATCCCCCCGAACGGGTCCCGTCTAGCCAAGGGCCTTCTCCCCTCCCTCGAGAAGACGAAGTCTTCTGACATGGGGCGGCAGGAGCCGGATCCCGCCGCCAGGGGATTCGACCTCGAGAGATCCGTCTGTGGCAAGCCCCGCGATCCGTCCCAGGACCGGCACCGTCTCCCCGTCTGAGAGGGCGCAGACGACCCAGCGCCCCTTCCAGAGAAGATGGCGGTCGAGGCGGTCCCTGAGGACCGCCTCCCCCTCTTCAAGGAGACGGCGAAGGCTCTTTGCAAGACGAACGGAAAGCGACAGGGGGGTGAGGGAGGGAGAGGACGGGAGAACCGCAGGCGGGAGGGCGGAGGAGGAAAGCGCCCGGGAGCCCTCGCGTGCCATATTGAGTCCGATGCCCGCGATATGGCCGAGCAGGACGCCATTGATTCGAAGCTGTTCGACCAGGATCCCGCCGACCTTTCCCGGGCCCTGTTCCCCCTCCGGCCGGGATATTTTCTCGAGGACGAGGTCGTTTGGGTATTTCCAGCGAATCGCTCCACCGGAGATCCCGTCGAGCGCCTCGAGACAGGCTCCCGTAACATAGAGAGAAAGCGGCAGGGTCCCGGATCCCGCCCCCACCGGGAGCCACACGCTCATCGCAAGATCTCCCCGGAGGCTCGTCCAGACGTTCCCGGGACGTCCCCTTCCCCGGGTCTGGCTCCCGCACAGAAGGGCGGTAAAAGGGGGAGCCCCCTGCGCAAGGATCCTCTCCCGCAAAACCTCGTTGGTCGAGGTCAGCTCTCTGGCAAAGAAGACGGGCGGATCGGGAGAGATCTGGCGGAGGCGAATGGGCGGGGGCCCCTCCCCCGGAAAGTCCCCGTTCACGCCCCCCTCATCCGCGAAAGTCCAGTCGAAGAGAGAGGTCCCCCGGAGAGTGGGTCAGCGCCCCCACAGAGCAGACATCGAGGTCGACTGTCGCAAGAAGGCGGACCTTGTCGAGAGTGAGACCGCCCGAGGCCTCGAGAACGACCGTCTCCCGGAGGCGTCGGAGCTCGGGAACAAGCTCCGCCATCCTCTCTGCGGACATATTGTCGAGAAGGACGATGTCGGCTCCGGCATGGACCGCCTCCCGCGCCTGCTCCGGCGTATCGGCCTCCACCTCGATCCGATAGGGATGGGGCGCCCCCTGGCGCGCGAGGGCCACGGCCTTGGCGACACCGCCCGTACCCACGAGGTGGTTGTCCTTGATCAGGATCCCGGATGAGAGCGAAGAACGGTGGGAGTGTCCGCCTCCGAGTCGAACGGCATGCTTTTGAAAAAGTCGCAGGCCGGGAAGGGTCTTTCGCGTCTCGGTGATCCGGAGATCCCTCATTCCGGGGGGACGAAGTCTTGCGACCTCCGAGACGTAGCGCCGGGTGGTTGTGGCGATGGCCGAGAGGTGCTTGAGGAGGTTGAGGGAGAGACGTTCTCCCGCAAGAACCTCAAGGATGGGCCCCCTGAAAACGGCCAGCGTCTCCCCCGACGCGAAGGACTCCCCCTCGGCCCGGGACCACTCGACCGTCACCGCTCCCCCGAGAAGAACGAAGAGGCGCGAGACCAGAAAGGCCCCGGCCAGGACCCCGCCCTCCTCGGAGACGAGGGCGGCCTCGATCGGGCGATTGGTCTTAGGCGTTCCGAAGAAGAGTCGGCTCGTCAGGTCCCCCTCGGGGAGATCCTCCTCGAGGAAGCCCGCAAGGATCCGGTCGACCGTCGACGGGAGGAGCCCCTCGATCATCGCCCCCCTCCGGACAGGAAGTCCCGGACCTGATCCCGGGCGGCGAGGAGTCCCTCCTTCTCCTCTTCCAGCGAGACAACGAGGGCCCGATCCTTCTCGACCACCTCGGGGGGGGCCTTCCGGACAAAGTCCTCCCGGGAAAGGCGTCCCGAGACCTCCGCGATCTTGGCCTCGACACGCGCCACCTCCCGGTCGAGCCGGGCGGCCTCCTTGGCAAAATCGACGAGGTCCCCCAGATCAAGGACCAGATGTCCGTCCCGAAAGGGGGCCCGCAGTCCCTTTCCAAGGGGGGAGGAGGAGGGAACAACGCGGGCGAGGCGTCGGAGAAAGGGCCAGAGCGCGTCCGGAGAAAGACTGGGGTCGGAAAGTACCAGTTCCGCCGGGATCTCCTGGGTGGGAGGGATCTTCATGACAGTCCGGATCTGCCGGACGGAGCCGACCATGGTCCGGACCCGCTCGAAGGCCTCGGGAGCTTCTCCCGGAAGGACCGGCAGGCCAAGCAGTGCCGGGAAGGAACCCACCGAGGCATTGTCGAAGCCGAAGATCCGGGAGAGCTCCTCCGTGACGAAGGGAAGGAAGGGGTGCGCCAGGTCGAGAAGGGCCGCCCCCACCGTCAGGAGAGTCGACATCGTCTCCTGTCGGAGAGGATTTTGGGGGTCCCGGTCGGCATCGGTCTTCGCCGCCTCGAGATACCAGTCGCAGAAAAGGCTCCAGGTAAAGCGGTAGACGAGAAGGGCCGCCTCGTCGACCCGATAGTTCTCCATGGCCTCCCGGTACTCTCGCTCCGTACGGACAAGCTCGGAAAGGATCCACCGGTTGGCAATTCCCCGGACCGACCCGGGATCGGACAGAAGCGGAGTTCCCCGAGGTACCGTCCGGGAGATGAAGCGAAAGGCGTTCCAGAGCTTCGAGACAAAGTTTCGCGAGGCCTCCACCCGGTCGATGGAGAGGCGGATGTCGCGCCCCGGTGTAGCGAGAAGTGCGAGCGAGAGCCGGAAGGCGTCGGTTCCGAAGCGTTCCATGAGCTCGAGCGGGTCGACCACATTCCCCCGGCTCTTCGTCATCTTCTGACCGAACTCGTCCCGAACGAGGGCATGGATATAGACGTCCCGGAAGGGAACGCGATCGGTCAGGTAGAGCCCCATCATGATCATCCGGGCCACCCAGAAAAAGAGAATATCGAAGCCGGTGACGAGAAGGGAGGTCGGGTAGAAGCGGGCGAGATCCGGCGTCTCCTCCGGCCAGCCAAGGGTTGCAAAGGGCCAGAGCGCCGAGGAGAACCATGTGTCGAGAACGTCGGGGTCCCGGACGAGGGAGGCGCTTAGGCAGGCGGGACAGACGGCTGGGTCCTCCCTGAGGACGGCCAGGTGGCCGCAGTCGTTGCAGCTCCAAGCCGGGATACGGTGGCCCCACCAGATCTGCCGCGAGACGCACCAGTCGCGGATGTTGTCGATCCACTCGTAGTAGGTCTTCTGCCAGGAGGAGGGAAAGAAGCGGATCTCCCCTTCCGAGACCGCAAGCCTCGCCCGGGCAGCCAGGGGAGCCATCTTGACAAACCATTGGAGGGAGAGCCTGGGCTCGACCTCCGTCTGGCAGCGGTAGCAGACTCCCGCCGCCAGCGAGTAGGGCTCCCGGCGATCGAGATGTTCGTCCGATTCGAGCACCTCGAGGGCACGCTCTCGGGCCTTCTCCCGGGAAAGCCCCGAGAGGGGACCGGCCAAGGCATTCATCATCCCGTCGGCCTCCATGACGGAGAGAGTCCCAAGCCCATGACGACTCCCGATCTCGAAGTCGACCATCGAGTGGCTCGGGGTGATCTTCAGGACCCCCGTTCCGAAGGCCGGATCGACGGCGGTGTCGGCGACAACCGGGATGATCCGGTCGGTCATGGGAACACGGACGCTCCGCCCCACCCAGCCCCCATAACGGGAGTCGTCGGGATGGACCGCCAGGGCCAAGTCCGCCACGATCGTCTCGGGACGCGTCGTGGCGACGACAAGACTCTCCCCGGAGCCTCCATGATCGGGATAGCGCACATAGACAAGCTCCCCCTCCCTGTCGACATGGGTCACCTCCACATCGGAAAGAGCCGTCAGACATCGGGGACACCAGTGGATCATACGCTCCGCCCGGTAGAGCGCCCCGTCCTCGTAGAGACGGACAAAGACCTCCCGAACGGCACGGGAGAAGCCCGGATCCATGGTAAACCTCTCGTGATCCCAGGAAAGAGAGGCGCCAAGACGCCGGATCTGCTCTCCGATTCCCGAGCCGATCGACTCCTTCCAGGCCCAGACCCGGGAGACGAACTCCTCCCGTCCGAGCGTCTTGAAGTCGACACCCTCCGCGCGAAGTTTTTTCTCGACCACATTTTGTGCGGCGATCCCCGCATGGTCCACCCCGGGGACCCAAAGCACATCCTGCCCGGCCATCCGCCGATAGCGCGCCGCCACGTCCTGGATCGTCAGGTTAAGGGCGTGTCCCATATGAAGACGCCCGGTAATATTGGGGGGGGGAACCACCATCGAAAAGGGGGCACCCGCAGGATTTCTGGGGGGAAGCCCCCCTCCGGAGAGGATCCGGGCCTCAACCCGGGTCGAGTCGAAGCGCGGGGGGAAGCTGTCGGAGTCGTCGGCAGAGGCCGCATCGTCGAAAAGAGAATCATCCATAACGGTTCGTTCCATTTCTTGAAGAGTGTTGGGTTATTTCGTTGCCCGGAGGGCCGCCTCACGGGCGGCCCGTCGCTTGTTTTTCATGATCCGGGAGATGGCGCGGTCGTGATCTGCCAGCGTCCGAGAAAAGATCGAGGGGGTTCCCGGACCCGCCGAGACAAAGTAGAAATAGGGAACTTTTTCGGCAAAAAGCACGGCATGCAGGGCTTCGGCCCCGGGATTGGAGATGGGTGTGGGGGGAAGACCGTTGCGCAGATAGGTGTTGTAGGGGGAGTCGATCTTGAGGTCTGCCGCCGAAAGCCTGTGATGGCCCGGCATCACATAGAGGATCGTGGGATCGCTCTGAAGCTTCATTCCGCTCGCAAGACGGTTGAGAAAGACTCCGGCGACCAAGGGCATGTCCTTCGCCGTCCCGGCCTCCTTCTGGACGATCGATGCTAGGATCACCGCCTGGGCGAGAGAGAGCCCCTGAAGGGACGCCTGGTGTTGCCATGCAGGAGTCACGACATGCCAGAAGCGCGAGACCATCATCGTCAGCACCTCGCGGGGTGAGGTGCCCCGGGAAAAGTAGTAGGTGTTCGGAAAAAGGTAGCCCTCAAGCGAGGTCGAGGGAACCCGAAGGCGGCCGATAAAGGCCGGGTCGCTCATGAGCGACAGATCCCGGTCCATCGTCCCGATGCCCAGGCGTGCCATCCGGGCGGCCACCTGGGCCACGGTGAAGCCTTCCGGAACGGTCAGACGACGGTAGTAGCGCTGACCTTCGACAAGATTCCAGAAGATCCGGAAGGGACGATCCTCTCCCGAGATCTCGTAGTCGCCCTCGCGAATGGCCCGGGAGATCCCTAAGAGATCCCCCCAGAGGATCACCGTCTCCGGCTTTGTAATCACCCCCCGCCGGGCCAAGGCCCCGACGACGTTCCGGAAGGGGGTGCCGTGGGAGACGGTCAGGAGAAAGGGGGGACCGGAGAAATCGCTCCGGCCAAAGAAGGCCTCCGCCGACCAAAGGAGAAAAAGAAGAAGGCCCCCCAGAAAGACAAGCATCCCCTTCCTGAAAAGACTCATGGCGGAAGAAAGCCTCATCGTCCCCTCCCGGATCCGTTCGCCCAGGAGCCGACCGGATCTCCCAAGGTTTCCCGGGAATCCAGAACGCCCTGCAGGAGCGTCGCCGCCGCCAGATGGTCGAGGGGGTCACGCCGTCTGCGGCTCCCTCCGTACGCATTCCGGATCTCCCGGGCCGCCTCCGAGCTCTGCCCTTCGTCGACAAAAAAAACGGGAAGGGAGAGGGCGCAAGCGAGCGCCTCTCCGGCCAAACGAAAAAGAGGGGCGTGCGGGTTCGGATCTCCGCTCAGATGGTAATAGGGGACGCCGAAGACCAGCCCCGAGACCTCATGGAGGAGGGCGAGATTCAAAAGAGCCGCCACGACCTCCTCCCCCTCCGAAAGGGGGATCTCCCCCGATCCGGTGCGACGGAGCACGACGAGGGGGCGGGCCAGAGTCCGGGAGGGATCCGACAGGGCGACCCCGACCCGGCGGCCCCCCCAGTCGAGCCCCATAAGGGCTCCCGGCAGACGGACCACGGCGCTAGGATCCGCCTTGGGCGTTTTCGGCCGCATCGCGCATGGCAGAGCGAATCTCCCGAAGAAAGTCCGGCCAGGAAGGCGGGGGAGAGCCTCCGCCCTCCGCCCAGAGCGGGCGGCCGCCTCCGCGCCCCCCCAGCGTCTGGGCCATGGTGCGCACCCAGACATTGACGGGGAAGCGTTTTTCCAGGTCGGAGGAGGCCCACCCGAGGAGAAGGACCCGGTCTCCTCCGGAGCGGCCGGCAAGGATCACCGCCCCTTTGGGGATCCGCCCCTTCAGGATATCCATCCGAAGCCTCAGGTCGGCCAGATCCCGGCATTCGATATCGGCCACGAGAATCCGGAGCCCGCCTGCCTCGAAGGAGTCGGCCAGAAGCGTCTCCGTCTCAAGATCGAAAAGCCGGGACTTGTGGCTTGCCAGCTCGCGCTCGAGCGACTCCCGCTCGGAGCGGTCTGCGGAGATCCTATCGAGGATCCGGCCCGAGGGCACCTTGAGTTCCTCCCGGATGCGGAGAAGCTCCTCGCGCCATTCGATGGCCGTCCGCGTAGCCGAAGCCCCCGCCACCGCTTCGATCCGACGGGTCCCCGCCGCCACCCCCGACTCGGAGAGAATGAAGAAGGAGCCGATCTCGGAGGTGGAGCCGGCATGGGTCCCGCCACAGAGCTCAACCGACATGCCGGGGATCTCCACGACCCTCACCCGGTCGCCGTACTTCTCGCCGAAGAAGGCCATGGCCCCTCCTGAAAGCGCTTCGGCCTTGCTCTTTTCCGAGACTCCAACCGGAGCCCCCTCGCCGATCCAGAGGTTGACCGTTGCCTCGATCTCCCGGAGTTTGCTTTCGGAAATGGGCTCTCCGTGGGAGAAGTCGAAGCGGAGACGGTCCGGGAGAACAAGGGAGCCGGCCTGCCTTACATGGGCCCCCAGAACTTTCCGGAGAGCGGCGTGCAGAAGATGCGTCGCGGTATGGTGGACACGGGCGCCGGCTCTCAGGGAGCGGTCGACCTCGAGGCGGACGGTCTCTCCGGAGGAGACCGTTCCGGTGGTCACCGTTCCGCGAAGGGCGATCCAGCCGGGGTAGGGACGATAGGCACCGGAGATCTCGACCGCCCCCCCGGGAGCGACAAGGCGGCCCCGGTCTCCCACCTGCCCTCCCCCTTCGGGATAGAAAGGAGAGACGTCGGTCACGGCCCAAATCTCCTCTCCTTCCCGGGCCGAAGGGATCTCCCGGTCTCCAGAGACAAGCAGGAGAAGGCGCCCCGAACTCTCGAGCCGCTCGTACCCTTCGAAGAGAACTGGCGCGGAGAGTCGGGAGGCGGGCACGGGAAAGGTCGGCCTCCCTCCCGTCCAGGAGCGCCGCCCCTGCTCTTTCTGCTCGCCCATGCGGGCCGTGAACCCTTCGGTGTCGAGGGTAACCCCGAGCGGGGCCGCCCAGTCCATGACAACGTCGACGGGAATGCCGTGGGTATCGTAAAGCCAGAAAAGCTCCTCCCCCGACAAGACGGCTTCCCCCCGTTTCTTTGCGGCCTGGGCAAGTTCCTGCACGAGAGGAAGCCCGGTCTCGAGCGTCTTCATGAAACGCTCCTCCTCCGAGGCCAGGACGGAGACCACCCGGTCCATCCCCGCAGAAAGCTCCGGGTAGGGAGAGGCCATGAGTTCGGAAAAGCGGCGGGAGAGGTCCGGGAGGAACGGGGTAGGAAGGCCGAGATCGAGGGAGAACTGCATCGCCCTTCGGATAAAACGCCTAAGGACATACCCCCTCCCCTCGTTGGAAGGAACAAGCCCCTCCCAGACCAGAAAGGTGCTGGCCCGGACATGGTCGGCGATCACCCGGTAGGCGAAGTCCTTCTCGCCCTTGCCCCGTCCGTAGGGGATCCGCGTATTCTTGCCAATCGCCTCCATGAGAGGAAGAAAAAGGTCGGTCTCGAAGTTGCTTTCGGCTCCCTGAAGCACCGAGGCGAGGCGCTCGAGCCCCATCCCGGTATCGATCGAAGGGCGCGGAAGACGGGTCAGCACCCCCGCGTCGTTCCGGTCGTACTGCATGAAGACGAGATTCCAGATCTCGAGATACCGGTCGCAGTCGCATCCGACGGCGCAGGTCGGGCGGCCGCAGGAAAAGGCCGGCCCCTGGTCGACCAAGATCTCCGAACACGGTCCGCAGGGACCGGTGTTTCCCATCTGCCAGAAGTTGTCCTTCTCCCCCAGGCGGACGATGCGGGAGGGATCGACGCCTGCGACGCTTTTCCAGAGAGCGGCCGCCTCGTCGTCATCGGTGAAGACCGTCACCCAAAGCACAGAGGGGGAGAGCCCCACCGTCTTCGTGAGATACTCCCAAGCAAAGGCGATCGCCTCTTTCTTGAAGTAGTCTCCGAAGGAGAAGTTGCCCATCATCTCGAAGAAGGTGTGATGGCGCCGGGTAAAGCCGACACGGTCAAGATCGTTGTGTTTGCCTCCGGCCCTCACGCACCGCTGGACCGAGACGCACCGGGGAGCCGGCGGCGCCTCCGAACCGAGAAATGCGTCCTTGAAGGGCACCATCCCGGCATTGGTGAAGAGGAGCGTGGCATCCCCGGGAGGGATCAGGGAGGCGGACGGAACCCGCCTGTGCCCTGCCCCTTCAAAGAACCCGTGAAAACTTTGGCGGATACGGAGGGAGTCCATGCGTCTACTCGCTCCCCCGGCGGGACGATTTGGCCGACGGCGGGGCCTCTGGCGAAGATTCCGCCTGCGGCTGGACCGGGAGGGCGGCCTTTTCGCGGATGGCCCGATCGAGGCTCTTGATCAGGTCGGGGTGGGCCTTGAGGTAGGCTTTGACGGCCTCCTTGCCCTGTCCGATCTTTTCCGTCCCGTAGGAGTACCAGGAACCGCTCTTCTCGAGGAGACCGTGCTCGACGCCAAGATCGATCAGTTCTCCGGCGGTGGAGACGCCCTCGTTGAAAGAGATGTCGAACTCCGCCTGGCGAAAGGGCGGAGCCATCTTGTTCTTGACGACCTTCACCCTCACCCGGTTGCCCAGAACATGGTCCCCCTCCTTGATCGACTCAATGCGGCGGATGTCGAGGCGCTGGGAGGCATAGAACTTGAGGGCGTTCCCTCCCGTCGTCGTCTCGGGGTTGCCGAACATCACCCCGATCTTCATGCGGATCTGGTTTATGAAGATGACAACGGTCGAACTCTTCGAAATGGAGGAGGTGAGCTTTCTCAGAGCCTGGCTCATGAGACGGGCCTGAAGGCCCATATGGGAGTCCCCCATCTCCCCCTCAAGTTCGGCCTTGGGCACGAGGGCCGCCACCGAGTCGACCACGATGAGGTCGAGACTTCCCGAGCGGACGAGGGTCTCGGCAATCTCGAGCGCCTGCTCCCCCGAATCCGGCTGCGCAATCAGAAGATCTTCGGTCTTGACGCCAAGTTTTCTCGCATAGCCGAGGTCCAAAGCGTGCTCGGCGTCGATAAAGGCCGCCATGCCGTTCTTCTTGTGGACCTCGGCAATGGCGTGAAGCGCCAGGGTCGTCTTCCCCGAAGACTCGGGCCCGTAGATCTCAATGATGCGCCCCTTAGGATAGCCTCCGATGCCCAGGGCAATATCGAGGGCCAAAGAGCCCGACGAGATAACCGGGGTCTCGATGATGGGGGCATCCTTCCCCATGCGCATGATCGACCCTTTTCCGAACTGCTTCTCGATCTGGGACAGTGCAAGGTCGAGTGACCGCTGCTTGCTGGAATCCTTCTCCGTCAATTGAACCCCCACCGGGTTTGGGCGGTTGGCCGCCGAACCCATCGCTGTTTAAATACCGGAGGCGCATGCGCCCCTCCGGGTGACTCATCCCGGCATGAAATGAACATAAAGTCGAAGACAGGCGGCCGCAAGAAGGCCGGCCGCAAGATCGTCGAGCATGATCCCGAAGCCTCCGGGAAGCCGCTCGAGGGCTCCGACCGGGGGGGGCTTCAGGATATCAAAGACGCGAAAAAACACAAAGGCCAGCCCCGCTCCGAGCCAGGAATGGGGCGCGGCCAACAGGGCCACTCCCTGCCCCAGCCATTCGTCCACCACAACGACGGAGGGATCCTTGAGGCCCGTCTCCCGGACCGCCTGCTCCGAGGCCAGAAGCCCGGCTACGGCCATGGCGCCCAGGATCGCCAGGGACAGAAAAGGAGAGAGGGGCGGAAGCATCCTCCAGAGCCCGGCACAGACGGCGCTGGCATAGGTGCCGGGAGCCCCGGGAAGGAGTCCGATCCCGCCGGTCGAGTAGATCCAGAACCAGAAGGATCGACGGCTAGACAAGGAGGCTCACTGCCGCGGAAGGACTCCCATGGACCGGACGTGGCTGTCGAGATCCTCGTAGAAGGAGTCTCCGAGAAAGAAGCGGATCGTGCCGGCCATCGACTCGTAGAACAGCGGGCCCAGATTGCTTTCATGACACGGAAGATGAGAGAGAAAGGGCGTCGTCTGGACCCCAAGAATCTTCCGGCCGTTCTCCTCGTAGATGGCCAGGGGATACTGCACGCAGTCGACGGGCTTGAGCGCCATCCAGGAGAGGTCGTTTGCCAGCGCATAGGCGTGGATGGAGCAATGTTCGAGCCCTTCGGGGCTTTTGGCCAAAAACAGGCAGGAGTCGTGATCGGCGCCGCGGACGATGAGATTGCAGCGATAGTCTTCCTCAAGGGGGAACATCCGGGCCATGGCCGCCACTTCGTCGACGTCGAGCTCGCACCCGTCGGGGCACTGCTCGGAACAGACCGCCTCGAAACCGCCCCGGCTCTCGTAAATCTTCCGGCGGTCAGGATCCATGAAGGGAAGGATCCCCTCCATGTGCCCCTCGATCCGCGCCCGCTCCCCCGGGGCCAGAATATTGGAACGGTAACAACAGGTCGAGTGGCAGTTCTGGAGAACCACGTCGCAGGTATAGGTCGTCGTCCAGAACTTCGGGTCGACAAAGACCCCCGAAATCTCGACATAGTTCGGACGGGTGCCGGGGAAAGGGACAAACGAGGTCGTCGACATGATGGCTCCGGAAGGGGCTCCGCCTCGGTCGGACGGTCGCAAAAAAAACGGACGGCCGAAAGAGGCAGGGAAAGCCCGGATATTTTCTTTGGTCGGATGGTCAGTGAATCCCCGAAGAGGGGCAGGATCGAAACGGCCAAGGCGTTTTGCCCTCCCGCTCCGTTCCTTCTGACTTCTTGAAAAAAACCCGTCTTCCAGTATAATTCCTTTGACATGATCCGTAAAGCGACCCGGGCGATCCGGGCAACATCCGCGCCGTCAGGGCTGTCCGGGTTGTCCCGGGTTGCCCTCTTACCAAAAAATCTTAGGTTTTCCTGGGTGTTTTCGGACGGGAACCTCGACCGTACGCCCAGGCGGACACCTTTGCTCCCCCCCCCAAACGGAGGACTCCATGCGCGATCTTTTTCACTCTGACCCTTACTTTCTTCGGAAGCTCCGTCCTCTCTCCCTCTCGCTCGCACTTCTTCTGGGAGGCCCCGGGCTTCTTCCCGGAGGTCACGCCGACACCGCCTGGGCCAGTACCACTCGCCAGAAGGTTCTCTTCGTGACGGAGAAAGGCTCGACGGAGAAGGTCCTCCCCCTGAACTTCTCTCCAGACCGGCGCCTCCATTACAACAAGTTCTGGATGGACATCACCAGGGAAAAGCCCTACGTCGACTCGAAGGGCCGCAGGATTGTCATTCCCGCCACAAAGACCTTTCGCGGAATCCATGAAATCACCGTTCGCTTCTGGCATCCCCGGGGAGAACCCAACCTTCTCGACGCCATCGTCGTAAAGGCCTACGACAAAAAAGGCCATCTTGTGAAGCACGGAGCCTTCGACCGGGGGGTCTTCGTCATTCTCCTTTCGAACAGTCTCTTCGGCGGAAATTTTGTTCGCTTCGACGGGATCGGCCATTACGTTCCCGGAGATTCCTCCCTTTACGTAAAGGTGCTGGTACGAAAAACCCGACAGGTCGCGATCCTTCCCTTCACCGACTTTATCAACGACTTTACCCGCCAGATCAACACACAACCCGTCGTCTCCTGGGCCGTCAAACGCCCATAAGCTTTAACTTCCCGACATCCAAGAATTCTCGGGGATCAGGATTTCCGGAGTGGACCCGGGCCCCGAATCCACTCCGGGGGGAGAGAACAATCCGCCTCTCTCCTCCTCTTTCAAGTGGCTGCTATAAAACAATAAAAATATTGCTTGCAATCCCTGAAAAAACGTGTATATTCTGACCGATTGTTGACCGGGAACCGCCTCCGCCACGACAATGGAAGCACGGCGGAATTACGTTCCCGTCCAGCCGGTCGAAACCTCCCGGAAAAGGGACATACGCTGCAATCCGGGCTCTGTCCGGAGATCCGATCGGCTTCCCCTGCATCAAAGGAGCTTCGTCGTGACTGCCCCTCAGCCTCTTCGGGCCGGGAACGCCAGAACGGCCTTCCTCCCGGAGAGAAAGGAACGCCGTCTTCCATCCATGACCGATCCCGGCCTTTGGCATGTCTGGCCAAAAGGCTTCGGGTTGACCTAACGACCTCACGACAGGGGGTGCCGAGTGCACGCTTTGGGAACACAGCTTCTCGTCGAACTGAAAGACTGCCAGTCCGACTCCCTTTCCGATCCCGTTTTTGTCAGAAACGCCATGCTTGAAGCCGCCCGGGCGGCCAAAGCCACTATTGTCGACGACAAGTTTCACCACTTCAGCCCCTTTGGTGTAAGCGGGGTCGTCGTCATCGCCGAATCCCACCTTGCCATCCATACCTGGCCAGAATACCGCTATGCCGCGGTCGACGTCTTCACCTGCGGAGAGACCCTCAAGCCCGAGGTGGCAGCGATTCATCTCGCCCACGCCTTCCGCTCACAAAATCCGAGCATCCACGAGATCAAGCGGGGCATCATCGGGATCAGCAACGAAAAGATTGCTCACAAGATCGAAGGGGAACCCGGAGAGGTCCTCTCCGACGACCGGCCCGACCATCAGGGGAAAGGAATTGAAGCGGATGAGCCAAGCGAGAGCCTCCAAGTGGTATATTGAGTATGCAGCCCCGTCTCTCGGCCACATGCACGGGATCGAGGGCATCCTCGTCTCCCGCCAGACCCAGTTCCAGAAGGTCGACATCCTGAAGACAAACGTCTACGGGAAGGCCCTGGCCCTCGACGAGAAGATGCAGTCGACACAGGAAGACGAGTTCATCTACCACGAAGCCCTGGTCCATCCCGCCATGATCGCCCATCCGGCGCCGCGCTCGGTCTTTATTGTCGGCGGCGGCGAAGGCGCGACCCTCCGGGAGGCCTTGCGCCATCCGACCGTCGAGCGGGCAGTTATGGTCGACATCGACGACCAGGTGATCTCCCTGTCCAAAGAGCACCTTCCCGAATGGCATCAGGGAGCCTTCGACGATCCCAGGGCAGAGGTCATCTCAACCGATGCGCGGAAGTACCTCGAGGAGTCGAAGGAGATCTTTGACGTCATCATCACCGATCTCTCGGAGCCGGTCGAGGAAGGCCCCGCCTACCTTCTCTACACCCGGGAGTTCTACAGGATCGCGTGCGACCACCTGTCGCCGGGGGGAACGATCTCCGTTCAGGCCGGCTCCGCCGCACACCCATTTTTGCTGGCCTTTTCCGCCGTCTACCAGACCATGCGGACCGCCTTCCCGACCGTTCGAGGATTTTCGGTCAACATCCCTTCCTTCGGCCTTCCCTGGGGCTTCACCCTGGCCTCGAAGGGGGTCGATCCCCTCGCAATGAGCCGCGAGGTTGTCGACCGCGTTCTGACCGAACGGGGCCTCACCGACCTCCGTTTCTACGATGGCCTCGCCCATCAGGGGATCTTCGGCCTCCCCCGTCACATCCGCAAGGGTCTCGACAGCGCCAACCTCATCATCGAGGACAACCATCCCATCTTCACCTACCACTAGGCGACCCGACCCCTTCATGGATCAGAGCAAAACCCCTCTTTTCGACGCGATGGTCTCCCTTGCCGAAAGCCGGAAGGTCTCCTTTCACACTCCCGGCCACAAGAGCGGCAAGGGGATCTCCACGCGATTTCGCAAGTTCGTCGGCCCCCGCGTCTTTTCCATCGACCTTACCTGTCTCGACGAGGTCGACTCCCTCCAGAAACCCCGGGGGGTGATCAAGGAGTCCCAGGAGCTGGCCGCCGCCATCTACGGAGCCGATCAGTCCTACTTTCTCGTCAACGGGACCTCCGGAGGCAACCAGGCCATGATTGTGGCCACCCTCGCCCCCGGAGAACCGGTCCTCGTGACGCGCAACGTCCATAAGTCGGTGATATCGGGCATGATCATGACCGGCTGCCGCCCGATCTTCATCCCCTTTCGCGCGAGCCACAACGCCTCCTTTCCGCTGAACTACGGAACCGCGGACATTCTTGCAAGCCTGGAGGCTCACCCCGATATTCGGACCCTCTACCTCACCTCCCCCAACTACTACGGAGTGACGGTCGACCTCGTGCGCGTAGCGGAGGCCGCACATCAAAGGGGCGTCCGTGTCCTCGTCGACGAGGCCCACGGCCCCCATCTCCATTTTCATCCCGAGCTCCCCCACTCGGCCATGGCCGCAGGCATCGACCTGGCCGTCCAGTCCACGCACAAGATCATCGGCGGCATGACCCAGGCCTCCATGCTCCACGCCCGCTCCGAAAGAATCGACATTCCGCGGCTTTCGAGCGTGCTTCGCTACCTGCAGACGACAAGCCCCTCCTATATTCTGATGGCCTCCCTCGACCTCGCCCGCATGCAGATGGCGACCGAGGGGGTCAAGCTTCTCGGACGCGCCCTCGAGCTTGCCCGGTGGGCGCGGATCCGGATCCGCGAGATCCCGGGACTCAAGTGTGCCAACCGGACAGAGATCCAGGCGCTTTCTTCCGGAGAGAACGACCTCGACGAGACCAAGCTGACGATCGATGTCCGGGGGTGGGGAGTGACCGGCTATCAGGTCTCCCAGCGCCTGAACCTCGAGTTCGGCATCCAAGTCGAGATGGCCGACATCGACCACGTGCTCGTCATCGTCAGTATCGGCGACCATCGGGGAGATCTCGAGCGACTTGTCTTTGCCCTTCGGGCCCTTTCGACCGAAAACCGTCCCGTCTCGCACAGGCCTCCGGTCCCTTCGATGGTCTTCTTCGACAACCTCCTCAGGATGACGCCCCGGGACGCCTTCTTCTCCCCCCACGAAACACTTCCGCTCGAGATCTCCTCCGGCAGGATTGCCGCCGATATCGTCACAGTCTACCCTCCGGGGGTCCCCCTGCTCCTTCCCGGCGAGGAGATCACGGACACTGTCATCGAAACACTTTCCCGATTCCGGGAGTCGGGCGCCACGATGGATGGCCTCGACATGACAAACCGCCTGATCGCCGTGGTTCGGGAGTAGCCTCCGCTTTCCCCTTTTTCCCCCTGTTGCAGATCCCGCCTTTCGGGGGGACAATAAAAGAACCTTCCCTTCGCCTTCTCCCTTTTCCGAGGAGCCCTTTTTCATGAAAACCCGATGGCCTCTCGTCTCCCTCGCCCTCGTCACCGCACTTTATTTCGGAGGGCAGTCCCTTCTCGACCTCTGGGCACGCCTTCTCTGGTATTCCTCAAACCACCAGTCGGCGGTCTATCTCACGCTCCTCTGGATGCGGGGCGACATTCTCGTTGGGACCTTTCTGCTCTTTTTCCTTCTCCTCTTTCTCTCTCTGCGCCCCCTTCTTCACAGCGCCACAGGGGTGGTCCTCGGACGAAGGGTCCCGGATGGTCCCGCCCCTCTCGTGCTCGAGGCCCGGACACTCCGACGAATGGCCAACGCAGGGATCCTCGTCCTCTCCTTTCTGCTCGCTCTCCCCTTCTCCGGCACGGGAAACGCCCTCCGGATTCTTGCCGCCATCAACGCTCCGGCGACTCCCGAGAGCGACCCTATCCTGCACCTTCCGGTAGGATTTTATCTTTTCCATCTTCCCGTCTATGAGGAGATCGCCTCCCTCCTCCTCGATGCCTTTTTGGTCTCGCTCGTCGTCTCCGCCCTCCTCGGAGCCCTCTCCCGCAAACTCGGAATGATCGAAAACCGGGTCTTCCTCGACCCCGTCCTGAGGGCTATCCTTCTTCGTCTTCTCTCCGGCCTCTCCGCCGTGCTCTCCCTTCTCGCCCTTCTTGCCCGGACGAGGACACTTCTCTCCGCCCACCCGGGGTTTTCGGGGGTCTCCTATGTCGATCTTCACGCCAGGATCCCTGCAGCCACACTCCTGGCCGTTCTTCTTGCCCTTCTTTCCCTGGCGCTCCTCCTCGAAAGCTTTCGAAACCGCGTCATTGTGTCAAAGATCCTCGCTGGGGGGGCAGGGGTCGTTTTTGTCGGAGGATTGATCCTTCTTCCCTGGGCTCTCTCCCGCTTCGTAGTCCTCCCCAACCAGTTCAACCAGGAACGCCCCTTTATCACCCACAATATCGACTTCACCCGCAAGGCCTTCCGGATCGACAAAAGCCGCTCGGAACGGATTGCCACCCTGTCGGACCTCACCACCGACGATCTCCAGGGAAACCTCCCGACCATCCGGAACATCCGGCTCTGGGACCATCGGCCCATGCTGACGACCGTCCGCCAGCTCCAGCAGATCAGAACATACTACACATTCCCCATTCTGGCGCCGGACCGATACACGCTCGACGGAGCCCTGAGACAAGTTTTGGTGGCGCCCCGGGAGATCTCCTACCCGAACCTTCCGAGCCCCAACTGGATCAATGTCCACCTGACCTACACCCATGGTCACGGGCTCATTATGTCTCCCGTCAATCGGGTCACCCCCGAAGGGCTCCCGGAGTTCTGGCTCCGGAATATCCCGCCCCAGGCCTCCGTTCCCCTCGCCCTGTCGCACTCCCGGATTTACTATGGGGACCAGCCGGCCCCCTATGTCATCGTCAATACCCGGATCCCCGAGTTCGACTACCCGAAGGGCCGACAGAACATCTCCAACCACTACGACGCCACCGGAGGAATCCGGCTCTCTGGCCCCCTCCGCCGACTTCTCTACTCCTACGAGTACGGAACCTTCAAGATCTTCCTCTCGACGGCCGTCACCCCCCAAAGCCGCATTCTCGTCCACCGGAACATCTTCGACATCGTTCACCGGCTTGCGCCCTTTCTCGCGCTCGATCCGGACGTGGTACCGATCATCGGCCCCGAAGGGAAGCTCCTCTGGATGATGGATGCCTACACCACCTCGAGCGACTATCCCTACTCCACCTCCATTCCGGTCTCGGAGGGATTCTTCCATCCGGGAAGGATCTTCCGGGGCGGCCACAGAGAGGCTTTGGCCTCCTGGAAAGGGGCGATCAACTACATCCGGAATCCGGTCAAGGTTTTGATCGATCCGAAGACGGGAGAGGCCCGATTCTATGTGACCGACCCCACAGATCCCCTTCTGGCCGCCTGGCGAAAGAGCTTCCCCACACTCTTTTCCCCCGCCGCCCAGATGCCGGCGGAGGTCCTGTCACACCTGAGGTTCCCTCCCGCACTCTTCTCCCTCCAGGCCAGCATCCTGGCCGCCTATCACATGACCGACCCTCAGGTCTTTTTCAACCGGGAAGACCTCTGGTCGATCGCGACCCGGAATGACAGACCGCTCTCTCCCTACTACATGGTCATGCGTCTTCCGGGCGAAAGCCGGGAAGAGTATGTCATGATGCTCCCCTACACTCCGGCCCATCGCGACAATCTGTCGGCCTGGCTTGTGGGGCGCTCCGACTTGGCCCACCTCGGGGAACTCCGGATCTACCGCTCACCCAAGGAGCGGCTCGTCTATGGTCCAAACCAGATCGAAGCCAGAATCGACCAGCGGGGACCCATCTCGAAACAACTGACCCTCTGGAACCAGCAAGGCTCCCATGTAGTGCGAGGAACCCTCCTGATCATCCCCATCGCAAACTCCCTTCTCTACGTGGAGCCCCTCTATCTTGCGGCCACAAGTCCTGGAGCCCTTCCGGAGCTTCGGCGGGTCATCGTCTCGATGGGAGACCGGGTCGTCATGCGAAAGACTCTCGATCGGGCTCTTGCCGCCCTTTTCTCGGGCGCCCCTCCTCCCTCCCCAGAAAAGACCGTCTATCCGGCAGGAAGGGGATCGGCCAAGTCGAGGATGTCGCATCTTCAGAAGCTTGGACAGGAGGCGGAGGAGGCCATGCGCCGCGGAGATCTCTCTCTCTTCGGGGACCGTGTCCAGAAGATTTTGGATCTCCTCAGAGAGGCAAGACACTGACTTGGGAGTAAAATGCCTAGCTTGGCCGCAAGACAAGGATTACTATGCCAAAAACCCTAATTTAACCGCTTGTTATGGGGGTATGGACAAAAAACATCCGTAAAACGACGGAACTCAAAAATATGGCATAATCTGGCCAAACAGCCAAGTCATGCTTGTGTTCGTAGCCACTCCTTTTTCGCCAGCTTTCGGATTCCGGTCCTTCTTGGATAATAGTGACAAGAGTCAAAATGTACTTGATTTTCAATCTTGATTGTGCTAAAGGATGACAGTCCTTTATGAAGGACACGTTTTTTTCATTCTGAAGGATAGTCCTTTCGAGTTTTCCGACCAGATCCGAATGGTCCTGTCGGATCGTATTTAAATGAGAGGAAGTATGATGACTCCCTCCACTATGCCGAATCGTATCCACTTTGAATTCAAGCCTAATAAAGCACTTGAAGCGATTCTTTATATCAGCAGCAAACTTTATTCTGGGGATGCTGGATTTCACAAAATATCGAAGATCTTTTATTTTGCAGACAAAATGCATCTTCAGCGTTATGGTCGTTTGATTTGTGGCGACCATTACGTGGCGATGGAGCACGGTCCCGTTCCAAGCAATACTTACGACATCATGAAAAAGGTGGTTGCTTACAATTCCACCCTCAAAGATTTAGATTTTGAATCATTCTCAAATGATGGAAAAAAAGTCGTCCCGTCAAGAGAAGCAAATATGGGACTTTTGAGCGAATCTGATATCGAATGTCTTAATGAGTCAATCGAGTTTTGTGGTGAAAAGGACTTTGATACTCTAACAATCATCAGCCATGATAAGGCTTGGGAATCTGCTGATGTCAATGATTCCATCAGCTTGGAATCCATCATCGCAACTTTGCAAGACCCAGAAATTCTCCTCGAGCACTTAATCGAAAACGGTGCTTGAGAAGAAAGTGTGATTTGGAAAGATCTACCCGAGGATACTCGAAGGCTTCTTTTGGAAAAGCGTTTGGTCCCCGGTCGAATACTTCACGTACATTGTTCCTTCACAAATCCGCCAAAGCATAAGTTCCTCGTATACATTTGCCATCATTCTCCCCAATGTTCCTTTTTCATCATCAACTCGGAAATCAATCAATTCAAGCAGAACAGACCGTCGTTATCTCAATGCCAAGTGAAAATCGATCAGGTCAGTCATCCTTTCCTCGACCACGACTCTTATGTTGACTGTTCGAAAGTTCAAACAATCAGTTTCAAGGATTTAAGCGATCAACTCACAAAATCCAACGATGGGTTCAAAAACATAATCAGCCTTGAGGTTAAAAAAGCTATTCTTGTTGTAGTAAAAAACACAAAGACTCTTTCGCAACAAGAAAAAATATATATTCAGAATGCATTGCAATAAAGTGGCGTATCTTTATGATCCTCGAAATTTTTCGAGAAACAATTCTTCAATTTGGGGATCGGTACGAAGAGATAGAGGAGGGCGCCAAACGCCCGGGGGGAATCGAGTCGATCCGAAAGAGATCCGCGCAACAGACAAAAGAGCGAGATGACGAAGGGCTGTGCGAGTTGAGAGGCATGGATTGCACGAAAAAAAGGGAATCCGTCAGGAGTGGGCGAGAAGATCCCGGGCAATCGAAAGCGCGGAGGGAGAAATCCCCTCCCCACCCAGCATGCGGGCAATCTCCCGCACCCGATCCTCTCCGGAGATGGGAAAGGCCCGGGAGGTGGTCTCTCCCTTTTCGGTGACCTTCTCGACGATGATGTGGTGGTCTCCCTTGCGGGCCACCTGATGGAGATGGGTGATGGAGACGACCTGGCGGGAACGGCCGATTCCCCGGAGAAGGTCTCCGAGAACCTCGCCCACCTCGCCCCCGATGCCGGAGTCGATCTCGTCGAAGATGAGCGTGGGGACGGTATCGCGATCGGCCAGCACACTCGTGATGGCAAGAAGAACCCGGGAGGTCTCGCCGCCGGAGGCGACCTCTCCCAGCGGCTTCTCCGGCATGCCGGGGTTGGCTGAAAAGAGAAACTCGACTCGCTCGGGTCCTCCGGGGCCGCCCAGATCCCCCTCATAGGGAGTAAACCCCACAGTGAAGGAGGGCTGGTCGATGCGGAGACGCCGAAGCGCCTCTTTCACCTTGTCGGAAAAGGACCGGGCAGCCTCCCGACGCACCTTTGAAAGCTCCCCCCCCGTTTTTTTCAACGCCTCTTCGAGAAGGCCAATCTCCCGGTCGAAAAGGGCCAGCTCCCGATCGATCGCCTCCGGATCCCCTTCTCCCTCCCTCTCGAGAACGGCCGAAAGCTCCTCCGGACGAACATGGTACTTTTGGGCCAGACGACGATACAGGGAAAATCGGCCTTCGAGGGTCGCAAGCTCCCCTGGATCCATCTCGAGCCCTTCCTGGTAGTGGCGGAGCTCCCCGGAGAGATCCTTGAGGATCTCGACAGCCTCCCCCAGTCGCTCCCGGATGGGCAAAACGGCCGGATCGAGCGATCCAAGACGGTCGATTGCCCCGGAAATGCGCCCAAGGAGCGTCAGGACGCTCCCTTCGTCATCGACAAGCATCTGGAGGGAGCGATCGGCGGAGAGCAGGATCTCCTGAATGTTCAGCTGGGCGGTAAGCCTTGAGGAGATCTCTTCAAACTCCCCCGGGCGTGCGGCCAGAAGCGCCGCGTCCTCCTGACGTTCGCGAATCTCCGAGAGGGTCCGGTCACTCGCGGCCTTGCGCTCGAGAATCTCCAGCCGCTCGCGACGCCTTGACTGAATCTCACGCCGCATTCGCTCGTAGTCGGAGGCCAGCGACAAGGTCCCGGCAAACTCGTCAAGAAACTGGCGGTGGTTGTCCCCGCCGGTCATGCGAAGGCTCTCGCCCTGTCCGACAAGGTCGAAGAGCAAAAGGACAAGCCCGGAGAGCTGGGAGGTGGAGACCGACTGTCCGTTGACCGTCTGACGGAGGCGGCCGTTCGGGGAGATGACCCGGCGGATGACGATATCGTCGTCGGGGGAGAGGATCTCGGAGAGAGTCTCGGGAACGGGAGAGGAGAGCGGTGTGAAGACCGCTTCGATGACGGCCTCGGAACTCCCGGGACGAACTGACAGGTTGCGGGGCTTCCGACCGGCGATCAAAGAAAGGGCATCGACAAGAAGGGACTTACCGGCTCCGGTCTCCCCGGTAATGACGGTCAGTCCCCCGTCGAAGGAAAGCGATATTTCGAAGATGGTGGCAAAGGACGCCACCCGGAGATGGGAAAGCACCCGGTCAGGCCGCCAGGATTTCTTCGATCTTGTCCTTGAACGTCTTCTTGCTCTGGGCCCCGACGAGCTTGCTCACAATCTTGCCGTCCTTGAAGAAAATCAGCGTGGGGATCCCCATCACCTGGTAGCGGACAGCAATCTCCTGATTGTCATCGGTATTGAGCTTCAGAAAGGAGACCCGTCCCTTGTACTCCTCGGCCAGCTCGTCGACGATGGGGGCCACCATTCGGCAGGGTCCGCACCAGGGAGCCCAAAAGTCCACCATAACAAGGCCCTTCGACTCGAGAATCTTCTTGTCCCACTCCGCAGTCGACACTTCCGCGACATTTGCGCTCATTCACACGCTCCTTTTCTTGGTTAAAGAACCAGCAAATAACTCTGGACGCCTCGCACGCCTCCGGTCCCCGGGAGGCTTTCCTTGGGCTCTCGCATCTTTTTATTCTACACGATCCGTCGCCTCGAGGAAAAGGCACAAAACGGGCCGAACACTCCTTTTGTGGTCGTAAAAAAAAAGGGGGGCCAAGAGCCCCCCCCTTTTTTGAAGCGAGAAACCTTTTAGTACATGTCTCCCATGCCGCCGGGGCCGGGCATCGCCGGACCTTTGGCTTCCTTCTCGGGAAGATCGCAGATCATGACCTCTGTGGTCAGGAGCAGACCGGAGACGGAGGCCGCATTCTGGAGCGCGCTCCGGGTGACCTTTGTCGGGTCGATAATGCCGGCCTGGATCATGTCGACGTAGGTTTCGGTGGCGGCATCGAAGCCCATGGAGCCCTTCTCCGAGCGCACTTTCTGGAGAACCACCGAGCCTTCGAGGCCCGCATTGTGAGAGATCTGGCGAAGCGGCTCTTCGAGCGCCCGCTTGATGATGTTGATACCGATCTTCTGGTCGCCTTCGGCCTTCAGATGGTCAAGCACGGCCGAGGAGCGGAGAAGGGCCACACCGCCGCCGGGAACGATACCTTCCTCGACAGCCGCCTTGGTCGCATGGAGAGCGTCCTCGACGCGGGCCTTCTTTTCCTTCATCTCAGTTTCGGTCGCGGCACCCACGTTGATCACCGCAACTCCGCCCACGATCTTGGCAAGACGCTCCTGGAGCTTCTCCCGGTCGTAGTCCGATGTGGACTCCTCGATCTGGGCCTTGATCTGCTTCACTCGGGCCTGGATCTTTGCGTGTTCCCCAGCCCCCTCGACAATCGTGGTGTTGTCCTTGTCGATGGAGACGCGCTTTGCACGGCCGAGGTCTGAAAGCTTCACATTCTCGAGCTTGAGACCGAGATCTTCGGCAATCATCGTCCCGCTTGTCAGAACCGCGATATCCTCAAGCATCGCCTTTCTCCGGTCGCCGAAGCCGGGCGCCTTGACCGCAGCGACGTTGAGCGTGCCGCGGAGCTTGTTCACCACGAGGGTGGCCAAAGCCTCGCCCTCGACCTCTTCGGCGATGATGAGAAGGGGACGGCCCATCTTGGCGATCTGCTCGAGGATCGGAAGCAGGTCCTTCATGTTGCTGATCTTCTTTTCGTGGATCAGGATGTAGGGGTTATCGAGAACAACCTCCATGCGCTCCTGGTCGGTGACAAAGTAGGGAGAGACATAGCCGCGGTCAAACTGCATCCCCTCAACCACGTCGAGAGAGGTCGTCATGCTCTTGGCTTCCTCGACGGTGATCACACCATCCTTGCCGACCTTGTCCATGGCATCGGCGATGAGGCGGCCGATTTCCGGATCGTTGTTGGCGGAGATTGTGGCGATCTGGGCGATCTCCTTCTTGTCCTGGCAAGGTTTGCTGAGCTTCTTGAGCTCCTCGATCACGGCGGTCACGGCAATGTCGATCCCGCGCTTGATGTCCATGGAGTTCGCACCGGCAGTCACGTTCTTGACTCCCTCACGATAGATCGCATGGGCCAGAACGGTGGCGGTGGTGGTTCCGTCGCCGGCGATGTCGCTGGTCTTGGAGGCCACTTCTTTCACGAGCTGGGCGCCCATGTTCTCGTAGGGATCCTTGAGCTCCACCTCTTTGGCGACGGTCACGCCGTCCTTGGTGATGGTGGGGGCACCGAACTTCTTGTCAATAACGGCATTGCGGCCCTTGGGACCAAGCGTCACCTTCACCGCATCGGCCAGAGCCGTCACGCCGCGAAGAACCGCGCTGCGGGCTTCGTCACTGTAAACCATCTGTTTTGCCATATGTCGATCCTCCTGAATGAATGTCTGCTGTTGTCTTCGAAATTTCCTCGACGACCTCTAAAGCCGTTCGGACCTACTTGGAGAAAACGCCCAGAATGTCCTCTTCCCGAAGAATGAGGTAGTCGGTTCCTTCCATCGTGATCTTGGACCCGGAGTACTTGTCAAAGAGGATGGTGTCGCCCTTCTTGAGGGACTTCACATCGTCGCCGATCTCTTCGACCTTTCCCTTCTGCGGCTTTTCCTTGGCGGCATCCGGGATGTAGAGACCTCCCTGGGTCTTCTCGACCTCCTCGGCATAGCTCACGAAAACGCGATCTTTCAAGGGCTTAAATTTCATGCAGACCTCCATTGTGTGTGGGGTTGATCCGGAGTTTTAGCACTCGCACGATCTGAGTGATAAAAGCATATCAGAGGAGAGAGAGGTTGGCAAGCCCCCCTCGAGAGTGCTAACGAAAAGATGAAGAACTTAAAAATATTGTTTTATTGCAACAAGATACGGGGCAAGCGCAGGCCTGCCCCATATGAGGAGGAGGGAAAATCAGTGTTCGATGCGGCTCTTGATCAGAGTGAGCGCCGCAACGAGCTGGGTGTCGTTCTTTCCCGAAGGAATCGGGTAGACAAGATGCTTCTGGATGTTTCCGGGAGGAATGACGATGCGCTGCTCCCGACCATCCGGATTGAGAAAGTGATGCTTGAGGTCAACCTCGCGAGGCACCTCTACCGCTCGGGTTCCCTTGGGAACGATCTCCTTGACGATTCGGTCGGGGGTGATTCCGTAGTCCTGGATGGAGCGACCGGAGGGAGTAAAGTAGCGCGCGGTCGTCAGCCTAAGGGCCGATCCGTCAAAAAGAGGCAGAATGGTCTGAACCGACCCCTTCCCAAAGGTCTGCGTCCCGAGCACGGTCGCCCGGTGATAGTCCTGGAGTGCCCCCGAGACGATCTCGGCAGCCGATGCCGTCTCCGTATTCACCAGGATGACGATCGGGATCCGGGGAAAGGCGTTCCCCCCGTGGGAGCGAAAGGCCCGCTCCTGACGCCGCCCCTTCATGGAGACAACGGTCTTTCCGTCAGGAATAAAGAGGGAGGAGACATCGACGGCGCTCGTCAGAAGCCCTCCGGGGTTGTTCCGAAGATCGATGACAAGCCCCCGCATCCCCCGACGATCGAGCCCCTTCAGGGTCAGGTCAAGATCCCGTGCGGTGTTTTCAGAGAACTCCCGGACAAGAACGTATCCGATATGGCCGTTCAGCATTCGGGGCTTGACCGTATGAATCTTGATGATTTCCCGTTCCAGATCGAAGTCCCGTGCCCGGAAGACTCCCTTTCGGAAAATCGTCAGGACAACGTGCGTTCCCGGCTTTCCCCGCATCCTCCGGACCGCCTTGGCAAGACCCAGCGTCGCAGTGCTCTTCCCGTCGACCCGGATGATCTCGTCTCCACTTTTGATCCCCGCCCGGAATGCAGGCGATCCGTCAATGGGGGCCTGAACCAGAATGTGGTTTCCAGAGGTGGTGATCTTGATTCCGACCCCCCCGAACCGTCCCTGGGTGTTGATCTCAAGGTCATGGTATTCCTGAGGGGTCATGTACTCAGAGTGGGGATCGAGGGAGGCGACCATGCCCCGGATTGCGCTGTCGAGAACAGGACGCGCCGGAATGCGGTCGACATAGTCGTTCTGGATGAGAGCGTAGACCATGGAGAAGATCTTGAGGCTCTTGTCGGTGCCTCCGTCGGCCAAGACGGCATGGCCCACCCCGCCCACAAGGATCCCCACCACCAATACGAGAATGATATTTCCTGTTTTCATCATGACATTCCAAGAAGAACGTTTGGGACCCTTGCCAAAACCAAAAAGACGCATCAACAGTCCTCAGTCACGACCCGGCATTTCCGGACGAATTTTGAATTTTTAACACCCGAACCCCGAATACGGGCGCCCACTTCAAAGACTATCATTCATCTTCATGCATTACAAGCGCATTTTTAAGGAGAACCTCAATACAGCCTGTCAGAAAAAAGGCAAACTTTGAGCCTTTCGCAAAAAAACAAAATGTTGGCCGTGGGGAAAGTAGGGCGCTCAAGACGGCCTAGCGTCCAAGAAAGCCCATCGGACTCAACGGGTGCCCCCTTCTTGTCACACCGAAGAAAAGGGTCGAACGCCCCTTTGTCCCTCCGCGGCCGACCGTCCCGAGGATCCCGCCGGCCCCAATTCGTTGCCCTTCCCGGGCATAGATCCGGTCAAGGTGACCATAGAGCGTATAGAGATGGTTTCCGTGCGAAAGAATGACCAGACGGCCGTACCCCGAGTAGTCTCTGGCAAAAAGTACCTTTCCGGGCCAGGCGGCCTTTACCCTCTGACCGATCGAGGCAGCGATGTCGATTCCGTCATGAAAGGTCCCGTAGGCTTCAACGACCTCCCCGCGCAGGGGCCAGAGAAACCGGCTTTTCCCCAGAACGGGAGGATGTCTGTAGACCTCCCTTCGGCCCAGAGCATGCCTCCGGTGCTCAAGCCGCACGATCAGGGCCATGAGCTCCCGCCGACGCTTGAGAATGGTCTTGTTGTCGGCATGGATCGAGCCTTCCTTTTTCTTGAGTCGGGCGATCTCCTCCCGGATGTGCGCCATCTTCCGGGTGAGACCCGCCTCCTCTGCCTGCTGGTGCCGAAGGAGGGAGACCTCCCGGTTGCGAAGTGTCCGAAGCTGATCCCGACTTCCTTCAAGGTGATGCTCCTTGTGTCGGTACCCGTGAACAAGAGTGGTCAGCCGATGGGTCTGGTCGGAGAGAAGATAGGAGTGAACGACCGTCTCGGGATCGATGTCGACACCGTCGATTCGAGAAAGGGCTTGCTCGGCCTTCCTCGAAAGAAGGACACTTTCAAGAGAGCCTTTCTCCCGGAGGTCGGCGGCAACGACCGTGTCGAGATGTTCGATCGCCCGCTGAACACGTCTGATCGCTTGTCTGTCCTTGATCTCCCGGATCTGGAGACGTTCGATCTTCAACTTGAACTCCTCCGCCCTGACCCGAAGGGAAAGGATTCGGCCTCTGAGCTTGTGCCGCCGCCCCCTGACCCTCGCAATGCGGCGCTTGTTCTCGAGAAGGCGGCGCTTCAGAGACTCCATTTCCTTTTGGCGTTTGGACAACTGACGGTCGACGGAGTCACCATCCGCCTGAGCCATGTTCACGCTGTGGGGGGAAAGAACCAGAATGAGAGCGAAAAGAAACGGAAAAAAAAATGAGAGCGTCCGAAAAACATCGGATTGACCCATGCGGGCGGTGGGACCGTCCGTCACGAAAGCCTGTCTCCAGGATTTTTTGAAAAACCGGAGAGTCCGGCAGAGAAGATTCCCCCAAGAAGCCCGCACCCGACGGCTCCCACAAAAAAGAGAAGCCAAGGCCGACCCCCAAGTGGAAGGACTCCCGGGAAGGCCGCGAAGGGAGAGCTCCCCTCAGGGAAAAGAATACCTTTGAGCGACCAGGACAGAAGAAGGACGATCAATGCCGAAACCCCTCCGAAGAGTGCTCCGGAGAAGGGGCGGGGAAGCGGATTCGAACGATGGACCTTCAAAAAAGAAGGATCGTCGGAAGAGGCCGCGGGCTCCTGACTGAAAAGCGGCGTTCGTCTCGCCCCCCCGGATCCCTCATCCGGACGGGAAAGGTCTCCCAGCAATGCCACGAGATCGGGACCCGCCGCACCCCAGTAAAGGGAGAGGGAAAGAGCAAAAAGGATCAAAAGAAGAAAGAGTCCACGGTGGATCTTGATCGACAGGGCCAGAAGGGAGTCGATCCTTTCGATCCAGTCCGGGCTGTAAACGACATCCTGAACACGGGCATCGTTATGGACCACTTGGGTGATCGAACGAACCATCTCGGAGATGAGAACAGGATGACCGTCATTTTTTGTCCCGGGAACGAGAAGAACCGAAAGGATTCTCTTTCGGGTGCGCCGCTCCGACGGTCCCTCCCCTGGAGCGGCCACCATCGGCGAGACGTTGCCTGTCCCTACGATTTTCTCGAGTGTTGCCTTGAGTCCGTCCGCCTCTTTTTGCGGAGGAGGCTGATCGAAGACGATCAGCAGATGGGCGGAAGAGGCCTCCCGACTCCGCATTGCCTCAAGAAAAATGGCGGTGGAAAGGGTCCAGAAGAAGAAAAGAAGAAGAAAGGAAGAAAAAAGAAGATGTGAAAGGATACGAACCCAAGCGTAAAACGGGGAAGAATTCCGAGAAGGAGCCACCCTGCCCGGGGAGTCGGCGGAGTTCTGGTCAGGGGGAGGAATCCGGGGATCGGAGTTCATCCTCAGCGCGCGATTTCCGACCCCAGCGTTAGGAGCGGGGAGGAATGCGCTCTCCTTTCTCTTTGAAATGAAGCGGGCCTTCCACCCACCGGGTTTTGCGACTCTGCCCTTACGGGCCTTGAAACGCGCCTCCTGCGAGGCGTCTCCCCTCGGGAATGTCACGAACCGGCTCACGCCTTTAGGCGGCGATCCGAACCTTCGGCGCTTTGCCTTTCGCCAGCATGATCCGGATCTGAAAGACGCGGCAAACTGAGGAAGCCTTCGCCGGTGGGTCTTGACGACTGTCCGTGACGGAGCAGATTGCGCCGCCAACCCAGGTCAACCAGTCTCTAAGAATCCTGCCCTTCTTTTAGGGAGCCGATGAACCGATCGGCTCCCTGGGCATCGGGCGTCTGGATCTTCAAGCTCCACACTTCAGGGAGGGGGAGTTGACGTACGGATATTTTCCGGCAGAAAAGTGGACGATGGTGTGGAGAGAGCCCCAGGCGCAAGATTGCCGCCCGATGGTCCTCCGTTCCATACCCCTTGTGCTTCGAAAACAGATACCCCGGAAAGAGGAGGTCCAGTTCATCCATATAGCCATCCCTGGCCACCTTGGCGACGATCGAAGCCGCCGCCACGGAAAGGATCTTCCGGTCCCCCCCAACAACGGGGACTTGAGGAGCGAGAACTCCTGGAACCCTGTCCCGGCCGTCCACCGCCAGAAAAAAAGAAGGATCTTCGGACAGGTGCGACGGAATCAAGCCGTACGCCCGGCTCATGGCAAGAAATGTCGCCCCTCTGACATTCTTACCGTTGACCTCGTCGACGGTCGCCCACCCCAAGGAAACATGAAGGGCTTCCTGGCGGATCAGGCCGGCAAGAAAAGTTCGTTTTGCCGGAGAAAGAGACTTAGAATCCGCGATTCCTGCCTGGGCAAGACGGGAGACCGGAGGAGCAAAAATAACACAGGCGGCAACGACCGGACCGGCAAGAGCCCCCCGCCCGACCTCGTCGATGCCTGCCACAAGGCAGGCTGTCCCGTCCTCCCGTAGAAAAGAATCCTCCCAGGAGCCATCTGGCCGGGGCGAAAAGCTATTCTTCGTTCTTGACCTCTTTGAGGCGTGCCGCCTTCCCCTTCTTGTCGCGAAGGAAGTAGAGCTTGGCACGGCGAACGCGCCCGGAACGAACCCGGTCGATCTTGATCACCTGGGGGGAATGAACGGGGAAGGTCCTCTCAACCCCCACGCCAAAGGAGATCTTGCGGACGGTCAGCATCTCTCGCGTCCCTCCTCCGCGCATCCCGATCACCACGCCCTCAAAAACCTGAATGCGTTCCTTCTCGCCTTCGACAACCTTGCTGTGGACCCTTACCGTATCGCCCACATCGACCTTCGGCGCGGCTTCCTTCATAAACAACTGTTCGACCTGATCAAGAACCTGCATCGTGCACCTCGTTTGCGTCATCAAAAGACGACTGTGGTTAACCGGAAATTCCCGACCGGCCATTTCCCAGATCGGGCCTTATTTCCTGCTGCTTTTTCCGGGAAAGCTCTTCCCGAAAAGTCCTGATAGCTTCATGGTTCCCAGAAAGGAGAACCGGGGGCACCTCCCGTCCCCGGAAACTACGGGGGCGGGTATACTGAGGAAAGTCGAAGGAGCCGTTCGTAAAGGTCTCGTTCTGAGGGGAGTCCGCATTGGAAAGGACTCCCGGGATAAGCCTCACGATCGCATCGATCATGAGAGCGCTGGGAATCTCTCCCCCGGAAAGAACGTAGTCCCCGCATGACCACTCTTCCAAAAGGTATGACTCCAGAACCCGCTGGTCGACCCCCTCGTAATGGCCACAAAGAAAAAGAAGCGGCCGGGTCTCCCTCGACCAGGTCTCCGCAACCTTCTGAACGAAGACACGTCCCTGGGGCGAAGGGAAGACCAGCCGGGGGAGTTCTCCCCCAGAGAGCGCTTCGAGCTCAGCCGTTGCGCAATCAAGTGCCTCGGAGATCGGCTCGGGCTTGAGAACCATGCCCCCGCCACCGCCGTAGGGATAGTCGTCTACGGAGTGGTAGGAACCGATTCCAAAGGCCCGGAGGTCCCAGATATGGTACTCGACAATCCCCTTCTGTCTCGCCCTGTCGGGAATACTCGTCCCCAGGACGTTCCGGAGCATTTCGGGAAAGAGAGTAATTACCCCGATGTGCCGACAATGCTCCAAAGGACGGTGACCTCCCCCTTTTCTCTGTCGATCTTCGGAACAAGAGGTTGGACGAAGGGGCAAAGAACCTCCTGGCCGCCCTGGGATTGGATGGACAAAAGGTCCTGTCCCGGCCGGTCGTAGTACCCTGAGACCGTTCCAACGATCCGGCCAGTCTCGACATCAAGGACGGAAAACCCCACGAGATCATCGAGCCTCTCGGCATCGGACTCCTCGGGCACCCAATCGTCCTCTCCCTCCCAGAAGATTTCCCATCCGGCAACTTCCCGGAGAGCTTCCGGAGAGTCGATCCCCTCCCATTTGACAAGAAGGGTTCCCGACTGATCGCGGGCATCTTCGAGAACCAACGAACGGCTCTTCGCCGCCCCCCCCTTACGATACCGTGAGGAAGGGCGAAGAAGAAAACACTCCCCGATATCTCCCAGAAAACGATCGGGATTGTCGGAGAGGAGCTGGACCCGACCATAGCCCTTGACACCGAAAGATCGTCCCATCCGGCCGACAAGGAGCGGCTCACTCACGTTCGGATCCTTGACAGAAACTCCCCCGTCGTCAGACGGCGGAGGCGGCTCGCTTGATCAGTCGCTTAACCGTGTCGGTCGGCACGGCCCCTTTGGCAACCCAACTGTCGACCTTTTCCTTGTTGATGCGGAGCTCGCCCTCAGACTGCTGTGGGGCGTAGGTTCCGACCACCTCGATAAAACGCCCATCCCTCGGCATCCGGGAATCGGCAACAACGATTCTGTAAACCGGCATCTTCTTCCTGCCATGCCGTGCGAGTCTGATATGAACAGCCATGCTCTCTCCACCTTTCCTCCCGCATTGTTGCGGGGGTAATCCCTGTGATTGTCAGAACGGGAACATCGATCGAAGCGATCGGTTTCCCTTGGACTTGAGCGCCGTCTTCATCATGCGACGCGCCTGCTCGAACTGGCGCAACAGCTGGTTGACCTGCTGCACGCTTGTCCCGGAGCCTTGGGCGATCCTCTTGCGACGCCCTCCATCGATGAGATCGGGGTCGGCGCGCTCCTTTTTCGTCATCGAAAAAATCATCGCCTCGACACGCTTGAGCTCAGACTCCATCACACTCATGTCGACCTTCGACTTGAGCGCGGCAGCTCCAGGAATCATTCCCATCAGATCATCGATGGACCCGATCTTCTTCAACCCCTGAATCTGCTGAAGAAAGTCATTGAGGTCCATCTTGTTGTTTCCCATCTTGCGGGCAAGCGTCTCCGCCTGCTCCTGGGAAACAATATCCTTGGCCTTCTCGATCAGGGTCTGAATATCGCCCATCCCGATGATTCTCGAGGCCATGCGGTCCGGGAAAAAGGCCTCGAGGCGGTCAAGCTTCTCGCCCATCCCCACAAACTTTATGGGCTTTTTGAGAATCTGCCGGATCGAAAGGATCGCGCCGCCCCGGGTATCGCCGTCGAGCTTGGTGAAAACAACCCCGTCGACGCCGATTTCTCGGTCGAATGTCGCGGCAACCGCGACGGCTTCCTGCCCCTGCATCGCATCGACGACAAGGAGCGATTCCTTGGGGGAGTAAAGGCGTCGAAGCTCCTTGAGCTCCGCCATCAACGCCTCATCGACGGTCAGGCGGCCGGCGGTGTCGACGATGACGATCTCGTACATCCCCTCGATGACCCGCTTCCTGACGAGAGGGTGCAGATCGGAGGGGCGCGTTACCCCTTCGGGGGGCGTTACCACGGGAACGCCGATCTGCTCGCCCAGAATCCTCAACTGGTCGACTGCGGCTAGACGCGCCAAGTCGCTTGCGACAAGGAGAACGCGCCGGTTCTGGCTTTTGAAGTGAAGTGCCAGCTTGGCGGCAGTCGTCGTCTTTCCCGATCCCTGGAGCCCCATCATAAAGATGACGGTGGGGGGCTTGGATGCCAAGGCAATCGTCGCACGATGGTCTCCCAGGATATGAACCATCTCCTGGTAAACCTCGGTAATGACCTGCTGGGAGGCGGTCAACCCCGACTTCGGGGCCTCGCCGATAAGCCTGCCCGTAAGAGCCCCCGTAAAGGCCTTGACCACCTCGAGATTGACGTCCGCCTCGAGCAGCGCCACACGGATTTCCTGAAGGGTCTCTTCAACTACCTGGGGTGTCAGTCCCCCGCGTCCGGTAAGCTTTTTGAAGATCCCATCGAGACGCCCGGTCAAACTCTCAAACATCGAGGATTACTCTCCGGGCTTCGACTTGAGCGTGGCCTTCAGGATGCGGCTCTGCTTGAAATAGGGCACCTTCTTCGGCCCCACCACAACAGAGGTCCCGGTCCGGGGGTTTCTCGCCTTCCGGGTCGCCCGGGTCCGAACCCGAAGCACCCCAAAATCGCGAAGCTCGACGGTGTCGCCCGAAGCCAATCCTTCTTTCATCGACTCGAGAAACAAGTCGATCATGATGCGCGCATCCTCCCGACGAATCCCGGGAAACTGTCTGGCCAATCTCTGAACGAGTTCACCTTTGGTCATTGATTCTCACCACTCCTTCCCAAGCCTATATGTAATTTTCCTACCGGACGCGCGCATATTCCGGAAGGACCGACCAAAATCCAAACGACTGCGTTCCTAATGCCTCCCAGAGATGCCCCACCTGGGAGGAGACCATCCGGTCCAAAAAGGTTTTCTGCGGAAAGCGTTTTATCTCCGGCCTACCGGAAAGATGGGCCATTTTTGCAGCCGCATCCACAGCATCCTCATAATCGCCTAAGGCATCCACGAGATGGTTTCCCACGGCAGAAGCTCCCGTAAAGACACGCCCATCCGCCAGTGGCGAGAGAGTGGCCACGGGCAAATGACGTCCCTTTGCCACATCCCGGATAAACTGGCGATGCATCTCGTCTAGGACCGTTTGAAGGTAGGCCTTCTCTTCGGGCGTCATAGGACGAAAGGGAGAGCCCGCATCCTTGAGAGCACCGCTCTTCATCACCTCGCTCTGGATCCCGACCTTCTTCATGAGCTCCTCGAACTGGGCAAGCTCCATGATGACCCCGATACTTCCCGTCAGGGAGCCGGGAGAGGCCAGAATGCGGTCACAGGCCGATGCAATGTAGTAGGCTCCGGAGGCGCCGACCGTCCCGATCGATGCAACGACCGGCTTGCCGCTCTTTCTCGCCTTCAGAACCTCTTCATAGATATCCTGGGAAGGGACAACCGCCCCCCCGGGACTATTGATCCGCAGGAGAATGGCCTTGACCTTCGGATCGCGCGCAAGCGCACGTATCTGGTGGATCGCCTTGCGGGAGGAAAGAATGACCCCCGAGATACGGACAACTCCGATCTCGGCGCCTCCGACAATGGGAACGGACCGACTAAAAAAAGCCGCGCCACGCCCAAGGACAAAGAGAACCCCCAGAACTATTACAATAACAAAAAGACTTCGGGAAATCTTCCTGAAAAGCATCCGGTATCCCAAAATGAAAAAAGAGGGAGAGGGAGGTCTCCCCCCCTCTCCAAACGACCGGACTTATCCGAAAGCGGACTCGCATCGGAGCCGAAACAGAAAAGCCGGACCCGAAAAACTAGGCGCCGTCCTCGGCACCCTTGACCGACAGGCCGATCTTTCTCTCGCCCTTGTCGACCTTCACGATGCGCACAGGAAGCTCCGTTCCAACAGCAAAGAGCTGATCGAGACGCTCCCCGTTCGGGAGATCCACCTCGCTCACATGCACCAGCCCCTCCACACCGTCGGCGATTTCGACGAAGAAGCCGAAATCCATGACCTTGGTCACCTTCCCCCGCATCGACTGCCCGACGAGGAAGCGCTCGGGGATATCGGTTTCCCAGGGGTCGGAAGCCATCTGCTTGTAGCCTAGGGAGAGACGCTGACGTTCCTTTTCAATCTTCAGAACAATGGCTTCAACCTTCTGCCCCTTCTTGAACATCTCGGAAGGATGGCGGACGTGGCGGGTCCAGGAGAGATCCGAAATATGGATCAGTCCGTCGATCCCTTCGTCAAGCCCCACGAAGACACCGAAATCCGTCAGGCTCTTGACCTTCCCGGAGACAATCGTTCCGATGGGGTAGCGATCCTCGACCAGATCCCAGGGATTGGGGCCAAGCTGCTTGAGGCCGAGCGAGATCTTCCGGTTCTTCTCGTCGATTTTCAGGACCTTTGCCTCGACGGTGTCTCCGACATTCATGATCTTGCTGGGGTGCTTGACCTCGTGATTCCAGCTCATCTCGGTGATGTGCATGAGCCCCTCGACGCCGGGCTCGATCTCGAGAAATGCGCCGTAGTCGGTAATCGAGACGACCCTGGCAGGAACCTTCGAGCCCTCGGGATAGCGAGAGGCCACGGTGCTCCAAGGATCGCTCTTAAGCTGCTTGAGACCGAGAGAGACCCGGCCGGTCTCCTTGTCGTGCTTCAAAACCATCACATTGATCTTGTCTCCGACAGCCATGAGGTTCTGAGGGCTCGAGACCCGGCCCCACGACATGTCGGTGATATGAAGAAGTCCGTCGACGCCACCGAGATCGATAAAGGCTCCGTAGTCGGTGATGTTCTTGACGATTCCCTCGAGAACCTCGCCTTCCTTGAGAGACTCCATGGTGAGCTTCTTCCGGCGGTCCCGCCACTCCTCGAGAAGAACACGGCGAGAAACGATGATGTTTCCGCGCTTTTTGTTCATCTTGATGATGCGAACCTGGATGGTCTGCCCCACGAGCCGGTCCATGTCGCGAACCGGACGCAGATCGATCTGGGATCCCGGAAGGAAGGCCTTGAGACCGATGTCGACGGTCATGCCGCCCTTGATCCGGCTGATGACCTTGCCCTCGAGAACCTCGCCCTTTTCGGAAAGCGCCTCGAGAGAGTCCCAGACCTTCATCCGGTCGGCCTTCTCCTTGGAAAGGACAAGATTGCCCAAGGAGTCTTCCCGTTCCTCGAGGTAGACGCTGATGCGATCTCCGACCTTCAGTCCGGAGACCTCCTCCTCGGAGAACTCGGCCTTGGCGATGTGTCCTTCGGACTTGTAGCCGATGTCGACCACGACTTCGGTCGGGTAGACGGCGATGACCGTTCCATCCACAACCGCGCCCTCTTCAAAGTTCTGAAGGGTCTCGGAGTAGAGCCGGTCCATCTCGTCGCGGCCGAGATTCTCGTCTTGGTCCACGACAGCTTCTTCTTTAAGATTGTTTTGGTTTGAAAGTGACATGCGCGTAGATCCTCCTGTTGCCCACACCGTTTCCTACGGTACGGAATCTTTTTATTGTAACGCGATCACGATGGAAAGAAAAGTCCTTTTCTTCCCCGCCGCTCCGGCTTGAATCGGGAGAGGTCTCGGCCCGGGACATCCTCGCAGGCGAGGGCAGCTACTTGGGAAGAGGGGGTGTTTTTCGAAAGACTCCCGCTTTATCCTGAGGAACGTCCAAAACTCTGGCGGGATCGGAGAGAAGGGCCCGGAGAGTTTTCGCGAGACCGGCCGAAGGATGGCGGGCAAGGGCCGCTCGGAAGTTCGAGGCCGCCTCCTCCGACTCTCCGATCCGGTAGTGCACGATCCCAAGGTATGTCAGGATGAGAGGGTTTCCGGGATGACGCTCCTGGGCTTCGTGCAGGTAGATATGCGCCTCCTTGTAGCGTGCGCGGTCGATGTCGATCTTTCCCATGAGGGTTCGGAAGCCGTCGGGCCACCGGTCGCGGACAATGATACGGGAGGCGTCCTTGTAGGCCGCTTTGGCATGGCCCAGAGAAAGCTCGATACGGGCCAGATTCATAAGAAAGAGGGTGTTGTCGGGATCTTGAAAGAGGGCTTTCTCAAGGAGACGCTTCGCCTCGGCCTTTTTCCCCGTCTTCCAGAGAACCACCGCCAGATTGTTCATGAGGGCACGGTCTCCGGGAGATTCGGCAAGCGCCTTTCGATCAAGACGAAGGGCCGTTCCAAGATCCCCTGACAGGAGGGCCCGATGGGCCTTTATCGCGAGACTTTCGGAAGAGGTGGGCCCGCGCCCTTCCGTACAGGAGGAGAAAAGACAAACCGCCGCCAGAAAAAGTCCCCCTTGCCATCTTGTCCCCCGTCCTTTCACCGCTCCCCCTCTTCCTGATACGATGGGCCGATGGTCCACCTCCGATCCACTCTCCGGGAGTCTTTTGCCATGCCCCTCTCCTCCGATCCTCGTTCTGTCAGCATCTGGAACGCACTCGCGGAGAGAGCCTACCGTCTCCGGGTGCCCCTTCTGGCAGTTCCCTTCCTTATCGCCATGGCCGAAAACGCCCGCCATCCTCATCCCCTCTGGGAGGCAACCTACCGGCTCGCAGGCGGCTCCTCCCCCATCGGACCCCTTTTGAGGCATATACTCATGCTGCCAGCCCTTCTTCTCTATGCGGCCGCTTTGGGTGTCAGGCTTTCGGCCTCGGCAAGCCTGGGCTCCCGGACCGTCTGGTCTAGTGTGCCCGTCGCCGACCATATCGAAACGGGAGGACTTTTCGGGATCGTTCGCCACCCCCTCTATCTGGGATCGGCCGGCCTCATCGTCGCCCTTTCGATGGTCTCCTCCCTCGAAGGGGCGAGCGCGCTTTTGCTCCTGGATATTCCCCTTCTCGCAGTTTTTGCCCTCCACGAGGAGAGGCTCCTGGCGAGTCTCACTCCCGAATTCGATCGCTACAAAAGAAACGTTCCCGCATTCTGGCCCCGATGGCCGATGCCCGACAAGATCTTCGCGCAAGTCCTCAGGTCGCTTGACAGAGACGGGGGGGCAGCCCTCAGGTCGGAGTCTGCCAATGTCTCCCTTCTCGGAGGATTTCTCGCGTTCTGGATCACGCCGGATCTCACATTCTTCTGGACGGCGGCGCTTCTTTCCTTCCTGATCGCCTTCACTGCCCCGCACTGGTGGAAAAAAAAGGGAGAGGCCCCATGAACAGACTCGTCACCTTTACCTCCGACTTCGGACGACAGGACTCCTACGTCGCCAGCGTCAAGACCCGCATCCTTGCCGGAGCGCCAGGAACAACGATTGTCGACGTGACCCACGACGTCCGGGCTTTCACCCCGGCTCTGGCCTTGCCTCCCCTCATCGAGATCATGCAGGTCGCCCCTCCCGGCACGGTCCACCTTGCGGTGGTCGACCCCGGCGTGGGAAGCGAGCGGCGCGCCCTGGCGGGAGAGGGGCGGGGGTTCATCTTCCTCCTTCCGGACAACGGCCTTCCCGCCAGACTCTCTGAGTGGGTTGGAGAGATCCTTTTCTACCATCTCGACTCCCCCGAGCGCTTTGGCGGCCGGGCCACGGCCACCTTCCAGGGGCGAGATCTCTTTGCTCCGGCCGTGGCCGCCCTTGCCTCGGGAAGGACCACACCGAAAGAGCTCGGCCCTCCCGTGGCAACAGGGTCGCTCCTCCCGGAAGAGGGCCTCGGACCGGCAGAGACGGGTCGGCTTCTCATATGGAATACCGACCGCTTCGGGAACCTTCTCCTCGAGTTTTTCGCCGACCTCCCGCCGAAGGATGTTCGGATCGCCCATCAGGGGCGGCGCATTCCTTATGTTCGCCGATACCAGGAGGTCGCCCGGGGAGATCTGGGCTGCCTCATCAACAGCACCGGGTGGCTTGAGATCTTTTGCCGTGAGGGCGATGCCTCGAAAAAAACGGGGCTCGGCGTGATGGACCGCGTGGCGGGGGAGATCGAGGGAGGAGCGGGAAGGACGCTACGCCTCTCCGACCGGGGGGAGTCGCAGCACCGTTAGTGATCTTTTCTTAGCTTGTAGGGAAAGTTGTCGTAGTAGTAGTCCGGGGGGAGATTCTGGAGGAGATCGGGAATTTTGTCCCCTCCGATGGCCTCCCAGGGGCCCTTCAGATCTTCCGAACGGTACCATTGATCCTGATAATACTGGTAGTAGACCCCGTCACGCAGATAGAGCGGACGGCTTGAGGTCAGGAAGATATAGAGGTTTGTCCGGGGAAGAAGGACCGGGGTCGACTGCCCCTCGAATCGGATAGGCGCAGGCTGGTCGTCTACCGACACCGTCCCCTCTTCGGGCGCGTTTGAGGCACATCCTGCTCCGGCGAGAAGGAGACCGGTCAGCATAAAAGGAATCGCCCATCCCTTGACTCCCCCCCCGATTCTTCCTAGAATGGCCTTTGTGTCCACAAATCCTCCTTCCTATCTGAAGCCTGTCCTTCTCATCTTGGCCCTGCTCGTTCTTCTGGGTGCCGGGCTCTATCTTGCCTCGAGCGAGCTTCCCGCCTTCAAGCCTCTGGGACCCTGACCCTTCGTTTTTAAAGCTGCCTCCTTCTCCGAGCGGCAGGCTGCACAGACTCCTTCGATATCGAACCGATGCACCGCCTCGGAATAACCTTCCCGCCTTACCCTCTCGTCGATGACCGCTTCCAGCGGACAGAAGTCGATGTGGCGAACCTCTCCGCAGACCCGGCAAACAAGGTGATGGTGGTGGCCGGCCATCCCCACGATATAGCCGTCCTCCCCCTCCTCCCGGTGCATCCGCTCGAGAACGCCAAGTCGCAAAAAGAGATCTATCGTCCGGAACAGGGTCGCCCGGCCAAGATCGGGGTGCGCCTCCTCCATTCGTCGCTGAAGATCTGCAACGGAGAAAATCCCCGAGAAATGGACCAGCTCCGCCACAATGGCCGAGCGCTGCGGCGTCAGACGGACACCATGGTGCTCGATGGCCCGACGCATCTCTTCAGCCGTATACACGGAGATCCTTTCGTGTCCAAGCAAAGGTGATGAGAGGTCTCAACGGTCGACCAGAAGAAAGGAAAAGACCTTGAGGGGGCTCTGGGGGTCGAGCAGCTTCTGGATAAAGTCCCCGAGGAAGGTGAACTCGTTGACAACCTTGGGGGTTCCGGGAGCAACCGTCAGAATCAGAAGGGGATCGGTGCAGCCGTTGACGTAATTTCCGATCCCGATGCCCTTCTGGCTGTCGACCGATACGGGAGAAATCGTCCTCAGAAAGCGGTCAAGGTCGGGGTGAAAGTAGAACCTGCGGTCGATCCTGTTGTTCCAGTCGGTCCCCTTGACCTCGACCGACTGAATATACCCGTTTTCACGCCCGATGAAGCGGACGATCACGTTGCGGTAACGGGAAGGCAGCTTCACGACGCGGTTGTGTTCGCAGTGGATGACGTAGGGGTGGTCCGCATCGAGTCGAATCGTGTAGGGAAGCTCGTAGGGGAGAGCCTTCCTGTTGTAGAAGGGGTTGATGGCCCGCACGATGATCCCGTTGGGGCTGGCATCGGGCGTCAGTCCGGCCGAATTCAGGGTCGGGTGAGGGTGGTTGAATGTGCACCCGCCGAGTGTCCCCATCAAAAGAACCGCTCCGGAAAGAAGGCCCAGCGCCCCCACCCGTCCGATCCGCGTCTCAAATCCCATGACCTTCCTCCTCCTTGTGGTTCCTCGGTTCCTCGGCCCGGCCCCATCTTTCAGCCAAGAGCACCCCCTTGGCATAGACGACGGGCACCAGAAAAAGCGTAAAGATCATCGACGACAGAAGTCCCCCGATCACGACGACCGCCATCGACTCGCGGATCCGGCCTCCGGCACCGAGACCCACGGCCATGGGCAGCATTCCGAAAACCATGGCAAGTGTCGTCATGGCTATGGGGCGAAGCCGGACCCTGGCCGAAAGCCTCGCCGACTCCTGCGGGGTCTTTCCCGACCGCCTCTGCCGGTTGGCGTGATCCACTAGAAGAATAGCATTCTTTGTCACCAATCCAAACAGAATGATCAGTCCGATAGCCCCCATCATATTGACCGAGATTCCGGAAATCCAGAGCCCCAGAACGGCCCCGACGACCCCGAAGGGAATCGAGACCATGATGACCAGGGGAAGGAGAAGGCTGCCGAAGAGGAAGGCAAGGATCATGAAGACCCCTCCCACGGAGACGAGGACCGCGGTCAGGATCTGGCCTTTGGCATCCTGGAGGACATCGGCATTTCCCGCATATCGAAGGTGATAGGACGGGGGAAGAGCCTTCCTGGCCCACAGGTCGACAGAGTCCATCGTCGCCCCCAGGGAGAGCGGCGGAAGAATCTGGGCCGAGACGGTGAGGGAGGGGCTCCTGTCGTCGCGATTTTCCCGAAGGCTCGCCGTCTCAAGTCGGAGGTCGGCCACCGAAGAAAGGGGAACGGTCCGGCCAGGAGCTACGGAAAAGGGAAGCTGCCCCACCTTATCGAGGGAGAGTGCATCGGAGGGAGAGAGAAGAACCCGGAGAGGGAGGGGACCAGAGGAGGTCCGGACCATTCCGGCCGGGGCCCCCTCTGTCAGGGTCGAAAGCCAGGCGGCCAGGCGGCCAGGGGTGAGAAAATAACTCACCATAGCCTTCGGGTTTGGCCGCACCACAATCCGGGCTCCCTCCCCCCCCGAAGAGGTCCGTACATCCCTCATCCCGGGAATGGACTCAAGTGTCGAGACAAGATCCTTCCCCAGCCGTTCGAGGAGCTTGGGGTCCGGTCCGAGGAGAAAACACTGAAAAGTCGGGGTCTCCCCTGTCCCTCCCAAAGGGCCCGCCCGTCCGACAGAGCCTGTGACCCCTGGAATCGCCACGAGAATCTTCCGGGTCAACTCCATCTCCCGGGTATCGGAGACGGTGCGGCGTGAGCGGTCGGTCAGCGCGACATAGAGGAAGCCTTCCGACGGAGGAGTTCCCGCTCTCCCCCCCGCTCTGGCCAGAACCGAACGCACCCCCGAAAGCGTCCGGACCCTCCCGGCAATCTCCTCAAGAATCCGGTCGGTTCTTGCGAGACTAGGAGAACCGGAGATCTGAACATGGACAAGAAAGCTTCCCCGGTCCTCCTCGGGAATCAGATTCCAGGGAAGCCGCTTTGCCAGAACCAGCGACCCTCCGAGCAGGCTCAGGGAGACCAGGAAGAGAAGAAGGGGTCGATTCATGGCAAAATCGAGCCCTCGCATGTAGAGATCGCTCGCCCGACGTCCGAACCGTACCATCGACGGAAGAGGGTGGGGACCGTCGGCCCCCCCCCGCCTCCGAAAGCGTCCGGCCAAAACCGGCGTGACCGTCAGGGAGACCAGAAGGGAGGCCAGAACGGCGATCGAGACGGTCCAGCCGAACTCCCGAAAAAACTCGCCCAGCACTCCGTGCATCATCGCCATGGGAGCGAAGACGGCCACGACGGAGAGGGTGGTGGCAACCACCGCCCGCCCGATCTCTCCCACCCCGGACCGGGCCGCATCGGAAAGCGTCTCCCCCATCGACCTGTGGCGATTGATGCTCTCGAGAACGACGATCGCGTCGTCGATGAGAATCCCTACGACGAGCGAGAGCGCCAGCATTGTCAGGGTATTGAGAGAGAATCCGAAGAGGCGGACGAGCGGAAAAACGGCCAGGACGGAGGCAGGAATCGCCACCGCCGCCACGGCGGTCTCGCGGAGGTTGCCCAAAAAGACAAGGATCGAAAGAACCGCAAGTCCTCCTCCCAAAACAAGGGTCTCCAGAAGTTCGCGGTTATTTTTTGCGATCTCGACGGAACGGTCCATGGCAACGGTGGCCGGGATTCCCTTCAAGGCCGAAAGGCCGGGAGCCCCGGGCCGGATCAGCGCCGACAGACGATGGCGAACCCGGGAGGAGAGGAGCACGAGGTTTGCGCCCGGAGAAGAAAAGACGCGGAGCGCTATGGCCGGCTTCCCGTCGAAGCGAAAGAGATCGGCCGTCACTTTGGGAGCCGTGGAGAGTGTGGCGATCGAAGACAGGGGAACGCTTCGTCCCGACGGCAGGGGAACGGAAAGGGACAGCAGATTGCGGCGGTCGAGAGGGATCCCCCGGACCTCAAGCGCCGTCGACTCTTTGTCGTTTCCGACCTGTCCTGCCGGATAGTCCCGTCCCCGCTCCCGGAGCCACAGGGCAAGCTTCGGAATCGAGACCCCCTTTTTTTTGAGAGTCTCGGCGGTCAGGACAAGCCGAACCTCATCGGAAGGAGGCCACAGGGCCTCGATCTTCCCAACTCCGGGGATCCTTTCAATAGCCGGGACAAGGGTCGATGCGACGTAGGCCGTCGACTTTTCACCAGGTTGCTCGGGAAAGAGAATCCACAGAAGGGGCTGGCGCGTCGGATTCTCCCTTTTGACGCGAACCGAGGTGACCGACTTCGGAAAGGATGCCCGGAGATGTCTCACCGCCCGCCCTACTCGGGCCCGGGTATCCGAAGCGAGCTCCGAATCCTTGAAGACCGCCGTCACGACCGCGCCTCCGGAGACGACGGTCGAATGGACATGCAAGATCCCCGGGAGCGCCGAGATCGCCCCCTCAAGAGGCACAACGATTCTTTTTGTGATGCCGTCGGGAGACTCGCCCGGATCGACGACCGTGACGCCCACGAGGGGAAAGCGCACTCGGGGAAAGAGGTCCACACCCATCTGGAGATAGGAGAGCACACCGGCGACGATCGTCCCGAGGAGAAGAAGCAGGGTCAGGGACGGATGGCCAAGGGCCAGGTCGGTCAACGAGAAAGTCTTCTTCTTTTCGGGCAAACCGCCTCCTCGATCGATCAAGACAATAGAAGGCCTGGGCGGGATAAGGCGCCTTGCCTCGGCCATTTTTCGGGATCAAGCTATTGAGCCTACCCGAAGACCCCGGGGGATGACAAGGGGAGGGCTCCGGTCCTAGAATAGGATTCCAAAGACAAATCTTCGCGGAGAGTCGCAGGGTCGAAAAATCGGCCGGGACTTCGGCCGCGTTCATCGAAATGGAGACCGCATGCAGGCCCCCTCTCTTTTTTCCGGAAACCTTTTCCGCAGCCTCGCCTTAAGCCTTTTTGCCGCCGGCTCCCTTTTTGCCCTTTCGGGGTGCGACTGGTTTCTCTCCTTTCCCAAGGAGGGAACCCGGGCCCCCATCAGCCACAATCCGGTCCTGGCCGTGGGGGAACGATTCGGAGACATCTGCACGATGAACGTGCCCGACCATCTTCACCGCGAAAGCTTCTCCCACGCCATCTACCACCACCGGCCCATTCTGGTCTTCTTCGGGGCACCCATCCACTGTACCCCCTGCGTCCACGAGGACCGGGTCGTCCAAGGTCTTCAGGGAACCTACAGCAGGGATATGGCCTTTATCCACATCGACGACTACGAAGACTCCGAACAGAAGACGGTTCGGGAATGGCGCGTTCACGGGGAGCCATGGGTCGCCGTGATCGATGGGGAAGGCGTCATCCGGCACGTCATTCCGGGGGACGCGAACTACTACTCCCTCAACCGGATGGTCAAGGAGATCCTTCACCCATAGCCCCTGACAGGGGAGCGTCCCCTCGAGGAGAGCCTCCTGTGCCTTGTCCCGCAAACCTTTCATCGAGCCAGGATAAGGCCTCGGAGGAACCGGAAAGCTCTCCTGTCCGCTGGCGCCACCGGATCTCCGCCAGAACGCTCTTTCTCTCCTTTGGAGAAATCCCGGGATACCGAAGAAGACTCTCTCCTCCGACAAGCGGCGGAAGAAAGCGTCCGCGGACAAGATAGTCCGCCCAGAGAGCCGCCTCCCCCTCCCCGCACCGGAGGTAGGAAAGGAGCACCTTTCCGGTCTCCAACCGGTCGGCCAATGCCAGCATCTTCCCCGGATCTCCTTCCGAGCGTCGTCTCAGTCCAGAATAGCCCCCTTGACCCGGCCAGGAGCCAGGGCGGAAAAGGGTCTCCGAAAGTCTTCCGGCAAGTCGGGGGCCGACCCCGAGAGCCTGGGTCGATTCCTCGAATCGTCCCTTCCGAAGTCCATAGAGAAGTCCGAGAAAGAACATCTCACGATCGGCATCGGCCAGCGAGGACTCCCTTCTCGCCGTCTCCCGAAGCGCTCCCCGCACCGCGCGCCACCGCTCGAGCCTCGCCTTCCTCCCCGGAGAAAGTGTCACAAGCCCTCTCTTTGTCAGGCTCGACATTGCTCCCGAAGAAAAGAGGAGTTCAAGGGCCGAGAGGGGATCAGGTTCGGAAAGGAGCCTCGAAAACTCCGCCCCCACCCGGGCCGGACCGACCTCCTGCCACAGATCCAGAAGCGCAAGATCTCCCTTGAGGCTCTCAAGAAGCGGGCCGGAGGAGGAGAGGCCCAGGCGGGAGGAGAGCCGGGCCCATCGAAAGATCCGGGTGGGGTCCTCCCGAAAGGCGTTCGGACGGATGAGCGAGACCGTACGTCGCTCAAGGTCGGAGACCCCCCCGAACGGATCGAGCAACCGGTCAAAAGACCTGCGGACGGGATCCCATCTGAGGTAGAGGGCATTCATGGGAAAGTCGCGCCGCGCGGCATCCTCCTCGAAGTTTCCCGCAGCAACAACGGGAAGCTTTCCGTCTTTTTCGTAGACCTCCCGGCGGAATCCCGCCAGATCGACTCGGAGCCCCTCCTCCCCCTCAACAGACTCGATCCGGGCAGTCAGGAAGTCACGCTCGACCCGAAGCCTTCCCTTGAGAGAACGTGCCACCGCCTCCGCCCACGGGAAAAATCCCCTGTCGCAGACGAGATCGATCTCCCGATCCGCACTCTCCCCTCGACTTTGGCACCGTTGCCTCGCCCCCCCCGCAAGAATCCGGTCGCGAACCCATCCCCCCACAACATAGACCCGACCACCTTCCGGAGAGGGAACCCGCTCGAGAAGCGCTCTCCATCGTGACCCCGGATCGAGAATCTCCGGCTCTCCCCTCCCCATTCGATCTCCTCCGCACCGCCCGGGTCGCGATTGTGATACCATGGTCAAAAAATCCCTCCCTCGTCCGGCGCCCCCGGGCAGGGAACTTTCGCACACCAAGATCGCCTCGCGAGCAGGAAAGGATGCCCAATGCCGCCCCTCCCCGCCTCCATCGGACCCGCAGGAGAGATGATCCGGAAAGGACTCTTTCCCGAGGCTCTTGAACTCCTGGACCGGGAGGAGCCCGAACGGGGCCGGGATCCGGGAGTCGAAACTCTTCGGGGGATGGCCCAGGAGGGGCTCGGACTTCTCGGTCCCGCAGAAGAGTCCTACTGGAAGGCCGTCGCCTCGGAAAACAACCGAAGCCCTCTCCCCTTTCTCCTTCTCGGACTTCTCAAGGACCGGACCGACGACCGGGAAAAGGCCCTCTGGGTCCTCGAGGAAGGACTCCGCCTCTTTCCCGGAGACACCGACCTTTCGAGAGAGGCCGGAATCCTCCACGGACTGGAGGGCCGTTGGCCCCGGGCCCTTCCACTGATCCTCGAAGCTTATCGGAAGGCTCCTTCCTCCCCCGAAAACATCCTGGCGCTGGCCTCGGCCGTCGACACCCTCGAAATCATCGACCTCTACGCCACGATGAACAGAAGCCTCGAACTCCTGCTCTCATCGAATCCAGACAACCCAGACATCCAGGACTGGTATGGGCGAAGCCTCGAGAGGGTCGAAAAGTCCTCGCAGGCGCTCAAGTTTTTCAGAAAACTCCTGAGAAAATCCCCTAAAAACCCCCGACTCCTGCGCCATGTGGCCCGGCTCGCCGCCAACGTCAACGAGTTCGGACGCTCGCTCGACACCCTCCGGCTCCTCATGGAGGAGGAAGGGGAGACCTGCGCGCTTTGCCTTCTCATGGCCGAGACCCACAAAATGGCCGGAAAGCCGCTGGCGGCACTTCCCTTTGCGCGGCGTGCCTTGGCCATCGAACCGGAAAATGACGAGGCCCGCCTTCTTTTGGGGCAGGTCCTCATCGACACCGGAGATGCCGAAAAGGCGGGAGAGGCTCTCGTGGGCATCGACTCATCCACCGCCCACTACCAGCTCGGGGAGCTCTGGCTTCGAAAAAAACGCCCGGAGCTGGCTTCTGCCGCCCTCCACCGGGGATTTCTTATCCGTCCTGACCCCTACTACATCCCGGAGCTCCTGAAGCTTCTGGCAGAGTTCGAGGACACATTCACCTTCCTCGAAACCCTCGCCTTTGTCCGGATCCTCTTTCCGGAGACCCCGGTCTCGGGGCGACTTTTGGGAAGGGTGGCCGACCGCCTCCGGGAAGAGGGAGAGCGGGAGACAAACGACGCCCATCGTCTTGCCACCGAGGGCCTTGGGCGAGCCTTCCTCCCTAGGGAGGACCGAAATGCCGCCTACCGGTCCCTCGAGCAGGCAGTCACGGTCGACCCGCTGAGCGAAGTGCCCTACTGGGTCCTGGCGATGATCGACGAGGACCGGAGAGACTGGAAAGCGGCGCTCGGCTGGTACGAACGAATCCTTTCCTCCACCCGGGAGCCCGTCACGCTGCTTCACAGGATTGCGGAGAACCGCCACAACCTCGACCCGACCGCCGACCTTCTCCCATTGGCGTCGACCTTTACCGCTCTTTACGGACCCCGTCCGGGATTCACTCGCGTTCTCTTCGAGGTCGCCTCCCGAAGCCCCGACAAAACGCATGCGCTCAGGATTCTCGAGGCCGGCATGGAGGCCTTCCCCCAGGACCCTTCCCTCTTCGCCCTTTACCGAAAGCTCGAACCAGAGCGCTGGAGGCGTCTCTTCTCGTAGTTTTTCAGCCCTGTTAAGAATGCCCCGCGCCGTCCCCCGCCAGGTCCATGACGACCCCTTCCCGGAGCCCGTAGGCCGAGACCACAAGCTCAGATTGCCGGAGAAAGTCCAAAAGGGAGAGCAGGATCAATGTTCCCGACAGGATGATGTCCTCCCGCCCACGCTCAAGCCCGGGAAGGGCGAGGCGCTCCCGCGCGGGGATCTCCCTGAGCCGGGAGAAGAGCGCATCGATCTCCTCCCGGGAGAGTTTCTGGCCGTGCACCCCCGCCGGATCGTAGCGGGCCATCTTCCGGACGAGAGCCAGGATTGTCGTCACCGAACCGGCCGTTCCGACAAGCCTGGCCCCCGAGGCCAGGTAGGGCGAGAGGATCCCCACCGGCTCCTTGAACCGCTCCGAGAGATAGCGTCGAACCGAGGAGAACTCGGCCTCCGTCGGGGGATCGCTCCGGAGCCAGCCCTCGGTGAGCGTCACCACTCCCACCTCCACGGAAAAGGCCTTCCAGAAGTCGCGAGGACTCTCCCCCACGATAAGTTCGCTCGAACCGCCTCCGATATCGACAACCAAAAAGGGCCCCCGGACCCCCTCGAGCCCCTGGAGCGCTCCCCGATAGGTCAGGGCAGCCTCCTCTTCGCCGGGGATGACCCGGACGCTCACCCCTGCCTCCCGCGCGAACCGGTCGAGGACCTCGGAGCGATTGGCGGCCTGGCGGAGCGCCGAGGTGCCGATGTAGGCGATGCGGTCGGGGGCGTAGGAGCGTATGCGCTCCCCGAACTCGGAGAGGACGGCGACCGTCCGGTCCACAGCGGTCCGGGCGATCGACCGCGTGGCGGCAAGCCCCTCCCCCAGCCGTGTGATCCGTCCGTCCTGAAAAAGGACATTCTCGATCCGACGGCCCGTCGCCTCCGCCACCATAAGCCGGACAGAGTTCGTTCCGATATCGACGACGGCGACCTTGAGATTTCCTTTCATACGCCTTCCTTCCTGTTTTTCCGGATCCGAACCTCCCCCTGGGCCGCCGCTTCGGCAAGCCTTCGCTCCTCCTCGAGGCGAAGGATTTCGGTCCGAAGAAGATCGAGGAGGACCAGATCCCCCTCGTCGAGGGGCTCGGGCTGGAGCCTCGCATAGAGAAACTCCCCCAGGTCGTGCGTGGCTCTTTCGATCTCAAGATCGAGAAGACGCCTCCGGATCCCTCCGCGAAAGCGGTGGTCGAGACGGAGAAGGGAGGCACCGCGACGCATCAGGGAGACGCCAAAACGCCTCAATCCCCGGGAGAGACCCCGGGAATACCGACTCTTCACGCTCCCCCCTATCGGATTGAAAGCCACACATCCACCTCCCGGTATCGGAGCCGGAGAAACTCCTCGAGCCCCGCCTGCTCCCAGGCCGCAGCCAACCTCCCCTCGGAGCTCTCCACATAGGTCCCTGCCAGGGTCCGGGCCAGAATCAAGGCCTCCCGGTCCCGGACAAGATCGGCCACAACGAACATCGGAAGCCCGGACTGGCGAACCCCCATAAACTCTCCCGGCCCTCGCATCCGGAGGTCCTCCTCCGCCACGTGGAAGCCGTCGGCGTACTCGACCAAGACCTCGAGCCTCCTTCTCCCCTCTTCTCCGATCGCCTCCCCGGGCACCAGATAGAAGGTCCCGGGAAGGCCTCCGCGCCCGATCCGCCCCCGGAGCTGATGGAGTTGGGCCAGACCGAAGCGCTCGGCATTCTCGACGACCATGACCGAGGCCCGGGGAATGTCGACCCCCACTTCGATCACGGTCGTCGCAACGAGAATGGCGATCTCGCCCCCGCGAAACGCCTCCATGACCTGCTCCTTCTCGGCTCCGTCCATCCGTCCGGTCAAGAGCCCCACCCGAACCTCCGGAAAAAGCGCCGAGAGTGCGGCGTGCGCCTCCTGGGCATTTTTGGCGTCGACCTTCTCCGACTTCTCGATCAACGGCAAGACCACAAAAACCTGCTCCGATCGGGCCAAGACCGGCCCTACCGTCTTCCGCCAGAACCCCTCGTCGGCCTTTTTGACGATGCGCGTCACGACGGGCTGGCGCCCCGGCGGAAGCTCGTCAAGAAGGGAGATCTCGAGATCCCCGTAATAGGAGAGCGCCAGGGAGCGGGGAATCGGAGTCGCCGTCATCACGAGGATGTCGGGATTTTGGGCCTTCGACCAGAGGGCGCGCCGCTGGGCCACGCCAAACTTGTGTTGTTCGTCGATGACGACCAGTCCCAGCCGGGAAAAGATCACCCCCTCCTCGAGAATGGCATGGGTCCCCACCACCACCCGGTGGGTGCCGTCGGCGATCCCCGCAAGAAAACGCCGCCGGTCCAAGCCACGGACCGAGTGGGACAGAAGGACCGGCGCCCATCCCGCCTCGGGATTCGCCTCAAAAAGTCTTGAAAGCGTCCGGGCATGCTGCTGGGCCAGGATCTCTGTCGGCGCAAGAAAGGCCGTTTGACAGCCCGCTCGGAGCGCCTGGAGCATCGCATAGGCGGCGACGAGCGTCTTCCCCGAGCCCACGTCTCCGAGCAGAAAGCGGTTCATCGGATGGCCCTTCGAGAAGTCTTCCGAGATCTCCCGGCAGGCCCGGCGCTGGGCCCCGGTCAGAACAAAAGGAATCCCCCGCTCGAACTCTGCGAGCGGATCCTCCGCCTGGGGGGAAGGCTCCCACGAACGGCCGGAGCGATGGACGCCCTGCCTTCGAAGCATCATGAGGTACTCGAGAAGAAAGAACTCCTCGAAGACGATCCGGTCGCGGGGAGGATAGCCCGGAAGAAGAAGCTCCTCCATGGGGCGATCCCCATCGCGGGGAAAGTGCATCTCCACGATCGCCGGGAACCATTCCATGAGACCGGCCTCTCGCCGGACCGACTCGGGGAGGGGATCGAATCTTTCCCCCCAGAGGGAGCGCAGAACATCCCCTACGACCCGCCGGAAGACCCCCGTCGAGAGCCCCTCCTCCTCACGGTAGACCGGAACGATCCGGCCAATATGATAGGACTTCTTGAGCCCAAGGTCGGGGTCGACGAGTTCCACCACGGGCGAGCGCAGGACCAGGCTCCGGGAGTAGGTGGAGTACTCCACCTTGCCAAAAAAAAAGGCCTGGGAGCCCTCCGGAAGATGCTTGAGAAGGTATTCCTGACCGAACCAGACCACGGGGATCTCCCCTGTGGCGTCGAAGAGGATCGCTTCCACAAGGGGCGCCTTGAGCTTGGGAACCACCTTCTTCCGGATTGTCCGGACGGTGGCGACAAAGCCCTGCTCCTTTCCTTCGCACAGATCCCCAATCGAGAGGCGAACGCGCCGGTCTTCGTACCGGAAAGGAAAGGTGTAGAGAAGGTCCAGGACGGTCGATATGCCCCGCCGGGACAGGCGGGCCTGCCGTCTCGGCCCGATCGAGGGGAAGTTCGACAGGCCGGCCGTCAGCTTGAGGCGGGGAAAGGGAGTCGCAGTCAAGACCTTCTCTCTGTCTGAAAGACATGTCGCGCCGGAGACCGGCTGTTTTTTCCGGGGGCCGCAGTGAAGGACTCAACCCCCTCCGAGCCCTCCATCATACGTCAGACCATGAAAAAATGGCACCCCCGAAAATCCCTTCCTCTTCTCTCCGGGGGCAAAACAGAGATTGCATTCGACATCAGAAATGGAGTAGAATTCAAAGAATTTTTCGATTGATCGACTTACACGGGAGCTTATCATGGCAGCAAACTGTTTTGTGTGCGGGAAGACAAAGGCTGTCGGAAACCAGATCAGCCACTCTCACCGCGTCTCCAAGCGGGTCTTCAAGCCCAATCTTCAGACGGTCCGCGCCCTTGTCGAGGGCCAGCCCCGCCGTATCCGCGTCTGCACCCGGTGCATCCGGAGCGGGAAGGTCCAGAAAGCCATCTGATCCGCCACGGGTGATCCGGAGCCTCCCTCCGCCTCCGGATCACCCGTTTCTATTCTTTCCCCATTCCTCCCGCCTCGACATCTCTATTTTCCGAAGACTCTATTTAAGCCCCAAGTCCGCTGTCCCCAATAGACAGGAACATGCCAGCAAATACCGGCAGATAGACTCCACCTAGGCCATCGATTCAAAACGGTCTTTTTCTCTCGCGCCACGGGCCCGATCCTTGGCTCGAGCACCCGCCCGGCCCGGTTGAGTCGCACTGAACGAAAGTGCATTCGTCCAAGAATTAAATCCCCCCTTTAGAAAAACCGATGCTGAAAGGAACTGAAAAAAACCCTTTAATGGTAGAGACACAAGGCTATGCTGCCACTGAAGCCTTGGTTCAGTTTCGGTTTAACCCCATTTTCTGACTCTGCAACTTCGATTTCCAAAGAGCTTCCATTTTAAGAATATCTACAGTGGTTTCCGCGCTTCCGGCAACTTCAAGAATAGAAATCTGGTAGTCACTCAGTTCCCGGCTTTTTAGCGCCACATTTCCGCCATGCCCAGTCCCGACGTACTCCATCCATCTATGCCAGAACCCTTTTTCTCCATAAGCTGAACCGACATATTGCTCTTTTGTATGAGGGCACGTCAGAAGGTAAACGCCCCTCGAAGAGCTCAGAACCTGCTCCCAGCTCTTGGGAAGCGATTCGACCTCAGAAAGCGGCTTAACAAAGTTTATGAATCCCGGGAATTCCGGCTCACTGAATTCCGGACGAACCTCAATCACATCCTTGTTCTGCCTTTGTGCCCGCTGAATCCAAGATCTAAATCCCGGCCCCCATTCAATGAAAAGCCGGCCAGAAAGGTCACTCAAGCGCTTATCGAGCGTCAGATCGTAGCAGTCACAAGATCCTGTCGGATAAAAGCTTCCATTAACTGAAGTCCAGGGGAGGTCTGTCTCATTCAAACCACAGTATCGGGATGTATAAAGCCCGACAAACATGGTTTCTCCTTGGGGAGTCGCGACGAAGGAAAGCCAATAATTGCTTGAGAATTTCTTGCGATTTCCAGGGCTTTGAATGGATTGGTACCGCTCGAAAGCCTCTTTTTCCTCACACCACAACTTGTATGGAGTTCGTCCCGGATCTGCCTTTTTGTCCTGATGACGCAGAAGGATGACCCCAGCTGGATCGACATCTTCCTGGAGCAGCAGAGAGTTCAGCTTGATCGGCATTTTCATCCCCCCAATCCTTGGCTACACTACCCAAATATTTCGCGCTTTCCTTAACCGGCCTTGCAGTCAGTCTAATAGGGGGGATACCTCGCCCAGTCCTCTTGCTCCCATCCATGGTAGTCCAATAGATCGTCGGCAACTTGCCCAATCACCTCAACTAACTCCAGCTTCTCCCTCCATCGTCGGGGAATAGCCTCAACCCCATGCCACGCCCCCATGAGATTGCCGGCAATTGACCCCGTTGAGTCGGAGTCCCCGTCATGATTCACTGCAATAAGCAACGCCTCTTCCAAGGTGGAGCCCCGGAGACAGGCGTAAACTGCGATCGCAAGAGCCTCTTCCGCCACCCAACCCTCGCCGAGTTTTTTGATCGCCTCCGCAGACGAAAGCTTGGAGGCCGCAAGATCGCTCGCCTGAACAAGGAGACGCCAGATGACCATTCCGTCGTCGCTCTCCCCCAACAGCTCCTTGACGATCGAGATGGCCTCGGGAAGGCTCTTCTCCCAGACCAGCAGATGAACCAGCGCCGCCATCGCACCGCTCGACAGAGTACTGAGCCGATGTCCATGGGTCAGCAATGAGATCTTGCCGGCAAAGGAAAAATCTTGGCGAACGCAATTGGCGTGATTGCCATGGGGGATCGAGCCCGGCCCCGCAAGGAAAAGTCCGACAGGGGCCACCCGCATCACCCCACCACACCCCTTTGAGTTGTTTTTTGCAACAAGAGAGTCTTCCTTGAATTTCCCTTGGGACCTCTGCAAAGAAGTGAGGCAGGTCGTTCCCGGAAGGCGACGGGCATGAAGCTCGGGCACATTGAAAAGCCAGCTGCTCTGAGGCTTGACGGGCATCTCATCCTCAGGCGCCTCAACACCTTGGGTCATCAGCCATCTGAAGTAGGCCCTTTTTACGATCCACTGAGGATTGCAGAGTCCTCGATCATTATGACGAGCTTGTGCGCGCAACAACCCTTCGGCGGTAAACAGGCTCATCTGGGTATCGTCGGTAATCATTCCGATCCCACCATAGGCAGGAGCAAGGGTGGTCAAGCCGCCTTCTCCGAACTGCTTTCGGATCTCGGAGAGCGACATCATTTCGATGGGGGCACCCAAGGCATCTCCCACGGCCCCGGCAAGGAGACATCCCCGGTAGCGGGAGCGAAGGTTTTGGGTCTGTGACTCAATGCCTGTGAGATTCACGCTATGCCTACTCCAGACCAGGACAGAAAACTCGGCCGTTTCATTCTCATTTTCGTCATCAAGGCGATCCTTAGCCCTTGCAACCCCAAAAATCCACAGAGACTGCCCCTTTAACGGCTTCTCTCTCCAACCCTCTGGAGACTCCTCTCCCTAAAGATGCTCCCCTGCCCCAAGATAGGCCACGACATCGACCTCGAGGTTCGCCCCCCGGGGGAGCTCCCGGACGCCGACCGTCACCCGGGCAGGATAGGGTTCGGAGAAAAAGTCGGCGCAGGCTGCGTTGACCGTCTGAAAAGAGGCCATGTCGGTGAGGTAGAGCGTCACCTTGACGACGTGGGCGGGCGTGGCCCCCGCCATGGAGAGCATCTGCCCGAGCCGCTCGAAAACGAGCCGGGCCTCCGCCCCGACTCCCCCCGGGAGAAGCGTTCCGTCCGGAAGGAGGGCGATCTGCCCTGAAAGATAGAGCCACCCTCCGGCGAGAACGCCGGGGCTGTAAGGGCCGACCGGAGGCGGCGCCCCGGGAGGGGAGCCGACGAACCGGCGAGCGGCCCCCTCCAAGGGGGAGGACCGATCGGAAGGGTCAGAAGGCATGGAGCGTCAGCCCCAGGGAAGCCCCGATAAAGGCGTAGTAGAGCGTCGCCACTCGGGGGCTCCGGTTGATCCGGCACGCCACGGCCCCGCACCCGTTCCGGGTCAGAAAGGAGCTCACGAGATAGCCAAACGCAGCCCCTCCCAGACCCCCGACAACCATCGCCTTGTAGTCCATTCTCCCCCCGATCTTCCCATGATGGACGATATTCCCTGTGGCAGGGGCCACTGCCCCCCGCCTCTTTGCTATACTTATTATAGAACCCTCATCGGAGGCTGACAACGAGCCTCCGGCCCAACAATCCTGCATTCCGGAGGTCTCCATGGCAAAGGTCAAGCTCGTCTATGCCAGCTGGTGTCCCAGCTGTCCGGCGGCAAAAAGTTTCTGGAACCGGCTCAGGCAGGAACTCCCCTTCAGCTACGAAGAGATCGATATCGACAGCCCCCGCGGCAAGGAGCTTGCCGAGCGCTACAATATTCAGTCCGTCCCGACCTCGCTCGTCAACGATCGGCCCTATTTCGTGGGAGTTCCCGAGAGACAGCGGGCCATCTCCCTTCTTAAGTCCTCCCGGTAGCGCCTCCCTCCACGCATCGGAGTCTGCGATTAAATGACCTAGCAGAACATGTCGAAGAAGAAACAATCGGACAAAGGGCCCTATGGAGCGAGGGATCGAACGGATCGTGGAGGCTTGCCGGGAAGCAGACATCCCCTCCCCCGAATTCCGTCTTGAGGCGACAGGCCTGTGGGTTGAGTTTTCCTATGCCCAACCCCATAAAACTACCAAGAAAACTATTAAGAAAACTACCAAGAAAACAGGGGAGAAAACCAGGACAAACACCACGGAAAAAATTCTCGATCTGATCTCCGCCGATCCATCCCTCTCGATCCAGGAACTGGCCGACAAAACTGGCATATCCTTTGGCGGAATCGCCTGGCAGATCAAGAAGCTCAAAAAGGAAAACCGCTTAGAGCGGGTTGGACCGGACAAGGGAGGTTCCTGGAAGATCCTGAAATAGTCCATCGGACGACTCGCAGGAGACACCAATTCCCTCCAGACTAAGGGGCGGCGAAGGTGATCACCGGGCTCCCCCTATGACGGCCTCTCCAAGGTGAAGCGCTCCGACGGATCCGGAAATTGGCGTAAAAAAAAGGCCCCTTCCGAGGGGCCTTTTACGAGATTAAACGAAATTCAGGGAGTCTTTGTCGGATCGGGCCAGCCCATGCGCCCGAGCGAGGAGATGTACATGGCAAGATCGTGTTGTTGCTGCGGTGTCAGCGAGGTGAAATCGGGCATGATGGAGTCGGGAAAGTGCGCCTTCGAGTTCACAAACTGCACCGTGAGCCAGTGGACGGAGTGTCCGACCAGCCCCTCCTCGGAAAGGTCGGGACCGATCTTCCCCCCTTTCCCGAAGAGCGTGTGGCAACCGATACACCCCATCTGGTTGAAGACCGTCTGCCCCCGCACCATGGCCGCACGATCCACATCGACAAGTTTTTTGTAACCGTTCTCCGCCATCAGGGAGAGACCGAGCATCGCCGAGAGGACAAAGAGGGTCGACAGGACCGAAATCGGTCGTCTAAACGGGGAACGTACGGGCTTTTTGTCCACAAACGGCAAAAAAACAAGCACGATGCCGATCATGACGGGAAGCCCCACGACACCGACGATCTCCGGTCGGATAAGCTTGAGAAGTTCGAAAATCCAGTCGAAATACCAAGCGGGCGTCGGGCTGTAGGCGGCATTGGAGGGGTTGGCCACCGATTCGAGCCCCGGAGGGCGAAAGAGGGCCAATGCCAGGATCACGATGAAGATGCCCAGCATGCCGAACGAATCCATCAGCACCTGACGGGGATAGAAGGTATCCTTCGTCGCCTCGAGCTTTTCGGGTGAACCCGAAAAAGGGCCGGCCGGCCCCACCCTGCGAAAAATCACCATGTGGAGCATGACAAAGAGGATAAAGAGGGTCGGCAGGATCATCGTGTGCAGAGTGAAGAAATGCGACAGAGTGAGCGCTCCCAGACCCACGCCCCCCCGGATCGCGTCCTTGATGACCTCGCCCACGAAGGGAACGAGACCGATCATATTGGTGCCCACGATCGTTCCCCAATAGGCCCGTTCGTCCCAGGGAAGGAGATACCCGGAGAAGGAGGCCGTCATCGTCAGCGCCAGAAGCACGACCCCGACGAGCCACATGATCTCCCGGGGACGCTTGTAGGCACCCCAGAGAAAGACCTGCAGAAGGTGGATCCCCACGGCAATCACCATGATCGAGGATCCCCAGTAGTGGATCCCGCGGATCAGGCGCCCAACGGCCACTCCGTTATAGGTCAGGTGGTCGATGTAGTTCACGCTGTCCCAGGCATGGTCGGGGGTACCGCCGTAATAGAAGGCCAGCATCATGCCCGTCACAAACTGGAGAATCAGGACAAAAAAGACCATTGAGCCCGGAATGTATGCCCACCGGGAACCGCCGGGAATCGGTTCGTTCAAAAGAAAGCCTAAAAGACTCGAGATACGGATACGTTCGTCGAGATAGGCAAAGATCTTGTGTCCCATTTTTTGTCCTTTTTGTCAGGCCAAACGCTTCTTCGCGGCAATGCCGATGGCGAACTGCTCGTAAATGACCGAAATGGCTCCATCCTCGGCAATGCGAGCCGGAAGCGTATCCATGGGGCGGGGAGCCGGACCTCCGATGCGCTTTCCATTGATCTGGTAGATGGAATGGTGGCAGGGACAGATGAAAAGCTTCTGGCCCTTGTGCCACTGGGGCTCGCATCCGAGGTGGGGGCAGATGGGAGAAAGGACCGTCAGCCGCGGATCGGAATCCTTCCGTTCAAGCGGGGAGTCAAGACCCAGCACCTGATCCTCCGGCTTCGACGCGGGATCGGAGGGCCCGGAATGGCGGATCAGCCAGACGGACTTTTCCTCGGGAACCCGCATCCATCCGCTGACCGAAACCGCCCGGAAGGAATGCCCCACGGGCTCGTCGAGAGGAAGATCCTGGAGCTTCACGCCGAGATCCTGCCAGGAGTCCTTCATGGGAGTGGTCGCCGCCGCCATGATATATCCCCCGATGGGAACCAGAAGCGAAACGCCGATCGCCGCTGCCACGATCGCAACGGAGCGCCCCATGAAGGCGCGACGGGTCATGGCCTCCTCCTCTCCCTGCTCCCTGACGTCGAGCGGGCGGATCGTGACGAGGGCGCCGAGCTCAATATGGTGACCGGGGGGAAAGAACCAGGGAGGGACCTCTTCGTACTGGGTCGGGTCGAAAACGGGAAATTTATGGAACTCCTCAGGCAGGACCGACGTGCGGATCTCGCTTGCGCTCACCTCGGTCACCCGGTCGAGGGGAAGAATATGCAGGGACTCGAGCGCCCGGACGATGAGCCCCGTCACGAGATGGCGCGACTCGGTCAGGAGAACCTTCTCGAGACGCCCCAGCGTTTCCCCCCGGGGTCCCAACACCGGGATGCCGACACGGTAGGTCACCTCTTTGTCCATGAATCACTCCGTTCGAAAATTTTTTCCGGTCTGCCCTCTCAGGGAAGAACCGCCCATGCTGATTTTTAGGATGTCAGAACATGCCCATTTGCCGGTAGCCCAAGTCCACAAACAGGACCTCGCCCGTAACCGCTCTCATGAGAGGAGACAGAAGCGCCACCGTAGCATCGGCCACCTCGTCCGAGGTGAGTTCCTGCCCCTTGAGCGGCGCCCGGTCGGAGACCGCCTTCTGCATGTCGACAAAGCCCTTGATGGCCCGTCCAGACGCCGTCTTGATAGGGCCGGCGCTCAGGGCGTTGACCCGGATCCCCCGGGCCCCCAGATCATGCGCCAGGTAGCGCACAGAAGCTTCAAGAGAGGCCTTCGCCGCCCCCATGACATTGTAGTGGGGAACGATCCGCTCGGAACCCAGATAGGTCATGGCGACGATAGAGGCGCCGGGATTGAACAGCGGGCCAAAGGCCCGGCAGAGAGCCACGAGGGAAAAAGCGCTGATCTCCTGTGCCAGAAGAAAGCCGTCGCGGCTGGTATCGAGAAAGGCTCCGTCGAGCTCTTCGCGCTTCGCGAAGGCGATGCTGTGGACGAGGCCGTCGAGCCTTTGGCCCTCCGAGGAAAGACGATCGGCCACAGAGGCGATCTCCGCATCGTTCTTCACGTCCAGAGAGAGGACGAGAGAGTTCGCTCCGTCCCGGGGAAGCTCGGAGACGAGCTTTGCGAGAGTGGCCTTCTGGGACTCTCCCTGGTAGGTGAAGGTCACGCGGCCTCCTGAGCGGACGACGGCCTGGGCCACCGCCCACGCGATCGACCAGCGGTTGGCAACGCCGGTGACAAGAATGTGCCGGGAGTCGAGAATCGAGGAAGAAAGGGGCGGAGTGTCGGTCACGGAGTCATCCTTGGGCTGGAGGTGAGGGGTCCGATTGCGGGTTTGTCCACGGAAGGGCCCCCGAAGGCGGAAAGGGGATACCCGAAGAGCCACGTCCTGTCGTGGGCGGGATCATCCATCACCACAAAAAGGATAGGCCATCCGTCAAAAAGATACAAGCGGACAGGACAGTAAGGCGTACGAAAGGAGGAGCCCCACGAAAGATCGGGAAGATGGTAAAGATTCAGAAGTTTGCGTTTTCGGAAGGCGACGAGCAAGCGGTCCCCCCCCGGAAGCTCCAGCATGTCCCGGACCCCCCCGCCCCGTCGGGAAGGGAGCATGACACGCGCCGACTCCACTCCCGAGGGATCCAAAGACAGAAGGGCGTTTCGGCAGCCTGCCACAAAACCTCCTGGCACAAGGGGCAGAACGCGGGTCGGCTTCCGGCAGGATTCGAGGTCATAGCTTTTGCGGATACGGAGATGGGAGGCATCGAGGTCGGCGACCTGCTCTCCGCGAGCGAGGGGAAGCCAGAGATCCCCCTTTGTGTCGGGGGACATCCGGCGAAAAACATCGCCGATCGCCGTCCAGTCCGTGGTGCGGGAGCGGTCGGGGCTAAGCCGGTAGACAATATGGACGGCCCGGGCGGCCAGATAGAGTGTTCCGTCGGAGCTTCTCGCAATCTGGCCGGGGTTGAGGCCCACAGTCAATGCGCGGGGGGGACCGGCGGACACAGGCAGAACCAGAAGCCTTCGGCTTGAGTCGAGGGAGATCAGGATCCGGTGGCCTCCGGTGCCGACGGCAAGATCTTCGGGGGAGGGCAGGTTCGAAAGGCGACGAAAACTCTGACCGCGCGTCGGATCGATCCTGTCGAGTGAGCCGGAGCGCTTGGAGAGAAGGTAGAGCCGCAGGGGAGTGCCGCCGGCCGCGAGGGTCAGTCGTCCCAGAGGATAGGAGAGCGTAAAAAGGGGAGGAGAGAGACGGGAGTCGGTCCGGGGGCGGCACTCTGCCTCGGGGGGGGACAGAAAGACCGTCAGGGCGAAAAGGAGAAGACCCGTGAGACGGAGAACGCGCGCGCGACCGAAGGGGACCACAGGGACTAGAGGACTCCCAGGGAAAGAAACCTTCCCCCGCCCTTTCTCTTGTTCCATCGCACCGCAAGGCCCATCATCGACTCGACAATCTCCGGAACGTAGTTTTCCATAAAGTTCGCCACATACTCGTCCACCACGGGGAATCTCACCGGAGCATTGCCGGAGGACGGAAGCCCCTCGATGTCGAGAAACAGCGTCCCCTCCCGCCAAAGCGGGGTCATGGAGATCTCCTGATTCTTTTTGGACCCGGGGCCGCGAGATCCGCTCCGGCCCTCCCTGTTTCCGCCTTCGGAAAGTCGCTCCGAGAGGATCGCCCCCATCTCGATGGTCACCCCCATGGGCAGAAGGAGAGACCAGGGAACCAGGGAGACCTGGCCCTCATCCCTTGGCCCGTCTTCCTCCCCGCCTTCGAAGGGGGCATTCAAATCGAAGATTCGGGCGACTTGAACCCCCATCTCCTCCTGGATCTCAGGGGTAAAGCGCTCATCGAGGAACTCCCCCCACTCCGCATCCGGGGGAGTAAGGCGCACGACCCCGATGATGGCGCCCCGGCCATTCTCCAGACTCCCGCCAAAGACCTTCCTCACGGGATCTCCGGGAAGAAGAAGCTCCTCCGAAGGCTGGTCCCAGTCCCCCGGGAGAGCGTCGCCCGTCATGACCGGGATCCGGTCGAAGGAGCCCGACGAGTCCATCGAAAATCCGAAGGTGACCCGCTCCTCCACGAACCCCCGTCTTGAATCATACGAAAAAGTATAAAGATCTGCAAACGAGAGAATGCGCGGATGAAGGAAGACCTGAGCGCCGGTCCCAGAGGGGGAGAGAAGCGTCTCGAGAAGACGTGCGAGAGGCTCCAGGGCCTCAAGCGTCATCTTCCCTGGAAGCGGACGGTCGAGGTCGAGAAGAATCCCCAGTCCGAAGACGGCCTCCTCCCCTGGGTCGGAGTCGCCCCCTTCCTCTTCTTCGAGATCGAGGTCGAAGCGGTCGTGGGAGATCTCGAGGTAGTTCCGGATGAAAAGAGACCACGCGGGAGTCATGGCGGAGATTTCGGCAAGATGCGAAAGCCCCCCCTCCTCCGAGAGAAGATCGAGCATGTCCGAGAGCTCCATCGTCCTTTCGGCATCGGCCAGAACATCTTCGGGAGTGCCAAAGCGGAGAATCGCATCGAGCCTTTCGAGCGGATCCTCCGCCCCTTCCATTTTGTCTTCGGCTTTTGGTTCGCTCACGTCTGGCTCCCTGGGTTGTCGTCCGCAGTATTCTTTTGATCTTTCCTCTCCTCGAGGCGTTTTTTCCAGGAGAAGAGGGGCATGGAAAAATCCCGGTCGGGGGGGAGGGTCCGATTTTTCGGAAGCACTGTCGTCTTCGCCCCTCCCTCCCAGAACCCCAGCACCTCCGTAGCCCGAGTGACCACCTCCTCCGGGAGACCGGCAAGCCTTGCCACCTCGATCCCGTAGGACTGCTCCGCACGCCCGTCCACGATCCGGTGCTCGAAAAAGGGCTTTCCCTCCCTGATCGAGACCCGGACGGTCTGGTTTCTGACCCTCTCCCGTCGTTTTGCCAGCTCGGAGAGCTCGTGGTAGTGGGTCGCAAAGAGAGTCCGGCTCCGAACTCTGTCATGAATGAACTCGCTTACGGCCCAGGCGATGGCCATCCCGTCGTAGGTCGCCGTTCCCCGGCCGACCTCGTCGAGAAGGACGAGACTCTTCGAGGTCGCCGAAGTCAGGATGCGCGCCACCTCCTGCATTTCGACCATAAAGGTCGAGGCGCCTTCAAGAATATTGTCCTGGGCCCCGACCCGGGCAATAATCCGGTCGACGGGGGGGAGACGGACCCGATCCGCCGGAACAGGCGCCCCGGCCTGGGCCATGAGGACAATCAGCGCCACCTGCCGCATATAGGTCGACTTTCCGGCCATATTGGGGCCGGTCAGGACGATAAACTCCCCCGGAACCAGCACGGTATCGTTGGGCATGAAGGGATCCGGCGCCATCCGGGCCTCGAGAACGGGATGGCGACCGTTTTCGATCACGAGAGGGGCCCCCTCCTCCACAAAGTCGGGCAGAACGTACCGCCTCGTCCTTCCGACCTCGAAAAAGGAGAGAAGGACATCGACCCGCGCGACGAAGTCCGACAGAAGGTGGATGATCTCTCTTTGGGAGAGGACGGTACGACAGAGCTCCTCGAGGATCTCCGCCTCACGGAGAAGGACCTTGGACCTCGCCTCCCGAAGCCCCCCCTCGAAGGAGACGAGCTCGGGAAGAGTAAAACGCTCCGAGTTTGTAAGCGTCTGCTTCCGGAGGTAGTCCCCCGGCATCTTCGACGCCTGGACGCGGGAGACCTCAATATAATACCCCGCCACCTGGTTGTAGCGAATTCTCAGGTTTTCGACCCCCGTCCGCGCTCGCTCACGCTCTTCGAGCTGGGCAATGAAACGGTCCCCCTCCGACTCGATCCGCCGGTAGCCACAGAGGATCTCGTCGAAGTCGTCCCGGATCACCGGACCCTCTCCCGCCACGGTGGGAGGATCGTCGACGATGGCTCGTTCGAGAAGGTCCCGCAGGGGTTTCCCCGTGACGCGCAGATCGAACTCCCGAACACACTCCGGAAAGAGCGGCTCCAGTCCTTCCACATCGAGAAGATCAAGGGCGGCGCCGAAGGATCGCCGGAACTCGGGAAGATCCCGGTGAAGGCGACTTCCCAGGGCCAGACGCGAAAGGATCCGCTCGAGGTCGCCGACAGCTCCCAACACCGGGTCGACCCGGTCGGAAAGGCGCGGACGAGAGCCAAATCCCCGGATAACCCGGTGTTTGGAAAGCACCGACCGGGGGTCGGCATCCGGGCTTAAAAGCCACGAACGTAGCATCCGGCTCCCCGGGGGGGTCCGGCAGCGGTCGAGAAGAGTCACCAGGCTCGCCGCCTTGCCCCGCTCCTGTCCCTGGCCCTCTCGGGGCAAAATATCGAGATGGCGGATCGTCCAGCGGTCGAGGGCAAGAGTGCTCTCCGCCCCTTCGATAAGCACACCCCGAAGATGTCCCAGGATATTTTTTTCGTAGTCGGACAGAAAGCCGAAAAGAAGTCTCACGGCATCGAGTGCGGTCTCCGGAAGTTCGGGGAGCCGATAGGCAGGGGGAAGGGAGCCGGAAAGATCGGAGGGGGCCAGACGGTCGTGCACCAAAAACGGGATCCCGGGGAAGTTTTCGGCGACCGCCGGAGATTCGACGATCAGCTGGCGGGTTTCCTTCCGGCCGATGAAGTCGCGGAGAAGATCGATGTCGGTAGCATCGCCCGGAGCCCAGACCGCGATGCGCCCGCTTGTGAGATCGAGGACGGCGGCACCAAAGGCCCCGCCGCGCCGAACGATTGCCACCCCGTTCTGGGGAGCCCCCTCCTCTCTCGAGGGATCCTCCAGAAGGGTAAAGCGCGTGACCGTGCGGACGATCCTTCTCGGAAAGAGCCCAGACGGATCGGACTCCGCGGTCGACTGTTCCGCAATCGCCACGGAGTATCCGGCATGAATGAGCTTGGGGAGGTACATGTCGAGGCTTTTGGCCGGGATCCCGCACATGGGCAGAGGATCGGGACGATTCTTGTCTCGGCTCGTAAGCGTCACGCCGAGAAGCTTCGAAGCGAGCTCCGCCTGGTCCCCGAAGAGCTCGAAAAAGTCACCCAGGCGAAAGAAAAGAAGCGCCTCTCCCGCCTCCTTCCGAAGGCCCAGATACTGTCGGAAGAGCGGCGTGTCGGGATAGGGAGAGGAGGGAGCCTCTCCTTCCGGCTCTCCGCTAGTGGCCATCATGGCCGCCATCGGAGTGCCCTCCGCCCATCCGCCCCGAAGAGGAACTTTTTTTCCTGGCTCGAGAAACAAGGCTTGCGATCCCCCCTCCCAGATAACACAGGAGGACCCCGGAAAGAAAGGCTCCAAGGATCACGACCCCCACAGAAAAAGGACCGACCTGGCCCGATCCCGGGATGACGACCATGACATGCTGCTGGTCGTTCTCCATCGTGAAGATCCAGCCCAACACTCCTACCGCGATTAAAAATGCGACCCTCATCCCCTCTCCTTCCCCAGCCAGTCCATGACCTGCTTCAGATCCTCCCAGACCTGCCCCTTCGCCGAAGGATTCCGGAGGAGATAGGCCGGATGATAGGTCGGCATCGTCCGGATTCCGGAGAAGCCCGGGATCCTCGTCTCGTGGCCCCGAAGCTTCGAGATTCCCTCGGAGCGCTTAAGGAGAGAGAGGGCGGCCGTCTGGCCGAGAAGGACCAGGGCCTGCGGCGAGACGATCTCGATCTGCCGGACAAGGTAGGGCATGCAGGCCGCCCTTTCGACCTCCTCCGGGACCCGATTGCCCGGGGGCCGACACTTGACGACATTGGCAATGTATACCTGATCTCGCCGGTAGCCCATGGCCGCAATCATCCGGGTCAGGAGCTCTCCCGCCCGCCCGACAAAGGGGCGTCCGGAGGCATCCTCGTCGGCCCCGGGTCCTTCTCCCACGAACATGAGGGCGGCATGGGGATCCCCCTCCCCGAAAACGACATGGGTCCTCGTGGCCGCAAGACCGCAGAGCCGGCAGTTCGTCGCCTCCGATCGCAGCGCCTCGAGGGGATCTCCCGAAGACAGAGGAGCTCCGGAGGAAGGGGGGACCGATCCCCCCGAAAGAGTCTCCCCCTCTTTGGACACCCCCCTCACGCTCCTGGGAAGGCCCAGATCGGGAACCGTCTCTTCAAGATAGCGAAGATAGACGGCAAGCCCCTCAAGTCCTGAGATCTCCGGAGGCCGACTCATCTTCTCCCCCCAAAGGGCCAAAAGAGGGCGGGATCCGCAGGGGGCGGCAGATCTTGGGAGGAGTCTTCCCCGCGCAAGAGGTCGAAGAGGACCCCGGGAAGCTGGTCGGCGAGCTCGGAGGCCAGCCTGCCCCGCGTCGCCTCCCGGGCCAGCCTCTCTCCGGCTAGCCCGTGGACGAAGGCCCCGAGTCTGGCCGCATCGAACGGGGAAAGTCCTTGCCCCAGAAAAGAGGCGATGACACCGGTCAGAACGTCCCCCATGCCGGCACCGGCCATCACGGGATCCCCGGTGAGGTTCAGGCTGGCCTGCCCTTCCGGAGCGACGACATGCGTCCGGGCCCCCTTGAGAAGAAGGACGGCCCCTGTCCTCTCCGAGCCTTCCCGGGCGGCCGCCAAAGGGTCGGAGAGGATCCGCGCCGTCTCGCATCCCAGAAGGCGCCCCAGCTCCCCGGGGTGGGGCGTCAGAACAAGAGGGCCTTTGCGGAGGGAGGCGATTCTCTCGGGATCCCCGGCAAAGAGAGTAAAAAGGCTCGCGTCCCCCACGAGGGGACCAGGATATGCGACCAGGAGAGCTTCAACAAGCCTTCGCCCGGGTTCTCCCTCATCCCCCCCCGGACCGCAGGCGACCGCATCCATACGCAAAGCGGCCTCGAGAACCGGCTCAAGGGAGAGACTTTCGGCATCGACCCCGATCGTCATGATCTCGGCAAGAGAGCGGGCGCTCTCCCCGAAGGTTTGATCCCACAGGACACTCACGAGCCCCGAGCCGGTGCGGAGAGCGCCTCTGGCGGCAAGGACCACGGCGCCGGTCTTGCCGGAGGACCCCCCGGCGATCAGAACATGGCCTGCCTGCCCCTTGTGGATCAACGGAGATCGGGAAGGGATCAACGCCTTCGCCTCTTCCGGGACGAGGCAAGAAAGGGGACCTCCGGCCAGAAGCGCCCGGGGAAAGCCGATCGGGGAGAGAAAGATCTCCCCGGCGTATCGGGTGCCGGGATCGCAGAGAAGCCCCCATTTCGGGGCCCCGAAGGTCACTGTCCGAAGCCCCTTGATCGCAGCTCCGGGAACGGCTCCCGTCAGACCGTCGACCCCGGAAGGAATGTCCACGCAAAGAATCGGAACTCCCGCGCCTCCGGCACGATTTGCGGCCTCGATCATCTCTTGCGCCGCCCCTTCCGGCCCCTCCCCTCTAAACCCCGTTCCGAAGAGGCCGTCGATGATCAGTGCGGCATGGGAGAGGCGGTGTCGGGCGGCCGGGTCGGACCAGGAAAGGATAGAAACCCCCATCCGTTGGAGGCGGGAGCATTCCCGGGAAACGGCCGATCCTTTGGAGTCCCCCAAAAAAAGAAGGATCGCCTCCGCAGGATAGCCGCGCGAGGCCAGGTCCCGAAGCGCTACCAATGCGTCGGCGCCGTTGTGTCCCGGCCCGGCCAGGGCCACGATCCGTCGGGGAACCCGGGACACAGCTCCCAGGATCTCCCGACAGGCGGCGGATACAGCCATCCCCGCCCGCTCCATGAGGATCTCTTCTGGGATCAGAAACTCGCTCGTCGCCCGGCGATCCATCTCCCTCATCTCAAGAGGCGTTACGACACGCACCGCTCTCCCCCTTCCAGCACCACTACCGCCACGGCACTCTCTCGCTCGTGGCTGATCGAGGTCCAGATCCGGACCTCCCCCCGGTCCGCGAGAAGACGGCCAGCAACTCCTGAGGCTCGAACCTCCGGCGCCCCGGAGCTCCTCGACAGGGTCTCGACATCCCGCCAGCCGATTCCTCCCGAAAGACCCGTTCCCAGAGCTTTCAAAAATGCCTCCTTGACGGCGAAACGGCCGGCAAGGAAGGAGGAGCGCCCTCCCGACTCGGACCACTCCTGGGAAGTAAAGAGGCGACCGGAAAAACGTTCCCCGTATTTTTCAAGAAGGCGTGCGATCCGGGGGATGCTCACCACATCCACTCCAATGCCCAAAATCACAACCGCTTCCCCAGCCCGGATCCGAGAAGCAGGCTCCTGACCTCCCCGACCGCCTCTCTCATTCCGAAAAAAACCGCGCGGGCGATGATGCTGTGGCCGATATTGACCTCAAAGAGCCGGGGGATTCCAAGAACAGGCGGCAGGTTATGGACGGTCAGACCATGGCCCGCAGCGACAAGAAGTCCCTGGGAGGCGATGGCTTCGGCGGAGCGGACCAGTGCCGCCAAAGCCTCTTTCTCCTCGGGCCCTCCAAAAGCCCGGGCATAAGGTCCCGTATGAATCTCGATCTGGTCCACCCCGGTTTTCGAGGCCCGGGCGATCCTCTCCGGATCGGGATCCATGAAGAGAGAGACCCGGATCCCGACCGCCCGACACCGTGAGACAAAGGGAACAAGGCGGTTGAGAAAGCCTTCGTCAAGCCCGAGCCCCCCCTCGGTCGTCCGTTCTTGCCGCCGCTCCGGCACCAGGGTCACGCGCTCGGGCTTCATCTCGAGCGCCATGAGCTCCATCTCGGGGGAGAGGGCCATCTCGAGATTGAGAGGGAGAGAGGCGGTCTCCCTGAGACGTCGAAGATCGCCCTCGTTTGCGTGCCGACGGTCCTCTCGGACGTGCAGGACGATCTGGTCGGCCCCTGCCAGCCGCGCCAGGTGGGCAGCAAAGAGCGGGTCCGGCTCGAACTCTCCCCGGGCTTGCCGCAGGGTCGCCACATGGTCAATATTGACCCCCAGCCTCACAGGACCGAACATCGCCTCTCCCTTCACTCCTTCTCCGGACCCAGCACCGAAAGGGAACGCTGTCCCGAAAATCCCTGCCCCCGGGCAAAGCTCAGGATATCCTCGGGAGTGGCCGCATCGATTGCAGACTCGATCGTCTCGACCGGAACCTCTTCTCCCCAGTAAAGGATGTCCCGCCCCATCTTGTTCATGCGGGTTCCGATCGACTCGAGCCCGATCAAAAGCGAGGACTTGACCTGATTCTTGGCCCGGGCAAGCTCCTCCATCGAAAGGGGCACCGTCTCGAGGCGCGCGATCTCTTCCCCGAGAATGTCGAGAAGCTCCTTTCGTTTGGAGGGGCGGGTCGAGGCGGCAATGCGGAGAAGGCCTCCGTCGCGGAAGGACTGACCGGTCGAATAGACCGAATAGGCGAGCCCCCGCTTTTCCCGAACCTCCTGGAACAGGCGCGAACTCATCCCGCCGCCCAGGTGGACATTCATGAGGCGAAGGAGGGTCTGGTCCCGATGGGCGACAGGAAGCCCCGGCATGCCGATCGCCACATGGATCTGCTCGAGCTTTTTGTCTTGCCGGGTCTCTTTGTAGGCCGGACGAAAGGGAACATCCGTTCGTTCGGCCTCCTGGGGAGCCTCGGGAAGGTCCGAAAACGCCTCCTCCAGGGCCTCGCGAAGTGCGGGCCAGGAAAAGCGCCCAGAGACTGTCACAAACATTGATCCGCTATGGTAGTTGCGCCGAAAATACGTTCTCACATCCTCCCGGGAAAATGCGGAGAGCGAGGACTCGGTCCCGAGGATAGGGCGAGCGAGCGGGTGGTCTCCGAAATGAACCTCGTAGAGGTTCTGGGTCACCTGGTCTTCAGGATCGTCCCGGGACTCGGCGATTTCCTCGATGACCACCCCCCGCTCCCGGGCCAGCTCTTCCGCATCGAAGACCGAGCGCGTCAGAAGATCTCCAAGAAGAAGTGCCGCGCGGGAGACGTTTTCCGAGAGGAGGTGCGCATAGAAGCAGGTCATCTCCTGGGAGGTAAAGGCGTTCATCTCCCCCCCGAGAAAATCCATCTCGTTGGCGATCTGCTGGGCGTTTCTCGCGGGGGTTCCCTTAAAGCACATGTGCTCGAGAAAGTGGGTCATTCCCGCCTCGGACGGCAACTCGAACCGCGAACCTGCCCGGACCCAAACTCCGATGGCGGCAGATCTCGAGGAGGTGATGGGATCGCTGTAGACGGCGAGTCCGTTGGAGAGGGTATGCTTGATATAGGGCATCGCGACTCTTTCCTGAAAGTGTCCTGACTCAATCGTTTAGGGGAACAATCCTTTGCCCAAAAACGAGAGAGAAATCGAATCTCGTTTTGGCGATTGGGGGGAGGGATCGAGAGTGCCTCCCGCAAGAGGCATCCAAGAAAAAAAAGGTGCCCACCGGACGGCAGGCACCCTGCATAAGGAAGATAAGAATAAAGGCCGAAAAATCGGGCCGAAGCGAACTCCGGCGGACAAAGGAACGAACGTCCTTTGGACTAGCGCACCCCAGTGGGAAGGAAGAATGGGTTGACGCCGACATAGGCCGACAGACCGCCCCAAACAACGGCCATGATGATAGCCACAACCACAAGTCCCGCAGCACCCTTGTTCACATCCATGGACAGATCCTCCTCGATGATTGTCTCGCGTCCTCCTCAAGGGAAGACCGCGGGTTACTCCTGCCCGTCCCCCCGGAGGGGAAGGTCATGGAAGAAGGCCCCGGTGTGGGACCCCGCATCACCTGACTCACAAGACAGGAAGCATTATGGCAAACCGGCTTCAAAAAAACAAGAACGGTCTGCCGAAAAAACTACTGGGCGGAAGAAGCCCTTCTTTCCCGACCCTCGCCCTCTTCGGCGATCGCCTCCTTGCGGGAGAGTCGGATCTTGCCCTGGCGATCCACCTCAAGAACCTTCACGACGATATCGTCTCCCTCGTTCACCACGTCGGTCACCTTTTCGACGCGGCGAGGCTCAAGCTGGGAGACATGACACAGTCCGGTCGTCCCGGGCATGATCTCGACAAAGGCCCCATACTCGGCGACCGTCTTGACCTTGCCGAGATAAATCTTCCCGACCTCGGCCTCGGCGACGATCTGGTGAATGATCTCGATCGCCTTTCTCGCGGCCTCCTCATCGGCGGAGGCCACATGAATCACCCCGGAGTCCTCGATCTCGATCTTGGCTCCGGTCCGCTCGGTGATGCTCCGGATCATCTTTCCTCCCGGTCCGATCACCTCCCGGATCTTGTCCTGCTTGATCTGAATGGTCACAATCCGAGGCGCAAACTGCGACATCTGCGAGCGCACCGCCGGAAGAGCCTCCTTCATCTTGCCCATGATATGAATCCGCCCGGCCCGGGCCTGATCGAGAGCCTTCTTCATGATCTCGAGGGTAATCCCCTTGATCTTGATGTCCATCTGGACTGCCGTCACTCCGATATCGGTTCCGGTCACCTTGAAGTCCATGTCCCCCAGATGATCCTCGATCCCGAGAATATCGGAGAGAATGGCCACACGTTCACCTTCCTTGATCAGCCCCATGGCAATCCCCGCCACCGGAGCCTTGATCGGAATCCCGGCATCCATCATTGCGAGAGTGCCGCCGCAGACGGTGGCCATGGAGGTCGACCCGTTGGACTCGAGAATGTCGGAAACCAGACGGATTGAATAGGGAAAGGCCTCCCGGGAAGGGAGCACGGGGATAAGGGCCCGTTCGGCCAGATTTCCGTGGCCGATCTCGCGGCGTCCGGGTCCGCGCATCGGCTTGACCTCGCCTACGGAAAATGCCGGAAAGTTGTAGTGGAGCATGAAGCGCTTGTGGGACTCTCCCTCGAGAGAGTCGATGCGCTGCTCGTCATCGGAGGTTCCAAGGGTCGCCACCGAAAGGCTCTGGGTCTCGCCCCGGGTGAAGAGGGCAGAGCCGTGGGTCCGGGGAAGAATCCCCACCTCGATGGTGATCGGGCGAATCTCGGTCGTCTTCCGGCCGTCGGCCCGAATCCCCTTGTCGAGGACCATGGCACGAAGGAGCTCGCGCTCGAGATCGTGGAAGCCGTTCGAAAACTCCTTTTCCTCCAGGGCGTCGGCAAATCCTCCCGGAAAGAGCTCCTTGGCCAGGGCCGTCCGAATCTCCACGGTCTTCTCTTCCCGAGCCTTCTTGTCCGAAACCACAAGAATCTCCGAGAGCGCGTTCCGGCCTCCCGCTCGGATTTTCTCCATCAATTCGGGGCGAACGGGCACATTGGGCAGGGGGCGCTTCGACTTTCCGACTTTTTTCTGGAGCTCCCTCTGGGCGGCGATAATCGGCTGGCAGGCAGCGTGTGCCGTCCTGATGGCCTCGAGAAAGAGCTCCTCTGAGACCTCGTCGGCCTTGCCTTCCACCATCATGATGGCATCGGCGGTTCCGGCCACCACAAGATCAAGCGACGAGCGCTCCTGGGTCTCGATGTCGGGATTGATGACAAACTGTCCGTCGACGTACCCGACCCGGACAGCTCCGAGAGGATCGTCGAAGGGAATGTCGGAGATCGTAAGGGCCGTCGATGCCGCCACGACCGCCATCACGTCGGTGACACCGCTACGGTCTGCAGAGACCACAGAGGCGATCACCTGGGTATCGTAGTAAAATCCCTCAGGGAAAAGGGGGCGAAGGGGACGATCGACAAGCCGGCTGTTTAAAATTTCCCGCTCGGAGGGCTTCCCTTCCCTCTTGAAGAATCCTCCGGGAATCTTGCCTGCCGCATAGGCCCGCTCCTGGTAATCGCAGGTCAGGGGAAGAAAGTCCGTTCCCGGCTTGACGGTCTTCGCAGCCACGGCGGTCGCGATGAGGACGGTTCCCTCCACCCAGAGGACGGCGGCTCCATCGGCCTGGCGAGCCATCCGACCTGTCTCGATCCGGACCGTCTTTCCTCCGACGGCTACTTCAACTGTCACTGGTTTCATTCTGGGGGGAATCCTTTCCGTGTTATTGTGCAAGACCAACGATAAGAGACATCCATGACGGGAAAGACTCGCGTGTGGCGCGAAACCTTCCTGCGGCAGTCTGCGGCAAGCTGCAGCGAAAAAGAGCGAAACGCTCAGAATCCGGGAGCATCAGCTGTCTTCGGAAAAACGAAGATCTCCTGCGGCTTAACCCCTAGCGGCGAAGACCGAGCCTTCCGATGATTTCCTGATACTTGGCCGGATTGTTCGACTGAAGATACTTGAGATGGCGGCGCCGGCGGCTGACCATCAGAAGAAGACCCCGACGGGAATGCACATCCTTGGGAAACTTCTTGAAGTGCTCGCCCAGCTGGTTGATCCGCTCCGTCAGGATCGCAACCTGAACCTCGACCGAACCGGTGTCATTACCGGAAATCTTGTAGGAATCGATCACTGCCTGCTTTTTTTCCTTGCTCAATGCCATTCGAAAAACTCCCTGTTTAGACCTGACTGATTAAAGGTCGCCCCGGATTCCGAACCCCATGGGGGGCCCGATCCGACACGACACGGCTTTGATGGTTCCCTCAAAAAACGAGCGAGACTTTTGCAAAAGGAATCCCCAGGGGAAATTCCCCCATTCTTCCCTCGTCCAGCAGGGCCTGTGCCAGCGCCCGAATCCTTCCATCCTGTCCCATTATTCTAATCGTATCCGTCGCGTGAAACAATCCTTCGCGTCGAAAAATTGCCGCAGCCGGAAGAAGGCTCCCCTTCAGGAGACGAGACGCGGGCTCTCCCAAAAGACGGACACCCGGAAGGGCGGAGAAGATCCTGTCCGGACCCAGCAGGGCCCGAAAAAGATCCTGAGCTGTCCACATCTTTTCCATCGTCTCGAGAGGGACAGCCTCGGCAATTGTAAAATCTCCGACGGAAAGCCTACGGAGGCGGGAGAGATGGGCGCCGGTTGAAAGCGCCTCTCCGATCTCCCGAGCCAGAACTCGTATATAGGTCCCCTTCGAACAGTGGACTCTGAAGGAGATCACCGGAGAGGCCACGGCGAGGATCTCAAGAGAATAGATCGAGATCTTCCGGGGTTCCCGGGCGACGGTCATTCCCTTCCGCGCCAGCTTGTAGAGAGGGACGCCCTTTTGCTTGACGGCCGAGTACATGGGGGGCTCCTGAAGGCGCTCCCCCACAAACCCTTCCGTAGCCTCGCGAATCCGTTCGAAGGACAGATCTTCCGGGAGGGGGAAGGTGGCGACGATTGTGCCTGTGCTGTCGTCGGAATCCGTCGTCGCCCCAAGCGTCAGGTCGAACTCGTAGGACTTGTCGTCGGCCTGGAGAAAACCCGACATCTTTGTCGCCTCGCCCACGAGAAGGGGAAGGAGGCCCGACGCCATGGGATCAAGCGTGCCTCCATGGCCAATCTTTTCCACCCCCGAGAGCCGTCTCAGCCTGTCGACCACATCGTGGGATGTCGGCCCGGAGGGCTTATCCACGAGTATGAGCCCTGAAAGATCTTCCGCCTCCGCCCCGGAAAAGAGGCTCACGACTCTTCGTCTCCGGACTCTCCGCTCAACAGGGATTCGATCCGGCCGATCTCGTCCTCCCCTTCATCGCGAACAAATGTCAGTCGGGGGATGTACTTGATCCGGATCCTGCTGGCAAGTTCCTTTCTCAGGGTCGGGGCATGGCGTTCGAGCGCCTCGCCCACAATCTCCGGGTCCTCCCCCGGAAAAACGGAGAAGTAAACTGTGGCGTTCCTGAGATCGTCGGAGAGTCGCACCTTCGTGATGGTAAGACTGGCGATGCGTGGTTCACGAAAGTAGCGGGCCACGACGATGGCCATGATCTCACGAATTTCGGAGGCCACCCGGTCTGCCCGGCGAAATCCCTGATCCCTCTTCACAGGAACTCCTGATGCGTATCCAAGACCTCGATCGCGGGATCGGACCGAAACAGCTCGAGGATTTTTTCAAAGACCTTTCCCGGGAGACCGGGATCGGAACTGATCATGACCGCCTCCACGACCGAACGCTGCCAGAGATCCTGATAGCCCGTTTCAGCGACAGAGACGGGAAAGCGGTCTCTGGTCCGGGAGAGAAGGCTCTGCAGGACCTGACGCTTCTCCTTGAGAGAGTGCGCTCCCGGGAGGAACAGAACGAGGATCAGATGGCCGATTGCCGAACGCTTCTCGGGCGATCGATCATGAGGAGACCGTCTCAAGCTTTCCTGCCACCTTTTCCTGAACGAAGCACTCGATCATGTCGCCCGTCTTGATGTCCCGGTAGTTTTCGATCGAGATACCGCACTCGTATCCGGAGGCAACCTCCTTGACGTCGTCCTTGAAGCGCTTGAGCGCCTCGATCTTGCCCTCGTACGCGACAACTCCGTCGCGGATGAGCTTTACGATGGTTCCGGAGCGCTGGATCAGGCCCTCGGACACATAGCATCCTGCGACCGTCCCGACGCGGGTGATATTGTAAACCTGCCGGACTTCGGCCCGACCGAGGAACTTCTCCCGGATGATGGGGGAAAGCATTCCTTCCATGGCCTTCTTGATATCCTCGACCGCGTCGTAGATGACCGAGTAGAACTTCATCTCGACCTTTTCCCGCTCTGCCAGCGCCAGGGCTTTCGGTTCGGGGCGAACATTGAAGCCGAAAATGACGGCATTTGAGGCCTGGGCGAGGAGCACGTCGGTCTCCCGGATTCCGCCCACCCCTTCGTGGATGAAGCGGACCCGTACCTTCGAGTTTTCAAGCTTGCCGATCGCCTGACGGATGGGCTCGATCGAACCCTGAACATCAACCTTGAGAATCAGGTTCAGATCCTTGATGATCCCTTCCTCGATCTGACTGTACAGATCCTCGAGGGTCACCTTCTTGTTCTGAAGGAGCTGTGCCGCCCTGTGGCGAGCCTGGCGGGCCATGGCGACCTGGCGTCCGAGTTTTTCGTCTTCGACGGCCACAAAAACATCTCCCGGCTGGGGCATGCCGTCGAGACCCACGACCTCCGCCGAGTGGGAAGGCGTCACTTCGTTCACCTTGTGTCCGAAGGCATCGTTTAGGCTTCTGACCCGACCGACCTGGGCGCCGAGGACGAGGAAGTTTCCGACGCGCAGCGTCCCCTTCTGGACCAGGACCGAAGCGACAATGCCCCGGCCGCGATCGAGGCGGGACTCGATGACAAGACCCCGGGCCCGACGATTCGGATTGGCCTTCAGATCCAAAACATCGGCCTGGAGAAGAATCATTTCAAGGAGATGGTCGAGACCCGTCCTCTTTTTGGCCGAGACGGGACAATAGATCGTGGTCCCCCCCCACTCCTCGGGGGAGAGACCGTGTTCGGCAAGGGCCTGCTTGACCCGGTCGGGGTTCGCCTCGGGCTTGTCGACCTTGTTGAGCGCGACGACAATCGGAACGTCGGCCGCCTTGGCATGGTTGATAGCCTCGATGGTCTGGGGCATGACGCCGTCGTCGGCCGCAACAACCAGAACGACCACATCCGTCGCTTTGGCTCCGCGGGCACGCATGGCGGTAAAGGCCTCGTGTCCCGGCGTATCGAGAAAGGTGATGTCCCGGCCGCCGATCGAAACGGTATAGGCGCCGATGTGCTGTGTGATGCCCCCGGCTTCCCCTTCCGCCACCTTCGTCTTTCGAATTGCGTCAAGAAGGGAGGTCTTTCCGTGGTCGGTGTGGCCCATAATCGTCACCACGGGAGGCCGAGGCAGAAGATCCTCATCTGAGTCCTCAGTCTCTCCAAGGATCGCGTCTTCCGGCTCCTCCTGCTGAATCTCGACGGCGATCCCCATCTGTTCCGCCACAAGAAGGGCCGCATCGGGGTCGACCGGTTCGGTGATGGTGGCCATGACGCCCATGGCCATGAGCCGCATGATCACATCCGAAACCTTGACGCCCATACGATCGGCAAACTCTTTGACGCTGATTCCCGCATCGATACGGATGGACTTCTTTCGCGCCTTCGTTCCGTCGAGGGCCGGCGCCCCCTTCCGGGAATCGGTGCCTCCCTTCCCCTTTTTCTTGAAGGGAGCAGGCTTTTTAAAGGCCGGACGAGGAAAGGCCGCAGGCCGACCGGCCGCCGGCGCTTCGGGAGGAAGTCCGGGAACAACGGTGCGAACGGGAGGGGCCGCAGGAACCGGCGGCTTGGCAGGGGCTCCCTCCCCGATATCGTCGAGATCGACAAAGTCCTCCTCGCGGAGAAGATGGAGTCGGTCGAGCTTCTGGTTCTTCTCCTTCGCTCCCTTGACCGCCTTGCCTTTTTTATCGCCGGCCGCAGCGCGATCCTTGAGCGCCTTCTCCTTTTCCCCCGCAGAGAGCGGAGGAGCGATGCGGGAAGACCCTTCTCCGGGGGGAGAATCGGTCCAGGCCTCAACGGGAATTCGGGGAAGAAGATCGGATGTCTGGTCGATCGCGGCCGGAGCGGGAGAAGGTGCCTGCACGGGCTCTTCGGAAGCCTTCTGATCGACTGCAGGGTGCTTTCCCTTAGGGAGAGCTGTTTCGGGTTCCGGGGAAAGCGCCACGACGGGCGGCGAAACGGACGGGGGCTCAACCGGCTCTTTCTCCTGGGATGGAGCTTCGCTAGACAGGGCGCTCTCGGAGGCCTCATCGGAGGCGGCGGGCTGGTTCTTCTTCTTGATCAAAATGGGCTTCTTGGGGGCGTCCGGCAACTCGCTTCCCTTTTTCATCTTCTGACGGACGGTCGCCACCGTTCGTTCATCGAGCGTAGCCATATGGGAGGGCGCATGAATCCCCCAGAGATTGAGCTTGGCAAGAAGTGCCTTGCTTTCCAACTTGAGTTCGCGCGCCAGTTCGTAAACTTTCAAAGAAACTCCCCCTCATCTATCCAAAGCAAACCAGTCACCAACAGATCCTGACAATCACAAACCGCCGGAAAGACGCACACGCTCCCCGGGAAGGCTCCCTGCGGAGCGCCCATCTTCCTCATGGATTCAGGACGCAGACTCCTGGGCCGTCACATCTGCCGTCTTCGGGTATCCCATGAAGTCTCTGGCGGTCTCGACAAGCTTTGCGGCCGTCTTGGGACCGAAGCGCGGAAGCCCGGCAATCTCGTCGATGTTCGCATCGGCAATTTTTTCTACCGTGTCGAAGCCTGCCGCCTTGAGCGCATCCGCCATATTCCCGCCCATTCCCGGAAGATCCTCGATCGCCAGAAGCACGGGAGCGGACTCCGGCAGGGATCCTTCACCTTCTTCGCCTCCGAGGCGCGCCTGACGGTCGGCCTCATACTGCTGCTCGCTGAAGATATCGATCTTCCAGCCGGTCAACTTCGCGGCGAGGCGAACGTTCTGTCCGCGGCGTCCGATGGAGAGCGAGAGCTGCTGGTTGGCCACAACGACTGTGGCCACCTTGTCGAACTCCACATCTCTCGTCGCCACACGAAGAACCTTGGCCGGAGAAAGTGCCCGGGCAATATAGGTCCCCGGATCGGGGCTCCAGTCAATGATGTCGATCTTTTCCCCGTGGATCTCCCGAACAATGGCCTGCACCCTCGATCCCTTGACGCCGACACAGGAGCCGACGGGATCGATGTTGGGGTCGCGGGAGAGAACGGCCACCTTGGCACGCTCACCCGGGTCGCGGACGACCCCCTTGATCTCAATCAGACCCTCACTGATTTCAGGAACCTCTTTTTCGAAAAGGCGGGCGAGAAAGTCCGGGTGCGTTCGGCTCAGGATAAGCTGGGGACCGCGCGTCGTCGTACGAATATCGAGAAGAAGCGCCTTGACCCGGTCTCCCCGGTGGAAGGACTCGCGGGGGATCTGCTCCTTGAAGGGCAGAACCGCCTCCGTCTTCCCCAGGTCGATGATGAAATTGCGCTTTTCCTGACCGATGTAGACGCCGGCCACGACATTTCCCTTCCGTCCTCCGAACTCCTGGGCAACCACAGACCATTCCGCCTCGCGAACCTTCTGGAAGATGACCTGCTTGGCGGCCTGGGCGGCAATCCGTCCGAAGTCGTCGATCTCAAGGAAGGCGCCGATCTCGTCGCCCAGCTCGGCACCCGGATCCGACTCCATCGCCTCGGCAAGGGAGACCTCTTCCATCGGAGAGACAACCGTCTCGACGATCCTCCGAATGTGCAGGACCTGAATCTCGCCCGTTCTGGGGTCGATCTCCACCTGGAAGTTGTCCCCTCCCCCATAGCGCTTCTTGGCCGCAGTCAGGATCGCCGACGAAATCGCCTCGATCAGGGTCTCCTGGGGAATTCCCTTTTCCCGGTGAAGCTGGTCTATGACACTCAAAAGTTCCTGATTAACCATTCACGTCTCCCAAACAGGTAGAGATGCTTCCGAAAACCGGAGGAATTCCCCGGAAATGTCCTTAGCTGGCCAAACGCCGCCTTATTTGTGACCGACCTTCTCTTGCCCCGGAGCGGGACGGGACGGAGCCCCCGGAACGGGACGCCAGAACTCCGCCTGGGCACTCCGCAGGATCGCGAAGGGGATGCTGAGAGTCTTGGACTTCTTTCCGGCCTCGACGATGAGATCGAATCCCTCTTCCCCGACCGGTCCGATCCGCCCCTTCAGGACCTTCTGCCCTTCGATCTCCTCGCTGAGCTTGACGCTCACCCACTGGCCCGGATTCTTCCGGAGATCCTCCGGAAGCTTGAGCATACGGTCAAGCCCCGGCGAACTCACCTCGAGGTAGTAGCGGCCGGGAAACGGGTCAAGAACGTCAAGGATGACGCCGATACGGCGACTGACGCTCTCGATCTGCTCGATCGTCACACCATCGGGGCCTTCGATGAAAACCCGCAGAACACCGCCACTTTTCTTGGGGAGGACAAGATCGTAAAGTGTCAGTCCCATTGAAACAAGGAGAAGAGTGATCTCTTCAGTCAAACGCTCGGAGGGGGGTGTTACGGGGTTATCAGACATATTTTACTACTCTCCAATAAAAAAGCAAGCCATCCCGGGAACAACGCGGGAGAACGGGTCCATTGTGCGGTTAGTGCGTTTCGACCGGCGTCCCGAGAGGGGGCTTGTCCGCATAGGGGACAAAGGTATGGGAAACGCCTTCGATCGGGGTGGGGGAGGCCAGCGTGAGCGGCGGCGGAGAAGAGGGCTTCATGGCCTGGTCCCCCGTCTTTGGGGAAGAGTGGCATCCTGACAGCAAAAGGGCTCCCGCTACAAGGGCTCCCCCCATATATATGCGAAACGAGATCATTGCGCCCTCCTCACATGCCCGATCTAAAGATGGAAAAACATTAAAAATCCGTTCAAAAAGGCCAAGCCTCCGATCCCCCCAAGTCCCATGCTCACGTACCAAAGCCCATTTCTTCGGAGCATGACCGCCATCGAGGAGAGAACGATGCTGATCTGGAAGCAGACGACGCTGAGGGCGAAGGCATGATGATGGGAAAGCGCCTTGTCCGACAGGAGGTTCATCTTGTCACGCTCCTTCTCGAAGGCGATCGCCTTGTCCTTGATCTTGCCGGCCTGTCCCTTGTACTTTGCGACAAGAGCCGCCAGGCGGTCGCGCTCCTTCGTCGAGGAATGAAAGAACTCGACGAGATGGGCCTGGTTGACGGACATATGAAGCTTGATCTTCTTGGCCTGATAGAAGGACCACTGATCGGAGGCCTTGGCCTGATAGAAAATGGCCGAGTTCTTGAGCATGATCGCCTCAGACGTCTTCTGTTCCGACTCGAGGTTGGAGAGCGCGGCAAAGACGGCGAGTATCGAGGTTGTCAGCGCGACACGGATATTCCACTGGTCCCGTTTCTCCTCGCGCTTTTCGATGGACTCGCTAAGCGACTCCATCAGATCATGGGCTTCGAGCGATTCCTGACTCATGAAAATCCTTTCTAAGCCTATTCCGGAAGGCACACAGTGATGACAGACGCAACCATCGGGCGTCATCCGCCATCAAAAACTCGCAACGTGTCACTTATTATTAAAGCATACCGGCAAGGATGAATTCCATGGAAAGGGAGGAAAGGCAAGAGAGTCAAAGAGAAATGACTCAGGAGCTGTCGGATAAGAAGGCCTGATCATAGGTCAAGGCAAGAAGAGAACTGAAATTGTCGTTGTCGCCCTTACACTCTCCGAACACGGGACCGTCGAAAAGATTGCGCCTGCCACAAGAAGGTAGAGCTCTCTGTGCGGTTTGGAACGTGTCCTAATCCGGGGATCTTTCGATGGAGATCCGGGTCGAAAGGGTCGAGAGTCCCTCTCCGCGGAAGTGACCTTCCGTGGGCAGTGTCATGGATGGGAGAGGCGAAGACACGAGGGCGATGTGGTGGTCGGCCGCCATCACCCCCTCGCTCGGATCAAGTCCCCGCCAACCTGCGCCCGGAAGGAAAACCTCGATCCAGGCATGAAGAGAAGGCTCTTCCTGTGCACCGGTCGGGAGATGATAACCGCCCGTGTACCGGGAGGCGAGTCCGAAGAACCGGCAGACCTCCATGGCGAGCAAGGAAAAGTCCCGGCAGCTTCCTCCTCCGCTTTTCAGCGTCTGTTCGGGAGAATGTGGCGCCCCCTCCTCCCTCACCGCATAGGAGAAGGATTCCTGAATATGCCGGGCAAGGAAGGTCAGGAAAGGAATTGTTTCCAGCCTCGTAGAGGATCGAATCGTTTCCGTGAACTCCCTAAACGCCGGGCTGTCGCGCAAGTCGCTCCCCTGTTCGAGATAGGGGGAAAGAAGGGGCGAAAAAACAGGGCCGTAGGAAAAGGGGAGAGTGTTGAACCGGGAGTCGGAAAGAAGAAAGTCGAAAGGGTTCGTCCGAAATGTCTGGAGCCGGGAAGAAGCGGTCAGGGACAGTGACGGATGGAGCCCGTCAAACCAGAGGATCTCTTCGATATTGCCGTCGAGACCTGTGATCCGGGTGGAGTGAACCGGTTGCGGAAAAACTTCGAGACGGTAGGAATGGAGAGTCTGTGCGGCATCCGACCGCGGACACAGGCGAACCGTCATAGGCTCGAAGTAGGCCGGCACGGAAAAGCTGAAATCCATTCGGTGGAAAACTTCGAAGATCACAGCGTCACTTGGACCGGGAAAGCTTCGACAGAACCTCATGGATCCATTCGTTCGGCAGGGCTTCAACTGAGGCCTTGAGACGATCCTGCCACCATTGGGGAAGATGCTGGAGGTCACTCCGGTTGTACCGGTGGTGGGCCAGTTCCCGGGTCCTGTGCCGGTAAAGGACAACATCGATCGGAAAGTCGACGTCGACCGCGCTGATCCGGGTTGAGTCGAAGGCCAGGTAGGCGAGCTTCAGCGCCGATTCCATATTAGAGTGGTACCGGAGAACACGATCGAGGATGGGCTTTCCATAGGCGGACTCCCCGATCAGGAAATAAGGGGTGGATTCGCTGACCTCGACCCAGTTGCCTTCAGGATAAAGGAGATAGAGCTTGTGCTCCTTGTCCTTTTCAAGCTGCCCACCCACAATCGAGAAAAGATTGAAGTCAAGGCCGCTTTCCCGAAGGGAGGCCTTGTCTTCGGCGGCGACCCTCCGAACCTGGGTGGCAAAGAGATTTACCACCTGGTAGAGCTTGTCGAACCCGGCCTCCTTGTCCTCCAGAACCTCTTCAAAATAGGTCATGGCCTTGTCCCGAACCGACCGGAGTCCGGAGGTCATGAGAAAGAGGGAACGTTCCCCAAGGTGGTGAATCGTGACCTTGCGGGCGGTCGTGTGTTCGAGGCCGGATGTGATACGGGTGTCGGCGATGCCGACCAGACCGTCCTTTATCTTGATGGAAACGCAAAATGTCATTTTGTCCTTTTTACCTTTTCAGCCACCTACTGATGCTGATCGGCCTGAAATCGTTCATTTCTATCAGAATCAATGCTCGGCAAGGCGAAAAATGTCTCACAAACAGCATCATCGACCTGATTAAGACGGATCTGGATCGAGTCGAGAAATTCATGGAGCCCGCTGGCCATTATCTCCTCAATCTTCGAATAATTCAAACTGGAAGATAGCTGGCCCAACCGCTGTTCGGCCTGGTTGCTGAAAAAATTGTGTGAAGTTCCGGTGATGGCCCGAAGGGATTCTTCGGCCCGGGCGACGCAGAATAGGATCGAGCGAGGAAAATGGCGGTCCAGGATCAGGAAGTTGGCCACTCTTTGGGGGGTGATGCGACGATGTCGTTTTCTATACATTTCGAAGGAGCTTGCCGAACGCAGAAGTGCTGCCCACTGCACACCATCAATGGTACTCCCGACTCCCTGGAGGGTCGGAAGCAGAAAATAGTATTTCACATCGAGAATCCGGGAGGTTTTGTCCGCCCTCTCGATCATTTCTCCCAACCGGAGAAAGTGCCAGGGTTCGCTGTGGGACAGGGTCGCATCGGCAATACCGTCAAAGAGATGGCTGGCCAACTTGACCTCGGTGTAGAAATCGTGCGGATTCCAGAAGATGGTATCGTTCGATGCCGCTTCCCGGACAAGCATGTAGAAACGATTGGCCTGTTCCCACATCTCAGAGGAGATGATCTCCCTAATCGACCGGGCATTTTCCCGGGCGGCAAAGACACAGGACAGGATGGAATTCGGGTTGGTCTGGTCAAATGTAAGAAAACGCATGACAGACTCCTTGGTCGGAGCTCCGTAATGCTTCTCGAAGAGTGCCCGGTCGCCGCTGGTGATGACTAGGGGCCCCCACTGGTTGTTGTCCAGGGCTTCCGAGTCCAGCATGAGGTTCAGGTTGACATCGATAAAACGGGCCACATTTTCGGCCCGTTCAAGAGTGCGGCTCATCCAGTAGATCGAGTTTGCGACACGGCTCAGCATGGGGGACTCCTCTCAATTCGCATTGCAAGGGTCAACGGGCCACTCAGTCCTTCAAAACCCAGGTGTCCTTCGTTCCTCCTCCCTGGGAGGAGTTCACAACCAGGGAGTTTTTCCTTAGTGCAACTCGCGTAAGACCTCCTGGCATGACATAGATCTCCTTCCCAAAAAGATTATAGGGGCGGAGGTCGACATGTCTCCCTTCGAGATGATCGTTCACAAGAACCGGGGAACGGGACAGGGACAGGGTATTCTGGGCAATGTAGTTCCGGGGATTTTTCTGGATGCGTTCTCGAAAGATGTCCTGCTCGGCCTTTGTGGAATGGGGTCCGATCATCATGCCGTATCCCCCTGACTCGTTGGTTGTCTTGACCACAAGTTCGGGCAGGTGGGCCAAGACATAGGCCCGGTCTTCCGGATCGGAGCAGAGCCACGTCGGAACATTCTTCAGGATCGGCGACTCCTTCAGATAATAATCGATGATCTTCGGAATGTAGGCATAAACGGCCTTGTCGTCGGCGACACCGGTCCCGGGGGCATTTGCCAGGGCGACCCGTCCCGCGCGGTAGACATCCATAATGCCGGGAATCCCCAAGAGAGAATCCGGGCGAAAAACGAGAGGGTCCAGGAAGTCATCGTCAATCCTCCGGTAGATCACATCGACCCTTTTGGGCCCCTGCGTTGTACGCATCAAGACCCGTCCATCGGAAACGAGCAGATCGGAGGCTTCCACGAGTTCAACCCCCATCTGCTGGGCAAGAAAGGAGTGCTCGAAGTAGGCCGAATTATAGACGCCCGGAGTCAGAAGGACCACGGTCGGTGACTCTATCCCGGAAGGTGCCAGATATTCGAGAGCTTCGAGAAGACGATTCGGGTAGTCGTCGACCGAACGAATGCGGGAGGTTTCGAAGACCGCGCCGAAAGTTCTCTTCAGAACATGCCGGTTTTCCAGAACGTAGGAGACTCCCGAAGGGCAACGGAGATTATCCTCCAAAACAAAAAATTCCCCTGTCTCGTCGCGGACAAGATCCGATCCGGTCACATGACACCAGATTCCCTGGGGAACCTTGAGACCCCTCAATTGGGGCCTGTAGGCCGAAGCCGAGAAGATGAGTTCTTCCGGAATGACTTTGTCCGTGAGAATTTTCTGGTCGGAGTAGATGTCCTCAAGAAAGAGGTTCAGGGCAAGGATACGTTGCTTCAGACCTCTTTCGATCATCGACCATTCATTGCCTCCGATCACGCGGGGAATGATATCGAAGGGCAAAATTTTTTCGAGGCCCTGAACATCCCCATAGACGGTGAAGGTCACGCCCATGCGATAGAGGGCGGCCTCGGCAGCCTTCTGAAAACGGCCAAGCTCCCCTGGTGGCATGGATCCCAGCAGTTCGTAAAGAAGTTTTGTGCCGGCCCGGGGGTTGCCCGACGCGTCCACCAGTTCATCATAAACCCCCTCGGAAGCATACGAAGAAAGATCCATGGTCACGCTCCTTCAGATGCCATTCTTCGAAAAAAGCAGCGATTCAGATATGGGCCTTATTTAGCAAGTTCCATGCCGAGCTCCTCATGTGACTGACTGAAACGAGAAGAAGGAAATCCCGGAAAACTGAGGCGGCTCCCCAACACCGGCAGGAATCCCGGAGATGGTTGATGGGCAACCCGGCAATGAGGGGGAATCAAATCCCTCCCCCCGGACAATCACAAAGCGCGTTTTTGCAAGAATTGCAACAATAATGCACGCCTACCAGCAATAATGGAATGGTCAGTGCAGCCTGGGGGGAGATACCGGCTTCCAGTCAGGTAGCCTGTTCGAGACAAAAAAGGGAGAGGCGCCAACAGCACCTCTCCCCCGAAACGAACAACCACCGCATTCCATTATGTGAGGAGAACGCATGAAAGTCGAGACCCCGAAGAAAACAAAAGCCACTCTGGAATCCACCCTTGTCCGCGTGTTCGTCGACCTGGCCGAGAGCACCTTCCACGTTGTGGGACTTGATGCCGAGGGAAATAAAGATCCTGCGCCGGAAATTCAATCGGGAAAACTTCAAGGAGTGGCTCGCCCGACCGGAGCTTCCCAAGGTCATCGTGGCGATGGAGGCGTGCGGAGGACGCCGTGGTGGGGAGATTACTGCCAGTCTCCCGGACACACGCCGACGATGATTCCTCCGCATCATGTAAGGCATTATACTACCTAACAAAAGGATGACTTCAATGATGCGGAGGCCATCGGAGAAGGGTCTATTCGCCCGAGAACCACATCGGTTCCGCTCAAGACGCCAAACCAGCAGGATCTGTCGATGCTGATTGCCGCCCGTCAGTTGAAAGAGAGTCGCGGGTGTCAGCCGCCCCCCTAATTCTGGTATGATCTCCAAGATTTCCTCCCTCCGAATCTTATTTTTCTCCGATCTTCGACGGCAAAGAAGAAACACAATTACCCTGTGCGGCGCGTTTCCGAAAGGAGCGGCTTCTTGACGACATCCAACATTTCCGCCTTCATCTGGTCTATCGCCGAGCTCCTTCGAGGGGACTACAAGCAAGCCGACTATGGCAAGGTCGTCCTGCCCTTCACCTTGCTTCGGCGACTCGAGTGCGTGCTGGAGCCCACCAAGGATGCCGTTCTTTCCGAATATGAAACACGCAGGTCGTCGGGCTTGCCTCTTGGCGATTTTCTGACCCGGAAGTCCGGCCAGAGTTTCTACAACACCTCTCCCATGGATCTCCGGAAGGTTCTGGACGATCCCAACAATCTCAGAAAAAACCTTGTCTCGTATCTCGACGCCTTTTCGGAAAACGGCCGCGACATCTTTGAACGGTACGACTTTCTAAAACAGATCGAGAAGCTCGACGAGGCGAACCTCCTCTATCAGATCGTCCAGAGATTCGCCTCCGTCGACCTCCATCCGAACGTCCTGTCCAACGCCGACATGGGAAGGGTCTTCGAGGAGCTGATCCGGAAGTTCGCCGAGCTCTCCAACGAGACGGCCGGAGAACACTACACCCCCCGGGAGGTGATCCGGCTCATGGTGGATCTCCTGTTCGATGCCGATACCGAGGTTCTCACCCAGCCCGGAATCATCCGGTCGCTCTATGACCCCGCCGCGGGAACCGGAGGAATGCTCTCGATCGCAGAAGAGTATCTCCGGGCCCTCAATCCCGACGCGCGCCTCGTCGTCTTTGGCCAGGAGCTGAATCCCGAGTCCTACGCCATCTGCAAGGCCGACATGTTGATCAAGGGACAGGATGTGTCGAACATCATCTTCGGCAATACCCTCTCACAGGATGGACAGGCCGGCAAAACCTTCGACTACGGTCTCTCCAATCCTCCCTTCGGCGTGGAATGGAAGAAGGTCGAAAAGGAGGTCCGGGAGGAGCACGAACGCAAGGGATTCCATGGCCGCTTCGGGCCGGGGCTTCCCCGGGTCTCCGACGGATCGCTCCTCTTCCTCCTCCACCTTCTTTCCAAGATGAGACCCTCCCCAAAGGGAGGAGGCCGCATCGGAATCGTTCTGAACGGTTCGCCTCTTTTTACCGGAGGCGCAGGGTCCGGAGAGTCGGAGATCCGGAAATGGATCATCGAAAACGACCTTCTGGAAGCCATCGTGGCCCTGCCCACCGACATGTTCTACAACACCGGCATCTCGACCTACATCTGGATCCTGACAAACCACAAGCACCCGAAACGAAAGGGCAAGATCCAGCTGATCAATGGGGTCGACTTCTTCCGGAAGATGCGAAAGAGCCTGGGATCGAAGCGAAAAGAACTGGGAGAAGAGGACATCGCCCGGATCGTCGGGCTCTATGGGGAGTGTGAAGAAAACGAATACAGCAAGATCTTCGACAACGCCGACTTCGGATACTCGACCATCACCGTCGAACGCCCCCTGAAGCGGAACTTTGCCGTCACGAAGGAGCGGCTTTCAAGACTCGACGCACAGAAGTCCCTGTCCAGATCCCCGGAAGATCTCGAGCGGCTCAAAAAAGCTCTTGCGACCCTGGGGGAGAACACGCTCTGGAAAAGCCGGGAATCTTTCCTGAAGAACGTAAAGGACGCCCTTAAAAAGGGCGGGGTTTCCCTGCCTCCTGCGCAGATCAAGACGCTTTGGCAAACGCTGGGGGAGGCCGACGAGACGGCCGAGGTGTGCCAGGATTCGAAAGGGAACCCGGAACCGGACCCCGATCTTAGAGATACCGAGAATGTCCCCCTCAAGGACACTATCGAGGCCTATTTCAAGCGGGAGGTTCTGCCCCACGTGCCCGATGCCTGGATCGACCCGGAGAAGACCAAGGTTGGCTACGAAATTCCCTTCACCCGCCATTTCTACAAATATCTCCCCCCGAGGTCGCTCGAAGAGATCGACCGGGACCTGAAGGAAGTAAGTACCGAGATCATGGCTCTGTTGAAGGAGATTGTGGAGTGACTCGAAGGCTCATCCCTTTTTCCTCCGCTGGAAGAGGGGCAGCATCCGGCTTCTTCCATAGACTCGGACTCAACGACACCCGCCCCGCCTCTCGACGATGCGCACCAAGCGGGTTCCTTATTTTGTGGGCTAAAAAATGACTCCGGCCTCCTTCACCACATCTTCATCGAGGACCGATCCGCCAGTCGACCAGGCTCACAACCGTTATCGCCACTCTCGCTCCCGAGACCAGGCTCTTACAATTCCCCCCCCATCGACCGAATACCGGCTTCGCACATACAGCGTTCCCCATTCCCTCCCTCTCATCAGCCCTTTCGCCAAGGACGCTCCTGCGCGCAAACTTGGGAAGCTCAATGGCGTATCGAAGCGCGGTGAGGCCGAACATGCCGAACGATGGGTCAAGGGGGCAAAATGACGACCACGTTACGACTGTTCGGCGAAAACCAGCTTCGCATCGAGCCCCGCACCGCATGGTATTTGAACGACCTCGGGGAGTTTCGTGGTCGGCAGGCGCTTTATACCCAACAAGCCCCCCAGCGCCTGAAGGTCTTGCGCGAGTCGGCGATTATCGAAAGCGCGGTCTCCTCGAATCGCCTCGAAGGCGTTACGGCCGACCCGTCCCGGGTCAGGGACATCTTGGTCTCGCCCCGTCCTCTGTTTCGGGATCGGGACGAGGAAGAGATTCGCGGCTACCGCGACGCCCTGTCGCTCATTCACGAAAACGCCAACAGCCTGCCTCTCTCCAATGAAACGATCCGGCGCTTCCATGCCTTGACCCGGGGAGAGATAATGGATGAACTGATCGCCGATTGGGAACGCTGCCGTGAAGAACGATGGATCCCTCCCCCCATCGCCCTGGCCGCCTTCAACCTCGACTTTCTGTGCATCCACCCGTTTCGGGACGGAAACGGCCGCGTCTCGCGGCTCCTCTGGCTTCTTCAGAGCTACCAGCTCGGGTACGAAGTTGGCCGATATATCAGCCTTGAACGTTTGGTTGAGGAAAACAAGGACCGCTACTACGAGACGCTTGAAATGAGTTCCGAAGGCTGGCACGATGGGAAACATAACCCTTGGCCCTATATAAACTTCGTCTTGTCGATCATGATACTGGCCTACCGCGGCTTCGTTGCACGGGTGGGCGAGGTCAAGGCGCCACGCGGAGAAAAACGCGAAACAGTCCTCAAGGGGATCAACCTGTTAATGAAGGGACCCAAGAGCGTCTTTACGCTCAGGGAACTGGAACAGGTGTGCCCCGGTGTCAGTCGAGACATGGTTCGCCATGTTTTGCGCGAGCAGCAGGAATCCGGGGCTGTCGTCTGCCATGGGCGTGGACCGGGGGCTGTATGGAAGAGACCCGAAGACCTGAATGGGGGGAATGAATCACCCTCTAGTAAGGGCAATAATAAGGGCAATAACGAGTCTGAGCAGGATCCCTCTACCACTTTTCCAGCGATTAGAAAGCCATGAGAATCGAATGGAGGGACAAAGACGGCCGGACTCTCAAGTCCCTGAAGGAAGGAGAGGTGTCCCATGCGCCGAAGTCTTAAACCTTATCCGAAATACAAGGATTCCGGGGTGGAATGGCTGGGGGATGTGCCGGAGCATTGGGAGGTGAAGCCAATAAAATATTTATCTAGTGAACGAGGAGCAATATTCATAGAT
>JAJYYA010000012.1:0-31505 GCA_021801345.1 Nitrospirota bacterium
CGTGGATGAGAAGACCGGCTATGGGACATCAACCATGGCTTTGAATGGCCCGAGCCGCCTGCAGGGAAACTTGCCCGGGCGGTTCCGAGGGGGGTTGGGCTCAGAGATGGGCCCCGCCCACCCGACTCAATACCTCCGCCATGAGAGCACTCAGAGTAGAGTAGTTTTTTTGAAAAGGGTTTTGATACTATGGAGATCAAAGAGAATACCGGTCATACGACACTTCAAATGCTGTCGGGGCTAGACTCATCTCCGAGCAAAGAATTAGGAGATGTTGAAGTGAGCGGAAATGGAAGATGGGACGATATCACTTCAATGGCTGAGCGAAAATAGTGCCAACTCTCAGTGTTTTTTATGGAATTCTCATTCAAATGTTTTGGAGAGACCATGCTCCCCCGCACTTTCATGCCCTTCATGCTGATTTTGAGGTTCTGATCGACATTCGGACCATGGAAGTCCTCGAAGGGGACCTTCCCAGACGGGCACTTGCAATGGTGTTGGAGTGGGCAACGGAACATCGCAAGGAGCTTATGGAGGATTGGGAGCTATGCGAACGAAATCAAATGCCAAAACCCATCAAGCCCTTGGAATAGTTCCGGAGATTATACCCGCTTCCAAGTGGCGCATTCGGGAGGTAAAAACCCGCCCTGGGCACAAACTGTGGATCCGGTTCAATGACGGCACGAATGGTGAAGTTGATCTGTCGGAATTCTTGAAATCCTCCGAATCCGGGGTCTTTTCTGTTCTAGTGGATGAAAACGAGTTCAGGAAGGTTCGCCTTGAGTTGGGAATTGTGACTTGGCCCGGAGGCCTCGACATGGCTCCGGAAACTTTATATCGAGAAATCAAAGCAAGGATTGAGTGTCCTTCTTGATCAGATGCGCGGCAAACCTCGCCCTTCAGGGCGGGGAAGGAGTGCGCGGACGGCAGAGCCGTCCTTAAGTATTGAGCTTTGAGAGGCTTGGATATCGACACTATATATGTCAGTGTGGGGTCTGCTGCTGTTCAATGTATTGGCGAACCGTATCGATTCGAGCGCCCGGCCCCCTCGAAGAAGGAATGGCGCAGGGATCGAAGTCAGCCCGTCCCGACGCAACCAGGAAGTCTTCCTATCTTGGTAGGAGATGGGCCTGAGATCCCTGAAAATAATACCAGAGAGAGAAGTTCGGGGTTGTTGCGAGGTATTCGCTGGTGCCGAAGGCCGGCAGGAGGACTCCGAACGAGGCGACGAGCCGGGGGGTCAGATTGTATTCGACGGTCGGTTGAACCCCCACGAGATTGAAGCTCTGTGGATGGGTATTGATGGCCATGCCGTCGACGGAGAAGGGCAAACCCGAAAGTCCCGCGACCTCGAGGATGAACCCGAGCCCGCTCTTGTCGTCGACGACATCCTCGACCCCCAGACGATACTGGAAGAGGTCTCCAAACTGGGAGTAGGCCGGGGAGGCGCCGGGAGAGGCGGACAACGATCCCGGAAAAGAGAATGTGTAGTAGAGATCGCCGATCAGCCGGAGCGGCTTCTCATTCTTCCTGAGCATGGCGATGCCCGTCAGGGAGGGACTTCCGAAGTGCGTGGACGGTACGACGTTGATGGGAGGAAGCCCCCCCGCCGGGACCGGAGTCCCCAGCCAGGAGGTCAGGGGAAGGGTCACAAGCATTGCCGTCGTAAAACTGGGCCGCAAGCTCCCGGGATCCTGGATCACCCACCGATGTTTGATGCCAAGGCTCAGGTCGTTGAGGCCGGAGCCGTCGAGCGATGTCCCGTCTTGCGTTGAGAAGGTCGTAACAACGGAGGGCAAAAAGACGATTTCCGTATTTTGCTCAATCCCGTAGAACATGGCGAAGAGATCGAGAAGCTGCGTCTGGGAGAATCCCGGGGGAAGACCGGTGATCCCCCCCGAGTCGGAGTACTGCGCTTGCGTCAGGCGGCCGTACATGAAAAAGCGGACATTTAACTCCCCCTCCGGAAGGGTGTCGGCCTGAGGCATGAGATCGGGCCCGGAGGTCATGGGGTTCCAAGACTTCCGGTAGGCCGACAAGGCATCGGGACCGTTGCGTGAAAGGGGAGCCCCGGAGTCGACAGGAGCCTGGGAGGAAGAAAGCCCGGAATCTGCCGGAGGGGCGGGGGAAAGGGGCGAAGGGGGGAGAGGAGCAGGAGCCTTTGCGGGAGATGCGGGAATTCCCCCTGCCCAGGCTCCCCCGCTTGCCCCGAAGACCAGAAGAACCGATACAAAAAACAGAAATCTGACTCTCACCCGACCTTTTCCTCACTCTTTGGTCCCTCCGGCTCCCGCCGGCTCCTTCGTAAAGCTTCTGACATTATACACAGTCCCGGGAACACATCCATGACAGGGATCATATCTCCCCATGAGGGCGCTGCACCCTTTTTCGTAGCCCTTTGCCCCTCCGCCCTTGAAAAGGGAAACAAAGAGCGAGCAGGGTTGGGAAAGATCCCCGAATACGAGAGGTTGTGTGCGAGAATTTGCCGACGAGCTTTACGGATGGTTCATCCGGTGGTAAGGTTTCCCTATCACCTCTCCATCGTGAAAATTTCCGTTTTGCCGGGACCCATCCCGTTTTTCCCGGGCCCAGAAAACCAGGGAAACGGGACCCATTCCCTATTCTTCTCCAAGGAGGTCACCATGCACGAGAAACTTACTCGTTCCATTTCGTCCGCCAGATCCCAACGATTCCTTCAAGGCGCGCTTCTCGCCGTAGGCCTTATTCTTGTCCCCATCGCTCCGGCCCTGGCGGACACTACCATCACGATCCTTTCGCCGAAAGAAAACGCCACAGTCGAAAATCCCGTCACCGTCGCCTACAAGTACCACAAGGAGGGTCGGGCCAATCACATCCACGTCATGATCGACGGACAGTTTCTCAAGGTCAGCCACCACAGTCCGATCACCATGAAGCTTCCTTCAGGAAAACATACTATCCTGCTCCAGGCCGCATCGGCCCACCACGACCTTCTCGATGCGACGGCCACGGTGAAGGTCCTGGTCAAGTAACCGTCCTGTCCGCCGGCGGCACCGGCCCCTTGTCGGGTTCTCCGGGAATTCCGGACAAAAAAGAATCGGGAGGCTCTCCCCGGCCCCAGCCGGAGAAAAGTCTCCCGTTTTTTTGTCATGATTTTAAGCAGAAAGCCTCCGGAGCAAGACGCAAAAAGCCTTCCACCACGACTACCCACGGCCAACCCGCAGGACCGCCACCCCCCGGAGCCTGTCCGAAGCCAGATCGGAGAGCGCCTCCCCCGCACACGAAAGATCGTAGACGGTCACCTCGGGAACAAGCCCTCTATTTCCGGCAAGCTCCAGCCAGAGCTTCCCGTCATTTCTTGTATTGGCCGTCACCGAACGGAGCCTCTTCTCGAAAAAAAGCTCCCGCTGGTAGTTGAGGGAGGGGATATCGGTCACATGGATTCCGGCGGTGAGCAGGATCCCCCCTCGGTCTAAGGAAGCCATGATCCCGGGGACAAGTTCTCCTGCCGGCGCAAAAAGGATGGCCCCGTCGAGCGGCTCAGGCGGAAGCGAGCGGGCATCCTCCCCCACCCAGTCGGCCCCGGCGTCGACCGCCCATCCGCGATGGCGCTCTCCCCGCGAGACGACGAATACCTTTAATCCTTCCGATTTGGCTAGTTTCAAGACAAGATGGGCAGAGGCTCCAAATCCATAAAGCCCCAGGCGCTGCCCCGAGACAAGCCCCGACTGGGCGAAGGCCCGGTAACCGATGATGCCGGCGCAGAGGAGGGGTGCCTGAAGGACAGGATCTTCCGAAGAGGTTAGAGGGTAACAAAAGGCCTCGTCTGCGACAAGATACTCCGCATACCCTCCGGGTCGATGGTACCCTGTGAAAAGAGGAGAGCGGCAAAGGTTCTCCTCCCCCCTTCGACAATAGGGACAGTCTCCGCACGCCCGATAAAGCCAGGCGACACCGACACGATCGCCTACACGAAATCTTCCCTGGCAGTCCGGGCCGGCTAAAACGACCTCACCCACCACCTCGTGGCCGGGGATCGTCTCCCCGGGAAGAACCGGAAGGTCTCCCTCCACCACATGGAGATCGGTCCGGCAGACCCCACAGGCCAGAACCCGGACTAGGATCTCCCCCCGTCCGGGTTTCGGGACGGGACGGGAGATCTGACGAAGAGAGTCCGGTCCGAGGGGACCATGGCGTGCGACGGCCATGACATGCATCGAGGAAGGCAGACTAGACACTTGAGCACCCATTGCTGCTCGCCGGACGATTCAAGATCTTGCGCAGGATGCTCTCCGCAAGGCACCAGCGAGTCAGGGAGGACTGAAGAAGGTTGGCGCCGACAAAGGCAGCAAGCCAAAGCCAGTTTTTTGAAACATAGACCGAAAGGACAAGGCTTGTCAGGACGAGCGTTCCGGCCAATGCCCGGATCATGCGTTCGATAGTCATAGAAAACTCCTTTTTCAACCCCCCTTACGGGGGAAGTCGGCAAGGCGGTCAGGAGCATGGCGCCCCAGGCCTCCTTGCCGGTTAAGGTCCTCCGGATTCTTGCCGCCGGACGGGCCAGGATTTCCCCTCCACAGTGAGGATCAGGAGGGGAACGGCAAAGAGGGTCAGCAGAGTCGAGACAATCGACCCGAAGAGAAGGGCGATCGCCATCCCCCGGAAGATCGGATCGGAGAGGATGACGAAGGAGCCGGCGATCAGTGCCGCGGCAGTGAGAAGAATCGGGCGAGTGCGCACGGCGCCCGCCTCGAGGATTGCCTGCCGGATTGGCAGACCTTCCGCCTTCTTGGCATGAAGAAAGTCCACAAGAAGAATCGAATTCCTGACCATGATCCCCGCGAGAGCGATAAAGCCGATCATCGAGGTGGCGGTAAAGTTCGATCCCAAAAGGATATGGCCGGGGATGACCCCGATGAGAGCTAGGGGAATCGGGCTCATGATGACAAGAGGAGTGACGAAGCTCTCAAACTCTGCGACGATCAGAAGGTAGATGAGAATAATCGCTACCCCAAAGGCGATCCCCATGTCGCGAAAGGTCACATAGGTCACCTGCCACTCTCCTCCCCACCGGATCGTCATGGAGTCGGTCGACCATGGGTATCCGGTAAAGATCTGACGCAGCGCCACCCCGCTCCCCTTCGCATCAGCCGCGATGACCCGGGAGAGATCGACTGCCGCATAGACAGGACTCCGGTTGGAGCCAATGGTATTTCCCGTGATATAGACCACGGGGCGCAGGTTTTTCCGGAGAATAGGCTCTTCGGTTTTCCGCATTTCCACATGGACGAGGGAGCGGACGGGGATGAGACGTCCCTCTCTCCCTCGTACAAAGACGGTCGAGAGATCGCGGATATTGGATCTGTCCCGCTCCGGATATTCCAAAAGGATGGGAACGTGCCCCTTGCCCGTCCGGGTATGAAGCGTTCCGCTCTCGCCGTGGAAGGCAAGAGAAAGAGCCTCTCCGATCTCTTTAGGAGAAACTCCTGACAGGGCAGCCTTCTCCTGGTCGACTTCGACCCGATAGCGGGTCTTTGGATCCCGGACAGAAGTATCGACATCGATGATCCCGGGCACCGACTTGAAAAGGGACGCCAGGTGCAGTCCCTCCTTCGTCAGGCGACCATAGTTTGCCCCGTAGAGCTCCGCAGTGATCGGAGCGTAGACCGGCGGACCGGGAGGAACCTCGACCACCTTGATCCGGGCCCCAAGACGCGCGGCGGGCCCAGCGAGACTCCGTTCGATCTCCATGGCAAGGGCATGGCTCCCGCGTGAGCGGAGGGTCTTGGGCAGAAGGTCGAGATGAAGCTCTCCCACGTCCTTCCCAGAGCGAAGATAGTAATGGCGTACCAATCCATTAAAGTCAAAGGGAGCCGCCGTTCCCACATAGGCTTCATAGCCTTTGACCGCCGGATTCTTCCGGGCAACCCGCTCAAGGGCGCGAACCACGGCTGCCGTCTGTTCGAGGGTCGTTCCAGCCGGCATGTCGACGACAACATCGATCTCGCTCTTGTTGTCAAAAGGCAGCATCTTGAGAAGGAGTGTCCGGGAATAGAAGAAAAGCATCGACCCGACCGTCAGAAGAATCACACCCCCAAGAAAAAGCTTCCGATAAGAGCCCGAGTCGATGAGAGGCTCCATGATGACCCGGTAAAGATGGCGGATTCGGAGCTCGATCCGGCCCGTAGTCTTTTTCTCGTGTGCCCCCGGCCGGATAAGTCGAATGGCCAGATAGGGGGTGACGATCAGTGCCACCAGAAGGGATCCGATCATCGCCAGGGAGGCGTTGACGGGGATGGGACGCATGTAGGGCCCCATGAGGCCGCTTACGAAGGCCATCGGAAGAAGGGCCCCGATGACGGTAAAGGTCGCAAGAATGGTAGGATTCCCCACCTCCGAGACCGCCACAATAGCCCGATCGATCAGGGTTTTCCTGTCTCGGGATCCTCCCAGAAAGTGAAAGTGCCGGTAGATATTCTCGACGATAACGATCGCATCGTCGACCAAAATTCCGATGGAGAAGATCAGGGCGAAAAGCGTCACCCGGTTGATCGTATAGCCGATCATCATGGAGATGAACAAAGTCAGGGAGAGGGTGACGGGGATAGCCACCGCAACGATTCCTGTCTCGCGGATACCCAGGGCGAGGCCGATCAGGAGTATGACCGAGGCGGTCGCGACGAGAAGGTGCAAAAGGAGATCATTGGCCTTTTCGTTTGCGGTATGTCCGTAATTTCTTGGGACTGTTATTGTCACGGTCGCCGGGATAAGCGTCCCCTGAAGATCCTTGATTTTGCTAAGGGCCTCCTTGGCAACAGTGACGGCGTTGACCCCCTTTTTCTTGGCCAGAACAATGGTGACGGCGGTCTCGTCGGGAAGAGCGCCCCGGGATTGCCCGTACCCCATCCAGACATAGTGGGAGACCGGCTCGGGACCATCGGACACCTTTGCAATCTGGGAAAGCCGCGTTGTATGGCCACCGGAGATCCCCACTACGAGATTTCTGACGTCCTCGACCGTCTTGAGGGTTCCGGAAAAGCCGACCCGAAAAGAGGTATTGTCTCTGTCGAAGCTTCCGAGGGAGAGGCTGACATTCGAATGGGCCAACGCTCCATATACGTCAAGAGGGGATCGGTCAAAGGCCTTCATGGCCGCAGGATCGAGCTGGATCCGGATCATTCGGCGCCGACCGCCGATCGTGGTGACCGAACCAGTCCCGGGGAGTCTTTTGAGCCGAGAGACGATCCGGGAGGCAATGCGCCGAAGGTCGAAGTCCGAAAGTGTCCGGGAAGAGAGCGTCACCGCCAAAATCGGAACATCGTTGATATCCTTGGGCTTGACAAGAATTTTTCCGGTCCCCTCTGGAAGATAGGCCCGGGACTTCATAACCTCGCTATAGACCTTGACGAGACTGTCATCCATGGGCTCACCGACTCGGAAGCGAACCGTCACGACCGACTGCCCCCGAAGCGACTGGGAATAGACGTCCTCAACCCCTTTCATGCGGTCGAGATGGCGCTCGAGAGGTTCCGTGACACTCTTTTCCACCTCCCGGGGAGACGCCCCGGGATAGGGAACGAAGAGATCCATCATCGGTACGCGGATTTGGGGATCCTCTTCCCTGGGCGTCCGAAGCACCGCGACCCCTCCCGCGAGCAACGCTACGATCACGAAAAGGGGGGTCAGGCGCGAGTCGATAAAAAAGCGGGCGATAGAACCGGCAACTCCGATTCTTTCGCTTTTCTTCCCCTCTTTTTCATGGGCTTTCGGAGCCTCGAGCGGTTTCACGGGGCAACCTCGGTCACGGGGGCACCGTCAACAAGTGCCGGAGAGGGGGAGTCCACAACCGTCTCCTCCGGCGAAAGGCCCGAAAGGATCTCGACTGTGCCTCCGGTTCGCCGTCCCGTCCGAACATAGCGAAGTTCCGCATGGCCTTGAGTGACGACAAAAACCTCGCGAAGCCCTTCACGGTCGAGGATTGCCCCCTCGGGAAGTCGGACGGAGGAGCGGCCGGGAACGGGAATCGTAAGTTTTCCGTAGCCTCCAGGACGGAGCCTCTTGAGATCGCGGGATTCATTTGGGGCTTTGCCCCGGTCTAGCAACACCCGCACGGAGACGGTATGCGTAACAGGATCAGAGCCCGATGAGACCTCGATGATCCTTCCGGAAAACTCCCTGCCGCGGGAGACAAACCGTACCCGAGTGGCGCGGGAAAGATCAGAGGCCAAGGTATCGGGCACGTGGGCGAGAACCTCGAGGCGACTGTCGTCAACGACAGAAAGAAGCGGCGCCCCGGGCAGAACGACATCCCCCACCCGGACACTCTTTGATATTACGCGACCCGAAAATGGCGCCTTGACGGAGCTCCATCCCAGCCGGGCAGAAGCCGCCGCATAGGCCGCTGCCGAATCGTCACGGGACTGTCTTGCCTCATCCCACTCCGACCGAGAGGCACTTTTGTCCCGATAAAGTCGGTCGACCCGGTCAAAGTTGCTCTGAGCATAGTCTCGGTTCGCTGCCGCCCTCGCTTGTGCTGCCGCGAGAGTCTTCGATGAAAGGGTGAGCAGAATTTGCCCCGGAGAGACTCTCTGCCCCAGACGAACGTGGATCTCCCGAACCTGTCCGGGCACACGGGCAGAGATCTGCGCCTCGTGGATGCCTCGTATGATCCCGGCCACGCCGACCTCCCGGGAGAGTCCCGAGCTCTGGGGAAGGATTGTCCGCACACTCACGGGAGGGCCCCCGACAAAACTCGCCGGAGTGGAGGCCCGATGACATCCCCCGACTCCAAGCGTCGCAGCCACCCCGAGGTACAAAAGCCATTTCCCTGACCGATCTATCATCTTTTGTCCGGCTCCTCTGTTGTCGTCGATCTTCTTTAAGATCCGTCTTTGCCCGACCGAAGATTTGAAGAGGCCATCGCCCCGCCCCGAAAAACGGGATCGTTTTCCGAAAGAAGGCCGATCGCCTTGCGTTCCGCCAACACAGCCTCAACGAAGTGCGTCCTGTCGGCCAAAAGCCTGAGGCTGGCTCTTCGATAGGCCACATCGGAGCGAAGAATGTCGGATGTTCGGACAAGGCCTACCTGATAGCGCTCGTGGACAATCCTTCGCTCCTCGGTCTCCTCCGCCATGCGCTCTTCATCCACTTTCAGCGCTTCGTGAAGGCTTCCAGCCTCGGCATAGGCGGCCCGGACCTCGTATATCAGAGTGTCTTTCAGCTCCCGTTCCCGCTCGAGAGCCTCCTCGACGGAGAGTGAGGCTCTCTGCCGGCTTTCCCTGTCGGAAAGCCCGTTAAAGAGGTTCCACTGGACCTGCCCGATGACGGTATAATCCTGTTTTCCCCAAGCAAGGGTAGGATTGTACTCGTTGTAGAGACCCTGGGCACTCACCTGCGGCAAAAATCCCGCCAGCTTCGCGCTTGCCATCTCTTTCCGGGCAGAAATCTCCTTTTTGAGAGAGAGATAGTCCGGTCTCTCGGACAAAGCGTCCGCCACAAGGTTGTCCACCCCCTTCCCGTTCATCGTCCGATAGACGGCGTCCGCGCGAGAGAGCACGGAGGAATCAGGGAGAGGATGATCGCTCGACCGCATATTCCCCAAAAGCTGGGTGAGCCGGTCCCTCGAAAGTCCAGCCTCTTTCTCGGCCTCAAGAAGCCGCGTCTTCTGGTGGCTCAGATGGACTCTTGCCGAGAGAAGCTCGGCTCGGACGGCCTTTCCGGTGGAGACCCTGTCTTTGGCAATTTTTTCTTCCTCGGCCGCCAGACGGACCAACTCCTCGAAAAGTGTCACCCGATCGACGGCAAGAAGGCTGTCGAGGTAGGCCCTTGCAGCCTCGTAAACAAGCTCCTCCTCCTTCCAGCGAACGGTTTCCGTCCCGGCGCGTATCCGGCGTGACGCGGCCCGAACCGCATGAAAACGACTGCCTCCCGAGAAGATTGTCTCGGCGACCTGTGCCTGAAAGCCGAAGGTCTGGGTGTTGGCCGGATTGTTGAGAGCGTTCAGGTTGGAGAAGGAGCTCGATGTGATGAGGGCCTCGTTGAGCAAAATCCCGAAGGCATTGAGCGGATTGTTCGTCGAAATAAAGCTTTCCCCCACCGAAAGGATGGGAAGATAGCGTCCCGTAGCCTCAGTCAATCGCGTTTCCGCCATCTTTTCGCGAAGGCGGAAGGAGGCGAGGCCAGGATTGTCCTTCAATGCCAAGTCGACAGCCTCGGCAAGAGTCATCGCGCCAGCGGCAGTCTCCCAGACAATCAGACTCCCCGTCAAAACAAGCATTGTCAATCCCTGTCGTGCCAGCCGTCGCATACTCATCGACAAAAGATCTCCTCCATAAGGGAAAAGAACGCAGGAATGCGGGAATCGCCCAGGGAATAAAAGACCTGATGCCCTTCCCTCCGGGAGGAGAGGATCTCCTTCTCCCGAAGCAGGGCGAGATGCTGGGAGAGATTGGATTGACTCACCCCCAGACTCTTTGCCAGGTCATTGACGCTCCGCTCCCCATCCGTCAGCTCCATGAGGAGCTGAAGCCGGACGGGATGGCCCAAAACCCGAAGGCATCTTGCCCCGCGCATCATTTGTTTTCCTTCGACCTTTTCCTCAATATTCATGATATTAGAATATTACAATACTATAATATTAGTCAAGCCTCTTTTCTCTCTCCCGAAATGAAGTAGCGGACCGATAGGGATGCGAAGTATTCCCCGCAAGGATCATTAATGGAAATCGTGACAGGATTCCCAAGATGTCGGAGAGGAAAAAAGGGGCAGGCAGACCGAAACGCACACGATCCGCCCGATAGTCCCAGGGCAGGAGTTGATCTAGGAAAAACAAGATGAAATTTTCTGGGGAGGGGGGAGCTTCCGAGGAAGAAAGCGGTTCGATATGAGCGGGGTGGCAGTCTTGAGGCTCACTGGATCAACGGAGCCGACTCCACCCCCGGCATCACTGACCCTCCCATTATCCGTGCGAAATGAGTCCACGGACTATACGCATTTCTGAAAAGTGACCACCCGTTTTACCCTCCTTGACAATCCGGTGCTCGCAATGCCGGACCTTCCCGGAGAACCCGCTGGCGGTCTTACCCCGGGAATCCGGGTACCGGCTCCCAGCGAGAACACTATGTTCTTCGACGCTCTTTTCCATGCGGCCCGTCGCGGCAGGCCACCAAGTTGGGGGTGTCAGATTTTTGTAATGGGCCCCACAGTACGGGCAGGAAGGTCAGGAGGCGGATGCGACGGGCGTCGGAGAATGGTTTTCGGAGGATTCTTGCGCCGTCAGATGATCGCGGAGAGAGGTCGCCTCAATGGAGCCCTCTTCGACCCCTTCAAGAGAGGAGATCCGGGGAAGCACACAATCCTTTGCCCTACCCGGAGGGCAAAAGCGGAGAAGCACCGTCAGACGACTTGCACGGCGGGACTCTGAGAAAGGAATATCTTCGGGACGGATCTTCTCCTCGACGCTCCTTCGATATCCCGGCGACAAGAGGCGAAGAGAAAGCAACGTGTCGTCGAGCACCCCCTCCCCCATCAGGGAGGGCAGACGATCGATCAGATCAGGATTGAAGGTTTCATTTTCCGGAACCCAGTAGGAAAGAAAGTCGAGAGAGCCGGGATAGAGGAGGTGGCGATAGAGTGTTCGGAGCGCCATTGTCCGGGCCCATCTGAGACGCCCCAAAAAATGGGGGATGTTAACCTTGCGAAATGTACCGGCCGGAAAGAGAACCGTTCCCAGAGGAATCACGCCCCAAAAGCTGACCGGAACGTCGAGCCCGGAGCCGGAGGCCACCCCCGCACGAAATGTTTGAGAACGCAATGGACCGGCCCCCCTGCTTTCGTAGCGCAAAACGCGCCGCCAGCCGTTTTCAAAGTTACGAAAATACTGGGCAACCAAGCACTTTCCCTCCTCACCGGAGGCTCCCTCGAAAGGAATGGCGATCCGGCGCCGCCATTCGGGGGAAGGGCCCTCCTCCATCGGGAGGAAGTCGGAAGGCATGTGGGCGAGAATTCGGCCCCAAAAGACCTCCAGTGTCGTATCAAGAATCCACGCGTCGAGAATTTTTCGAAAAAAAGAGTCCGGCGCCTCGACATTTTTGAGAAAGGTGGGCGCAAAAAGCTCCTTTGCATCCTTCTCCCCCGTCTTGAGAACGACAACCCGACCCCAGGCAAAGCGGATTTCCCAAAAGAAAAGGCTCCGGGCGTCAAGGACCCGGTCGGGAAGAAGGGGAAATTCTCCGGAAACGGCGGAAGACGTCTCGCCGCACAAAGTCGCAAAGGCTGGCCGGACTGCGGGGGGAAGGGAGGTCGAGACGAGTCCCAGAAGAGCCTCCGCGGAAAGACCGGAGAATGTTTTGGGGTAAATCCTCCGGGAGTCCTCATTTTGGAGAATCAGCCCCAGCTCTTTATGGAGAACAAAAATCCCGCAGAGAGAATTCGCTCCTCCGCTTGTTGCGGCCTTTCCACAAAAGATCTTTTCGAGCGACTGTCCGAGAAGAGGCAGGAGTGCCGACTCAAAGAGCGCATCGTCGAGACGGCTCTCGATCCAGGGACTCACGACTCACCTCCGGAGAGATCGCAGGACTCCCCCCCTTCTCCCGACTCCCCCGTCTCCCGATACTCCACAAACTTTACAAGAGAGCTCTTGTTCCGCTTGGCCCTGTAGAGAGCGCAGTCCGCATTGAGAAGAAGTTCCCCCAACTCGATCGGACTCTGCGAAAAGCGGACAAGCCCACAAGAAAGAGCGATCGATACCTCCTGACCCTCCGGAAGGACAAACGATCGGGAAAAGCCGCGAGAGATCCGTTCCGTCAGACGGGAAAGCCCTTTTGAATCCGAAACCTCCGAGACAAAGACAAATTCGTCTCCTCCAGTTCGTCCGACGAGGTCGCTCTCCCGGAGGAGCTTCCGAAGGCGGACGGCAACCTCCTCAAGCAGGACGTCTCCGGCCGCATGCCCCCAGGTATCGTTGACGGGCTTGAAGTCGTCAAGGTCGATAACTCCCAGAATGCCTAACGTTTTCCGTCTTTTGATGTTTGCATGAAAGGACGAGAATGCCACGGAGAGACCTCGTCGATTCAAAAGACCCGTCAGGGAATCCCGGACAGAAAGATTTTCGAGCTCTCTTACATGGCGAATCCGGGAGAGTGCCAAGGCGGTCCACTCCGACACCTCCCGAAGGAACGATCTCCGATGGGGGCTGTCAAAAAAATCGGCTTTTTTCGCCCCCAGAAGAAGGACCGACAGAGTCTCTCCTCCGGGAGAAGAAATCGGCCAGGCCGCAAGGACAGCCAGATCGCAAATAGCGGAAAATCGGGAAGACTCCGAAAAAAGAGGGCGGTCCGGAGCGCTCGCAGACAGGATTCGGGGCTCTCCCGAACACAAAACTTCGGCTGCAAGAGAGCGCTGCGCGCAAGCGTCCGAAGACATGCGCCCCTTTTCCCCTCGGGGCATGGAGCGGCGCCCCGTCTCCGCCAATCGTCCCGCAGGCTCGAAAAAAAGAAGATCCGACTCCGAGGCGAGCGCGTCTGAGACGGCCTGCCATACCCCGGTCTCCCCCTCCGCCCGAGAGAGGTTCTCGAGAAGACGATAACGGAGGAGCGAATAGTTGACCGAGTCCCCGGTTATTCCTTTTTCCTTCTTCCAAAGAGAATAGGCTAAGATCTCTGCCGGATCGGAGACCAGACACTGCTCCTCTCGCCCTTCGCAGGGGAGAGAGGCTTCATCGACATCCCCTCCCACCAGGGCCTTCTTTCCTTCCATTCGGGGAAGCACGGCAAGGAGGGGGCAAAAGGGCTCGCCTTTTGTCATTTCCAAAAAAACTGTCCCGGAACCGGAAAAAATTTCGGAGAGTTTCTCAAGACAGGGCACGATCGAAAGAGGGTGGGCCGTTATGACATGGCCATTTCTATCCATACCGACACTTCTCCACATTTTCAAAGTCTCATCCCGGCCTCACCGCCTCTTCCGGATGGGGCAAACCGCCCGCAAATCAGAATTCGGCCAAGGATCACAAAGACCCGATACAGCCTTTACTCTATCCGTCTTTCTCGAGAAGTCCCACTCCCGACTCTAAAGAGAAAGTTCAGAGAAAGTCGGAGTGTTGCTCTCCGGAGACGAAAAAATTCGGGGGAGAATTCGAATGGGCAAGTTTCAGGAGATCCCCGAGCACTTTTTAGAAGGCTTCGCTTTGCTGTTTCAAGCGCCTGTCGGATGGGAGCATGTCGAGAATCAATCAGGAGTCGGTCGAAGAGATCCCGAGGATTGATTGGCTATCGGCCTCACTGATCGAGAGGAAGCATTTCGCACCGCCAAGCTTAGGGCTTTGACGTGCGTACGATCAGATGGAGCCGAGCAAGCTTAATGCCGTAAAGAATATTCTCAGGGCTGGGCAAGCCCGGTGCGCCTGCTCGGAGGCGAAAACCTCCGAGTCGGCGGCCTGACTTTTCAGGCCCGCTGATTCCTCCCCGTTTACAGAAGGGGAGTTGGCAGGAGGGAATCCCCTTCCTTTCGGCTTTCGCGGTGAGCGTAATAATGAGGGAGGGGGAGAATGTCGTGCCGAAAGAAAGCTTAATAAATCCGAAACGGAAGAAGCGAAGCCTCGAACACTCATTTTTCAGCTCTTCGACGGAGAGAAGGGTCCCGTCCGTCGTCTCGGTCGCTTCCATGATCGTCAGGGAGCTCGATCCGGATTCGGAGAGAGTCGTGGAGGTGGTGGAGCCGGATGTGTTGGTCGACGAGGAGGACGAGTCGGAGACGCTCCCGGTACTCCCGGTGTTCCCGGTCGCTCCGGATGTTTCAGGAAGGGAGGGAAGGCTCTGGACGCTGCCCACCGTCTGGACGACGGGGACGATCTGCTTGCCTGTGATCCCTCCCGCGATCGTGAAGGCCGTCGGAATCGATCGATCTTTTCGGACAACGCCGAGAGCGCTGTTTTCCAGCCGTTCCGTTGCCGTCGCTATCGCACGGGAGAAGACTCCCGTGACCGTATGAAGAGAGCCCCTCCGAATCGCACAAGTCTCCAGAAAACTTGACCCTCCCCCCTCTCCCCTCTAGAATGAACCGGTCACCTGCATCAAGCATCGGCACAAACCGGCAGGAAAACAGGAAATTCAGACAGACGATCCAACCCGAAAGGCTTCATGTGGCACAGCTAAAAAAAGGCACGGGACTTCTGCTATTCCTCCTCTTTACGGGAACGGTCCTGGGATCAGTTCTGACCCTTATCTTCAACGCCTTTCTTCCTTCGGGCCCCATGGCCCGGATCTTTCTTTCGAGCGTCTCGATCGGAAGCGCCACTCCGGCAACCTTTCACCTCGTTCTTCTCGACATCTCCCTAGGGCTTGCCCTCCATATCAACCTTCTGAACATCCTCGGACTTTTCCTGGGCTACTACATCTATCGGAACTCCTGATTCCTCCGGTAACATACGAACATTCCCACCGGGGCGGACTTGCGTGTTTTGTCGACCGGAGACGACAGGTCCGGCCGGTTTTGGATGGCTGAATGTCCGGAACGGGAACGCCAGCCCCTCCCCCGCTTCGGACAAGCGCTATCGTTTTTTTGCGGAATCCCCGGAGAGCCCCTTCTTTGACTTCCCCCGCCGGGGACTGATCTCGATCCCTTCACCCGAAGGCTTCTCTCCTCTCCCCCGGAGAAGATCCCGAAAGTAGGCCGCCTTCTCGAAGTCGAGAGCCTCCGCGGCCTCCACCATCCGCGCCCGAATCTCGGCATCGGTCAAAGAGTCCTGCGACGGCCCTTCCTTCGCGGACTCCTCGACCCCAATGGTCACATAGTCGCTCTCCGACACATGGTAGAGCGCGTCGGGAATGCTTTTCTTTATTCCCTGAGGAACGATCCCGTTTTTCTCGTTAAAGGCCGTCTGGATCTCCCGGCGCCGCTTCATCTCGACGATGGCTTCCTCCATGGAGCCCGTCACGCTGTCGGCATAGAAGATCACCCGGCCGCGAAGATTTCTGGCGGCTCGCCCGGACGTCTGGATCAGGGAGCGCCGCGAACGCAGGAAGCCTTCCTTGTCGGCATCGAGGATGGCCACAAGCGAGACCTCCGGGAGATCGAGACCCTCCCGGAGAAGATTGATCCCCACCAGCACGTCGAACTCTCCCCGCCTCAGGTCCCGAATGATCTCCATCCGTTCGAGAGTGTCGATCTCCGAGTGGAGGTAGCGAACCCGAACGCCCCGCTCCTCAAGATATTCCGTCAGGTTTTCCGCCATGCGCTTGGTCAGCGTCGTCACAAGAGCCCGATCCCCCGCCTCGGCAGTCTTTCGCACCTCGCCCAGAAGATGGTCCACCTGGTGGACTGCCGGCACGACTTCGACCTCGGGATCGACAAGCCCTGTCGGTCGAATAACCTGCTCCACAGAGACACCCCCCGAGGCCTCGAGCTCGTAGGGGCCGGGAGTCGCGGAGACGAAGAGAACCTGCTTCATGACCTTCTCGAACTCCTCCGCGGTCAGCGGACGGTTGTCGAAGGCCGATGGAAGACGAAACCCGTAGTCCACAAGACTCTTTTTCCGGGAGCGGTCCCCGTGGTACATCCCGCCGACTTGGGGAATGGCCACGTGGCTCTCGTCGATGACGAGAAGAAAGTCTTCCGGAAAGTAGTCGAAGAGGGTCGGAGGAGGCTCCCCGGGGGCTCTCCCCGAGAGGTGGCGCGAGTAGTTCTCGATCCCGTGGCAAAAGCCGACCTCCCGGATCATCTCGAGATCGAAGAGCGTCCGCTGCTCGATTCTCTGGGCCTCGACGAGCTGGTTGTTCTTGCGGAAAGTCTCGATGCGGGAGGCCAGCTCCTCCTCGATCGCAGCCAGAGCTCCTTCGAGCTTGTCCGGGGGCAGAACATAATGGGTCCCAGGATAGACGATCATCGAGGGAACCTGCGAGAGCTCTCCTCCCGTCAGGGGGTCGATCTCCCGAATGCGCTCGATCGTGTCCCCCCAGAACTCGACACGCACTGCCCGATCCTCATAGGAAGCGGGGAAGATGTCCACCACATCCCCCTTGACCCGGAAGGTTCCCCGGTGGAAGTCGATCTCGTTTCTTTCGTACTGGATTTCGACGAGGCGTTCGATCAGTCGGTTCCGCCTGATCTCCATCCCCTGCTCGAGATACAGATGCATCTTGAGATAGGACTCCGGGGAGCCCAAACCGTAGATACAGGAAACCGAGGCGACCACGATCGTGTCAAGACGCTCGAGAAGGGCCGATGTCGCACTGTGGCGCATGCGGTCGATCAGATCGTTGATCGCCGAGTCCTTCTCAATGTAGGTGTCGGTCGCGGGAAGGTAGGCTTCTGGCTGGTAGTAGTCATAGTAGCTTACAAAATATTCGACTCGGTTGTCGGGAAAGAATTCCCGGAACTCCCGGTAGAGCTGGGCCGCAAGGGTCTTGTTGGGAGCTAAGACCAGGGCAGGCTTGCCGGAATTGGCAATGACATTGGCAACGGTAAAGGTCTTGCCCGAACCGGTCACCCCCAGGAGCGTCTGGAACCTCTTCCCCCCCCGGACCCCAGCCGTCAGAACCTCGATCGCCTTTCCCTGGTCACCGCAGGGGGCATAATCGGAGACAAGACGGAAGCTGCCGCTTCGCACAGGCCCTCTTTCGCTTTTCATCGGCTCCCTCCGTAGAGCATGACGAGAACGCCGGCCCCCACAAGGGCGGCGCCTGCAAGATCCCAGCGGTCGGGACGAAAATTGTCGAATACCCCGGAAAAGACAAGCGAAATCAGGACAAAAACCCCTCCGTAGGCGGCAAACGCCCGGCCGAAGGGAAGCGGCTCGAGAGCCGCAACGATCCCGTAGAGCCCAAGTCCCAGAAGACCCACAAGGCCCACAAGAAGGGAGGCGCTCCCCTTCATCCAGCGCCAGACACCGTATCCTCCGCCCACCTCGAGAAGCCCCGAGAGGAGCATCAAAACCATCACCTTCACAACACGCTCTCCCTTCCCGCGTCTCCGCCGTTCCAGATGGCCCCGCCCCGTCCGTCAAACACCCGGGCCGTCGGAGAGTACGGATTCTTCCCCTTGACAGCCCCGGAAGAAATCATCCAAAGTGAGCAAACACAGAGTGCAACCAAAAATCAGGAGCCGCCATGACAATCGATCCGGTCTGCAAACGTCCCATTCTCCACCACCACGCAGCCCCGGCCATCCGAATCTTCGACGGACACCTCTACTACTTCGACAGCCTCGATTGCCGGGAAAAGTTCGACCAAAAACCAAGTCGGTATATCGCGAACGCTCCCGGACGAACCCTGACGGTCGGTGTCATGGGGGCCGCCTCGGGAGACTTTTCTCCGGAAGTGACGGAGCTGGCCCGGGAGACGGGACGCGCCATCGCCCGAAAAAAATTCGGACTCATCACCGGCGCATGTCCGGGTCTTCCATGGGAGGCCTGCGTCGGGTTCCGGGAGATCGGAGGATTCTCCGTGGGGATCTCTCCGGCCCTGTCGGAGGAGGAGCACACGCATCGTTTCCACTCCCCCAACGATCTCTACGACATGATCATCTTCACCGGCTCCGGGTTGATGGGGCGGGAGGTGATCAACATCCGGTCGAGCGACTTCGTCGTCATCTTAGGGGGACATTCGGGAACGCTCGGCGAATTCTCCATCGCCTACGACGAGGGCAAACTCATCGGGGTCGTCGACGGAAGCGGCGGGATCACAACCATTCTTGACAGAGTTGTGGAGGCGGTCGAGAAGCCCACCGGAAGCACCATCATCCGCGACAAGTCGCCCGCCGCCCTGATCGACCGCATGATCAACCATTACACCTCCACCCACTTCCGAAAGCCGTCGATCTTTATCGGATAGAGCGATCCACCAGAAATTGCGACAGAGCCTCCCGGTGTGCCTCGAAAATCTCCCCGTTCGAACGGATGGTCTCGAGGGCCTGGGCCACAGCCCGCTTTGCAGCCGGTACGGGATGCTCATGAAAGAACCCCTCCACCATCTTCCGTTCCTCCTCGGTGCGAAAGACGTCCGAGATTCCCCGCACGAGCCTGTTCAACGCGAATCCGCCCGACTCGTACCGGGCATAAAAGGTCCCCCAGTTGTTCGCGACAAAGTCGAAGGTTCTGCGGCGGCCGATCGGATTTCTTGCAAGGGATCCGATCACTCCGACCGCATCCTGGACCCGTACAAGGGGCGAAAGAGTGGCGGCAAGGGCCCGGGCGAAAAGATCCGCGTTCGGGGTCTGGGAGAGCGCATGAAGAAGGCGATTCTTCTCCTCCTGGTCCCCCTGGTTCTCCGCACTCTCCATCACTTGGACAAAGATCGCCTCAGAACCGGTCGCCACCGCCCCCGAAAAGACCCCCAGCCGCAGGTCGGAGGGGAGCGAGGCCGGATCTTTCCTGTACATTTCGAAGCGGTCGGGACAGGAGCCGATCGTGACGGGATCTTGCATCCTGACAAGAGCTCCGAGGAGTGCCGAACGAAGAAGTCTCTCCTGATGGGATTCTCCTTTCTTCGCCTCCCATCCCGAGCGTTCGAAGACAGGGCGCACGAGGGAGGTGGCCCACCTCCGAAAGGCGACCCCGTCGGCCTCTCCCGCCCAGAGGGCGTCGATTTCGAGAAGGTTGGAAAGGATATCGGCCCAGACGGCATACGAAGGCTGCCTGTCGAAGCGCTCGACTAAGGAAAGGTAATCGCCCACGGAGACGATCCCGGAGCGAAAGAAGGCATACATGTCGTTTTCCAGAGCCAACCCATCAAGGACGGAGATCTCCCCCTTCTCCATGGCCGCAAGCATCCCCTCCCGGAGATCCGGGGCGTACAGAACCCGAAAATATCCTGTCTGTCCGGAGTTGATATTGACCCGGGAGAGGTCCGGTCGGGAAAGCGGAATGCGCATCTCCCGCGTAGACATAATATGACGCTCCGGCAGAGCGTTTTCTTCGGAAACGGCGAGCAGGAGGGGCCAGACGGGAGCCTCGGGGCTCCTCCCGAGCGCCTCCCGGTCCTCCCGGCGAATCCGGAAGGGGGACGCAACAAGCTCGAGCCCCCCGTCCCGACGATCGACCTTGATCCAGGGATAGCCGGGAAGGGTGGTCCATGCGGACATGATGCGTCCCAGGCCCCCGTAAGGATCGAAGGAGGGATCCGAGAGACTTCTCCAAAGATCGGCGGTGGTAGCGTTTCCATAGGCATAACGTCTGAAGTAGGCAGCAAGAGAAGACCGAAACGGCTCGGGACCCAGAGCCGTTTCGAGCATGCGGAGAAGCGATCCCCCCTTAGTGTAGCTGATCGCATCGAAGATCTCGTTGATCTCGCCCGGATCGCGAACCGGAACCTCAATCGGATGGGTCTCGGCCAAGGCATCCATCTCGAGGGCCTCGTTCTTGTCCTCGCTCTGAAAAAGCTCCCACATTCCCCACTCCGGGAAGAGGGCATCCACTGCCTTGACCTCCATCCAGGAGGCAAACCCCTCGTTGAGCCACAGATCGTCCCACCAGGTCATGGTGACGAGATCTCCGAACCATTGGTGGGCCATCTCGTGAGCGACGACAACGGCGACCCGCTGGAGGTTTCGGGCGGAGGCTCCTTCCGGAGGGGCGAGCAGGGCCGTCTCCCGGAAGGTCATGGCCCCCCAGTTCTCCATGGCCCCGGCAGCAAAGTCCGGGATGGCGACAAGATCGAGCTTCGGCAAGGGATAGGGAGTATCGAAGTAGGCGTTATACCAGGGAAGAAGCCTTTTGGCCACATCGAGGGCGAACTCCCCGTCCTTTGCCCTTCCCGGAGGAACATAAACCCCGATCTCCACCCCCTCCGAGACGGTAGAGATCCGATCCCAGCGGCCCACCGACAGGTGAAGCAGGTAGGTCGACATTCGGGGCGTCCGGGCGAAGACGACGCGCTCCTTGCCGTGATCCTCCCTCTCCCGGCGATCCACGGGCATGTTGGAAAGGGCGACGAGTCCTTCGGGGATGCTGACCGACAGGGTAAAGGTCGCCTTCATCCTGGGTTCATCGAAGCAGGGGAAGGCCCGGCGGGCATCGGTCGCCTCGAACTGGGTCGTCCCCATGAGAAAGCTCTGCCCGGAGGCATCGCGCCCCCGGCACCGGTAGAATCCGGCAAGAAGTTCGTCGACCTCCCGTGAAAACTCCAGCGAAAGAATGACCCGCTTTCCCTGCTCGAAGAGCCGGGTACCGGAGAGGATGACCCGCTCCTCCTCGGGAAGCACGCGCACCGTAAGGGGGAAATCCACATCCTCATAGCGGGCCATCGCACGGGAGATCCTGAGATCTTTGGCATTGAGGACAAATTCGATGGTACTCCGGTGGATCTCCACCTCGATGGCAACCGTCCCGGAGAGAGTCGAAAACTCCCGGTCGCAAGAAAGATGAAGATCGTAGTGGCGCGGAAAAAGGTCGTGAGGCAGTTGGTAGAGGCTTTCAGTGTCCATGAAAAATCCTTGAATGGGGTCAGTTCGACCGTACGTTGCAAAGGGAAGAGTTTTCCGCGATCCGGGCTCTTCGCCCACACTACAGGATCGTGGCGAGAAGCCTTTCGACTTCGGAGCGGGGGTGGGAGCCCACGAGACGGGTGACCTCGAAGCCGTTTTTCACAAAGACCAACGTCGGGATGCTCGCCACGCGAAACTCCCGGGAAGTGTAGGGGTTCTCGTCGACGTTGACCTTGGCGACAAGGAGCCGTCCGTGGTAATGTCGGGCGAGCTCCTCGAGCATCGGCGCCACCTGTCGGCAGGGTCCGCACCAGGGGGCCCAGAAGTCGACGAGAACCGGGAGGGTCGAGTCGATCACCTGCTCGGGAAAGTTTGCATCGTTCACGGCAACGGGAACGTCCGGAGTCGCCGCGGGGGGAGCAAGCGCGGAATGGCAACGGCCGCACCTAGCTCGGGTCAGACCGCGGGCAGGATCGACGTTGTTCGCTGTCCCGCAGACCGGACAAGGAACAGTCCGCTTTTTTTCACTCATAAAAACCTCCAAGGCGCCCGATTCACGGCGGTTTGGCTTGAGAGTCCGGCACTTGCCAAGCGACCACCCGGGGAAAGCCCGAATCGGAGCCTTCCTCGCAAGCGGCCGGGAGCACGCTTATCATGATGATAGCCTTCCCCCATGTCGGACGGCAAGCGAGTGCCTCCGCTTGTGGAGGTCAACGGGGCCCCCGGGAGAAGGGGACGGAGATCCTTTTTCTCCTGAAACCGTGGGGCCGCTATCATCGTGGCCTCGGGGTGTCCTTCAAAGCTTTTGGCATTTTGGGGCCCTCCCGGCCCCCACACTTATAAGGAGATCCCATGGCTGAGAATGCCGAACAAAGAATCTCTTCCCCGAGACACTCCTTGCATGACAGTGTTCTAGAGGAGGCCTCCTTCCTCTCTTTTGGGCTCCGTGTTCTTTTCGGAGGCCTCCTGGCGACAACAATCATCCTCCCCTCCACGGCCGGCGCCTGGCCGCGGGAACGCTGGCACGGATCCGCAGTGCGGGGGCACGCTTGTCCGATTCCCCCTCACAGATCCTTCCCCGAAGGCTACCTCGGCGAACACTACTCACCCGAGGAGAACCTCGAGGCGCTTGATGTGGGGCTTATCGACCATGCCCGCTCGCGGATCGACATCGCCATGTATGCCTTCACCGACCGTCCCATCGCAGAGGCCCTTGTCCGCGCCGCCAAAAGAGGGGTCCGGATCCGGATCTACCGCGACAGAACACAACTCCACGACCGTGGGGACAAGACGAGATTTTTGCTTGCCACAAAGACGGGGCAAAGGATGATCAGCGTCCTCGTGAAGAAGAACTCCTCGCGCAATATCATGCACCTCAAGGCCTTCTCCGTCGATGGAAAATACCTCAGGACCGGCTCGGCAAACTGGTCGGCACCGGGAGTCGGCGCCTTCTGCCGGCGGGGAAGACGCCCGCACTGGAGCCAGCAGGACAACAATCTCTTTGTCACAAGGGACCAAAAAGAGCTCTCGCGGTTTCGGAAGACCTTCGACAGGATCTTTGCCCGCACCGGCCGTCACCCCAACATCCCCTGGACGCCCGAGCTCTCCCGTCGCCATCGCCAGCGAGACTAAGGGGTCGTTCGACAATAAGTTGATCAAAAACAGATTCCGATATCACCTATTTACGGAAATCATACGACCTAAGCTCTTGAGGCCATTTACAAACAGGCCCTAAGAGGGACCCTCCCGGAACCGGACTCGGAGACTGGCCCCCGGGGAGTTCGGAGGGCCCAGACGACCTGATCGGAGCAAGAATGCAGTCTTTCTCTCGGAACCACCGTTTTCATGGTGAATCTCCTGAAGGCCAAGGACGTATCCGGAAGCGCTCTTTTCCGCAAGAGCCACACCCGACGGCGTCCGATCCCTGTCGATTGCCCGACGCCTCAACTCCGCACTGCAAGCCTAGAATGCCGAGAAGTCTCATGATAAGCTCTTAGGGACCCGGTGGGTTCTCCACAATGTCATTTATCGATGAGCACACGAAAAAACAACCCTCGACAGAGCTTTTTCCACCCAAGAATTTTCCGTCGAGGATGCAACAAAACGCATGCTGAATACGGGGGTTCAATGGCCGACTCATTAGACTCTCTGACAATACGCGGCTTTAAATCCATTCGAGAATTGAAGGATTTCGAGCTGAAAAAGATAAATATTTTCGTTGGAGCCAATGGCGCAGGGAAGAGCAACCTGATTTCCTTTTTTCACATGCTTCAATCGTTTATCGAGGAAACCCTTTCCGACTTCGTTCGCGACAGCGGGGGCATCGGCGATCTTCTCCACAACGGTCGCAAGGCAACAAAACAAATGGAGTTTGAAACACGGTTTGGCCTTCGGGGGTATCGTTTCACACTCAAGCCAGGTCCAGGAGAAGGTTTTGCCCTGACCGACGAAGCTCGTTATTACAAGCACGGTTCCACCGGGTGGTGGAACCTTGGAAGCAGCGAAGACAACTCTTCAATGTTAGTGAGAGAAGCAAAAGGAGCATCGACCGACAGCCAATACAGCAAACCGGTTTATGAAGCCATCGGCTCTTGGAAGATTTACCATTTCCACGATACCAGTTCGACAGCCCCCATGCGGCATGCTGAGATTGTTGAGGATAATATGGCATTACGGGCTGATGCTTCAAACATCGGTCCGTTTTTGTTGCGTCTCCGAAACGAAAAAACATCTTATTACGACGAAATTCTGAATGCTTGTCGTCTTGTTGCGCCTTTTTTTGACGATTTTTTCTTGGAGCCACAAAAGCTCGGGCCAAAAACAAAGGTTTCGCTTACATGGAAAACCAAGGGCTCCGATTATCCCATGCAGCCTTATCACCTGTCCGACGGCAGCATTCGCTTTATTTGCCTCGCGACAGCGCTTCTGCAACCGGATCCGCCATCTACAATCATTATCGATGAACCGGAGCTGGGCTTGCACCCCGAAGCAATACGAATTCTTGGCGAACTCATCGAGGATGCGGCCAAGCGGACACAGATCATTGCGGCGACACAGTCTCCCCTACTCCTTGATCAATTTTCGATCGAGGATGTTGTCGTGGTGAACCGCAAGGAAGGGCAATCAGTATTTGAGCGCTTAAAACGCTCGGATTTTGATGAATGGCTCGAGGATTATTCCGTTGGCGAACTCTGGACAAAGAATGTGATCCAGGGAGGCACAACCAATGAGTAGCTATGCCGAAGTGGTCGTGCTTTCAGAGGGTCCTACGGAGCAGCGATTCGTCAAGCAGTTGCTTGGACCGTATATGGCGAGTCGCGGCGTGTATCTGACTCCGATCATTCTGGACAAGCCTGGCGAAAAAGGCGGCGACGTCAGGTTTGTGCGCGTCAGGAATGACATCGGGAGACATCTCAAACAACGAAGAGACACTTGGGTGACACTTCTCGTCGACTATTACGGAATACATGGAGATTGGCCGGGATATACAGAATCGAAACGCCAGAAAAATCACATAAAAAAAGCGGATATCATGAATCGGACTACGGCCGAACAAGTCAGGCAGCTTTTCCCGGGACAGAATCCGGAAAGAAGATTTATCCCATATGTTTCCATGTACGAGATTGAGGCACTGTATTTCAGCGATCCCGCTTGTCTGGCAGAAAAGATAGGGGTTGCTCAAAGCGATGTCGATGCGATTCTTAGAGAGTGCGGGGAGCCAGAAAAAATCAACGATCATAGAACGACAGCCCCCTCAAAAAGACTGGAAGCTCTCTCGGAGCGTTTCAAGAAAACCTCAACGGGGATTGCCATCGCCGAAGGAATCGGCATCGATAAAATGAGGAAAGAGTGCCCGATTTTTGCTTCCTGGATCGCGACGCTTGAACTTCTGGCGGGACACGAAGCCAGCGAAGCGTAAAACCGAGGGTCCACGGCGCTTCGAATCCGGATCAGGCACTCATGGATTAAGGCTTTCGCCTGCGCCTCCGCCTATGGCGGGGTTGGGTCATTTTCACCCTTGACCGGCCAACATTATCCGGCCCGGGGCTCAAGATCGTCCACTGCCGCTTCCAGGGCAACTTTTCCTTACACAAAAGACGGGGGTGTCTCTTGGAGAAAAAGCCCAACGGAGTTCGATCTGCCTCCCGGCAGACGATCGTCTGCCTTCTCTCGGGAGCGTTTCTCCTCTTCGGAACGCTCCTTTCGCCAAGTCCTGCCCGGGCCGACGATCCGACCTGCGACTCGCTCGGTTCGGTCACACCCCAAGAAGGAACGGTCTGGAGCTGGTTTGAGCATCCCTGTCCCCCTGCACCGGAAGAGGACTCGAGCGAAAGCCTCCTTCCGGGCGTGGGCGTGACCCTCCAAGGGTTCTGGATCCCCCTGACCGGGGCCAACCCCACGGGAACCCCCGTCTCCCAAACCCTTCCCCAGATCGGACAAAGCGTCTCGACCGGCTACGGCGGCGGCCTTGAGTTCACGGGATGGCTTGCCCGGAACCTCGCGATGCGCGTCCAGGCCGACCTGTGGAACTTTCCGGCCCGTCCGGGCCTCAAGCAGGCCTTCGCCATGCTCCCGATCCTTCTGGGACTTGAGGTCCGCCTCCTGGGCGGCGACCGCGTCTACCTCTACGTGGCGGCCGACGGGGGGGTCGCGGCCAACGGGATGAATGTTTCGAACGCCTACTCCGGAACGGGATGGGGAACCTACGCCCAGGGGGTCGTGGGGCTCAACTTCTACGCCCTGCAGTTCGAGGCCTCCTACGGAGTCCTGATGAATCCTCTCCAGCTCGGGACGACCGGCCTCCAGGGAACAGGAGGCAAGACAAACCCCTTTTTCATCGTCCCCCTCTCCGTCGGGTTCCATCTTTAACCAAAAAGCGCCGTAAGTCCTCTCCATTCATGGAGGGGGATATAAGGCGTGCTCTTGCACCGTCTATGTTTTACGCATGCAATCATAGTATGAGTAAAACATTCAAGTATCGGCTGTATTCGACCCGAAAACAGGAAACGCTCCTGCATCAGCAACTCGAAGAGTGCCGATGGCTGTATAACCATTTTCTGGAGCATCGGAAAAACGCTTGGGAATGGTACGGCGTTTCCTTGTCCCATTACGGACAGCAAAATCCCTCCCGGACTTAAAAAAAGAGCGTCCTTCCCTGGACAAGGTCTACTCTCAGACGCTCCAGAATGTGGCTGTCCGGGTGGATCTGGCGTTTCAGGCGTTCTTCCGCCGGGCCAAGAACGGCGAGAATCCCGGCTATCCCCGGTTCAAGGGGAAGGGACAATACTCCTCGATCACCTATCCGCAGTGGAGTAGCGGATGCCTCCTGACGGGAAACAGGCTCCGACTGTCGAAGATCGGGACCGTTCCCCTCGTTCTCCACCGCCCCGTCGAAGGAAAGATCAAGACCTGTACGGTTCTTCGATCTTCGACGGGAAAATGGTGGGTCATTTTTTCCTGCGAGACCGTTCCGGAGGCGGTTCTTCCGCCCAACCCTCTTCCGGTCGGGATCGATGTGGGGATCAAGACCTTCGCGACTCTGTCCGACGAGACGGTCATCGAAAATCCGAAGTTCCTGAAACGCTCTGCCAAGAGAATCGCTCAGGCGCAACGGAAACGGGAGCTTCAGGAAAAAGGGACCAAGGCTCGTGAAAAAGGCAAAAGAGTCGTGGCGAAGGTCCATGAACGGGTGACATTCAAGAGAACGGACTTCGCCCACCAGGAATCCCGAAAGATCGTCAATTCGTATGGACGGATCTTCGTGGAAGACATCACGGTCAACGAAATGAACTCGCACCGGTGTTTGAATCGAAGCATCCGCGATGCGGCGCGGCGTGGTCGCAATTCTTCTCCTTTCTCTCGTACAAGGCTGAAAGCGCCGGTCGGGAGTTCAAGCGGGTGAATCCGGCCTATACGTCCCAAACCTGCTCCTCCTGCGGCCACCGGCAGAAGATGCCGCTGTCCGACCGGAGGTACTCCTGTCCGTGCTGCGGGATGGAAAAGGACCGGGACCACAACGCCTCCCTGAACATTTTGAGACTCGGGCTGGAGTCTCGGGGTTAGCCCCCGGAAGCTCCGGCGTTTACGCCGGGGAGCAGTCACGACATTTTCTCGTCAAACCGCCTCCTCGCCGGCTCCTTTTTCCCCGGCCTCCTTCGGGGTCTCTGTTGCCCCCTCCTCCCCCCGAACTCCGGCCCTCCTGTAAAGGACAACAAACACCAGAAGCGAAAGCCCCGACAGAATAGCCCCGATAATCAGGGGGTCGTTCGTCTTCCGGGAGTACCAAAGCGCACCTGCCAGTACAGGCCCGGCAATCTGGGCCCCCTGGAGAGAGGAGAGATGGAGACCGGAGGCCAGCCCCCCCCGTCCGGGATGGACTAGCCTTAATGCAAGCGCCTGCCGTATTCCCCCGGGAGCCTTGAGACCGGCCAGCCTCACGGCGTAAAGAACGGCGGCGACAAGCATGGAGGAGGAGAACGGGAGAAGGAGTCCTGCAACGAAAGCCCCGGCCGAAATGACAAGGACGGTTCCCGGCATGTCGTGGTCCCGGCGGGCGCGGGAAAGGACGAAAGAGAGAAGGGCGGCGGCGAGGAAGGCGGCGGCGAGAAGTAGCGCCGTACGACCCGCATCGGCCTGAAAACGCAAGAAAAACCAGTAGGCGATGACGGGATCCACAAGACCCAGGGAGAGTCCTCCCAGGACATTCGAGACAATAAGAAGCGACAGGCGGATCCTTTCCTCGCGGCCGACGGACAGAGGCGCTTCGCGGTAGGGCCCGGAACCGAAAGGGAACCCACGTCCCTCCCCTTCCCGGGGGAGGGCTTTCAAAAGGACGAGATTGACCAGGGAGATCGCAGCAAGCCCGGCCATTCCAAAGGCAAGCCCGGTTGTCGGCGAAAGGCTCGTGCCAAAGGACAGGACGGCGCCGATCGACATCCCCGCAAGCCCCCAGGCCATCGTCGATCCGAAGCGGAAGAAGGGACGATCCGGGGTGGAAGAACGGGCGAGCAGGAGCTGCTCGGCAGGGGCCCAGGGACCGGGGGAGCCGTTGCTTCGCTGACCCGCGCCTGCGAGGAAGATCGCGAAGGAGAGGGTCAAGGGGGCAGGATGGAAAAGAAACGGGAGGGGCGCCGTCGCGCAGAGGATCTCTCCTCCGAGAAGAAGGCGGCGGGGAGAGAGACGGTCGGAGAGAGGCCCGACCGCGGTCGTGAGAAGAAAATCGGCGAGGAGTCCTCCCGAAAGCGCCGTCCCGAGTTCAAGGCTCGTCCACCCCGTCCGGTGAAGGGCGGGAAGAAAACAGGCCAGGAGATATCCCTGGACGACTCCTCTGAGGGCCCGCGTAACTGAAAGAAGAAAAGCGGGAGGAGGCACTCTCAAGGGACCTCTCCTGCCCCTCCCCCATAAAATCCGGCCATTGGATCCCCGAAAGTTGTCCGCCTCCGGGAAGTGTGAAAGAGGACAGGACGCAATTCCGGAAGTGCGTTCTCGCCGGGAAGAAAGGACTCCACCGCACGAACGACCCGGTCCACCGAAACGCCGGAGAGGCAGACGTTGTTCCCTCCGCAAGGCGGACGATCGATCTGGTAGAGGCAGGGACTGCAGTAAAGCGGATCGTAGAGGGCCGCAAGACGTCCCGGATCGGCGTGAGGAAGGACAAGGTCCGGTCGCGTGGGGCCAAAGAGAGCCACTGTCGGAGTCCCTAGGGCGACGGCGAGGTGAAGTGGACCAGAGTCATTGGTGAGGAAGACATGGGCCCGCCGGAGGAGTGCGATGAAGCCTCCGAAGGGGAGCTTGCCGGCCATGTTGAAAAGGCGCGAGGCCGGAGCGCCGCTCTTACGGCAGATTCCTTCCACATACTCCCGCTCCTCTCCTCCCCCCGTCATGACAATCCTCAAGGCGGGGTGGCGCCGAAGGAGCCGGTCGACCGCTGCCGCAAAATATTCCGGAGGCCACCTTCGCTCCGAAGCGCGCTCCGAGGCGTTGGGATTGATCACGCAAAGCTTTCCCGAAAGTGTGAGAAACGGACAGAGCGCCTCCACTTTCGATCCTTCCTCCGGATCTTCTCGAAACAGACTTTCCATAACCTCCTTCCGGGAGGACTCCGTCTCGACTCCAAAAAGCCGTGCCGCCTGCTCGTAGGCCAGAAGAGAGGGATGATGGGAATTGAAAAAGAGGGGATGGGTCAGATGATGCATTCTCGGACGGTCGGAATGCGAGACGAATCCGATGCGGGCCCCCGCTCCGCTCGACCGGGAAAGATACAGAGCGGTCTTCCTGAAGCTGTGGAGTTGGAGGTCGAGAAAAAGGGACGGCCGGAAGGAGCGAATCCGGAGAGCCAGCCCCATTGCCTCCCAAAACGGCAAACCAGATCTTCCTGCCGTATTTTCGACGGTGAGAATCTCGTTGCAAAAGAAAAAACGGGAGGCGATCCGGACGTTCTTTTCTCCGGTCACGAGGACCTGCCTCATTGCGGGAAAGCGGCGGCGTATTCCCGCAAGAAGGGGGGCAACAGAAACGAGCGTCCCCCACCCGGAGAGCTTGAACACGACGAGAGTCTTGCCGTCAAGATCCCCGGGGGTGAGGAAAAGGGAGCGGGAAGCTGGGCCAGCCGAAAAAACGGGGCGAACTTCGCCCGAAACGGGACCGTCCATGGAATCTCCTTGATCCCGGGGGCGCCGCCTCTCCGAAAAGCACGCGAGAGGAAGCGCCTCCGGGCTCACACATTGTTAAAGGGTCACTCTTGCCCCCCCGATGCTCAGAGCCAGCCCTTCCGGAGGGCCTTGACGGCCGCATCGGCGCGCGTGGAGGCCGACAGCTTCACCAGAATGCTCTGTATGTGGGCTTTGACCGTGCTCAGGCTGATGCCGAGGCTGTCGGCAATCTCCCGGTTCGACCGCCCTTCGGAAAGATGTTTCAAGATTCCATTTTGTTTTCGATCAGTGCCCGCTCACGCAGGATTTCGCGCTGGAGTTCTTCTTCGCTGGGCAATGTAAACTGGTATTTTGCAGCAAACAGTTGCTGATTATCGTGCAAAACGGAGTAGCGCGCAACGGCAGCATTTTTCTCGGAGCAGAGGATCAGCCCGATGGTTGGGTTGTCGCCTTCCACTTTGGCATGGGCTTCGTACATGCGAACATAACCATCCATCTGGCCGATATCCTGATGAGACAACTCACCGATTTTCAGGTCGATGAGCACGAAGCATTTGAGGAGGTAGTTATAGAACACCAAATCGACATAAAAATCCTTGTCATCGAAACGCATGCGCTTTTGCCGGGCCACGAAGGAAAATCCACGGCCCAGTTCCAGCAGAAAGTGTTGCAGTTTGTCGATGATAGCCTGTTCGAGCTGGCTTTCTTGCAGTTGCGGCACACAAGGCAGATCAAGAAACTCAAGCACATAGGGGTCTTTGAGCATGTCCATCGGATGAATCGGCATCGACTCTTGCCGCACGCCTTCAAGCATGGCGCCCTTGTCGGCGCTTGCCAGCATGCGTTCGTAAAACAAACTGCCAATCTGCCGCTCAAGGTCGCGTCGTGACCAATGACTCTCTATCGCTTCTGTTTCGTAAAACTGGCGGGCAGCGATGTTTTCCACTCTCATCAGAGCGCGGTAGTGCGACCAACTCAGGTTGGGATTAAAGCCTGACGGAGATTGGCTACCCGATGGGTAGCCAATTGAAACCCCCCTGTCAGAATACGCCAGATAGAACTGCCGGAAGTTCTTCAGATTGGAGACAGAAAACCCTGCGCCATAATGCTCGGTGAGGCGTTTCGACAGATCAGAGATCAAGACATCGCCATACTGAGCTCGCGCTTCGCCTCCTTGTAGTGCTTGGACGATCTCGCGGCCAATCAGCCAATATGCCAGCACGGTTTCGTGATTGATGGTGCGTAGGACACGTCCGCGCCCCGATTCCAAAATGCCCGCAACGCGCTCGAACAATGAAGCCATGTCACGATTTCTCACAAGGAGAGACGGGGGTGTTTTCTTCATCAGCATTTACGCAGGATACCTCTTCTTAGCCGTTTCTTGCCAAGAGGAGGAGGAATGCGCTCTCCTTGATCTACCAGAGGTTGATATTAGGGATAAATTTAAACTAGGATAGCCTC
>JAJYYA010000012.1:31515-39013 GCA_021801345.1 Nitrospirota bacterium
CCTGAGAAGAAGGAGGCCGAGGAACTGTCTTCCAGTTCAAGTACGTAAAATTGACATTCATGATTATTAAGGTGCCTTCACGCCTGTATTATTTTTTAACGAATCGAAAGTTGGGTTAGGGATAAATTTAAACTAGGATAGCCTCCATGAAGATGACATTGAAGGTCAAATTGATGACGACGGACGAACAGGGCAAGATCCTTCTTGAAACGATGGAGTCGTTCAACAAGGCGTGCGACTGGATCTCCGAAAGGGCGTTCGAGGCCAAGGTCTTCAATAACTACGATCTCCATTACCTCCTGTACAAGGAAGGTCGGGACGTTTTTCCGTCTCTTCCCTCCCAGTCGATGATCCGGGCGATCGCCAAGGTCTCCGACAGCTACAAGATCGACAGGAAAAAACGACATTTTTTCCGGGACCACTCGGCGATGGAATACGACAGGCGGACACTTTCGTTCAAGGATCTGTCCCATGCCTCTCTCGCCACGATAGGAGGACGGATCAAGGTTCCTCTCGTGTTCGGACATTACGCCCCGCTCGACAAAAACAAGATGCTTGGACAGGCCGATCTGACCTATTCCAAGGGAAAGTTCTTTCTGAATCTCGTCATCGATCTGCCGGACGATCCCCCGTTCAAACCCAAAGGATCTCTCGGCATCGATAGGGGGATCGTCAATTTGTCCACGGATTCCGAAGGGGAATCCTTTTCCGGAGAAACGGTGGACAAGGTCCGGGAGCGATCCACCGCCCACAAAGCCCGGCTTCAGAAGAAAGGAACGAAGTCGGCCAAAAGACGCCTCAAAAAGGTCTCGGGACGGGAGGCGCGATTTAAGAAAGACACGAACCATGTGATCTCCAAACGCATCGTTTCCAAGGCAAAAGGCACCTGTCGGGCGATTGTCCTTGAAGACCTCAAGGGAATCCGGGACGGGATCACGGTTAGACACGGCCAATGGAATCTCCTTGATCCCGGGGGAGCCACCTCTCCGAAGAACTCAAAAGAGGAAGCGCCTCCGGGCTCACACATTGTAAGAGGCCTCCCTTGCGCCCCGCCCATCCCTCAGAGCCAGCCCTTCCGGAGGGCCTTGACGGCCGCATCGGCGCGCGTGGAGGCCGACAGCTTCACCAGAATACTCTGTATGTGGGCTTTGACCGTGCTCAGGCTGATGCCGAGGCTGTCGGCAATCTCCCGGTTCGAGCGCCCTTCGGAAAGATGTTTCAGCACCTCCGCCTCCCGGAGAGACAGGGGGTTGTCCGACTCCGTCACCGGAGGAGAAAGAAGGCGTCGGATCGCCAGATGGGCAATGCGGGGATCGACGTAAAGGGAGCCCAAGGAAACGGCCCGGATCCCGACCAGAAGACTGTCGATATCGCTGTCCTTGAGACAGTACCCGTCGGCCCCCGAGGAAAAAGCGGCAAAGATCTCGTCTTCGAGGTGGTGGACGGTAAACATGAGCACGCGAAGGGAGGGATGAGCCGCCTTGAGCCGCCTTGTCACGTCGAGCCCCGACATCCCCGGAAGGCCGATATCCATGACCACCACATCTGGAAGAGCCCCTCCGCCCGGAGTCAGAAGGAGATCCAGCGCGTCCTCTCCGCTTTCAGCCTCCCCCGCGACCTCGACCTCATCTGTCCGGGAAAGGGCCGTGAGGAGCCCCTTTCTCATAAGAAGATGGTCCTCCACAAGGAATACTCGGATCACAAACGCCTCCGTATGGGAAGGTCTACGACAAATTGGCTCCCCGGATCACCCGGACGGTAGCTGATACCTCCTCCGTGGAGCCTTGCGACCTGCTGGGCCAGATAGAGCCCCAGGCCAAATCCCGATCCGGGGTGAAGTCCCCCAAAGCGCCGAAAGAGCCGAGGCGCCATCTCCGCAGGGATTCCGGGCCCCCTGTCGGCGACGGTGACGACGATCCTCCCCTCCCTCCTTTCACAGGATACATCAATCTCCTCTCCCTGGGGAGACCACTTGATCGCGTTGTCGAGAAGATTGAGAAAGAGCCGCTTCATCTCCCGCCGGTCGCCCTCGATCGTCTCCGGAGAAAGACAGGAGCGAAAACGAAGGGCCTTCCTGTCGGCAAGGGGGGCGAGATCCAAAAAAATCTCATCAAAGAGGTCGGCAACGGAAAAAAAAGCCCAGTCCATGGGCTGATCGTTGAGCTCGTATCGCGACAAAAGCAGCAGGCGGTTCGAAAGATCGAGGAGAGACTGGTTCGACTGGACCATTTGCTCGAGGAGGGTCGAGATTCCTGGGGGGATGTTCCCCCAGGCGCCGTCCAGCGCAAGATCCATGTTCATGTTCTGGGCCAGAAGAGGGGTCCGGATATCGTGGGAGACGCCCGAGACCAGATCCCGGATCACGGCCGTCTGCCGCACAAGGGTCCTGTTTTTATCCTGGAGGTGGTTCAGAAGCTCAAGCCGTCTCAGGAGATCTTCCAGGACCGGAAGGATCTCCCCAAGGATCGAGGCGGCGTCCGCCTCCCGGGGATCCAGAACAAAAAGAAAGATGTCGCCTTCATCCCCTGGAGAAAGGCGCGCCACGAGCCCCCCGTCGCTTCCGTTCTTCTCGAGCACCGGCACTAGGCTCATGTGTGAGATGGAGTGGGGGCCGAACGGCCGGGACATGAGAAGTGCCAGGGATCCGGGGATGGCTTCGCCCTCCGTCCAGAAGGAAAGATCGGGGGGATCGGAGAGAATGGGCGCGCACCAGTGGCCGTCCCGGACGGAGGCAAAGACGATCCCCCGGGCGTCAAGAAGTCCGACAAAGTGTGGCGCGATGCGTCCGAGGAGCTCCCGTGTATTCCCCTCCCGGGAGAGCTCCTCGAGAAGGGCCCGGATACTTCGGTCCCTCTCGGCGCGCCTTTGCAGAGAAAGAGTCTTTCCTGCCTCGAGGGCGCTCTCCCGGATACGCATGGCAAGATAGCCGATCAGAAGAAACGAAACGACAGAAAACAGGCGATTGGCAACCGCAACGGGGCTAATGGCCCCTTCGGCATGGGCATTGATCGCTTCCGCCAAAATATTGGAGATAATTCCCAAAAAGACCATGAAAATCGTCTGACGACGGTCGAGAGTCAATCCGGTCATCGCAATGGGAACGTCCTGAAGGATCGAGACCACAAGCTTTTGAGGCGTCAGGGCATCGAGGACAAAAATGCAGAAGGAAAGAAAAAGCGCAAGAAAAAAGATGGGCCGCGACCGGGGAAGGTCCTGCGGGCCCTTCGAAAAAAGCGGCCCGAAAATGCCTGGGAATGTCACGGGAATCGGTCCGGACCGGGGGGAACGACCTTCCAGAAGGTCACCGGAAGTTTCGCACGAAGGATGGTAGTTTCGATCGCCCGGGAGATGGCCGAACCGGTGTCGGTCATGACGAGGGTGTCGACCTTCTCCCGGCGGATCGTCCGGAGGAGCACCTCAGCGGCCGATCGTCCCCGCAAGAGGAGCGTATCGACAAGGACGTCCCGCTCCACCCCTATCGCCTGGCACAGCGAGAGCGTCTGCCGCGCCACCTCCTCCTCGGAGGGAAGGGGGGCGTAAAGGGGAAGGGCCAGGGGAACCTCGATCACGGTGACAACAAGAACACGCGCACCGTCCGCCTTGGCAATCTTCAGGATGTCGTTTAAAAGCGGAGAGGGAGCGGTCGGGGAGGTCGCAACCAGGATCGCCCCGTGAGGACGTGCAACGACAGCCGGCGGCTCGGGGATTTCCGTGACGGAAAGCCGGTCCATGAGGGGCATGTGGGCGCTTTTACGGAAGGTGTAGTAGTAGGCAATTCCGGCCGCCATCCAGAGGGTTCCGAAGACTCGTCCATACTTGTGGAAGATCAGAACCATCGCAAAGACCCCCCCGGTCCCGAGAAGGCCAAAGAGGGCGGGAAGAGGAATTTCATGGCCAAAGACCCTAAACGAAAGAGGAACCCGAAAGGGCCGGGGAAGCTCCGGCGCCGTCCGCCTGAGACGGATGAGCGCCAGATGCGTCATCGAGAAAGAGATCATGGCCCCGTAGTTGTAGAGGTCGGCCAGAACCTCGAGGTAGGGGAAAAAGGCCACGATGCCGCCCGCGAGGCTCCCGAAAAAAAGGATGGAGTAGACAGGGGTTTTGAAGCGCTTCGTTGTATGGCGGAAGATCGGATGCATCAGAAAGTTGTGCGACATGGAAAAAGCCAGACGTGAGACGCCGATCAGTCCGGCGTTGGCGGCGATCGTCAGGATCGTGGCTCCCAACAGGGCCACCCAGGGTCCCAGATAGGCGTTCACATGAGGAATATAGTGAGCGATCCCGGCAATCGGGTCGTTGATCCAGACCGTGGAAAGGAGCTTGGGGCTCATGGCGGAGACGGCAACGAGGCTGATGCCGGAATAGAGAAGCACGGTGGTTCCCATGGTCATGAACATAGCGCGGGGAACGGTCTTTTCCGGATCCCTGGCCTCGGCCGACATCTGGCTTATGGCTTCGATCCCGATATAGGCCACCATGGCCACCGAGATCCCGTAGAGGAAATGAGGCCAGGTTGGATTGGTCCCGAGAGAAAACTGATGCAGAATCTTCGGGAGGTCGAAGAGGAAAAAAAGTCCCAGTATCATGAGTGAGAGCTGGGTGAAGATGTCGAAGCCTGCGAGAAGCAGTGCAAACCTTGAAGATTCCCGAAGGCCGAAGATGTTGACCAGCATCAGGAGGAGGATCAGTCCCCCGGTAAATGTCACATTGGCCTGAACATTGTTCTTGAGGATCGGAACGAAATAGCCCAGATAGGGACCTACGGAAAAGGCGCTGATCGCCAGCGTGACGATATAGTCGAGGAGAAGGGCCCATCCGGCAAAGAAGGCCCATCCGTCTCCGAATGCCTTCTGGGCAAAGAGCGAGGAGCCGCCGGCTTCGGGAATGGCGGAGGACAGCTCCGCATAGGATAAGACGGTGGCGATGAAGAACAGGCCGGCGATAAAGATGGCAAGGAAGGAGGCCCCGCCGGCATAGACGGTCGTGACCCCTAGAGCAAAGTAGATGGAGGATCCCACGTCGCCATAGCCCGAGGAAAAAAGGGCCCCGACGCCGACGACGCGAACGAGGACCGCCTCGCGAAACCGGACGACATTCTTTCTCGTCTCATGATAAAGATGGAATAAGGCCATATTCCGGACTCCTCCTTAAGTGTCTCGCCGGTCGTTCGACAGGAATCTTGTCATTATGGCAGGGAGACGATCCGGAGCCAATTGGCCGAATGGCCGAAAAGAGAAGAACGGAGGTCCTGGCTTGACAGAAAATCGAGAAGAGCTATAGCAACCTTATGAAAGCGGCCACAATATCCGACACGAAAAACACCCTCTCCGCACTGATCGACAGGGTACGACAGGGGGAGGCAATCCTCATCATGGACAAGAACCGTCCTGTCGCCCGCCTTGAACCGGTGACGGGGGAGCCTGCCGAAGACGAGGGTCGACTGGCTCGACTCGAACGCGACGGACTTCTTCGGCGGTCCCCGGTCAGAGCTCTCGAGAGCCTCGCGGGAACGCCTCCTCCCAAGGCCGAAAAAAGCCTTCTTGCGGCACTGATTGCCGACCGGGACGAGGGTCGGGGAACGACCGCAATGAGATCCTGACGGTATCGACCTTGGACAGACTTGGTATGCCCCGGCTCTCCGCAAAATCAACGTCTCAAACCGCCGGGTGCGGATCCGCGTGCCCGATGGCATGGCGGGGGTGCGGCTCGATCGCATCCTGTGACGATTTCGAAAACACGCCTCCCTACATTTATCAGGCCAGCCGAGCCTCCAGCCTAAACTGTCCGGCAACGGCACGCACCTCTTTCATGCGGCCATGCCCCGGCAAGACTTTCGACTCGATTTCCACGAGGCCAAATCGGGCCAGTTCGTCGACATCGCGTTTGACGGCGCTCCGATCTCGGTGAAGCCGTCTGGAAATATCCGTAATCGAATCCGGCTTCTCCCTGATCGCCCTAAGCAGCGCAAGACGCGCCCCGGTCAACAACCTCAACAGGTCTGCCGGATCCTCGAAGCTGATCACACGCTGCTCCGGCAACCTTTTCCCCGAATCGGCGAGATTCGCCAACCTTCGGCCGCTCTCGAAGAAATCTTTTTCCGTCGCCGTTCCGATAATGATTTCCTTCATTTCCGCCTCTCCCGCTGTTCCATGGTGAGCCACTCTTGCTCGAAGCGACTCTCAATCTCAGCGAAGTTTACGAAATCGATGGGCTCGACCTGTCCAAAACAATGCCTGTGATGTTGCCCATGCGCGTTGTCGTATCCTAAAACCCGCCCATTGTCGTCCGTATACAGCCGATGATTGATATACGCAAGATTGTATCTCGTCACTTTATCTTGGGAGTTGCCCCACACTTCCCGCCGGAGTTGTCCATTTCCTCTTTTTTCGGAAATCCTGTGGGATTCGTCAATGATTTTTCTTTCGGCATTTTTTGCAGACATGCCTTATGATATCATGCCTGTAAAAAATATTCCCAATCTTTTCGAATGCGATATCTATGATCCATGGACACTCTGACACATCTTCTCCTAACTCTTTCCGGATCCAGCGTCGAGATCGTGACTTCGAGTCTCTCCCTTCATCCCCAAATCCTGTCGAACGTCTTCCCGCACCGTCGGTCTCATGGGGAATCTCTCCCTGCGATCTCCTGCCTGTCGTCGTATTTCAGAAGGTATAGATCAGCTCGAGGTCGACGGTATCCATCGAAAAGAGCGGGGAGCCGTGGTTCGACGCGTTGTAATTGAAGTTATTGAAGAGCGGCGTGCTCGCGTTGTCGTGGCGGTACTCGATCCGGCTGATGAGGTTCGGATAGAAGTTCCACTGGTAGTCCACCGACTCGTCGTTGATCGCCGTTCCGGGGATCCCCGTCATGAAGCCGTTCGGATCGTAGTAGACCTCGTAGCGGGCCACGAGATCCATGGTGTCGCTCAGGTCGTAGCGCAAGAAGTTCTCGCTCGAGTACCAGACCGCATACCCGGTCGGCGTGCCGGAGGGCGAGATCGCGCCCTCCGCCTGACCGCCGTAGGACTCGTTCGTGACCAATGTAAAGTGCTCGAAGGGTCCCGCCTCCACCACAAAGGCGCCGTAGTTGCGCCAGGTGGGGACGTTGGCGTTTGCGCAGGCGGCGCTCGTTGCACTCGTCATGCATCCAAGTCCTGCTCCCCCGCCCGCTCCAAGGGCATCAAAGTAGCTGTTCCGCACCTGGGGGCCGAAGTAGCCGGAGAAGTTGATGTTGAGCCAGGAGAGGGGGTTGGCCACGATCCCGACCTCGAGATCCTGGGCGAAGTACCCCTGGTTCTGAGAGAAGTTCGAGTTCCACCCGTTGTTCACCCCCAGATAGAGGTTGGTGGTGGCGTTGGGCGCATAGTGGAGCCGCACCCCGGTGTGGGTGTAGGGTCCCAGAAAGAAGGTGTAGCCGTCGGAGACCATCCAGTTGCCGTAGGGCTGGATCACCTCGAAGTTCGCCAGCGTCTGGAACTGCCCGCCGTAGACCTCGA
>JAJYYA010000064.1 GCA_021801345.1 Nitrospirota bacterium
ATCCTTTCACGGGAGGTCGTGCCAGTCGAAGATCATAGAAGCCTCTTGGCGGAGAGGGATCACCTGGCGGGTCGACTGGCGGAAACGGAGCAGAAGCTGGCGGAAGCCCGAGAGAAGGTGTCCCGCCGGGAGGCGGCCTTAGCTAAGACCCGCAAGTTCGTAGATTGGGTGAAGTCGAATTTCCCGGACGTTCTCTCCCGATACGTTTCAATGTCGCAGAGGGGGCCCGAGGGTGAGAAGGAATCCGTCACTAGTAACAGTAGAGTGACCTGTCACCATTCAGGGGAGCCGGAAGACGAGGATTCGGTGGCCCCGAAGTAGAGGACAGATAATACCGAAACATAGGAGGTCGGCCGCTTCTGGAAGAACGATAACCTACTACGGGTCACGCTTCGCATGACCCTGTAGGCGGGGGCTGCGCCCCTCGACCCCGAAAGAGAAAAAACGGGACAAAGCCGGTGGCAAGGTTTATTCATATCGGTTTTTGAAAGTCTGTGAGGACTGGAGGAATAAATGATCTGGCCCGGAGGGACGGAGGGAAATTTAAAAAATCTCATCGAAACCCGTGGCCAAAGGGTGCGTCCTTCTTTCTAAATCGAAATTTGAGGATCATCCCTTGAGGTATTCAAACTATGTAAGTACTATTTTATATCATTTTCCACAAAACCTTTCGAAGATGTAAGCTAATCTAAGGGGGCTTGGATGAAAAATAAATTTTACTATGAAAAGATTACGGGACTTGTTTTAACATTTTGTTTTTTATTTTTAACATCTTGTGGGGGAGGGAGTTCAAATAGTGGAAGCGCAACCAATGCCTCGAGCATTGGCACAGGGACTTTGGTATTTACTGGAACAGATTTAAACGCCGGGACGACTTATCAAGTGGCTTTGCTTGTTAACCCAATTAATAACACATATAGCGTTGTTAATTCAGAGGGAAACGAAACAAGCGGGGGCTACTCTTCAAGCGGTTCAACTATTACGGTTAACAATGGAACCTTATATGTGTACCCTTGTACTAGCTCATCCTGTACAACTTATCAAGTCAGTCAAAGTACTCTGACATTGTCGGGAACATCTTTATCTGGCACTGTGACACTAAACAATGGAGCCATCGACTCGCTCTCGTTGACCGCCCAGTCAACATTTAATCAGTCGAATGTATCTCTTAGTTCTTTCTTTGGAAAAAGCTTTTCTCAGCCTAGTGGGTCAAATTGTGGCTCATCATCTCTTGTAGGGTCAACATCATATACTATTTCCGGCGTGACATTAGTTGTTTCATGTAATGCGTCTTCCTCTAATAAGACTTTAAGCTTGACAACTTGTGGTTCGTTGGGAACTGATTGTAGTCCGAATTCATTTTTGACGAGTAATGGGATAAGCATCCCTTCACAGTCACTTGTTTACTATACTACATGTACTGGCAGTGGATGCCCTAGTTCAACGCCTTATTCTGCAGGTTATATCAGACAAGCCTCTGCTGGAGCTAACGCACTTTCGATAAAGGCTCTTCTGAAGAATTTGTGGGTCGAAAACAGGGAGTATTCCTACTTATAGATGATTATGTCGAAGAGGCATCGGATTCTTCCCACCGGGAGTGAGGAAGTACTATGTGGCGCCGGAGGTTGTATAGGTGTTTCAAAAAAATCTTCCCGACATCTCAAGGCAATTTCCCCCCACTTGAGATGTCGGGAAGTGATGAATGTCAAAATCATTCTACTCAGCATTGATAGAATCCGATCAAAAACTGAACCCGGAGATCTCCCCCAACTCACTTGAGGGATGGTATATATAGCTAAAGCCGGCTGATGCCGTTCCTATGCATTGTACCGTACTAGGAATTATGGCCACTCCCATATAACCATTGCTCCCGATATTGACTCCGAACAATGCGCCTCCCTCGATTGCTAGCGTATTACTACAAGTTCCGGACGAGCCGGATGAGACGACAAATTCCGTGGCGTCCTTGAAATAGAAAACGGTCGACCCTGGAGAGGATTGCTGCACATACCCTACGAAATCTAGGGCGGGGTTGCCGTTATTTTGGGTGCTCACAACGGATACCCCGAAGAGGCCCAAAGCGTTTTGTGGGATAGTGATTCCCGCATCTGTGAGGATGGTATTCGATGTTTTTGGGGAGTTTGTGGAAGTATGAGAGCAATCGGTCCCGAGAGAGGAACAGAAATAGACGGTCTCTGTTCCAAATGCAGTTATCTGGTGTGTGCTTGAATCGTAAGCTGAGGGGGGAGAATTGCAAGGGAGGGCATATGATGCCCCGTTCACGCTGAAGAGCACGGATCCGTAGTTGATCTGACTGCTTGCCGAAACGGGAGGCGTGAAACAATTGAGGGTGGTGGTACTACTGCTGCTGGGCGGACTTGGAGAACCATTTATTGTTTTGCCTTCCAATGCCGCAATATTGAAGCCACTCTGATTCCATGCGGAGGATGCAGTCAAGCTGACGTTTGAAGTGGAAAGTGTTGTCGTCCCGTTTTTAATGGTGATGGTTCCTGTGAGGTTCGATCCTGAATTGGTTAAATTTGCGGAAATGGACCCCAGACAGGAGGAAGCGAGCGATCCGGTCGTTGTGTTGCAAGATGCAAGGAATATATTGTTAGAAGACGAAATCGTGATCGAACTTCCGCTTTGGGTATAGGTTCCGGACGCCTGATCCCCTAAGTCGTCGATGAAGATGTAAAAAGTGTTGACTGGGCTTAAAACGAGAGTGAAGTTTGTGGGGGAACTGGAGGCATAGGCGGTATCGATCAGCCGTAAAAATGCCGTTGCACTATTCGATCCCGTGTAAACAAGATTTCCTGACGTTCCTACAGCCGGGCTCCCTCCCCCTCCCGAAGACCCTCCCCCGCAGGCGGCCAAGGTCGCCAAAAAAGCCACCCCCCCAAAAAAACTCAAAAAATGGAAGGACGGTCTTTTGATCTCTTTCCAGATCGAGCCCTTCGAGTTCGTATGTCTACTCATCCTGGCCTCCTTGAAAGTTGTTGAGGTGATACACAAAAACACCTCTTTTCGTTAGCCGTTGTACAATGATGTCAGCCCACCTGCAATCAAACGCCTTGACCACCCGGGCAATGTGGTCGGGCAATATCGACGAGATAGGTCTTGTCGAAAAGATTGACGAACTCATTCTTTGGGGAAAGTTTGAGATTCATAGGTTTTGCGTCCTCAGAATCTTTATTTTCATTTTCATGCTCTCAATCATGAAGAGACCCTTCCAATCTTGCCCAAGTTCAAAAAGCGGCATTTGAAAATTTTGAAAATCTTTAGGTAAAGTATATGTCCTTTATCCTTTCCTGACAATAGACCGAAAGTTTTGCAAGATCCTACTTTTGTAGTGATGCGAGAACGGTGTTGACGCTCCGGTGAGAGGCTCCTCGATGTCCTTCCCAGATTTTTTTAAATGGTTATGCGCTAGCATCAGATTTATCTTCTAGTTGTCCAAACACATTAATATCATTACAAAACAGTGGATTTGCCTTTGAGTTTAATAACAATACCTATATAACAGGAGATCTAACAAATACTACTTCTCCATCGAACGTAACATGTAATGGAACTACTGAAACCATATATGGAAGCGGATTCTTATACGAAACCTCTGGTTTATTGTTTTAAGCTCTGTTCCAATAATAGCTCAGATGCCCCTTGTCAGATGCAAAGTATCACTCCCATGAAAGGCAAGGGGCCATATTTGTCACTTTAGCATCTCCGCCAGATCCTCGGCTTTCAGATGGGTATACCGTTTCAGCATCTGCAACGTCTTGTGGCCCGTGATCGCCGCCACCTGCATCGGGTTCAAGCCCTTCTCGAAGAAGCGCGAAGTCGCCTCGTGCCGGAGGTCGTGAAAGGTCAGGTCGACCAGGAAGGCCGGATCCGGCTTTTCCTTCTTCTCTTCGCATTCTTTCTCGTAGGCTTTTCGGGCCCGGGCCACGGCTTCTTGAAAGACCCGAGTGATTCCTAGACCCTTTTCGTCATAGCCCCAGACACTTCCGTCGATCCGGCGGGCGAGCCCGGAGAGGACTCTGACGGCTTCCGTCGAGAGCGGGATTTTTCGCGGTTCGCCAGTCTTGGTTTCCGGCACAAAAAGAATCTTCTTCTTGAGATCGACATGTTCCCACTTCATGCGAGAGATTTCCCCCCGACGCATTCCGGTCTCGATGGCGAATCGGATCACGTCACCGATCGAGGGAGATCCGGTCGCAGCAAGAATGTTGTCGATCTCTCCCGGAAGGAGACGACGTTCTCTTGGAAGAGGATTTTTCGGTCTTCGAACGCCTGGAACGGGATTGGACAGTCCACCCATCCCCCAATCCTGAATCGCCACCGTGAACACGTGGGACAATAGATTCAGGAGGCGGTTGACGGTCGCCGGAGAGGATCTTTTCAGACGTTCGTCTCTCCATTTCGAAAGATCGGACGAACGAATGTTCGCCAGAAAGAGGGAGCCCAGGGAACTTTTCCGCCAATGGTCAATCTTGTCCTTTTCTTTAGAATATCCCTTTTTTTTCAGTGAGACTTCCGACTCGTAACGATCCATAGCCTCGGCCAACGTCGTGCTCTCGGCCTCGACCCGGGAGACGAACACGCCCCGGTCCATTTCCGATTCGACCTGCCGGGCCCAAGCCTCGGCGTCTGCCCGTGTATTAAATGTCTTTGTCTGGATCGGGGAACCCTTCCGACGGATCTTGGCCTGCCATTGATAGGAACCACGTTTATAAAACGTCGCCATGACATTCCTCCCTATGTCTTAAAAGAAACCACAGAGGAAGTGTCCCATTTTTGTCCCAAAAATTCAATTTTCAGCGGAGGATTTTTTAGAGAATGGCTTAAATAAATGGCGTCCCCAACGGGATTCGAACCCGTGTTACCGCCGTGAAAGGGCGATGTCCTAGGCCGGCTAGACGATGGGGACGGGCGGAAGGCGAAAAACCTTATTAGTATGAAGAATTCTTACCTTCATTGTCAATACTTATTTTTCGAACAGAGAATACACCTGAGCTCGTTCGCCCCGTCTGGGGCTAAAGAATGGGAAGACGTTCCCGGGAAACCTCCGACAAAAGAGGCAGACGGGAGTCCTTCTCGGAAACGAGCCCATGGGGAAGAGGCCAGGCGATCTTCAGTGCAGGATCGTTCCAAAGAATCCCCTCTTCGTCCTCCGGGGCATAGAAGTCGGTGCACTTGTAGAGAAAGTCCGCCGTTTCGCTCGTCACCTGAAATCCGTGGGCAAAGCCCTCCGGAACATACATCATGTGGCCGTTCTCTTCTGTCAAAAGTTCGCCGAACCATTGTCCGAAGGTGGGAGATCCCAGGCGCACATCGACTGCCACATCGAAGACCGATCCACGCACGACACGAACGAGCTTCCCCTGGCCATGGCGCCGCTGATAATGAAGGCCCCGGGTCACCCCCAAGCCAGAGCGGGAATGGTTGTCCTGGACAAAAAGCTGGGGAATGCCCAAACGGGCAAACGTTTTGGCATGGAAGGTCTCCATGAAGAACCCGCGGCTGTCTCCATGGATCTTCGGCACAAGCACCACAAGCCCCGGAAGGGACGTCTTCCTTACTTCCATTCCCCCTCCTCCGCCGCAACCATCTCTGAGAGATATCGCCCATAGGCATTTCTGAGCCCTGCCGCCATCCGGAGGACCTCCTCCTTCCCGATGTAGCCCAGACGGAAGGCGATCTCCTCGGGACAGGAAACCTTGATGCCCTGACGTCTTTCGAGAACCTCCATGAAGATCGAGGCCTCAAGGAGAGATTCGTGGGTTCCCGTATCGAACCAGGCCACCCCCCGTCCGAGTTTCAGGGCCTCAAGGGATCCCTCCCGCAGATAGAGGCGGTTTAAATCGGTGATCTCGAGCTCCCCCCGGGACGAGGGGGAAAGAGACCGGGCCCGTTCGACAACCGTCCGGTCGTAGAAGTAGATTCCCGGGACGGCATATCGGGAGGGCGGCGAGGTCGGCTTTTCAACAATGTCGCTAAGGGCACCGGAGCTGTCAAAGGCCAGGACCCCGTAGCGTTCGGGGTCCCGGATCGCATATCCGAAGATCCGGGCCCCCTTCTCAAGAGTCGCCGCCTTCCGGAGAACCTCGGGAAGTCCGTGACCATAGAAGATATTGTCCCCCAGGACAAGACAGACGGGCTCTCCTCCGATAAAGTCCGCCCCGACAAGAAAGGCCTGGGCGAGGCCTTCCGGCTTCGGCTGGACCGCATAGGAAAGGGAGAGCCCCCACTGACCTCCGTCACCGAGAAGCCGCTGAAAGAGCGGGGTGTCTTCTGGAGTCGAGATGACAAGAATCTCCCGGACGCCTGCCAGCATAAGGGTCGTCAGCGGGTAATAGACCATCGGCTTGTCGTAAACCGGCATGAGCTGTTTGCTCACCGCCCGAGTCAAAGGATAGAGCCGGGTGCCGGAGCCCCCGGCGAGAAGAATGCCTTTCACTTTCCCTCTCCTTGTTTGCGTCCGATCCCCTGGCGGGAGCCGTCGTAGCGGGCCCGAAGCGCCTCCCACCAGGAGCGGTTCGCAAGGTACCACCGGACGGTCTTTTCGAGCGCCTCCTCGAAACTGTGTGCGGGCGTCCACCCCAGCTCGGTGCGGGACCGCGCGGCATCGATCTCGTATCGCCGGTCGTGGCCCGGGCGGTCCGGGACCGCAGTGACAAGCTCCCGGGCGCTCCTTCCCGTCCGGGAAGCGAGTCGGTCGAGGATTTTGCATAGGGTTTCTATCAGCGCGCGGTTGGTCTTCGGATTGCCGGCGCCAATCGCGTAGGTTTCGCCTTCCCGCCCCCGATCGAAGGCCGCGAGCACCCCGTCACAATGGTCCTCGACGAAAATCCAGTCCCGGATATTCTCCCCGTCCCCGTAGAGAGGTATGGGTCGCCCTTCGAGTGCCGAGAGGATCACCGTGGGAATGAGCTTCTCGGGAAACTGCCAGGGACCGTAGTTGTTCGAGCAGTTTGTCGTCACCACCGGAAGACCGTAGGTGTGAAAGTAGGCCCGGACGAGATGGTCGGAGGCGGCTTTGGAGGCGGCGTAGGGAGAGTTGGGAGCGTAGGGCGTCCGCTCGGTGAAAGGAGGGTCGGAGGGAGAAAGGGACCCGTAGACCTCGTCGGTGGAGACGTGGAGGAAGCGGAATCCCTTCCCTCTGCCTTCTCGCTCCCAGTACCGAAGCGCCGCATCGAGCAGGACGAAGGTCCCGGTGACATTTGTCGAGACGAACTCCCCGGGATTTTCGATAGAGCGGTCGACGTGGCTCTCGGCGGCAAAATGAAAGAGTCCGGTGGGGCGGATCTCAGACAGGAGAGCGGAGACCGCCGGGGAGTCGCGGATGTCCCCCCGGACGAAAAGGTGGTCCGGGTCGCCCTCGAGAGAGAGAAGGTTGTCCCGGTTGCCGGCATAGGTCAAAAGATCGAAGGTCACAACCCGGGCACGATTCTCCCGGCGCACCTTGTGGACAAAGTTCGATCCGATGAACCCCGCGCCTCCCGTCACAATCCATGTCGGCCGCCCGTCATCCTTCCCATTGCCTATTGCCACCCGCGATCCTTTCCAAAGCGCTTGCCTCCGATGCGACGCCGAATCCCCTGCAATTGCAAGGGATTCGGCGCATTCCGGCTTGCGGAGATCGAAAAAGAACCCGGATCACGTCAAGCCACAGGCCTCCATCTTAGACGAATCCTCTTCCGCTGAAAACCCTTTTTCGACTCCTTATCTCGCGTTGCCGAAAAGACCGGAACCCCGTTTGGATATCCTCTCCTATATTGGCGTTAAAACTGGAAAAAGGGTATCATTAAAAATCTCTTCCATCCCATTGACTGCCTATGACACACGAGAACAGGACTTCTCATGGACTTCGACAGACACCGCTTCATCGGCTGGTTCCGGGAGGCCTCCCCCTATATCCACCGGTTTCGGGGGGAGACCTTCGTCATCGTCCTCGGCGGAGACCTTCTCTCCGACGGGCGGATCCGTAAGCTTGCCCACGATATCGCCCTCCTTGCCAGCCTGGGAATCCGCCTTGTCCTCTCCTTTGGAGCCGACGTCCCCCTGACAGAGAAACCATCCAATGCTGCAGATGAGCCGGCTCCCCCTGTTCCGCCCGAGATCCTCGCCTCCCTGATGAAAGAGGTGGGCCGGCTCCGTCTCGAGATCGAGGCGGCCCTCTCCCAGGGAACGGACGCCACCCCCATGGCCGGAGCGAGGCTTCGCGTTGCCGGAGGGAACTTCGTCATCGGACGTCCGCTGGGCGTCCTGTCCGGGGTTGATCGCCTTTATGCCGGAACCGTCCGGCGTATCGAGTCCGAAGCGGTCAGACAGCACCTTGACTCCGGGGAGGTTGTCCTGCTTCCGCCCTTCGGCTTCTCCCCCACAGGGGAGCTCTTTTACATTCCGGCCTCGGAGATCGCCTCCCGGGCGGCGGTCGCCCTGGAAGCGACAAAGATCATTCTTCTCGACCGGGCTCCCGAGATCCGTGACGGGGGGGGAAAGGTTCTCCGCCAGCTGACCCTTGGGGAGGCCCGCAAAAATCAAAAGCGCTCGACCATCCCGCTTTCCCCCCTGCTCGAGGCCCTCGACGCGGCAGATCTTCGCCTGCACCTGCTCGATACCCGGGAAGACGGTGCCCTTCTTCTCGAGCTCTTTACACGCGACGGCATTGGAACCCTGATCTCGAGAGACCCCTTCGAACACATCCGCAAGGCCACCCTCGACGATCTTGTGGAGATCCTCGAGATCATTCGCCCCCTCGAAGAAAAGGGGATTCTTGTGGCCCGGCCCCGGGAGCGCATCGAGATGGAGCTCGACCACTTCACCGTTGCCTCCCGCGACCGCTCTGTGATCGGGTGTGTCTCGCTCACCCCCTACCCCGAGGCCCGGTCGGCGGAGATGGCCTGCCTGGCTCTCCTTCCCGAATACCAGGGAGAGGGTCGCGGAGGCCAGCTCCTGGCCTGGTGTCGAAGAGAGGCTTACCGGCAGGGACTCGAGACTCTCTTTGTCCTCACCACCCAGTCGTCGAGGTGGTTCATGGAACGGGGATTCCGGGAGGGGCGACCGGAGGATCTTCCCCTCGAAAGGAGCCGGCTCTACGATCCCACGCGCAAGAGTCAGATCCTGCTCTCTCCCACCGCCCCCTGACGACCTCTCCCCGACCTCCGTCCCCCGGCGTTGGCCCGAGAGGGAGCCTCACTCTGTCGGAGGTCGTTCGACTCGGGATCAAAAAGCCGCTCGCGCAGGAGCTCGATCAGGGCCGCTTCGTGTACTCCCGGACTCTTGCCGCTTCTGACAAGGACTCCGATCTCCCGGGACTCTCCGAACCCCCTGAGAGGGCAGGAGGAGATGAGAGGGTATCGGCCCGGCACCGTCGTGAGCAGACGCTCCGGAAGGATCGCGCACCCGAGGGCCATCTCTACCCCCGCGGCAATCGCCTCGAGGGTTTCGAACTCGCTGACCCTCCCCGGCCGGACCTTCCTTCTCCGGAAGGCCCGGTCGATGAGCACCCGGGTGGCCGAGTTGGCAGGGGGGAGGATCAGCGGATAGGCCGCCAGATCTTCGAGGCTCACGTCGCCGCCTTTCGAGACCGGGTGGTCGACGGGGACCGCCGCCACAAAGGTGTCGGTCCAGAGCCGGATCCGGCGAAGCCCTTCGGCCCGGTCGGGAAGCGTCGCCACGGCAAGGTCGAGCCTTCCATCCCGGACCCGGACCGCCATCTCTTCGGAGGAGCCGATGGCGAAATCGATTCTCACCTCCGGCGACCTCCCCCGGAACTCCCGGACGGGTCCGGCAAGACCCGAAGCTGCCACGTAGTGGCTTGCCCCGGCGGCGATCCTGTGCCGGCTCGCTCCGTCGGCCTCCCGAACACGTGCGAGAGCCTCCCCGATCCTTTGGAAGACCTCTTCCGACTCCCGAAGAAGACTTTCCCCTGCGGAGGTGAGACGTACGCCCCGGCCGAACCGGGAGAAGAGGGGAACGCCGACCTCTCGGGAAAGGATCCCCATCTGGCGGGTGACGGCCGGCTGGGTCATATGGCGCGCTTCGGCCGCCCGGTGCATGCTGCCGCAGGTTGCCACCGCACGGAAGGTCTCGAGATAGTCGAGAGTCACAAGCTGACTGATCATTTTTTCCTATCTTTTTGCTAAAAAAGTTTCAATTTACTTATTAAACAAGATTGTCTACACTTCAAGAGAATATTGCAAGCGGAGGAATCTCTCCGCCCGGCCGCACGTGAGGGCGATTGCCCTTCGCGGCAGGAGCCCATCACAGAGAGTCAAGGAGATCGTCATGGCCCGGACAATCATCGACAAGATATGGGACGACCACGTGGTCACGGAGGAGAAGGGAACCGCCCTTCTCTATATCGACCGCCACCTAGTTCACGAGGTCACGAGTCCCCAGGCCTTTGAAGGCCTTCGGATGGCCGGAAGAAAGGTGCGCCGTCCCGAGCTCACATTTGCCGTTCCCGACCACAACGTGCCGACGACCGACCGCTCCCGCGGCATCTCCGACCCCGTGAGCGCCCTCCAGGTCGACACACTGGCACAAAATGCCCGCGAGTTCGGGGTCACCCACTTTTCCATGAACGACCAACGGCAGGGGATCGTCCACGTCATTGCCCCGGAACAGGGGATCACCCTTCCCGGGCAGACGATCGTCTGCGGCGACAGCCATACGGCCACCCACGGCGCCTTCGGGTCGCTGGCCTTCGGGATCGGCACCTCCGAAGTCGAGCATGTTCTGGCAACCCAGACCCTTCCCCAGAGCCGTCCCCGGACGATGGAAGTCCAGATCAAGGGACGGCCCCCCCAAGGCATCACCCCCAAAGACTTCATCCTCGCCGTCATCGGCCAGATCGGGGCCGCCGGGGGTACAGGCTACGTCATCGAGTTCACCGGAGAGGCCGTCCGTGCCCTCTCGATGGAAGGGCGCATGACGCTCTGCAACATGGCGATCGAAGCGGGCGCCCGGGCCGGCCTTGTGGCCCCCGACAGCACCACATTCGACTATATCAAGGGACGCCCCTACGCCCCCAAGGGAGATCTCTGGGAGAAAGCCGTCGCCTTCTGGAAGACCCTGCCCTCAGACCCTCAAGCCACATACGACCGCACCGTCACAGTCGACATCTCCTCCCTTGCCCCCCAGGTCACATGGGGAACCAACCCGGGCCAGGTCGCCGGGATCGACGGCCGGGTTCCCGACCCGGAGAGCTTTTCGGACCCGGTCGTCCGGGATTCGGCCAAGAAGGCTCTGGCTTACATGGGACTCGTCCCGGGGACGCCGATCGCGGAGATCCCCGTCACCCGCATCTTCATCGGATCCTGTACAAACGGTCGTATCGAGGATCTCCGGGCGGCCGCCAAGGTCGTGAAGGGCCGGAAGGTCGCCAGGGGCGTCTCCGCCATGGTTGTGCCCGGCTCGGGCCTTGTACGGGCCCAGGCGGAAAAGGAGGGGCTCCACACCGTCTTTATCGAGGCCGGACTCGAGTGGCGCGAGCCGGGGTGCTCCATGTGCCTCGGCATGAATCCCGACCAGCTGGCCCCCTTCGAGCGCTGCGCCTCGACATCGAACCGGAACTTCGAAGGGCGCCAGGGTAAGAACGGGCGAACCCATCTCGTCAGCCCGGAGATGGCGGCCGCCGCCGCGGTCACCGGCCACTTTACCGACCACAGAACCCTTTCCGGATCCTGACCCTCATAACAAGGAGCCTTGCATGGACGCCTTTGTCACCCTCGACGCTCTGGTCGCCCCTCTCGACCGGGCCAATGTCGATACCGATGCCATCATTCCCAAGCAGTTTTTGAAGACCATACGTCGCACAGGTCTGGGAGTGGCCCTCTTTTACGACTGGCGCTACAAGGATGCCCCCTCCGACGGACGAACCGAGGGCCTCAAGACAGATCCCTCCTTCATCCTGAACGACCCCCGGTACGCGGGCGCAAAGATCCTTCTCGCCCGGGAAAACTTCGGATGCGGATCCTCCCGCGAGCATGCCCCCTGGGCCCTTCTCGACTACGGATTCCGGGCAATCATCGCCCCCTCCTTCGCCGATATCTTCTACAACAACTGCTTCAAGAACGGGATCCTCCCGGTGAGTCTTTTGCCTGACCAGGTCGAGCGGCTGTTCTCGGAGGTCGCACGGACTCCCGGCACCCGTCTCCTGATCGACCTTTCCTCCCAGACGGTGGTCCTGCCCTCGAAAGAGACATTCGCCTTCACGATCGACCCGGTCAGAAAGAGCCACCTTCTCGAAGGTCTCGACGAGATCGGACTGGCCGAGAAGAAGGCAGAGCTTATCGACGCCTACGAGAAGAAGCGGAGAGAGCGGGCCCCTTGGCTCACTCCTGCGGTCTAGCCACTCCATGACCCTCTCCGACTCCCCACTTCCCCCCGGAAACAGCGCGGGCTCCCCGGCCGTTCGGGGAGCCCTTCTCCTGATTCTTCTGGGGACGGCCGTCTACGTTCTCTCTCCCTACATCGTCCCCCTTCTTTGGGGGGCCATCCTGGCCTTTGCCACCTATCCCCTCCTGCGACTCCTCAGGAGACGGATCCGGCGACCGGTCCTTTCGGCACTTCTTATGACCGCTCTCCTTCTGGGCCTTGTCGTCGCCCCTCTTCTCTCCTTCGCCCTTCCCCTGACGCAGGAGGTTCTCCTCGAGGTCGAAAAGATCCGGAGCTTCATCGACAATCCCCGGGCCACACTTCCCTCGTGGGTCGACCACATCCCCATTCTGGGCCCCCGGGCGGAGGGCTGGTACCAGAACTTTCGAAGCCACACGCCCAGCCTTTCGATCTTTGTCGACAGGCTCCAGTCGCACCTTCTGACCCTCGGCAACCGGCTCTTCTCCCTGATGACAGATGCCGGACGAATTGCCGTCAAAACCCTGATCTTCCTCCTGGCTCTCTTCAGCTTCTACCTCCGAGGACCGGAGCTCTGGCAGGGGATCCGGTCCCTTCTCCTCCGGTTCGGCGGCCCGGACACCGAACGGCCTTTCAACCAGATCGCCCCCGTGACCCGGGGTGTCGTCTACGGAGTCTTCTTTACCGCCCTGGCCCAAGCCCTTCTGGCCGGGATCGGCTTCGAGGCCGCCAAGGTTCCGGAAGCCCTTCTTCTGACCTTTCTGCTCTTCTTCCTGGCCCTTTTTCCCATGGGGGCGGTGGCGGTCTGGCTTCCCGCCTCCTTCACTCTCCTCGCCCAGGGGCGCACTTTGGCCTTTATTCTTTTTCTTCTCTGGAATGTCCTTGTCGTGGGGGGGATTGAAAACGTGATCAAACCAATCTTCATCGGCCGCTCTTCGGAGATGCCCTTCATCCTGATCCTCCTGGGTGTTCTGGGAGGACTCGGGGCCTTCGGAATCATCGGCCTCTTTATCGGACCTGTAATCCTGGCGATTCTTCAGACTCTCTGGCAGGACTTTGTCCACCTTCCCGAAAAAGCCCCCTCCGACGGAGACGATCCCTCCCCCCCCGCGTGATGACACCGGCTTCGGAGATAAAGAATTTCCGAGAACCTTTCCCGTCAAGGACGCAAGGAAATCTTCTTCTGGTAAAGAAAGTCGCAATTTGTTTCGATGGAGGCTGTCGAGAGACGATCGGGGAAGGATCGCACACCGCCCGAGTAGTCCGGTGAGAGGCCATACCGGCCTCCCTCCGGACCGTACCGGCCCATGCGGGAATATCGGACAGAGACTTTGCGCCGGGAAGGAGCCGATCGTTCGCCGCATCGAAGGTGGGCTTTTATGGGCGCTTCCTCACGTGAGGTGCGCGAGAGAAAACGCGCGTTCTTCTCCAAGCGTCCTCTCAGAGAGGCGTCGGAGAAGGAGATTCCCTTTTTTTCCGGGAAGACCGGCGTAGGGTCTGAACGGCGCGCCCCTTTTCGGAAGAATTTTTCGCGCTCCCCTTTCTGACCTTTTCCATGACCTCGCCAAAAAAGATCTCTATCAGCTGGTCCATGGACTCAACCGGACAAATCTCGAGATCGCGCCGCACCTCTTCGGGAAGCTCCGAGGTGTCCTTGAAGTTTTTTTCGGGGAGATAGACGGTCGTGATCCCGGCCTCCCGGGCGCCAATAAGCTTTTCCTTGATCCCCCCTACAGGAAGCACCCGGCCCGAGAGGGAAATCTCTCCCGTCATGGCAACGGTCGAGGGAACGGGGATTCCGGTAGTCAGAGAGAGGATTGTGGTGGTCATGGTGATACCGGCCGAGGGGCCGTCCTTGGGGATCGCCCCTCCCGGGACGTGGATGTGAATCTCGTTTTTTGCGAAAAACTCCGGAGAGATCCCCAGCATGCGGCAGCGGGACTGGGCGAAGGAGAGCGCCGTCCGGGCCGACTCCTTCATCACGTCTCCGAGCTGTCCCGTCAGAATGAAGCCCTTGGATCCGGGAATGGCAACCGACTCCACAAAAAGGACCTCCCCCCCGTTAGGGGTCCAGGCAAGCCCCGTCACGAGTCCGGGACCGCTCTTTCTGAGTCGCGTCTCCGGCTCGATATATTCGTTCCCGAGATAGTGGGTCAGGTCGCTGCCCCGGACCACGATCTTTTTCTTCCGCTCCTGAAGCGCCCGGCTTCGGACAACCTTCCTCAAGATGGTCGTGATCTTGCGTCCGAGGCTCCGAACGCCGGCCTCCCGCGTATATTCCCGGATCATCTTTTTGAGGGTGGCGTCGGGAAGACTGAACTCGCTCGGAACTAGGGAGAGCTCCCCCATGGCCCGGGGGATCAGGTAGTGTCTTGCGATATGAAGCTTTTCCTCCCAGGTGTATCCCGAGAGGGGAATCAGGTCCATCCGGTCGAGAAGGGGCGCGGGAATGGTCTGGGCCACATTGGCGGTCGTGATGAAGAAGACCCGGGAGAGGTCGAAGGCCAGGTCGAGGTAGTGATCCCGGAAGTCCTTGTTCTGGGCCGTGTCGAGAACCTCGAGCAAGGCCGAGGAGGGATCACCCCGATAATCGGCCCCCACCTTGTCGATCTCGTCGAGCATGAAGACCGGATTCTTCGTCTGAGCCTTCCGGAGTCCGGCGATGATCCGTCCGGGCATCGCCCCCACATAGGTGCGACGATGGCCCCGGATCTCCGCCTCGTCGCGCACCCCTCCGAGAGAGATCCGGACGAACTCCCGCCCCATCGACCGGGCGATCGACTGTCCGAGCGTGGTCTTGCCGACCCCCGGAGGACCGATAAGGCAGAGAATCGGACCGCGCCCGACCTCGTCGTTCTTCTTTTTCCGGGCCAGAACCGCCAGCTCGTCGAGGATCCGCTCCTTGACCTTCTCGAGATCGTAGTGGTCGGCGTCGAGGATCCGCCGGGCCTCGACAAGATCATAGGACTCCGGAGACTCTCTGTTCCAGGGCAGATCCAGCACCACGTCGAGATAGGTCCGGATGACCTGTCCCTCCTGGGACTGGTTCCCCGCCCTCACCAGACGGGAAATCTCTCGGGCGACCTCCTTTTCCGCCTCGGGGGAGAGGCCGGCCTCCTGAGCCTTCTGCCGGTATCGGACAATCTCCTCGTCGCCCTCCTCCCCGTCTCCCAACTCCTTCTGAATGGCCTTCACCTGCTCGCGGAGAAAGAAGTCGCGCTGGGACTTCTGGACCTCGTCGGCGATCTTCGACTTGATCTTCCCCCCCAGCTCCTGGATCTCGATCTCCCGGACCAAATGGCGAGCCACAAGCGTCAGCTTTTCCTCGAGCGTTCCCGCCTCGAGAACCTCCTGCCGGTCCCCGACAGGAAGGCGGAGGAAGGTCGCGATCAGATAGGAGAGGTGGTAGGGGTTCTCGACGTTTAAGGTCATCGTCTCGAACTCGTCGGGAAGATAGGAGGCGAGAGTTCCGAGCTTCTTCGCCTGAGAGAGTATGGTCCGGAGCAGGGCCTCGGTCGTGTCGGTCTTCTCGGGGAGTTCAGGAAGTTCGGAGATTCGGGCGCGGGAGAAGGACGCGCCCGGAAGATCCTCGTCGAGGCGCACCCGCCGGACTCCCTGGACCATGATGGCGATCCCTCCTGCCGGAATCCGGAGGAGCTTGTGGATGACCACGAGGGTCCCGACAGAATAGTGCTCGGGGCTTTCCTGTTCCGGGGAGACAGAGGAGCCGGTTCCGAAAATCTCTATGGCCTCCTTCGGAGAGATGATCTCCGGTTGGGAACCCTCCTCCTCGCCCTTTTTCCCGGCCACGCAAACGAGGGTCTTGGGGTCTCGATTCATCGCATCGTCGATGGCGGCCATCGCCCGGGGATCGTGAAATGCGATGGAGGCCAGTATATGGGGAAAGACCACCGTGTCCGACAGAACGACGTAGGGGGAGTCCTTTGGAACCTTGATTGGATCGTCAGCCACTATTGGACTCCTTCGTGGAAGCTGATGGGGACGGTCAGGGTCTGCTTGGGTTTCTTGCCGACGATGATCCGAAGGAATCCGGAGGTATACTCGGCCCGCACCGGCCGCCCCTCAATTCCGTCCCGCAGGAGAAAAACCCTCTCGAAGTCGCCGTAGTTGATCTCCATCTGAACATAGTTCTTCTTTTTCTGCGGCTCGTAGGTCTTGGCTTCGTCCTTTCTCGTCCCCCGAACCACGAGGCGATTGGACTCCACGACGATGGAGATCTCATCTTTCGAAACGCCGGCCAGGTCCATCTTGATGACCGTCTCGTCGTCGGTTTCATAAATGTCCGTCATGGGAGACCAGCGCCCGTCTCCCGCCGCCTTGAAGACAATGTCGGGCCACATCCCCTTGGAGAGCGCCCCTTCCAGCTGCCAGAAAAATCGTTCCATGTCATGAGGTTTCACGGAGAATCTCCTCGGGTTGGCCTTCAGTCTTTCACACAACTTGCTCTATTCTATCCCGGAATTACCCGGCCATTAAAGATCTGGAAAATACGGGGGATGCTTTTCCCAGAGCATGAGGGCTCGTCCCGGGCTCCTGAAAAAGCAGGACGGGAAGACTGCCCTCTTTCCCTCCCCTGACGGGACGATCCGGCAAACCCTGTTCAGGGCTCCCCGGAGGATCTTCCCGTCGAGCGCTGACGCTGCAGGTCGTAGAGCCGTCGGATCTCCGGGACCGTTGTGGCCTCCTCCGCCTTCTTGTCGGCGCGGGGACCGGAGACCATCCGGGGGAACCGCAAGGCAAATCCCTCCTCTTCCCCCTCCCCCCTTCCGGCCCGGTGGGTCGGAGAGCGGGTCAGCTCGTCGGCCAGAACGGTCACCACGATCGACGGATGGACCCAGAAGTCCGGCACGAGACCCGAGACAACCCCCGGAGGAGGCCCCTCTGTGCGGAGATCGTCTAGAATTGCCCGAAGATCGCGCCATCCCTCCTCCGTGAGACCCGAGCCGATCCTGGCAACCGACTGGAACTCTCCCGACTCGGGATCGAGAACCGCCCCCAGGACCGCTCCGATACCAAGCTTCGTCCGGAGCCCCTTACCCCGATAGTAGCCGATCAGTGCCAGGTCGACCGTATCGGACAGAGCGCTCTTGTAGGAGCGCTTCAGCTTGATCCAGTTGAAGTTGCGCGATCCCGCCGCGTAGACCCCATCAAGCCGCTTGGCAATGACCCCCTCAAAACCCTCCTCGACAACTTCGTCGAAAAAGAGGTCGACCTTGTGGGGATCATCGGTCACGATAAGCCTCGACGCCCCGAAAACTCCGTCGGGCGGAAGCTCTCTGTCGGCGATTCCCCGCACCGTGACGGGAAAGATCTCCTCGAGGATCTTACGTCTCTGGGCAAATGGCCGCTCCATGAGGGAGAGGCCATCGAGATAGAGGAGGTCGAAGACAAGGCACTTAAGGGGAATCTCCTCCGACTTTTCGAGGACGTTGTGCTTGCGCTTACGGGTAATCGTGACCTGGAAGGGATGAAAGGACTCGTTCTCGGCATCGTAGCCCAAAGCCTCCCCTTCGAAGATGGCGCTCCGGCCGGAGAAGAGCTCCGAGGCAGCCCGGGCGATCTCGGGAAACATCCCGGTCGTCTCCTCGAGGTTTCTGGAAAAGAGCCGAACCCGGGTTCCGTCGCAGTGCACCTGGCAGCGGAATCCGTCGTACTTGGACTCCACGGCCGCCTCCTTAAGCTTTGCGATGATCTCCTCCCCCGAACCGAGCCGCTCGCAAAGCGCCATTCGGATAGGGTACCCCACCGAGGGAGCGATGCGGCGAATGCCGTCGCGCCCCTCCTCCCGGAGAACCGCCCCCACACGACCGAGATCCGAACAAAGATTGTAGGCGCCTTCGATCTCCTCTCGGACAGACTTTCTCCCCTTTTTCCAAGCCCTCTCGTCGTCAGGAGAGGCGTCGAGTACCGTCAGGGTGAGGGCATCGAGAATGGTCGCATCCCCCACCCCCAGTCGGAGACGACCCATCACAAAGCGGCAGACAAATCGCGCTGAAAGAGGCGAGCCTCCCGAAAGGACCCTCGCCAGATGGAGAATCTTCTCCTCCTGGGAACCCGAGCCGGAAAGGCGAGAGATTGCCAGAAGGCGTTCATAGACCTCGATCAGGCTCTCCCCCGCTCCCTCGTTCGGAGGGAGAAGTCTCTCTGCCAGTATTCCCGGATCTCCCGCCTCGGCGAGAAGCGCCTTGAGTTCGGAGTCGGAGCACGTCACGCCTCGGGAGTCGAGAGCCCGGCCGATCGCCCGGAGAAGAAGACTTCCGGCCATTCCCATGGGCTCTCCGTCGAAGGAGGGCAAAAGCTGTCCCTGGACCATGTAAAGAGCCCGGGAGGTCTCACCGGGGGTCAGCTCCCTGAGAAGGGCGGCGAGCCTTTGGGCCAGTTCGAGCCTTCCAGGAGTCTTTTCAAGAACCTCAAGGCTCTCCGAAAAACTGTCGAAGTTCACAGAAATCCTCCAAAAATGGCCAAGGACAGGGGCTCAGCTCCCTCTACAAAACTCCCGAGGCACAACCCGAGGGTCGAGCCTCAGGAGTCGATTTGGTCGCCTGCGTAGCGTATGATGAAAACATAGGTTCTTGCGGAATCAGCGAAACAAACGGCGACAGACTCTCGAGGGAAGAAGGAGACGACCATGGTCCGACATTTTCTGACAGGTCCCCGCATGGCCTTTTTTCTTGCCGGCCTTCTTGTGGCAGGAGCGGCCGGGTGCAGCAGCTTTACCTTTAACGGCCAGACACTGGGAAGCTCGGCCCCGGCCCCTCAGGGAGGAAACGCCCCAGAACCGCTCCCGTCCCTTCCCAACCCTACAGATCCGGCCTTCTCCTCGGGAACGCACCTTGGGAAAAGCGAGCCCCTTGGATTGGCTCCACTCGGACAGGACCAGAGCCCCCGCTCCCAGCTCATGAACGAGGGAACCCTAGGATACATGCTCGACCATCTCTTCGGCGGAAACAACCCCCAGATCTCTGCCCCCTACCTGCCGCCGTCAACCTACGGGACGACGACGGCCGGAGGAGTCCCCGGCGGTCTCTGGCCCGGGAACTGGTGGATTCAGGGACAGGGGGGAGGATACAACCTCGTCCATCTTCCCTGAGGAAAGCCCGAACTACCGACCCGGCTTGTCCGACTTTTTCGAAGGCGGAGCGATGGCACGGGTCGCCAGAATATGGCTCCACTCTGCCTTCGCTTTCTCCCACTGGCCTTCGTTCATGGTCGTCTGGACCCTGTAGAGGCTCTTGATCGCGTGGTAGGTGAGATCGCTCCTCAGATTACTGATCTCTTCGAGCACGGGCTTCACCTTCTTGATGTCGATCGGATACTTCCCCACCTCGACCGAAAGCACGAGCGCATCCTTCTGGATTCTCCGGCCGATATCCTCGCTCCGGCTCCGAAAGTCCCCCTGGATCTCCCTAAGAGCCGCCGTCTGCCCCGACGAGAGTCCGAGAGCCGGCGCCTGGCTCGGAATCCATGAAAGGAAGAGATCCGTGGAAACGACACTTGTCTGGAGCGCCGACAGATCTCCGGCGTGGGCTCCCGCGGGAGCAAGCGCCAGAAGGGCCGCCCCGGCTCCTGCCACGACAAGCGTTTTTCCAGTCCGGGCCAGGCATGACAGGCCCCCCCGCCATTGATTGATCACGACACCTCCCCCACGCATTTGCCGGCGATATGTCCCCGAACCGGGGAGTCAGACCGTCCGACCTAAGCCACGAAAACCGTTTAAATTCCCCACACTCTCCGGCCCCCTGTGACAGCCCCGGCCCTGACTCGGCGCGAAGCGCCAAAAGCGCCCTTCCTCCCTCTTTCTCCCGACACCCGGGACGCCTTCCATTATCGACCAAAAAGGGGCTTTCCACAACTGCCGGATCTTTTAAACCGCCCGGCACCGTGTTACCCTCTGCAGCATGACACCCCGAAGCGAACCTCCCCTTTCCCTGTTCCATGCAGGACCCATCCGTTTCCTCCGCCCGATCCTCTTTCTCGGAGCGGGCAGCGGATTCGGCCTTCTCTTCGACACGAAGACCCTTCTTGTCCCTTGTTTTTACCTCATTGTCCCTCTCCTTCTGCCCTTCTTCCTCCTGCGCCCCCGGACCCCGGGCAAAGGATTTCTGGAGGGTCTCCTGTTCGGACTGGCCGCCAACATGATCGGAATCCGATGGATCACGGTCAGCATGGAGAACTACGGCCACCTTCCCGTCCCTCTCTCGCTCGCCGGGCTCTCGCTTTTCTCGCTCTACCTGGCGCTCTACCCCGCCCTTTTCCGGGCCCTTTCCTTGCGTTTTGGGTTCTGGAGGGAGACGACGAACCGTCTCGCCCTTCGAAGCCTCTGGATGGCCCCGGCATTATGGGTCCTCTGCGAATCCGGGAAGACAGAGATCCTGACGGGCTTCCCCTGGAATCCCCTCGGATCCCTACTCTTCGGCCATCCCTTACTGGCCCTTCCGGCCCGCACCATCGGAACCACCGGGCTCTCCTTTCTCGTCGTTACGGAGGCCGTTCTCCTGGCCATGGCACTTCTTGAACTCTCCAGGGGCTTACAACGACGAACCCTTTCCATCGCCCTTCTTCCGGCCGGCTTCTTGGCACTCTGGCTTTCGTGGGGAAGCATTCTCGATCAGAGATCCCCTGTCTCTTCGATAGTTCAGGTCTCGCTTGTCCAGGCCGATATTCCTCCCGACCAGAAATGGTCGGCCGAGAACCTCAGGAAGAACCTCGCCCTCTACCTCGCCCTCTCGAAAGAGGGGATCGGACGCGGCGCACGCCTCCTTGTCTGGCCGGAGACAGCCCTCCCCGCCCTCTACAACAGTCCGAAAACCCATCTGGCCTCAAAGCTTTCGCCCCTTCTCTCGCCCGAAACATCTCTTCTGACCGGGGCCATCGGGGAGCGTCCGGACGACTCCTCCCCCATCGGGATCGCCTTCACAAACGCCGCCGTCCTCTACGGACCTGACGGTACGCTGAGGGCGGACTACATCAAGCGACACCTTGTCCCCTTCGGAGAGTTCCTTCCCCTTCCCGCTCTTTTCGGATGGCTCCGGCCCATGCTGGGAGTCTCGGGCGACATGGCCCGAGGGGCTCTTCCCGGTCGATTCCCCCTGCCCCAAGGGGGCGGAACCTTCTCGCCCCTTATCTGCTACGAGGCCCTCTATCCTTCCCTCTCCCGGGAAAATCTGGGGAATGGCCAATTGCTTGCCGTCCTCTCCGACGATGCCTGGTTCGGAGAGACGAGCGCTCCCTGGCAGCTATTCCGGGAGTCCGGCATGCGGGCGGCAGAGAACGGGGTCTATCTCGTCCGGGCTGCCAATACCGGTCTCAGCGGGGTGGTTGCCCCCGATACGACCGTCCTTCGCTCGGGACCGCTTTTTCAAAAAGCGGTCCTCACAGTGCCCACTCCCCTTCTGACGGAACACACCTTTTATCGGGAGCACGGAGAATGGGTCCTTCGACTCTCCCTCTCCGGACTCCTTTTTTATCTGGCTCTTTCTCCTCTCCTCGGAGAAAGGCTATGGAAGACTCCCCCCGCGGGCCCCGACTCCCCAGACCAAAGATCGAAAGATCCGGCCACAACAAACGACCCGGGCTCCTCGGCCTCTGCTCCACCGGGGCGTCACGAGTGCGACGGGAGTCCCTGAACTTTTCATGGGGTCCTTCGATGCAGTAGGATAGTCTCCTGCCTGTCGCTCACCCGGGACTCCCCCTTTTCTGGATGACCGGAACGCAGGAACGTCGACGATAGATTGCTCACATTTTCAGCCGAAAGGACCCCTTCGTGAACGGAGACCCGATAGACATTCAGGAAATCCGGGACCGTTTTACCCAGAATCGCGACAGATTTGACCAGCTCCGGAGGCATCTTTGACCCGGAACGTCTCTCCCTGACCATCGAACAGTTCGAGGCCCAGAGCGCAGATCCCGCCTTCTGGAAAAATGCCGAACGGGCCACGCGGCTCCTTAAGGAAAAGCGGAGGATCGAAAAAAGACGGGATCTTCTTCGGGAGATCTCCGAGGAGGAAGGGGAGATCGAAACGGCTCTCGATATGGGAGAGGATCCGGATTTTCTGGCGGAGGCGGCCCGAATCCTTCCCCTCTTCGTCTCGAAGATCGATCAGCTCGAGCTCGAAGAGATCCTCTCCGACGAGTACTCGGACAGCCCCGCAATCCTCGAGATCCACCCGGGAGCCGGCGGAACAGAGTCCCAGGACTGGGCGCAGATGCTGCTCCGCATGTACCTCCGGTGGGCCGAGGCCCGGGGGTTCGAGACGACGGTCTTCGATATCCAGCCGGGGGAGGAGGCCGGCATCAAGAGCGCCACGGTCCGTATCCGGGGGGAGTCTGCCTTCGGCCTCCTTCAGGCAGAAAGCGGCGTCCACCGCCTGGTCCGCATCTCCCCCTTCGATGCAGCAAAACGCCGCCATACGTCGTTTGCATCGGTCTTCGTCTACCCCGAGATCGAGGGGAATATCGAGGTCGCAATTCGCGACGAGGACATCCGGATCGATACCTTCCGGGCCTCCTCGGCGGGAGGCCAGCACGTCAACAAAACCTCGTCGGCGGTCCGCCTCACACACATGCCCACAGGGATCGTCATCTCAAGCCAGAACGAGCGCTCCCAGATCCAGAACCGGGAGATGGCCTTCAAGGTTCTAAGGGCGCGCCTCTTCGAACTCGAACGGCAGAAAAAGAAGGCCGAACTCGACATGGTTTCCGGGGCCGAGAACAAAAAGGACAACGCCTGGGGGAGCCAGATACGGTCCTATGTCCTCCAGCCCTACCAGATCGTGAAGGACCACCGGACAGGCATCGAATCCTCCCGGGTCGACGAAATCCTCGACGGCAAGATCGATCTCTACATTCGGGGATTTCTTCTGGCGCGCTGGGAAGGAAAGCTCTTCACGGGAAAGGGCGACGACCTTCCCGACCTTTAACGTGCACCCTCCCGATCATCGGAGGACCAGGGAGCCCGCATGACAAGAAGGTCGAGAACCACCGAAAATCCCCGCCGGGTCCAGGCCACAGTCCGCGACGGTTCTGCCCGGGCCATCACCTCGACGGTCTCGACCTCCTCCGTCCGGAACCAGTCCATGAGCGCATGGTAAAGCCTTTCCCCCTCGCCCCTGCCCCGCATCCCGGGAAGAACATACCAGTGCATGATGTTGCCCGCCCGGGAGGGCTCCCCGTAAAGCCGCTCGTAGACCGAACCCAAAATAAAGCCCGCCGGCTCCGGGCTCATCTCCGCGGAAGAAGCTGCTACCGGGACCAGCAAAAATCCCCGATAGCTCCCCCGTTGCGCAAGCATCCGGTCAAAGGCCTTTTCCGCCCGGGACAAACCCTCCACCCCGGCACGAAAGAGAGGCGGCGCCTCCTCGTCCATCAGCCGAACCCAGAATCGGGCCATGACAGCGGCATCTCCCGGGACGGCAGGGACCACCCGCCACGAAGAGCAGGGTTCTCCGGCATTTTGCTTCGATCCTTCCATCGTTCCTCCCCCGACAAGTCCCGTACGGATCACGTCCTTACCCTTCACAAAACCTTAGCAAATCGCAAGACTTGACTCCACCCCCCGAATCCGGAACGATAGTAGGGTCGATTATTCCACTCATCACCTCGGGAGGCTTTTGTGGCTTTTTTTTCAAAAGGCGACAGCTCCAGCTGGTCGGCCGCGTTCCAGAGCTTTTCCCGCCAGCTTGCCGTCATGATCGTCCTGGGCCTCCTTTTGATCGGAGGGGGTGCCTTTTACGGAATGCACGAACTTGCCTCTCCGGCTGTTCACCAAAAACTTGCGGCCAGCACCCATCTTCTCAAGGTCGGGAGCTATCCGACCTTCGAGGCGGCGCTGGGCGCCCTCGAGCGAAGGGTGCCGGGACGGCTCAAGACATTTCCCTATTCTGCCGATACGACAGTATGGTTCGGGAGGCTTGCCCTCTTCGGGGCGGCCTTTCCCGATGCCAGGGGAATCATCAGAAAAGAGCCTGCCGGCTATACCCTTTACGAAGAGGACTGATCGTCATGGACCGACGACCACAGGATTCCGGGTCACCATACAGAAAAAACATGCGGGGAGGAGCAGGAGCGCCCTTCTCCCGGATCCATTCCTTACGGCCTTCATGGGAGGTTAAGCCGCCATGCCCATAGAGATTCCGCTTTTTCCGCTTCCGAATGTCGTTCTTTTCCCGAAGACCCTGCGCCCTCTTCATATCTTCGAGCCGCGCTACCGGAAGATGATCGAGTCTGCCCTCGAGGGGGAGCACTTAGTCGGGATGACCCTTCTCAAGGAAGGCTGGGAGGAGCAGTACGACCAGACCCCGCCCGTCGAAAGGCGCGGAACGCTGGGAAAGATCGTCCAGAGCAACCGACTTCCCGACGGGCGCTACTATATCACCCTCCTCGGCATCTCGACCTTCGATATCGAAGAGGAGACCTCCATGGAGGAGTGGCGCACCGCCCTCGTCTCCGTTCTTCGCCCCGAGAGCCGGTGGCCTCTGGCCCAGGCCGACATGGACCGGATCGGCTCCGTCGTCTCGGAGGTTCTGACCCAGTGGGACCTGACGGCCGAACTCAAGTGGATCAACGAGTCGGCAAAGGATCCGATTTCTCTTCTCCAGCACTGGTCGGCATTCCTTCCCCTCACGGCCACGGAGCGCCAGTTTCTTCTGGAGGCTTCGGACATCAGGACCCAGGCAGGGCGGCTGTACGACCTTCTCCTCTTCAAGAAGATCACCTTCGAGACCGAGATGGCCCAGGAAAACAGGAAGGACGGAGCGGGCGACCTTTTCTTCGATGTTTGACCGAATCGACGAAGGTCACGTCCTCGAAGGCCCCCACAAGGCCCTCCGTCTCGTCGCGCCTCCCGGCCAGCTCCCTTTTCTCCACGCGATCCACCACCCCCGGACAATTCTTCCCGGAGAGCTCTCGGGACTCGATGAGTCCGCCGAACTCCTCCGTAAGAACCTCCGGGGACTGACCCGGGGGCTGCCCCCCCTTCCGGTCCTTCTCCACGGCCACCGGGGCACGGGAAAGACCTCGCTCGTCCTCTCCCTCTGGAACGAATGGAACCAAAGTCCGGAGCTTCCCCCTCTCCGCCTCGTTCAGGCCGACATTACCGGGATTCCCTTTTTTGCGCCGCTCAGCGATCTCCTCTCCCTTCGCCCCGAGTTCTACCTCTTCCTGCTCGACGATCTGGCCTTCTCGCCAAATGACCTGGACTTCCGTCAGTTCAAGGCCTTTTTAGACGGGGGGGCCATGGCCTCTCCCGAAAACATGGCCCTTGTCGTCACCACGAACATCCGCAATCTTCTCCCCGAGTCCCGATCTGCCCGAGGGGACGCCCTTCATCCCGAAGAGGAGGCCGACGACGTCCATGCCATCCGGGACCGCTTCGGCATCGTCCGTTCCTTCGACGAGCCCTCTCAGGAGGGCTATCTCTCCATCGTTCTCGCAAAGGCCCGAGCCGCGGGCATTGTTTCGGGAGAGGACGAAGGGGCCCTTTCCCGCCTTGCCGCCTGGCAGGAGATCTCCCGGGACCGGGTCGAAGAACCCTCCGATCCGGTCCTTCGCCTTCTCCTCTCGGCGCTCGCCTTTGCCCGCGGACGAGGCTCCCGGTCGGGAAGAACGGCCCGCCAGTTCATCGACCTCGCGCTCCGTGGCCTCCTGTAATCCTCCCCGAAACACAAAAAAACATTTAAAGCATTAACAAAAAAGAAATAAATTAGCACGGACACAAAGATCCTCCATTGACTTTGAGGCGACGTTCGTTTAGAATGAAAAGATTATTCGACCAAATATGAGGGGGATCCATGCTTTCAAACGACCTTCCCATGGGGCTGACCTTCGACGACGTCATCCTCGTTCCCCGCTTTTCCGATTTTCTTCCCGCCGACACCGATACCAGCATCGTTTTGCAGGACGGTATCCGTCTGAACTTGCCCGTTCTCTCTGCGGCGATGGACACCGTCACCGAAGCGAGGCTCGCCATCGCCCTGGCCCGAGAGGGAGGGATCGGCGTCATCCATCGGGCGCTCTCCCCGGAGGATCAGGCCCACGAAGTCGACAAGGTCAAGAAGTCCGAGTCCGGGATGATCACCGATCCCATTACCATCGACCCGGACGCCACGGTGGGACAGGCGCTCGAACTCATGCAGACCTACCGGATCTCTGGGATACCCGTCATCAGGGACAGGAAGCTCAAGGGCATCGTCACCAACCGCGACCTTCGATTCGAAACGGTCCACACCCGGAAGGTCTCCGAGGTCATGACCTCGAAGAACCTCATCACGGCGCCCGTGGGGACGACCCTCGATGCGGCCAAGAAGCTTTTTCAGGAATACCATATCGAAAAGCTTCCGGTGGTCAACGATCAAAATGAGCTCGACGGTCTGATCACCATCAAGGACATCGAAAAGAAGATCAAGTACCCGAACTCCGCCAAGGATGCTCGCGGGCGACTCCTTGTTGCGGCGGCCATCGGAGTCGGAGAACCAGCCCTTGAACGGGCCAGACATCTCGCCCGAGCCCAGGTCGACATGATCGTGATCGATACCGCCCATGGCCATTCGACGGGGGTTATCCAGATGATCCGGGAGGTCCGGAAGAGCTTCCCGTCCATTCCCGTCATGGCGGGAAACATTGCGACGGCCGATGCCGCCCAGGCGCTTATCAAAGCCGGCGCGAACCTTCTCAAGGTCGGCGTCGGACCCGGATCCATCTGCACGACCCGGATCGTGGCGGGAGCGGGGGTCCCCCAGCTCACCGCCATCTCCGATGTCTACAGTGTCGCCCGGGAGGCGGGGGTTCCCGTCATTGCCGACGGGGGGATCAAGTATTCCGGAGATCTGGTCAAGGCGTTGGCCGCCGGAGCTTCGGCCGTCATGCTGGGCTCCCTCTTTGCCGGCACGGAAGAGTCTCCCGGAGAAACGGTTCTCTTTCAGGGTCGTTCCTACAAGACCTATCGCGGAATGGGCTCGATCGGCGCGATGGAGCGCGGGGGGGGAGACCGGTACAACCAGCCTGCCGGAGGGAAAAAGTGGGTTCCCGAGGGCATCGAAGGGCGCGTTCCCCACAAGGGTCGTCTCGCCGAGCTCATCTATCAGCTCTCCGGAGGTCTCCGTTCCGGGATGGGCTACTGCGGATGCCGGACCGTCAAGGAACTTCAGGAGAACGCCCGCTTCGTCCGGATCTCTCCCGCCGGCCTCAGGGAAAGCCATGTCCACGACGTCATTATTACCAAGGAAGCTCCCAACTATCGCCGGGAATGGGACGACGCCTGATCCCTCCTTCCCCCTACAGAAAGTTCTCACGCCCGTGACCCTATCCCCCGTCCTGATTCTCGACTTCGGATCCCAGCTGACGCAGAACATTGCCCGACGGATCCGAGAGATGGAGATTTATTCGGAGATCCTTCCGGCCTCGACACCGCTTGGGGAGATCCGACGAAAAAATCCCCTGGCGCTGATTCTGTCGGGGGGACCCGCCTCGGTCTACGAACCGGGAGCGCCCGCACTCGACCCTGCACTGCTCGAGATGGGACTTCCTGTCCTGGGCATCTGCTACGGAATGCAGATCCTTGCCCATACGGCCGGAGGCAAGGTGGAGCGGGCGAAGGTCAGGGAGTACGGCGTCCAGCCCTTTTCCCCTGCCAACAACGCCTCTCCACTCTGGCAAGTTTTTCCAGCGGGCTCCCCTGTTCTGATGAGCCACGGCGACACGATCATCTCGCTCCCTCCCGGATTTTCGGCCGCAGGGCAGACCCCCACGACGCCGGTAGCGGCCATGGAGAACCGGAAGAAGGGGATCTACGGGGTCCAGTTCCACCCGGAGGTCACCCAGACGACGGGAGGGGTCGAGTTCCTTCGCCATTTTCTTCGGGATATTTGCGGGATCTCGAAAAACTGGACGCTCAAGGGATATCTGGACCGCCACGTCGAGGCGATCCAAACCCAGGTTGGATCAGAGCACCTGATCTGCGCCCTTTCCGGAGGCATCGACTCCACCGTCACCGCCCTTCTTTGCCACCGCGCACTCAAGAGCCGATTTCACGCCTTCTTCGTCGATAACGGCCTTCTCCGAAAGAACGAGCTCTCCGAACTCCGGGGCGACCTCGACTCCCTGGGGATCCCCCTCGAGGTTATCGACGCCCGCACGCTCTTTCTCGATCGTCTTCGGGGGGTGGCCGACCCGGAAAAGAAACGGAAGATCATCGGCAGGGCCTTCATCGATGTCTTCGGCCGGGAGGCCAAACGCCGCGGAGACTATCGCTTCCTTGCCCAGGGAACCCTCTACCCGGACGTCATCGAAAGCGTCTCCTCCTTCGGGGGTCCTTCTGCGGTAATCAAGTCCCATCATAATGTCGGAGGACTTCCGAAGCGCATGCCCTTCGCTCTTGTCGAGCCCCTGCGCGAGCTCTTCAAAGACGAGGTGCGCCGCCTTGGCCGGGAGCTTGGTCTTCCTGACCGTTTTGTCTCCCGTCAGCCCTTTCCCGGCCCGGGGTTGGCCATCCGCATCCTCGGATCGGTCACAGAGGAACGTCTCGAGATCCTTCGGGAGGCGGACGCCATCGTACGGGAGGAGGTCGAGGCCTCGCCCCACCGTTCCGCCCTCTGGCAATACTTTGCCGTCCTGCTCCCGGTCAAGTCGGTCGGGGTCATGGGCGATGCCCGAACCTACGAGAATGTGGCGGCGATCCGAGCGGTCCAATCGGTCGACGGCATGACCGCAGACGTTCATTTTCTCGACCCGGCGATCCTCGCCCGCATCTCTCACCGCATCATCGCCACCGTACCCGGAATCAACCGGGTGGTTTTCGACATCTCTCCCAAGCCACCTTCCACGATCGAGTGGGAGTAAAGGATTTCGCCATGACAACCCAAGGTTCCGACTTCGAGCGGAGCCCCGACGACTCCCCCGACTCTCAGGAAGAGGCGGATGGCCGTCTCCGGCTCCACAAGCTTCTCGCCCACCGCGGAGTCGCCTCCCGAAGAAAATCCGAGCAGCTGATCGCCGCCGGCTCCGTCACCGTCGACGGGGAGGTCGTAACCGAGCCTGGAACCCGCGTCGACCCCACGACGCAGGAGGTTCTTGTGGACGGTCGTCCCCTTCCCCGGGAGTCGGAGACCTTTCTCTTCCTCTTTTACAAGCCCAAGGGGGTCGTCTCCACCCTCTTCGATCCGGAAGGGCGTCCGACCCTCAAGGACTACTTTCCGGGGATCGACCCTATCTTGCATATCGGACGTCTCGACTTCCAGACGGAAGGGGCACTCCTTCTCACAAACAACGGCGATCTCTCCCAGAGGATCCTCCACCCACGATTCGAGATCCCCCGAACCTATCTCGTGAAGATCCAGGGAGGACTGACTCCTGCCCATCTCGAGCGAATGGCACGGGGCGACGTGCGGCTCGACGGACGGGCGGTCCTTCCCCTCGAGCTCGTCCCCGAGCGACAGACATCCACGAACGCCTGGTACCGCATTACCCTGACCGAGGGCAGAAACCGCGAGGTGCGCCGCCTTTTCGAGTCCCTGAACTACTTCGTTCTGAAGCTCGTCCGGACAGCCTTTGGCCCCCTGACCCTCTCGGGTCTCGAACCCGGGGAATACCGCACCGTGACATCGGCGGAAATCGACTCTCTTCTGGCCGGGAGCCGCCCGCAAACCCATTCCAAAAATCTCGACTCCCGCTACAAAAGAGACTCCGAACGGAACCCGGGAAGAACGGCTTCAAGAGCCGGAGACCTCCCGGACGCGAAGGAAAGGTCCCGACGCCCGGCCAGTGGAGCCGATCGTCCCACAAGAACCGGATCCTCGCCTCATTCCTTCCGGAAGTCCGACGGCTCCTTCAAAAGAACGGACCCGAAACGGGACTTTGATCAGCCCATGAAAGAGAGGGACTTCTCCGACCGGACGGACAGATCCGACCAGGCGCGCCGGACAGAGCGCTCAGAATGGATCTCGCGGTCCGATCGGCCGGACCGATCAGCCCGACCGGAACGATCGGAGCAAGCGGAGCGACCGGAACGCCGAACCCGGTCCCCGCAGCGCTCGGAGGGGTTTGCGGACCGGCCGTTCGGGAAAGATTCCGAGAGCCGTCCTCCGAGAGAGCGCTTCGAACGGGATCGAACTTTTCGGGAGCCTCGCAGGGAGCGATCGGACAGCCGCGAAGGAGCCGAACGGCCCAGGCAAGCAAGGCAGGAAGACTCGGCCGAACACTCCTCCCGGTCGCCGTCACGACCGTATCGATCCGAGGCCCGTCCCCCCTTCCGGAAGACCGACGGCGCCTTCAAAAGACCAGGCCCGAAGAGGGACTTCTCCGACCGAACGGACAGATCTGACCGTTCTGACCAGGCCGACAGGGCAGAACGATCAGAACGGACCTCACAGCCTAGGCGTCCGGGGAGGTCAGACCGATCGGAGAGACCGGAGCGTCGAACCCGTCCACCGCAGCGCTCGGAGGGATCTCAGAACCGGCCGTTCGGCAGAAATTCCGAGAGCCGCCTTTCGAGAGAGGGGTTCGATCGCGATCGAACCCCCCGGGAGCCTCGCAGGGAGCGATCGGACAGCCGAGAAGGAGCCGGGCGGCCCAGGCAGACCAGACAGGAAGACTCGGCCGAACGCTCCTCCCGGTCGCCGTCACGACCGTTTCGCTCCGACGCCCGCCCCCCCTTCCGGAAGGCCGACGGCGCCTTCAAGAGAACGGCCCCGAAACGGGACTTTGATCAGCCGGATCGGCCAGCCCGACCAGACCGCTCAGGCCGATCGGAGCAGTCGGATCGTCCGGAGCGCCGAACCCGTCCCCCGCAGCGCTCGGAGGGATACCAGGACCGATCGTCTGGTAGAAATTCCGGGAGCCGCCCCTCGAAAGAGGGCGTCGAACGAGATCGAAGCCCTCGGGAGCCTCGCAGGGAACGATCGGACAGCCGAGAGGGAGCCGAACGAAAACCCCGCACGGAAGGGTCTTCACGATTTTCCGGGAAGTCCTCCGAAAGATCTGACTCGCGCACCTCTCCCAAAACCGAAAGAGGGGGGCCAAGAAAGAGCTCCGCCGGGGGATATGCCAAGTCGTCACGACCCTCTGCGGGAAAAAGGCCTTCTTCCTCGGGACCAAAAAGGCCCGGATCCCCCTCCGGAAAACGAGGAGGCAAACGATGACCCTTCCCTTGAGATCCCCCCGGGAAAGTCTGGGAGGATTCGTGATCCTGCCCCGGCTCATCGACAAGGTCCGCCTGCGCGCCAAGGGACTTCTTCCGGAGGAGTACCATCAAAACCTGCTGCGTCCGGTCGATCCCCAAAGCGGCCTCTATCCTCTTGACGGACGTTTTCTTGCCTTTACGGGACTCGATCCGGCGGCACTCGAGGCGGCCATCCTCCGTCTTCCTGACGACCAGGCTGTACTTTCTTGGGTTCTGGAAAGGTCCATTCACAGAACCATTCAGGAGAAGAACGCCTGGCAAGAGAGCCTCGAAACCGCTCCCCCCGACGAGAAGCGAACGGCCCACCGGAGGCGAACCTACCCCTCCCTGGCCCATCGTCCCGATATCGGGGCCCTCTCCCCCTTCGACCTGATCGACCTTGACGAGGGGCGGACGCTCCCCTGACTCCTGCCCCCGAAGGCGCTCCTCCTGTGCTACAATGGGGCCGTCGATCGGCAAATACGCCCGACCGTCGACCCCAATCCGCCTCCGGAACCGTCGGTTTTACGAGGAGCCGTGGCGGGGGGCAAGTGAGCACAAATCCCAAGACACAGAACCCCCCCGGAGAGCCTGCAGCCGGCTTTTCCCTAACCCCGAGGACCGATCCATGTACCGTTCGCACCCTGTCGAAGACCTTTACTCTTGCCCCTCCGGAACCACCGTCACTGTCGCCGGATGGGTTCAGACGGTCCGGGACCACGGAGGACTTCTTTTCATCGAGCTCCGGGATCGCTCCGGGCGGATCCAGTGCGTCATCGACCAATCGGCGAATGCGACGCTTGAAGGGGTCGCCAAAGATCTCAGGGACGAGTGGGTCATCTCCGTACACGGCGTCGTGGGTCTTCGGCCGGAAGGGACCGTCAATGCCTCCATCCCCGGAGGAGACCGCGAGATCCGGGTCACGGGGCTCACGATCCTCAACTCTGCAAAGACCCCTCCCTTCCCGGTCGGGACATCCGAAGAGGTCTCGGAGAGCCTCAGACTGACCTATCGCTACCTCGACATGCGTTCCCCGCGCCTTCTCGAAGCCCTGAAGTTCCGCTCCGAGCTGACGACCCTCATTCGCAACCATATGACCTCCCATCACTTCTGGGAGATCGAAACTCCCCTTCTCACACGATCGACTCCCGAAGGCGCCCGGGACTTTCTTGTCCCGTCCCGGCTCGAGAAGGGCTCCTTCTACGCTCTTCCGCAGTCCCCCCAGCTGTTCAAACAGCTTTTGATGGTCGGAGGTCTCGAACGTTACTTCCAGATCGCCCGCTGCTTCCGGGACGAGGACCTGCGAGCCGACCGCCAACCCGAGTTCACCCAGGTCGACATCGAAGCCTCCTTTCTGACGCGCGACACCTTCCTCGGAATCATGGAGGCCCTCTTCTGCGACATCTTCCGGACCTTCAAAAACGAGACCCTCTCCCGGCCCTTCATGCGGCTTACCTACGAGGAGGCCATGGAGCGCTACGGGAGCGACAAGCCGGACCTCCGCTTTGACCTTCCCATCGTCGACATCTCCGACCTCGCGAAAAAAACGACTTTTTCCGTCTTTACGAGCGTGACCTCCTCGGAAAAAGGAACGGTCCGGGGACTTCGCTACCCCAAAGGCGCGGGCCTGAGCCGAAAGGAAGTGGAGGACCTCACGGCCTGGACCCAAAGCCAGGGGGCCAAGGGACTCGCCTGGATCAAGGTCGAGAGCTCCGGACTTTCAAGTCCCATCCTGAAGTTTTTCCCAGAAGAGATCCGCAGCTCTCTTCGGGAACGCATGTCGGCGGAGGAGGGAGATCTGCTTGTCTTCGTAGCCGACGAGCACAAGACCGCCCTCAAGGTTCTGGGCGCACTCCGGACCCACATCGCCCAACGGGCCGACCTTATCGACCGGACCAAAACATCGCTCTTCTGGGTCGTGGACTTTCCCCTTCTCGAGTGGAACCCCGACGAAAAGCGGCACGAGGCGGTCCACCATCCCTTTACCGCGCCCCATCCCGACGACCTGGGCGTTCTCTCGGACACCCCGGAAAAAACCCGTTCGCTGGCCTACGATCTTGTCCTCAACGGGACGGAGGTGGGAGGGGGAAGCATCAGAAACCATGAGCTCGAGCTTCAGCGGAGGATCTTCAGCCTGATCGGCCTGACGGAGGAGGAGGCGGAGCGGCGCTTCGGATTTCTTCTCGAAGCTCTCTCCTTCGGGGCCCCGCCCCACGGGGGGATGGCAATCGGCCTCGACCGCCTCGCCATGATCCTGCTCGGACGGGATTCGATCCGGGATGTCATGGCCTTCCCCAAGACACAGAAGGGCGCCTGTCTTCTGACGGAGGCCCCTGCCCCGGTCGACACCGTCCAGCTTCGGGATCTTGGACTTAAACTCTCCTAATCCTGCCTATTACCCATTAAGTTGAGGTGGTTCACTCATCGCGGACGTGATGGAGGTCGCACCGGAACTTCTAAGCCACCAATTGGTGGTTCACATTCTTCCGAATCTTTCACTTGGATGCTGATACTTCTAAGCCACCTGCGGTGGTTCACGTCATGGAAAGCCTCAAGAACCTCCCGCTCTTCTTCTAAGCCACCTATGCGGTGGTTCACTCCCATGCGGCCCATGCGGCGTCCCTTGCGGACTTCTAAGCCACCTATGCGGTGGTTCACGCCAAGGACCCGTGTAAGGCTCAAGCGTGGTCCTTCTAAGCCACCTATGCGGTGGTTCACAGACGCCTGAATAATAGCATCGCGATGTAAAACTTCTAAGCCACCTATGCGGTGGTTCACGTTTGAATCGAAGGAGACAAAAATTCTAGAAACTTCTAAGCCACCTATGCGGTGGTTCACGCGATCGAGGCGATTGAGAAAAAGGCTCCGGTCTTCTAAGCCACCTATGCGGTGGTTCACAGCCCCATCTGTGTGAGCTCGAGCGTCTTGATCTTCTAAGCCACCTATGCGGTGGTTCACAGCCCCATCTGTGTGAGCTCGAGCGTCTTGATCTTCTAAGCCACCTATGCGGTGGTTCACCATCCGCGTGACCTTGTCGGCCACTTCATCTGCTTCTAAGCCACCTATGCGGTGGTTCACCACTTGATCCCCTCGACAAAGGCATCGATGATCTTCTAAGCCACCTATGCGGTGGTTCACCGAAGTCCCGTATGGATGGCGAACTCCACGAACTTCTAAGCCACCTATGCGGTGGTTCACACTTTTCGGCTCTCTGATCCCCCAGACTTCCGCTTCTAAGCCACCTATGCGGTGGTTCACGAATTACAGTTCCAGAGTTTGTCCCGAGAGTCCTTCTAAGCCACCTATGCGGTGGTTCACGTTTCTTACGACTTTCGATGAACCGACTCTCACTTCTAAGCCACCTATGCGGTGGTTCACGGCTCCTGGAGGTCAATCAGACGGCTCTCAATCTTCTAAGCCACCTATGCGGTGGTTCACACGCCTGTTCCCGCCAGGATGGTTTCGGTTTCCTTCTAAGCCACCTATGCGGTGGTTCACTTATCCGAACATCTCCCTGAACCGGGTTTCCACTTCTAAGCCACCTATGCGGTGGTTCACCACATGTCATTTGAGGAATGGCTGGAAACGACCTTCTAAGCCACCTATGCGGTGGTTCACGTCTGTCCGTTCGATGGCCGGACCGTCCTCCCCTTCTAAGCCACCTATGCGGTGGTTCACGAGATCAGGGAAAAGCAGGTATCCCGGTTCCGCTTCTAAGCCACCTATGCGGTGGTTCACCAATCAACACGGCCCACGCAGTTAGTCCTTCTCTTCTAAGCCACCTATGCGGTGGTTCACGAGTCGCCGTCAAGCCAACAATTCTCGCTTTCCTTCTAAGCCACCTATGCGGTGGTTCACGACCTGATCCGTTCACTTCTCGCTCACATCGACTTCTAAGCCACCTATGCGGTGGTTCACTGGAGGGGTGTCAGTAGTTAAAGAGTGCTTGACTTCTAAGCCACCTATGCGGTGGTTCACGGCTTGTCATCACGATTGACTATCATTCCTGACTTCTAAGCCACCTATGCGGTGGTTCACAGGACGCATGGGATCAGTACTCAGACCGACTCCTTCTAAGCCACCTATGCGGTGGTTCACCGTTCCAGTTCCTCCCGGAGCCTCCGGTTCTCCTTCTAAGCCACCTATGCGGTGGTTCACGGCCGTCGAACGGGTAGACGGAACCAGGGTATCTTCTAAGCCACCTATGCGGTGGTTCACTGTGAGCTGTTCGATAAGGGGACGCTGGACGACTTCTAAGCCACCTATGCGGTGGTTCACTTTTTAAGTCTGCCTGCTGTTGCTCCGACATCCTTCTAAGCCACCTATGCGGTGGTTTGCGTATTCCGATGAAGATTGCCACCAATTCCGATCCATGGTTGCCACTTATTCCGGCATGATTGCCACCCCCTGAACCCTCTCTAAAAAACCCCCTGCCGGGAGTCAGATCAGGAGGCGACCGGAGCGGTCGTCTTCGCCTTTGTTTTTCTCATAGAGTAGGATAGGCGGGGCCCATCGCTGAGCCCAACCCTCCGAGGAACTGTGCATGCGACTTTCACCGCACACAGCTCGATCAGGTCAAAAGCCGCTCCTTGTTCGGGAGGGCCGGTTGGACAAAAGACCGTCCAACCTTCACGCTACACGTCGAAGGCCCCATAGCTTGCGCCGGCGGGAGCACACGTCCTTACGGACGATTCCACAGCTTTTCCGCCTACTGGAGATTAAACGACTTTCGTATGACGACCCAACACGCGGAAGTAGGCCGGGTTTCCCCGAGGGATGATGTTGTCCGAAGACTCAATCCCTATGCGCCCTATTACCGGGCGCCATTCGCTTGCTCCGCGATCCCATACCCGCACGGGTGTTGGCTTACCTCACGGCTCGCTTTCCCGGAAAGGAGACCCGGGACCCGTACGGGCTTACCACGTTCCACTAAAGTCACAAGAGCGGGTTAGGACCCTGCTTTGCGCCGGGAGCGCGTCATCCGTGTCTTCCCAGGAGAAAAGGGAAGAACCTGTCTCCGTGCCTTTTTTGGCTTGAGCCTGTCAGCAGATTTGGCTCATCAATGATAACGGCGCTTACGCAGATTCACTTTCGTTGTCCATACCGCTCAGCCTGGCCCCCGGACCTCCTCTCTGCTGGAAGCCCACTCGTTGTCTCACGACTCGGAGATGCTTTCGCGGGGTACGTTGTCCCGAGAGCTTCATACCAACGGATTGCTCCGGACGCATGTCTCGGTAGGCTACCACTGACGGAACAGTGGGTTCCCTCCTTTGTTGTTAAGCAAAGTGGAACAATGACTTGAGCGACTTCGTGTCGCACCTCTCCTTTCATTTCAATAGTGTATGCGCCATGAACGAGGCGGTCCAGGATCGCATCGGCCAGGGTGGGGTCTCCGATCCGGTTGTGCCACTCCGGAAGAGGGATCTGGGACGTCACGAGTGTTGCTCTGACATTGTAGCGGTCTTCAAGGATTTCGAAGAGATCCTGGCGGTGTTCGGAGGTCATGGGAGAAAGAAGAAAGTCTTCAATTATGATGACGTCTTGCCTGGCCAGATTCTTCAGGAAGCCCGGATATTTTCCGGTGTGGCGGGCAATGTCGAGAGACTGGAAGAGGCGAGGGAAGCGGATCAGGAGGACCCGGTATCCCATGCGGCAGGCCTTGTGTCCCAAGGCTTCTCCCAGGTAGCTTTTGCCAACGCCGGTCGGCCCGGTGACGAGGATGTTCTGGTGGTTGGCGATCCACTGGCCGGAGAGAAGCGTCTGGACCAGGGGTTTGGGAAGGTTCCGGGGACTCCGGAAGTCGAGGTCCTCGGGGGTGGCGTTCTGCCGGAGCCTGGCCGCCTTGAGACGCCGCTCTGTCCGTCGGTTTTCCTGAACCGTGATCTCCCGGTCGACCAGAAGACCGAGACGGTCTTCAAAGGAGAGATCGGCGGCGGCTCCGGGGGTGCGCTCCTGATCCTCCATTCCCTCGAGGAAGCCTGTGAGACTGAGGGCCTTGAGCTTTTCTTTCAGCGGGTTGATCAACATCTGGGCCTCCTTGGTGTTGTGTGTGTCACTAGTAATGGATCGGACTATTGGATCCATTTCCGGATCGCCTCAATGGCGCCACCTTCGGATCGGGACAATGGCGCCAGGGGCGAGGCTTCTACGGCGTGTTTTTTCCCGGCGTTCTGGTCCGGGAACTTCCTGTGAGGCTCTTGTGTTCTCCCTCCTTTCCTTGGAGCAGGTTCTCGATTCGGGCAGTCGCCTCGTTTACGCGTGTTCGGAGGTCCTCGATCTGGCCGCAAAGACCCTTTCTCTCGCCTTCCCGTTCGGACGCCTCTTTCTCCGCCCGGATCCGTTCCTCCCGCTCCTGTTCGCAGGCCCTCCGAAGCCCTTCGGAGAGCGCCCGGAGCTCCGCGAGGCACCCTTCTCCTTTTTGAAGCTCCTCCGTCCGGAGGCTCGCTTCCCGGCGGGACTCTTCAAGACACCTCTCGAGCCGGACGTTCTCGTCTTCCAGCACGATCAGCCGCTGTCGTTCCGCCCGGAGCTCCTCCTCTCCCTGCTCCCGGATCTCCCGGGCCTGTCTCTCGAAGGCCTCCCGAAGTCCCCGGAGAAGCTCGGCCGGGAGCTCCGTCCGGTTCTCCGTTGCCGGAGCGTCGACTGCCCTCTCCCGCATGAGGCGGCTGATGGTGCCGAGGCTTCCCGTTCCGAGAACCTCCCGGACCGCCCGGACGGTCGGCGTCTCGCCCCGTTTGTGTAATACGTCGATGGCCGCTACAATTTGTTCAGGTGTCAGTGCCATGGAGATCTCCTTCGTTTTTGGGTGAGGTCGTCGTGGATTCTGTGGCGCCGTGTTATGAACTTACTTTTCGCAAATCAAAAATCGGCTTGGGGGAATTTCTGGGAGAGAAGGAATTCGAAGAGGGCCTGAAGACGCAAGTCTTGCGTACGGGCCGTTTCC
>JAJYYA010000051.1 GCA_021801345.1 Nitrospirota bacterium
CCCCGGGAGCGCCGCGGAGGATCCTTCCCGAATGGATCCCGCAGACGAAAGGGATCCTCGGGCCGCTCTTCGCCCCCCGCGAGTGCACGAGGGATTGAATCGCAAGGGCCGCCCGGGCGGAGCGGCGGGCGGCTCCCTCCGGCTGTCCGGAGATCCCGAACCAGAAGAGGAAGGAGCGGGTCTCGCGGCGGCCGGGGGTGCCGCCCATCTCCTCCGCTCTTTTCGCAGCCATCGTCAGAGCGGCTTCGACCTCGGGGGGGACCTTCGAAAAAGTCTCCTCTCGCCCTTCGGTCGGGAACTCGACGTAGAGGGCGGTGGCGGGACGCCATTCTGGGGAGAAGGCCAGATCCGGAAAGAGCGGTTCGCGCAAAGCGGGAGGGGAGAGCGAAGGCGTCCGGGAGGGGGCTCCGATCTTTTCGTAAATGGCGCGGGTCTCGGCGTCCGGCTCCACGCCAAGAGCGTCCCGGAGGGCCTTTCTGCAGGTCTCGTACTGAGCCAGGGCGGCCATCGTGTTCCCGGTCTCGGCCAGAAGGAGCATCGTGCGCCCGTGGCAGGCCTCGTCTGTGGGGTCCATCGCCAGGGCTCCGGAGAGGACGGCCAGGGCTTCGTGGGGCGTGCCGCGTTTTTCGTAGAGGCGGACGAGCCGGTTTACGCTCCATTTGACGCGGGACTCGAGCTCCTCTCGTCTACCGGTCGTCCAGACCTCGAACTCCTCGCAGCCGGGAAGGGAGAAGCCGTCCATGAAGGGTCCGCCGATCTCCCGGATCCCCCGCGCAAGGCGGGCTTCGCAGGAGGGGCAGTCTTCCGGGTCGTGGAAGAGGGCGCAGGAGGGGGGCGGTGCGAGAAGACGCGAGACGTCGGTTTCGAGGGGAAAGTCCGGGTTCAGGCGCACGGCGTTTCGAAGGTCGGAAAAGAGAGAGGCTCCGTCGGGGAGATCGAGAGACTTCCGGAGGGTGTAGAGGGCCATGCGGAGATTGTGGTCGGCCCGGGCCGGATCCCGAGTCGGGCCCCCTCCGGTCGGGCCCCCGGTCGAATCATGGCCCGGCCAGAAGAGGTCGGAGAGGAAGACCCGCTCGTGGGGCCTGCCCTTCTCCAGGGAAAGAAACGCCAGCATGGCCAGGGGCTTTTGGAGGATACGGACGGGGGTCTCCTCCCGGAGAAGGACGGGAACCCCGAAAAGTCTGAACTCGAACACGACGATCGCTCCTCAATGTCATTTTTTTGCGGCGTGAAATGCTTGGAAGTATAAATAATACATAGCAAAAAATGATTTATGGCATTGCTCGCTAAGTCCTAAAAGGTGTCGCTCACCCCTCTTCCTCCCGTCTCGGTCGATTGCCCCGGACTTTGAATCTCTCCCAGACTTGTGGGCAATAGGCAGGGCTTGCTCTGGAGAGAAAGAAATGCAGGCGGGAGTCCTCAACGGTGCCGTTCTCCGGGCGATCATGCCATTCTTCCAGAGAGCCATAGCCCAAAGAGTGAGGGAACAGGGCGACAATGCGGTTCCGAGCGGCTCGTTTCGACTGGCCAATGCTCATTGCAACACCTCCCAGTGGCCCCCTTTTTTCGGTCCGACATACCGAAGCCTCCCCTCTTTGACCAGCTTGGAACTGGCGAGTTCGACAGCCCGAAGCGACCTTTCGATCTTGAGAGCAATCTGGGCAAGCGTCATGGAGGGATTGTCTTTCAACAGCCGGAGAATTTTTGCCGAAGTTTCTACCGAAGTTTCTACCGAAGCTTCTACCGAAGTTTTCCGGGACCCCCCAAAAGGGCGCTTGACTTCCTGTTCGCCGAGCGCCTCGCCCATGTGTCGGGGATTGGCATGAAAGGTCACCATCAAACCAGACATCCCATAGTCGTAAATGGGCGGCGCAATATCATGTTCTTTGCATTCTCGGTTGATTTTCTCGATGCCTCGCCCCCACGATTCGATATAGCCTGCGCGAAAGAAAGCGTTTGCAATGAGGGGGTTGTAGGGCACTGAAGGGTGCTTTCCCATCAGCCGCTCGATTGTCCAGTCTTGCGGCAATTGTCCGGAACCCCAAAGGACGATTCTGTCTTCGTAAACACTGATCTGGAGCGGCACGCCGCTGCTGTAATCCTTGTGTACCAATGCATTGAGCAATGCCTCGCGCAAAGCGAGAGGAGGAAACAGAAATTCCTCCACTCGCTGAATGCCTTCATAGCGAATATAGGCTTTCAGATACTTTGAAAACAGGATCTCAAGCGTCTTTTCGACCTGATCGAACAAGTTGCCGTGGATTTCGTCCTGATAACGCAGATCGTCGTCGGTCACAAAAAACCCGATTTTTATGTAAGCGCCGCTGACATATTTTTCTGGCTGATCATAGAACAGCAGGGTCGCTGCCCGTCTGAGGTAGGTTCCTTCCTTGAGCTGCAGATTTTCGAGCAGGCAATCGTTGTCGTCATGCAGAACGTCTTCGCTCATACGACCGCTTTTGGTGGCCTTCGTCTTGAACAACTTGAAGGCCGATGGGCTGCAATCATCGGAGTGAAAGCCCGGCACCGGTATCCCGTCCCAGCGCCTGCCCTGCTTTTGCAGGAGAAACTTGTCCAGGGCCGCACCCTTCAGTTCCTGTTTGGTGCCGCCGCTTCGATAATGATATTCGCCCCTGTAGCTGATAGGGTTGGGGTAAGGCTCCACCACGATTTCCAGCCAGTCTTTGCCGCCATCGCTGTGAAGGTTGACCGGCACCACGATCCCCAGAGTATCTCGCACCTTGTTCGGGATGTCCTCCAGCAATTTCGCCGTATTGGCGATGCCGACCGCCTCGCCCCTGTCATTCTTGCCGATCGCCAAAGTCCCGCCCTGGGCATTGGCAAAGCCGCAGATCCATTTGAGGTATTCGTCGCGCCACGATTGTTTCCATTCGATGTTCTGGTTTTCTTTCATGCCAGTCGGATCCTTCTTGCGAGCAGGTTGTGCGTCATGGCCTGCTTGAGGGCACGAGGCCAGACGATGAGAAATTCGAGTGTCGCACTCTCGGCATCCATTGCTGGACAGCCTGAGGCGACTCCGTGACGCACTCGCCTCGTTCCCTCCTATCCAGACCCGGGCCGCCACCTTCCAGGAAGCCTACGAGAAGGCCGCTCCGCCCACATATCCCAGCACGGGGCTCTTCGCCAGATACCGGATCTGGGCCCCGCACAGCGGCCCCTTCCCCAGATAATGATACCGCGAAAAGAGCGCGTTCCACAGCCGGGACTCTTCCTTATGTCGCGACCCGCACGATCTCGAGCGGACCGAGCTCAGAAAGAGCTCCGTCGAACGGCTCCGCCATCGTCTTCCAGAGGGGATCCGTCTCCTCCGGCGGTCTCCATCCCGGAACAGGCCCGCAAGACGGGGGAAGGGCAACCTCCCCCGTCTTCTCGATCGTGCTCAGGAGAAGCCGGGCGTTCATCTCCTTGGGCTTCCCGGAAGCTCCCTTCCACACCAGGAGCTCGCACACCTTCCGCTCCAGGGCGCTTCGCGAAACGGCGGATGCCGCCTCTTCACGGATCGTGTCGAGAATCGTTGTGGTCCGGGGTCTGGCCGAAGATTTTCATGTCCACAGACACCGAAAACTTTGACGGTGTTCGTCCCCCAGTTGTGGGGCAAGGTCAGCCGCAGAGGGCGGCGGCGGGATGACGTTCGGGGGGAAAGGTCCGATCCGGACAGCGCTGTTTGCACAGAGCGGGAGGGCAGGGAGAAGCCGTCCATGAAGGGTCCGCCGATCCCCGGATCCCCCGCGCAAGGCGGGCTTCGCAGGAGGGGCAGTCTTCCGGGTCGTGGAAGAGGGCGCAGGAGGGGGCGGCGCGAGAAGACGGGAGACGTCGGTTTCGAGGGGAAAGTCCGGGTTCAGGCGCACGGCGTTTCGAAGGTCGGAAAAGAGAGAGGCTCCGTCGGGGAGATCGAGAGACTTCCGGAGGGTGGTGAGGGCCATGCGGAGATTGTGGTCGGCCCGGGCCGGATCCCGAATCGGGCCCCCTCCGGTCGGGCCCCCGGTCGAATCGTGGCCCGGCCAGAAGAGGTCGGAGAGGAAGACCCGCTCGTGCGGCCGGCCCTTCTCCAGGGAAAGAAAGGCCAGCATGGCCAGGGGCTTTTGGAGGATCCGGACGGGGGTCTCCTCCCGGAGAAGGACCGGAGCCCCGAAAAGTCTGAATTCCAACACGACGATCGCTCCTTTCGGATCTGAGATTCCCGGAGAGGCCTGAAGCCTCCGGCTCCCTCAGGACGGCCTTGAGCCGGGAAGCTGCCCTCGAAAGGGTGTCGGGCGGAAAGGCCGTTGAGCTGTTGACGAACGGATTGAGAAGACTATGGTCAGACAATTGACAAGCAATTGACAAGAGTATGGCATAGTCTCTTTGAAAAAAGAACTCTGACTTTCGGCGACAGGGTCTTTGAAAGAAAAAACAGTATCGAGCAATTGTGACAATTCCATGCATCAGGCTCGTTTTTGAAGTGCGTATCATCATCGAAATTCATCGAACTTCCGGGGGCTCGGGGAAGGCCGGGGATATAGAGAAAATCGCCGCCCTTCCCCAAAACCGCAACGGGGGGATCAGGACCGGGGAGTCTTCTTTTGCGAAGGCGTCCCCCCCTGCTCCGGAGCGGCCAGACAGTCGGTCCAAAGAGTCGCCACAAGCAGGCGGCCCAAACAGGCGGCCCAAGCAATCAGCCCAAGAGTCGGCTATGGCTTTTCACCCTCCGTCGGACGAGGCGTTTGACGGAGGAGATCGCAACACATCGAGGAGGCAGGATGACGGCAGGGAGTCAATGGGTGAAGAGAGTGAAATGCATGGGACAGAGGGTTTTTGACGGGGGGGTGTTCCCGGTTCCCGGGCTGGTTCTCGGGATGGTTTTCGGGATGGCTCTCGGAATAGATCTCGGGATGGCCCCACCGCTCTGGGCGACGACATCCTCCACCCCCTGCAATGGATCGGGAGCCCTGGGCGCGACGATGGGGGGGTGCGCGAAGCCTCCGGCCTCTCCCCCGTCCGGGGCGGGGTCGGGGCTCTCGAGTGTGCGCCCCGTCTTCTCCGCGCCCATGCGCTTTCGTGTGGCGACGACGAAGCCCTCACCCGACTCGGAGATCCGCCGGAACGTCGCCTCCTGGGTGGCGAAGAAGATCCTTCCCCGTCCGACCCAAAACGAGAGCGCCCTTCTCTCCTCGGTCGTCCGCTCCCTCGTCCTGACCCGCTTTCCGGTCGGCGTCGCGAAGGCCGGGGCTGGCCTCTATTCCGTCACGGTCGACGCAACGACCTTGAACCGGATCGCCTCCGATCTCTCGAGGGCCCTCTCCTCCGGCCGTCTCGCCTACCGGGTGAACCGCATCGCCGTCGCGGGAGGAAGCGAGAAGGAAAACCGGTTCGTCGAAAAGAATCTCCCGATCTCCCCGGACGGGGTGGCGGACGCGCAGGAGGTCTCCGACACCCTGTACGCGGTGGGGCAGGTTCCGGGCTTTACCCGGGCGGACGGGATCTTCTCGCCGACGGTGGGCGTGACGGGCGTCCGCTTCGACCGCCCGGTCACCTTCACGATCAAGGGAAATCAGGCGCACTCGTTTTGGAAGATCCGGCATATGATCGCCCTCTATGTGGGGAAGCGGGTGCTCGACCTGTCGACCCCGGAGGCCCAGGCGATCGTCCGGAAGGTGGCGGAGACGGCGGGGGGCAAGTGGTGGCAACCGATGGAGATCGTCTTTGCCCGGGACAAGAGAGGAGGGATCTATCAGGTGACGGTCTCGCCCGAAACGCTCGAGACCCTGAAAGGCGCCCTCGTCGAAATGGCCCACGAGGGAGCGGTCCCCAAGAGTTCGGGGGTGCCTCCGGAGCTTTCGACCGAGGGGATCCTCTCCGTGGCCCCCTCGGAGACCGACCTGTCCGCCGAGCCGTCCTCCCTCTCGACCGGACAGATCTTTTCGCCGAACTTCCAGGCTCCCGCCCTGGAGAACCTCCTCGTCCACGTCCAGCCGACCCCGACCTTCGCCGGCTCTCAGATTGAAATCGACAACTACGGGTACGCCCCGACGGGAGCCCTGATGCTCAATGCCACCGGGAACGCGAACAACGCCGGGGTCGCGGGGGGGCTCTTCAGCGTCATGGCGACGACGAGCTTCGGGGGGATGAACTCGGGGACCCTCTCCTACTCCCTTCCGTTCGACCTCGCAAACCGGGTCGGGATCGATGTCAACGCCATGAACTACACGCTGGGACTCGGCTTCTCGCCCTGGGGCCACGGGGCGAACGCGGGTCAGCTCGCGGCTCTGGGGGTCTCGGGGAGCAACTACTCGGGCGACGCCTGGGCTACGCAGACATTTATCCAAAAGCCGGACGGGCGGCTCGCGCTCAAGGAGACGGTCTTTTTGAAGGAGTTCCAGGACACCTACTCGCAGACCTCCCAGAACGACCGGAGCCTCGTGGGCGGGATCCTCGACCTCTCGGGCTTTAAAACCCTGGGACAGCTCGCGGCGAGCCTCGACCTCTCCGACACCGAATACTCCCTCGACCAGGGGTCCGCTTCGGACCCCGCCAACCCCTTCTATCACGACACGCAGGGGCTCCAGAACTACGCGACGGGCAACGGCCAGCTTCGCTATGCCCTCACCCCGGTCTGGTCGGTGACCCTCGGAGGGATCCTTCAGCAGTACTTCGGGGGCGGGACGCTCGACCCCATGCTCCAGGCGACGATCGGGGGGGTCTCGAACGTGATGGCCCTTCCCACGGCCTCGCTCTTCGGAAACGACCTCTACGCGGGGACGCTGACCCTCACCCGGACCGACGCGGCAAAGGTCGGGATCTTCGCCTCCTCGCTTTTTTTTGACGCGGCGCAGGTGACGGGGCTCGGAACGAACTACAGCGCCATGGGCCCGGGGGTCGAGGAGAGCGTGTCGGCGACGCACTGGTTCGCCCGCGCGGATCTCGCGGTCCCGGTCGGAGGTCTTCCTACGCAGGTTCTGGGGCAGTCCATCACGGCTCTCACCGGAGGCAACATCGGGCAGGGGGGGATCCCGCTCCAGCTGTGGCTCTCAGCGGGGCTCAGATACTGACCCTGATCTTGACTCTGATCCCGAAGAGGAAGCTGAAAAAAGGACGGAAACCGACCCTGAAAACAAAAACGGCAGGTTCAAAAACTCCCCCGGACTCTCTCCCGGGACACTCATAAAAACTCCACTCGGCTCTCGCCAGGAGAAGCGCGCATGAAACGGACCCGGACGCTCAAAACGT
>JAJYYA010000013.1 GCA_021801345.1 Nitrospirota bacterium
GCGGCGGACTGAGGAAGCATCCGCCGGTGGGTCTTGGACCTGTACGCAACGTAGCGGGTTGGATACCGCTCTCCCTGGTCAACCCGAGCTTGTCGATCCTCCTTTCAAGCTCCGCCGTTCACGGCGGGGTGGTTGACACATGGCTTGCTTTTCAAGATCCTCCGGGAGAATCAATGGGGATAGCGTTTGCTAAGAAAATTTTATCCCATGATACTCAACCTGCTTTGAAATTCAAAGAATGGTTTAGAACTTTATTCCATGTATGATCTCGGAATATTCTCATTATAAGGCTATGTTCCTCTTTCCTGCTGAGACTTTTCCTGCCGGCTCCTCCGACCGAAACGAGAGCCGCGGCAAGACGATTCGAAGGCGTCTCCCTTCATAATCCGGACTATCGGAGATCCCGGGATCTCCGATAGTCCGGTCGCAGCATCCAACGGGGGGCGACGCGAAAAGCTCCGTGAAGCGTTGTCCCATCTCCGAAGCCGAGGGGGCAGAGCGACACGAAGTCGCCCAAGTCATTGTTCCGCTCTGGGTAACCGGCAATGGACCCCGATTACCCTGCAACATAGCCTTATTTTTTGAGATTCTTTTCCACCTCGAGGATCTGGAGGGTCGTCTTGATCACGGTGTCTGGATTTAAAGAGATCGACTCGATGCCCATTTCGACGAGGGCCTTGGCGACCTCGGGGAAGTCGCTCGGCGCCTGACCGCAGATGCCGGAGTGGACGCGGTTTCTTTTTGTGCCCTCCACCGCCATGCGAATAAAGGTCTGGACCCCCGGATCCCGCTCGTCGAAGCTCTCCGCCAGGATCTCGGAGTCGCGGTCCACGCCCAGCGTCAGCTGGGTCAGGTCGTTCGACCCGATGGAGAAGCCGTCGAAGTACTTGGCGAACTCGTCGATCAGGATCACATTGTTGGGAATCTCGCACATTACGAAAACCTCGAGCCCCTTCTCTCCTCTTCTGAGGCCATTTTTCGACAGAACGTCGATCACGCCCCGGGCTTCCTTGATCGTGCGACAGAAGGGGATCATGATGCGGACGTTGGTGAGCCCCATGCCCTCCCGAACGCGACGGATCGCCTGGCACTCAAGGGCAAACCCTTCCTCGTAGCGGGGGCTGATGTAGCGGGAGGCTCCCCGAAAGCCCAGCATCGGGTTCTCCTCATGGGGCTCGAAGTCGGCACCGCCGATCAGGCTGGCATATTCGTTGCTCTTGAAGTCGCTCATGCGGACGGTGACGGGCTTGGGATAGAAGGCCGCCGCGATCGTGCCGATACCGAAGGCCAGCTTCTCGACAAAATACTCCTTCATGTCGGAGTATCCTGCCGTCATCGTCTCGATCTGGGCCAGGATCTTCGGGTCGGAGACCTTCTCGGGATGGACCAGGGCCATAGGGTGGATCTTGATGAAGCCGTTGATGATGAACTCCATTCGGGCCAACCCCACCCCGTCGTTGGGAATGAAGGAAAGGCCGAAGGCCTGGTCGGGGTCGCCCAGATTCATCATGATGGCGGTCTTCGGTCGGGCGAAGGCATCGAGGGCCGTCCGGTCGACATGGAACTTGAGAAGTCCCTCGTAGACCATCCCCGTATCTCCCTGCGCACAGCTCACCGTCGCCTCCTGTCCATCGGAAAGGGCGTCTATTGCCCCCTCCGCGCCGACAACGGCAGGAATTCCGAGCTCCCGACTCACGATGGCGGCATGGCAGGTGCGCCCCCCGCGACTCGTGATGATCGCCGCCGCCGTTTTCATCACCGGCTCCCAGTCCGGGGTCGTCGTTTCGGCGACGAGGATTTCTCCGGGCTTGAAGTCCCTGATATGGCGAAGATCGCGGATAACATGGACCCGCCCGGAGGCGATGCGCTGTCCTACCGCCTTGCCCCGGAGGAGCACCCGGCTCTTTTCGTCGAGCGTATAGGCTTCGAGAAAGTCCGTCTTGTTCTTCTGGCTCTCGACCGTCTCGGGCCGGGCCTGAACGAGAAAGATCTCCCCCGAAATTCCGTCCTTGGCCCACTCCATGTCCATGGGCCGATCGACCCCCGCCTTGCGGGTGTAGTGTTCCTCGACCTTGACGGCATAGTCGGAGAGCTTCAGGATTTCATCGTCGGTCAGGCAGAAGGTCTGCGCCTCCTCCTCCGAGACCCGCTCGTTGGCGACCGTCACCTTGGCGTTTCCCGTGGAGTAAACCATGCGGAACTGTTTCTTGCCCAGGTTCTTGCGGATGATCGCCCGGTGGCCCTCCTTGAAGGTCTTCTTGTAGACGTAGAACTCGTCGGGGTCAACATTGCCCTGGACCACGTTTTCACCTAGGCCGTAGGCCCCGGTGATGAAGACGACATCCCGAAAGCCGCTCTCCGTGTCGAGGGTGAAAAGAACGCCGGAGGAGCCCTTGTCGGAACGGACCATCTTCATCACGCAAATGGAAAGGGCGATCGAGAAGTGGTCGAACCCGTGATCCACCCGATATGAGATCGCCCGGTCGGTATAGAGGGAGGCAAAGCACTTGAGGCAGGCCTCCTTTAGCTGCTGAAGACCGCGGATGTTGAGATAGGTATCCTGCTGGCCGGCGAAGGAGGCGGTGGGAAGATCCTCGGCGGTAGCGGAGCTCCGGACCGCCACATCGGGGGATTCCCCGTACTCCTTTGCGAGTTGCGCGTAGGCTTCTTCGATCTCCGACCACATGTCCGCCGGGATGGTGACGCCAAGGATGAGATCCCGGGCGATCTTTCCCCGGCGCTCGAGGTCGGCGATATTGTGGCGGTCGAGCCCTTCGAGAGCCTCCCGAAGGGGCTTCATGATCCCGCCCTTCTCGAGGAGGGCCCAGTAGGCGTCCGCTGTGATGGCGAATCCGTTGGGCACCTTCACCCCTTGGGGAACAAGCTCCTGGTAAAGCTCGCCCAGCGAGGCGTTCTTTCCGCCCACGAGCGGCACATCGGTCAGCTTGATCTCGTTGAAGAATCGGATATAGCGCATCGGCTTCCTTTCTGCCGGATCCTCACTGACGGGAGAGGCCGGTCGTAGTGTTCTGTCCGGGAGAGGCCCGGCATTTAGGAGAATTGACGAAAGTTCCCCCGACGTCCTCCTTCACCGGACATGGAACAATGTCCGAACGGACCGCGGGAGGGCCGCGGAGGGAAGCTGACTGCCCACGATTGGCTTCCGGGCAGAACGCTTTCTCCGGAGAAAAAAAAGGGCGATCCCGGAGGGACCGCTCGGTGGTCGACTCTGGTTTTCATTCTAGCAAATCCGGATGCGAGAGGAAAGAACGACGGGAAGTACGGAAGGGGAACATCCTCTCCAAAGAAAGGCCCCCCTCAGGAGGGAATCCCCTTCCAGCGGTTGTGCATCCAGATCCACTGCTCGGGATGCTCCCGGATGCGCTCTTCGACAAGAGCGGTGAGACGGGAGGTCAATCGGACCACCCGTTCCTCTTCCGGCAGGGAGGAGTCGGAGGCAACGTCTAGGAGAGGGCCGAAGCGGACCCGGTGAGACCCGCAGGGAAGGCGACAGGAAAAGGCCGGAAGAAGGGGGCGATTGTGGCGAAGGGCGATCCGCGCCGCCCCGGCGTGGGTTCCGGCCAGGCGTCCGAAAAAGGGAACAGGAAGGCCTTCGGGAGGCCCCGCGCTCTGGTCGACGGCCAGGACGACGATCTCGTTTCTGGCAAGCGCCCTGAGGATGGAACGGATCCCGTCGTCCTCGGAGGAGAGGGAGAGAGCCCCTCCGTAAGCGGCCCGATGCTTCCGGATGAAGGCGTCGACGTTCGGATCCCGGATCCTTCGGGTGACGACGTGGCAGGGAACATCGATCTCCAGGGCCAAACGCTTGCTGATGAGCTCCCAGTTTCCGAAGTGGGCGATGAAGGCCAGGACCCCGCGTCCTTCGGAGAGACACTCCCGGACAAGGTCGAGATTTTCGAGGAAGACATGTTCCCTGAGCCAGCGCTCGTCCAGAACCGGAAACCTGAGAAACTCCGCCCCCATGCGGCCGAAATGCCGAAAGACCTCGACCTCCGTCCATTTGAGAAAGACCGTTCCCGCCCGATGGGGAAAGGCCTTTTCGAGATTGGAGCAGACCCTCCGCCGCTTCGAACGAAGAAGGAGCCGGCAGAGATCCCCGAGCGCCACACCGGAGCTCATCGCCGCCCGGTGGCCGACGCGCTGAAAATAGAAGGCGACGGCGCGGAGAAGCCAGAAGGGGATGCGGGTTTTTCGGGAAGACGGCCTTGACATCGGAATATGTCTCTCTTTCTTCGAAAAAAACGGACGAGTCATTTGAGATAAAACCATATTCAAAGTTTTATCAATCTTTTACAAGAATTCGTCATTCTGAAGAAAAAATCAAGACTTGTCTCTGAAAGAATTCGACGGAACGCCCTTGACCTTATGCGAAGCGGGCAGGAAAGGAAGGCCGGTCAGGGGTTGCTGAAGGGCTCGTAGGAGCGGGGAGCGGCGTAGTTTTCGTAGAGGGCCCAGAGGATCATCAGGAGAACGATCACCCCCCATGACAGGAGAAACCACCGGTAGAGGCGCTTTTTCGGGGGACCGGGGGGCGGGATCGGCGGCCGGCAGGAAGGGGGCACCGTAAGGTATCGGCGGATCGTTTCGAACTGGGAGACGTCGCGGACTGCCTCCCGGGGAACCCGGGCGAAGCTCTCTCCGGTATCGAGCCGAACAAGCGAAAGACAAGAGGGATCCGACTCCCCGAGTCCCACATCGGCAAGCGAAAGGAGGATCCCTTCCCCGGACTTCCGCCCGCGAACGTCCGGGGACCCCTCGCGGTAGGAGAGCTCGCCCGGACGGAGTTCGAGAACGGCGACGGGGGGGCGGCGCATCTCGAGGAGAACGTAAAGGGCTCCCAGCAAAAAAAGAGATCCCAGGGAGGCCGGCACGAGGAAGACCCAGTGGATAAGGAGAAGCCGGGTCACCGTAAAAAGACCCAGCGAGAGAAGGGCCAAAACGAGCATTCCCCGCGTGATCCACAGGAGAGTGCCGCGGGGAGGACCTCCGTAGACGAGAAGGCGCCAGGGACCGGGAGATCCCGTCTGCCAGGGGAGGCTCCCGGGATTTTCGTCCATATTATCGTCCTCCGACATCCTGCCCCTCCTCCCTTTTCCTCCCGCAATTTTCGCCCGGAAGGCGCCTCTCGGTCAATGGATCTAAGCAGGAATTTCTCCTCCCAGAGATCCGGTTGAAAGATCCGGACTTTTCTTATCGCCTCAGGAGATCAGAACCGGATCTTCCGCTCTTGCTATTCTTGCGTCACTTGCCTGTTATCCCGCCTTCGATCTATGATGGGCCAAAGCATTCCGGAGACGCCTCCTTAGAATCTCCGGAGACGGAAACGAGAACTTGGCGGAAGACATCGAAGGAGCCTCCCGCATGTTCGACCTCAGGCTCTTTGGCCCTCCCGTGGTTCTGTCGGAGGGCCAGCCCGTCCGACTTCACAAGAAGCATCTTGCCCTTTTGGCCACCCTGACGATGGGAACGGCAAAAGGTCTCGACCGGCCTTTTCTTGCCAGCACTTTCTGGCCCGACTCCCCCCCCGGTCGTTCCGGCAACAGCCTGCGTCAGGCCCTCAACTCTCTACGAACCGCCCTCGACATCCCCGGGGGACCTCCTCTGTTCTTGCCCGTTTTTCTGGACACCAGGCCCCCCGTGCGCCTGAACCCGGACTTTCCCCTCGAAACCGACGTCTCCCGTCTTCTCGCGCCGCCCCCCTCCTGCGCCCTCTTCCACGACCCGGAAGACTGCCCCTCCTGCGAAGTCCGCCTTGCGCGGGGGATCCGGGAGATCGGCGGACCCTTCATGGACGCCTTCTCCCTCCCCGGCTGCGAAGAGTTCGAGGTCTGGCTTGCCGGAAAACGGGAGGAGGTGCAGATTCGCGTCCGATGGAGCGTAAACCGGCTCGTCCGCCTCTACGAAAAACGCAGCACGCCCCACGAAGCCTTGGCCGTCCTCTCCGGAGCCCTGGCGATGGACCCTACAGACGAGGCCTGCCACGGACGCACGATGCTCCTTCTGGCCGAATCCGGGAACACGATGGCCGCCCTGGCTCAGTACGAGACCTGCAGAAAGACCCTCCGGGACGCTCTCGGCGTGGAGCCGGACGCCGAGACCCGCGCCATTTACGAAAAGATCAGAGCCCCCTCCCGGACGCCTTCGCTCTCCCCTCCCGCTTTGCGCGAACCGCTCTTTCCGGATCTGGCCTTCTCCCCCGAATGGCGTCCCGCCACCGCCCTCTACGTCGAGATTCCTGCCGCCGGGGGGGAGGAGGCCGCATCTGAGATCCTCCCCGAGATCGCCTCCCTCCTCGATCGTGCGGCAAAGATCGCGGAGGAGGCGGGGGGAACCCCCGGCCGCCGCGAGACACGCTCCTTCCTCTTCTGGTTCGGGATCTCCGGACAGCCGGAGGGAGCCGCCAGACGCGCCGCCCGGGCGGCCCTTGCGATTCAATCCCTCGTGCACTCGCGGGGGGCGAAGAGCGGCCCGAGGATCCCTTTCGTCTGCGGGATCCATTCGGGAAGGATCCTCCGCGGCGCTCCCGGGGCTCCCCCCGACCCCACCGGGACGGTCTCCCGGTCGGTCCTGGCCCTCTCGATGCAGGCGGAGTGCGGGACGATCCTCGTCTCCCGCTCCGCCGCCCGTCTCCTCAAGGGGCAGTTCCTCCTGGAGGAGGCCGGGGAGATCCGGATCCTGGGGCAACGGACCAAGGGCTTCCTCCTTCGGGGAGAGACCGGAGACGCGAAGGAGGCCGGAGACGACTCGGCCCCCCCTCCCCTCTTCGGCCGGGAGAGAGATCTCGCGATCCTCCGGGATCTCTTGGAAAAAAACAGCGGAGGCGTCCTCGTGGTGGAGGGCGAGGCGGGCATCGGCAAAAGCGCCCTCCTCCGCGCCTTCCTCTCCCAGCCCGTGCTCCGGGAGGCCTTCCTCCGCAAGGTCGAGTGCTTCCCCCAGTCCATGGAGAGCCCCTTCTACCCCGTGGTCCGCATGCTCCGGGGACCGGCCGGGGTCCCGGAGGGCACGGAGGCCGAGACGGCCTACCCGATCCTTCTCTCCTACGTCCGCTCCC
>JAJYYA010000011.1 GCA_021801345.1 Nitrospirota bacterium
AACGGTGCCATGTGGACCATGTGTTTCCGACTTTGTGGAGACCCCCGTTTCGGTTGTTGGTTTCCAGGGGGAGAGACCGAAACGTTTTGGCTCTCCTGGACGCATGGACGTTTCGGATCGTTTGGTTGACCCAGGCGGACCCGAGTTCTTGGTCGGAGAAGTCCCTGGAGGTCAAAGAACGCCGTTGTTCCAAGGGGAGAGCCAGGATCCGGTTGGCGAGGGCGGTGTTCAAGACACCGAGACGGGAGAACTCCTCGGCCTTGACGGCATTGAGGTCCAGAAGCGGAAGCTTGAGCGTCTTTGTGACGTCTTTAACGTCCGTTTTTTTCGAGGCCCGTTGGGTTTTCATAAGTGCATTCTACCCCAGAACAGAGATAAACGGCACTCCTTATATCACCGCCCTGAAGGCCAAAGCTTTACGGCGCTTTTCGGTAAAATATGCCAAACGTTATGAAAATATTAAATATTTATTGATTTGAAAGAGTTATGCGGTAAATCGATCGTGCTTCGACCCGGAAAAGTCTATCACGACCGGGCGGCCGTATTCCAGATTCCCGGAAACGGGGCACGAAATCGAAGCGATGCCAAAAGACGGCCCCTCGTCGATCCGGAGCCCTCTCCCGGAGGGGCCGCTTGTCCGGGGCGGATCCGAGAGCCGGCTCTTGAAAACCGGGAAGGGAATGCGCGTTGAAACAGGGTGAAGACAGCCGGCCCGAGGGGCTCTCCCCCCGAACCCTCGAGAGGGGCGCGGGAAAAGGCGAAAGCCGCGCCGATCATGTCGGCTCCGGTCCCGGGTCCTTTCCGGGCGAGGGGCCTCTCCCGGCTCGCATGGTCAAGTGGCCAAAAGGGGAGGCCGGCAGGCCAATGGACCTGAGGGGCCCTTTCGATGGACAATGAGTCGGTCGGAGGAGTCCGGCGAAGATCCGGTGGGGGGATGAGGTCGGGGATCGGATCTCTTCTTGTCGGAGGATTGTCCTGCCGGCATCGGCGCCGCGGGCATATCTTGTAGTTTTTTTGTCATTATTATTACAAAAAGGTCGCTGATGTTTCATTTTTATGATTTTTTCTCCAATGTCTGAGGGGGAGTCTTACGGGGAAATGACAAAATATCTATTTGTGTAATGCATATGGTTATTATGGTCCGAAAGTTGCAACGTTGTTCGCGAGCACAGGAAAAGCCGGGACGTCAGGTCCGGGGAAAAGGATCTCAAGGAGGGGAAAGATGGAAAGAATCGAAACGACGTTCGGGATAAGAAGCGGGAAGAGTTTCTTCGGCGGGCTGGTCGTCAGTCTCGGTCTGTCGCTGGCCGCCTGCCAGGGTTCGGAGAGCGGGGTCGCCCTGGCTCTCGAGGATGAGGGGGATCCCTCCCGGTCTTTTGTGAAGAAAATTGTCGGGGGTGTGATCGCGAAGGTGCGAACAATCCCCGGGAGCCACACCGTTGCTCTGGTCATTCGGGAGACGCGGGTGACGGCCGGGGGCCGCCCCCTCTGCTTGCGGCCCACCGGACGGATCCTTTCGATCGGGAGGGTCGGTCAGGTTTTTTCGGCCAGCCGCCGCACTCTCCAAAGCGCGATGGTGGTCATGGGCGCTTCCGTGCGGACCCGGATCGGGGGCCTTCGTCCGGGGGACTGCGTCTCCGTCGTTCCCGAGGATGGGGGAGGGAAAAGAGATTCCGTGGCCTTGGGCTCCAGGATCGAAATTCTCGATACTCCCTCCGTGGTCGGAAAGGACGACCGGATGGGCGAGGGGATGGTCGAGCTCTGGGGAGAGCCGGGGAGGGGCGGGACAGAAGGGGCGTCCCGGGATCCGGGCTTTCTGTCTGCCCACGCAAGAGCTGTCCCCGCTTCTCCTGAGGAGATGGGCGGGAGGCTCTGAAACTCTTTCCGCGGTTTTTCCTTCTTCCCATTCCGCCGCGCAGGGCAGGTCAGACGGCGGACGCTGTTTCCTTGATTTTTCGAGTCGGGATCCGTTTTCATGCGAAGAGGCGCAAGGCTTTTCGCATGAAAGGCGGGCGACGAGGGCCGGAACGGTTCGAGGCCGCAGCCTTCCCGGGTTTCGAACTTCGGCAAATGGCCAAAGGTTTTCGCGTCTCTCCGGCAAAAGAGAAATTCCCGGTCTCTTCTTCCTACCGGGCCCGCCTTCCGGAGGGCCCTCCGATCTCCTCCCGCGCTTCCCGCATGGCCGGAAGCGTATCTCCTCCTTCGATTTTCGCGACCGCCGCACGAAGGGTTTTCCGGGACTCCGCTCCCGGGCGATGGCGGGCCAGGGAGAGGGCGCAGCGGAGAGAGAACCAGCCGGAACCCGATCTTTCGGCAAGATCCGCGGCCGAAAGAAAGAGGCTCGCGGCCTCGTCGAGCACCGGATCTCCGATCTTCCTCGTCCCCTCTCCCTTAAGCCTCAGAATCTCCGGAAGAAAAAGGCCGAAGCCCGTTTCCTCCGACGCCCTCCCCGCCTCCCCGAGAAGGTCGACGGCCTTTTCCCATTGGCCTTCTTCCATCAGGATCTCCGCGGCCACCATCGAATAGACGGGAAAAATCCCGGGAAGGATCTCCCGGATCCGACTCTCGAGGACCGGGACCGTCCTTCCCCTGCCGGGAGAGGAAATGGACCAGGCTTCCAGCAATCGGAAGAGCGCTTCCAGCTGCCGGTATCCGTACTTTTCGGCGACTTCGAGAGAACTCCGGGAGATTCTCGCGACCTCCTCCCGCTCCCCCCGGAGAATGTGGAAAAGTGCGAGAAGGGTGAGGGAAAGTCCGGACGTCCTCGGGCTTCGCTGCAGGGAGAGGAGCTCCCTGACTTTTGCGGCCCGGATGAGGGCACGGTCGGGGTTCCCGGAGATCTGTTCCAGAAGACAGAGTTTGGAAGGCACGACAAGAGCGGGGTCTTCGAAGAGAATCGAGGGAGAAGGAGCCTGGCGCTCTCCGGCTTCGGCGAGGCGCTTCTCGACGGCTTCGAGTGCCGAAAGGGCCTTTCCGATCTCCCCTTTCCAGAATAAAAGATAGCCGGGGAAGGCCTCCGCCCGGATTCCGATCTCGGCATTGTTGAGCTTTTCCGCCGCCTCGAGAAGGCGAACCGCCGCTTCCTCCGCCGCCTTCGGCCCCTCCCTGGCGAGCGTGGCCGCGGCGGAGCCGAGCAGCGCGGAGAAGTCCGCCTCGCCCGTCACCGGGAGTGTGGCGCAGAGGCCCGAGGCCAGGTCGGTGATCTCCTTCATCTCCTTCGACCCGTATCCTGACGAGGACTTGACCACGGGCCCCATCAGAAGGAGGAGGCGGAGGAGGGCCGGGCGGGATCCGGGGGAGTCCGATTCTTCGAAAAGGGCTTTTGCCTTGAAGAAATGGGCCGCGGCCTCCCCGTATACGCCCAGGTCTGCGGCACGGGAACCGGCCGCGGCGAACCGCTCCGCCGCTTCCAGGGGGCGTCCGGCCGACTTGAGATGCTCCGCGAGGATCTCGGGGGATTGTTCCGCCCTTTCGGGAAACCGCTCCGCGAGCGTCGTGGCGATGCTTCCGTGGATCGCGCGGAGAGCGGATCCCGGGAGAGAGGCCAGGACCGCCTCCCTCAGAAGGGAATGGTGGAAGACGAAGGTGGGGTCCGGGGAGGGCCGGTCCTCCTCGAGGATCCCCTTTTCGATCAGCCTCCGGAGCCAGAGGGAGGGGCGAAGGGCCCCGGAGAGATCCGCGAGCGTCCTCTCCGTCGCGGCGACGAGAAGGTCCCGGTCGAGGCTCTGGCCCAGGCAGGCGGCCACGGCGAGCATCCGGCGCTCCTCTCCGAGGGCGTCGATGCGGGAGGCCAGGATGTCCCGAAGGGTCGGAGGAATCTCCCCCGATGCTCCCCGGGCCAACTGTCCCGACAGGACCAGCTCGCGAATGTAAAGCGGGACCCCGTCGGATCTGTCGAGTCCCTCCCTGACGGCCTCCGGACTCAAGTCTTCGCGGGAAAGGGCGGCGACGATCGACCGGCAGGCGGTTCGGGTCAGCCGGCCGAGTCCGATGGCCGCGGTCGGCGGGGGGAGGCCGGCCGACTCCAGCGTCTTCCTCTCCCGCGCCGTCAGGACGACGAGGACGGGGGCGCCGGAAAGCCTCGAGATGGCCTTCTTCGACAGAGAAAGCGTGGCTTCGTCGGCCCAGTGGACGTCCTCGAGAAGAAAGAGGACGGGCCGGGAGGAGAGGCGCACGACGAGATCGAGGATCAGTGTCTCGAGGGACTCGCGGCGCTTCTCCGGGGAGAGGAGCGATATTTCAAGGGAGTCGGGGCCCGGTCCTTCGAGAAGGTGCATGAGGACGGGGAGGGCGGTGGCGACGGGGGCGTCGAGGGAGAGGAGATAGCGTTCGACCCGGTAGCGTTTTTCTCTGGAAGGAAGAGGCTCGTCGAGCCCTACGCGGCTTCGGAGAAAGCGCACGGCCGGCGCCCACGGGGTCTCCCGGGTGAGGCTTTCGCAATAAAAGGTCCGAACCTGTCCCCCCGCCTCCCCTTTTTCGACCTTTCGGGCCAGATCCTGCACCAGCGCCGACTTGCCGATGCCCGCCTCCCCCGTGACCCAGACAATGCGAAGACCCTCGTTCCGGGCCTTCTTCCACTCCTCCCACAAAATCCCTTGCTCCCGTTCCCGGCCGACTGGGGGGATGCGGTGAAGCGCCGGACTTTTCCGGTCGGAGAGGATCCGGTAGACGACCCGCTCCCCCGTCGTCTGTCCGGAGGTTTCGGCGGCTGGGGCTCCCCGACGTTCCGCGAAGACGGTGTCTTCGACAAGGCGGACCGTTCCGAATGTCGCCGATATCTCGCCCGGTTTTCCCGCTTTGGCCGCCGCCCCCGCCTCCCGGACCAGATCGCCCTCCTCGTCGGGAATCCCGTGCGTCACGTCGGAGAGGGACTCTCCCGTATGGAGGCCGATGCGGAGGGGCGGGTCTTTTGGCGAACCGGCTCCGAGAATCTCCCGGGCGCAGCGGACTGCCTTTCGCGCTCCGTCTTCCGTCGCCGTCGGAAATCCGAAGAAGGCGACGAGATCCTCTCCCGGGGGGGTGTGGAGGGTTCCGCCCATCTTCCGAACGAGGGGGGAGGCCCTCTCCCGGAGTCTCTCCCGGGCGGCGATCCGGGATTCGGGATCCGTGTCCGGGGGGAAGGAGCAAACGGCAGCCAGAACTGTCAACTGGCGACGTTCCCGGACCTGCCGCAACCGTCCGGCCTCAGGGTCCGGGAGGGGGTCTCCGCCGGACGACAGTGCGCGTTCGATTTCGGACTGGCGCAAGTTTTGGCGCTCTCTGACGGTTTCGACCCACTCCGCATAGGGGAGTGAGAAGGTAAGGGAGGCCCCTTCGAGGAAGGGTCGCCTCCCAAGCTCCTTCAGCTTTTCGAGGTGGCGCCGGCAGTTCTTGCAGACGATCGGGGAGTGGATCCCGTCGCACCCCTGAGGAGGAGAGTCCCGAAAGTAGCGTCTGACGTCCACCGGCTCCGCGTCGAAGGGGAAGGGTGTGTCGGACCAGCCGAGGCCCGTTCGGGTCGCCTCGAGGGGGTTGTCTCCCCCCAATCGTTTCTGGAGGGCGTAGAGATTCGAAGAAAGGTTGGCCAGTGCAGGGCGGAGGGGGCTTTCGGGCCAGAGGAGGCGGGCGAGCTCCTCTCGGGGATGGAGTCCCGGGACGGCGGCCAGATAGGCCAGAAGCGCCAGGGGGCGGTCGAATGCCGGACCGATAAGAAGGGTCTCGCCGCTTTTCGCCACGGGCGGGCCCAGGAGGAAGAGGGAGGGTCGGGGAGACGAAGAGAAAGTCAGCTTGGGCTCCTTGGTTGAGTTGCGAAAGAGATTGAGGGCCGGTCGCCCCCGAGCGGAATGCGCCGGCCCGGCCCGGCCGAAAAGACGGACGAGGCACGGGAGATATTCTGGGAAAATCGCCTCCCCCGGAAGATCCCCGCCGGGAGGAGCGGAGCGTTCAATACGCGCCACCCCGAGTCAAAGGGGGAGGATTCCCGGGGCCTATAACCCCCGATTCTGTCGATATTAAGCCCCGACAAGGCTATTTGCAAGAAGACGCGTCTGCGGGGGTGAGCGTCAGATTTTTGAAACTTTTAGAAAGTGGGGAATTGCCAACTAATATCTGTATGTGTATGATGAATACAGATAGGAGAGCCCCCCCATGCGACCAGACTCGACGACACTTGTGGAGCTTGAACAAGAACGCGAACGATTGAAACGAGAGATTTCTGAACTCCCAGACATGCGACAGGGATCGTTGACTCCGATCTATCGAAAATGTGGCAAGCCCTCCTGTCATTGCGCACGGGATGAAGACCCCGGTCATGGTCCCGTCTATTTACTGACACGAAGCGTCAATGTACGCATTCGTTAAACCCTTGAGCCCCCAGTCCCCCGACTAAAAAAGGGGGGGGACTGGACACGATAGGGCCCTTCATGCTACAACGGGGGCATGCAGACTCCAGAGATCCTCCCCCAAACCGATTCTTCCGCTCCCATCGAACGGCCTTCCTCTTCGGAAGAGCTTCTCCACTCGAATCGTCACTGCCTCACCTGCCCTCACACTCAGACTCTTTCCTGGTGGGAGGAGCGCCACAAAAAAGACCAGGAGATCATCGCCTCCCGAGACCGCGAGATCGTTGAGCTGAAGGGGACGATTCGTTCTTTGAAAAAAGACCTCTACGGCAAAAAGTCCGAAAAAGGCGATCCTCCTTCTTCCGGGGATGCCCCGGAAGAGGATTCCGCAAGCGATCCGAAGGATCCAGCGCCTCCTCTGTTGCCCGCCGAGCTGAAAGAGTTGATGCACCTCGAGGAGCCCTGGGAGCGGCCAAAGAGAAAAAAAGGACATCAGCCCGGCCGAAAGAGCCCGGGGCGAACACGTCATACAGAGCTTCCCGCCTCTGTCGAGGTTCATGAGCCTTCCGAAAAAGACTGCCCCTCCTGTCATGCC
>JAJYYA010000040.1 GCA_021801345.1 Nitrospirota bacterium
GCCCAGGGATTCCCGCTTTCGGAGAAGGAGTCTCTTCGAGCCTCTCCCGGAAAAGGGCTTCGAGCTCCTTGATGCGGCGGGGCTCGAGATCGAGCCGCCCCAGCGAAAAGAGAATGTGGGTACGGGGCCCCTTCTCCGTCTGAAGGGTCTCGACGAGCTGGTGGGAGTGGTAGACCTTGCCGTTCTTCTTCTTGTTCTTGCAGGTGCGGATGAACATTGTTCCTCCGGGAGGAGTGTAAGAGGCCGACACGCAAGGATAAAAACAAACAAGGAGTCTTTATTCCTGTAAGTGATTGTATATGAAAGAAATTACATTGTCAAGTACTATTTAAAAATAGTATGTACTTTTTGGGGTTTTTCAGAAAATCTGAGAAGGGCTATTCGGGAATATCAGCGACTTAGAATTTTGGGGGAGTGGGATTTTGGGGCAAAACTATCATTTTTTCCGAAAGTTGGGCTAGCCGATCCCTGAAAAAGGCACGAAAAACACACGCGTGCGTTTATTCGTGCCTTTTCGTCTTAAATTCATACTGCACAGCGCGTCCTACTTCTCCAATCTTTCTTAATTTTCCTTCTTTTATAAGCTGTTGAAGAAGCCGATAAGCCTGATGGCTCTTGATCTGACAAAGGCCCACCGCTTCCGCCCGAGAAATCGATCCCTTCTTTTCTGCAAAGGCAAGAAGTTTCTCTTCGAGATCCTTCCTCGTCTCATGGGTAATACGAGAAGGAGTCCGAACAGTGATGGATGCCTTATCCTGTAGCTTCAAATTATCGTTGGCGGACAATTCAACCCGTTTCACCTGAAGATTCCGGTGCATGAGGTCGTCCATTTTTCCCTGAACCTCCCCGGGAGATTTCTGCACGATGCGGGCCGCTTCTTCCGGGGCAAGAGTTCCCCTCTCCCACCAGGCACGAAGGATGAGGAGATCGTCGAGGTCCAGCGGTCGGTCGGCAAGGCCTTCCTCAGTCACCATTCGGACAAAAGGAAGATCAGGAACTCCACTGGAAAGAACAAGGACCACATCGCTCGACGTTGTTCGCTCATAGGAGGGAACAGGTCTCCCATTGCGAAGCTGTTCGAAAAAGATCGTATCGATCCCCCGGGCAGTTCGTTCTACATAGCCCGCCCGCTTGAAAGCATCAGCCAACTTCGGATTCCTCGGGTGAGGAGCCGTCACAAGGAGGGTATCCATCGAAACGCCCTCAGGAAGTCCTCCGGGACTACTGATCTCGAGACGATCCTTATGCCATTGGATATACACGGCATTGAGACGAGTGTAGTCCCGGTGAATCAGGGCATTCGCGACCGCTTCCCGAAAAGCCTTCTCCGAATAATCCGGGATTCCGACCCGCTTGAATCCAACCTGGATCTCGGTCTCCCGATAGCGAGCACGAAACCGCCCCAGCAACTCGTCCATCACCCGTAAAAGAGGCCACCGGAAAAAATCGTTGACGACGACCTGAGTATCCGACAACTCCTGAAAAGCCACTTCATGGGAGGGCAGAAAACGACGCAGACTCTCTTCCTTCCCAAACAGGAGTAGCGCCAGAAGACGTATCTCCGGATGATCCATTGAGCCGTCCACAGCTCCCAGGGCTCTCGCCAATTCCCGGTCGGGCAGGGAAATCAGGGTCTGGTCCCCCATTCCATGACTTTCCCGAATCGCTCGCCGAAATCTCTCGAACTCGAGAATATCAAGATCGTCCCATGTGGCATCCGGAACAGGAAGTGCGAGATACTCTGATCCGCCACGGCCGGAGATCTGTGACTGCATTTCATGGTAGTGGAATGGGACACACTCCGGCTTCCCTTTTCCATCAAGTCTCCGTCGCAAATACTTGCCATCGGAAGTTCCGACCGGAGATCCGGCCCTGGGAATCTGAAAAACCAGAACAGATTTTCCGAGAATCGTTACCTCTTCCACTCGACAGATAATTGCAGGATGTGTTTTGCTCCCGATCATTGCCACCACGCGGGAGAGGTTGGTTTTCGAATGTTCGTGACGAGGACGGGCTCCCGTGACCAATCCGTCATCCTCGACCCCAACAAGCAGATATCCCCATTCCTGATCATGCCGATTGGCCAGGCAAACCACTGTTTCAACCAAATCCCTGTCGTTCAAGGACCCGGAACGTTCCCCCTTGAATTCGACATTGAGCGTTTCGCCCTGCTCGATCAGAGACCGAACTTCTTCAGGAGTCACATCAATATCCCCCGGAATAAACAGAAAATCTCATTCGCGTACCCAACCTTCAAGCGGAATCGTTTTACTTTTCTTCAGAAGGATTTTCAATTTCCGGGAACCTCTCAAGAATGTCTCGCTGAAAAACTCCCCTCTGTTCAACCATCCTGCCAAAGGGCTCCCATGCCATCAGTGTTCTGGAGTCCTCGAACTCCTTCTTCTCCTGCGATTTCCACAGGATCCGGTCATAATCCTCAACGGTAACGACCCCCTTCTCCCATTCATCAAAGATCTTGTCTTCGATCTGGAGCGCCTCCATATGACCCGAAGGGTGGACTGCCTGATACCTGGAACGAGGACGCCAGTGAATTTTTCCGGGAAGCATCATCCCGGGATCAAAAAGCGGCAGATCCTGCGCCGGAATCAGCGGGGAAATCGTCATCATAAGAAAGATCCTGAGCGGAAGTTTCCGGTCATAGATCGCTAGTGGAAGCGGAAAATTCCATTCCGTGATGTTTCGTCCGATCGGGGCAACAAAAATCATTTCATAGGCCCCACCCGCCCACGTCAGGGTACGAACGAGAGGCCCGATATCCGCCTCCTTCAGCTTCCAGTTCCAAACATGGACCCAATCTTTTCTCAGCGTCCCTCCCGACACTCCCAAAGCCTCCAGAAGCCGGTACTGCTTGTCTACCCCGATCGTCGTTTTTCCGTGCTTCAGCCAGCTTGACAGGTGCGACGGAAAAACCAGGGCACTTTTCGCAAGTTGCAGATTTGTCACGCCAGACAAGACAAAAAGATCCTTAACGAGGGTATGGATAGATTCCGACATGCGTCCCATTTACATTCCATTTGTTACTATGATTACATTTATTACATTACAGATAGTGTAATTCGTGTAATTAAGATTGTCGATGAAAATCGGAGGGGAGTCAATGGAGATGCAAATGGACAACGTCACAGGAAACCATCGTATTGCCGTCACAATCCGGGAGTTTTCACGAATGGTCGGGCTTTCTGAGCCCTCGATCCGTGGATATCTTATGCGAGATCCCTCAAAGTCCCGCCCACATTCCGGGTCGGAATACGGATCCTGTTCCGGATCGATGACATCGAACGTTGGCTGAAAAGCGGTCCTGCAGAGACTCCCCGGAGCACTCGCGGTCCAGGACGACCGAGAAAAACACCGAAGCAGGGCTAACGGAATGAACACCCGAACCCTTCCATTCCGCAAAAGGATCGACGAAAATTTCGGAGATTTATTTTTTGGAGGATATTCGGAGAATGGCTTCAAATATGGTAGGCACGGGCGGTTTCGAACCGCCGACCTCTACCGTGTCAAGGTAGCGCTCCACCCCTGAGCTACGTGCCTATAGTGATCAGATAACGAAGAAGATTGCGGAGCCTGAGAACGAGGCCCCGCAACATTGCAGAAGTCTACTTGACGGCGGCCTTCAAGGCTTTTCCGGCAGAAAACTTGGGAACGCGCATTGCGGGAATCTTGATCGCCTGGCCAGTGCGAGGATTCCGGCCTGTGCGGGCCTTTCTCTTGGTCGTAGAAAAGGTCCCGAAGCCGGGGAGGGTCACGCGCTCGCCGTCCTTCTTGAGGCTCTTTTTGATGGCCTCAACGGCGGCATTGAGAGCGTCGTTTGCCTGGGTCTTGTTGATCTTGGCTGCCTGGGAGATCTTTTCCACGAGTTCCGACTTTTTCATCGCCTGGTACCCCCCTTTCGCGTTTGGATTAAAAAATACTACGTCCATCGGGGAAATTACACTGAAAAGAGTCATCTGTCAAGAATGCGGCAAGACTTTTTCGAAAAAAATCCCTCTCCCCGCAGAGCAATTATCTCCCAATTATTTGCAAACAAAGACGAAACTCATTTATCGATCCGGGTTGCGCCCCCGGCATCAAGCATCTTCATCTTGTTCCGGAAGGTGTTCCGGCTGATGCCCAGGATACGGGAGGCCCGCTGCTGGTTGCCCTGTGCCACCTCAAGGGCTCCAGGCAAGAGAAGCCTGTCGAGAAGCGAGACAAAAAAAGAGTAGGCCGATCCCGCCTCCCGGAGAGAGCTGACCGCCGTCAAATACTGGCGGCATTTGACATGGAGGAGATGCTCGATGCCCACGGCAACGGAAAAGGGCTCCCGCAGGAACAAAAACGATTCGAGCGCCTCGACAAGCTCCTCTCCCGAACCGGAGAGAACGAGTCGCAAGGAGGTGTCCGAAAGCTCGACGGGTCCCATGGTCGAGCGATCGAAAAGGATGAGACGACAGTCTTCGGGGACCTCCCCCCAGCCTGTCCAGCGGTCCCGGACCGTAATCTCGAGCGGCCAGTGGACGACGGTGCGCCTGATACGCTCGGAAAGCATCCTGTCTTCCGTGAAGAGCAACCCTTCCCTGATCGTCGGTCTTCCGTCTCCGCTCATGAGGAGCCTGCCTCCCCGGATCCATCGAAGAGGAAGGCCTGGCCGTCCCAGTCCACAGTGATCTTCTCGCCCTTCTGGAGAGTCCGTCCCAGAATCTTCTGGGCCAGAGGATTGAGGATGGCCTGCTGTATGGCCCTCTTGAGGGGCCTCGCCCCGTAGATCGGGTCGAATCCCACCTGGGCCAGTTCTTCCCGCGCCCGGTCCGAGAGCTCAAGGGAGAGGTTCTGGTCCTTGAGACGGCGGTTGACCGACTCCATCTGGATCTCCACGATGCGGAGAATTTCGCTCATGGAGAGCGGATGGAAAAGGATGATCTCGTCGATGCGGTTTAAAAACTCCGGGCGCAGGGATCGGCCGAGAAGCTCCATCACCCGGGGCCGGACCTCAGACTCCGGCATTCCCGCCGAGTCGCGGATGATCTCGGAGGCAATATTCGAGGTCATGATGATGACGGTGTTCTTGAAGTCGACGATCCGGCCCTGTCCGTCCGTGAGTCGGCCATCGTCGAGAACCTGGAGCAGGACGTTGAAGACATCGGGATGAGCCTTTTCCATCTCGTCGAGAAGGATGACCGCATAGGGCCTCCGCCGGATCGCCTCGGTGAGCTGCCCCCCCTCCTCGTACCCCACATATCCGGGAGGCGCTCCAATCAGCCGGGAGACGGAGTGCTTTTCCATGTATTCCGACATGTCGATCCGGATCATCGCCTGATCGTCGTCGAAGAGGAACTCGGCAAGGCTCTTGGCCAGCTCGGTCTTCCCCACCCCCGTCGGTCCCAGAAAGAAGAAGGAGCCCAGCGGCCTGTTGGGGTCCTGGATTCCCGCCCGGGCACGCCTGATGGCGTTGGAGACGGCGGCGACCGCCTCCTTCTGCCCCACCACCCGTTTCGAAAGCCGCTCCTCCATTTTGAGGAGCTTCTGGATCTCCCCTTCCATCATGCGGCTCACGGGGATCCCCGTCCACCGGGAGACGACCTGGGCGATATCCTCCTCCGAGACCTCCTCTTTTAAAAGGCGTCCGCCGGACTCGCCTTCCTTTTCGATGGCCGCCTGGGCGGATTCAAGCGTTTTCTGGAGGCCCGGCACCGTTCCATAAGTGATCTTCGAGGCCTTTTCGTACTGTCCTTCCCGGAGAGCTGTCTCGGCCTCTTTCTTGGCATCCTCGATCTTCGCCTTGAGGGACTGGACCTCCTGTATACGAGACTTCTCGGCATCCCACTGGGTCTTGAGAGCAGAAAAGCGTCCCTTCAGTTCCTCGAGCTCGTTTTCCACACCGGCCTTCTTTTCCTGGCTCTCCCTGTCCTCTTCCCGGGAGAGCGCCATCTTCTCGATCTCGAGCTGGCGGATCTTCCGGTCGACCTCGTCGAGCTCGAGGGGCATGCTGTCGATCGCCACGCGCAGACGGGCGGCCGACTCGTCGATCAGGTCGATGGCCTTGTCGGGAAGAAAGCGTCCGGAGATATAGCGATGCGAGAGGACGGCCGCCGCCACGATCGCCGAATCCTTGATCCGGACACCGTGGTGGATCTCGTACTTGTCCTTGAGCCCCCGAAGGATCGCGATGGTGTCCTCGACGCTCGGCTCTCCCACATAGACCGGCTGAAAACGCCGCTCGAGGGCCGCATCCTTTTCGATGTACTGGCGAAATTCGTCGAGCGTCGTCGCTCCGATCGCCCGGAGCTCGCCCCGAGCCAGGGCCGGCTTCAGAAGATTCGAGGCATCCATGGCCCCTTCGGTCGCGCCCGCGCGGACGATGGTGTGGAGCTCGTCGATAAAGAGGATGATCGTGCCCGCGGCTCCGGTGATCTCCTTCAGGACGGCCTTGAGACGCTCCTCGAAGTCCCCCCGGTACTTGGCCCCGGCCAGAAGCGCGCCGAGATCGAGGGAGAAGATCGTCTTGTCCTTGAGGCCTTCGGGGACATCCCCTGCCACGATTCTCTGGGCAAGCCCCTCGACGATCGCCGTCTTGCCCACCCCCGGATCCCCGATCAGGACGGGGTTGTTCTTCGTCCGGCGGGAGAGGACCTGCACCACCCGACGAATCTCCTCGTCGCGACCGATAACGGGGTCGAGCTTGCCCTGTCTGGCCAGAGCGGTCAGGTCCTTCCCGAACTTCTCCAGCGCCTGATAGCGCTCCTCCGGATTCTGGTCGGTCACCCGCTGGTTTCCCCGAACCTCGGCCAGGGCCGAAAGGGTTCCCTCCTTCGTGATCTTGAAGGACTTGAAGAGCTTGCCTTCGGGACCCGCCGATTGCGTCATGGCCAGGAAGATGTGTTCGGTGCTGACGAAATCGTCCTTGAAGGGCTTCGTCTCCTCCATCGCCCGGTCGAGAAGGGTCGACAGGGCCCGGGAGAGATAGGGCCCCCCCGACCCCCCTTCCACCCGGGGGAGGAGGGCCAGCTGTTCGTCCGCCCGGGCGGACAGGGCGCTCGGATCGACATTCATTTTCTTCAAAATTGCTGGGACGATGCCCGCCTCCTGGCCGATCAGGGAGCGGAGGAGGTGAAGCGGCTCCACCTCCGTATTGCCCGCCCGCCTGGCCATATCCACCGCCTGTTGAAGGGCCTCCTGAGACTTCTGGGTCAGCTTGCTCGCATCCATAGTGATCCCTCTCTGCTTCTCCGGTCGCCTGTTCCGGTATTGCCCCGACCGGTGCGTTAACGTCCTATTCCGACACGTCGATCCACGCTTCGCCATAAACGTGGGGTTTCTGGGAGCGGGCCCAGAGAAGCTGATGCCTGAGCCTCAGGATAATTTCGACGCCCGCCATGTTCACCCCCAGATCCCTCCTGAGGGAGACGATCAGACGCACCCGTTCGACCATCTCCGGGCGAAGGGAGGCACAGGGCTCGTTCTCGATCTCGAGGAGGCCCTCCCTGACCAGATAGGAGAGTGTCTGCCGGGGGATCCGATAAAGTTCGACCACCCGGTCGAGGGGGAGCGAAGCCCCCTCATCCCGTCGTCTTTTTCCTTCCTTCACCCTCTGTCCCTCCCTTTTCGGGCCGCACCGTTCCGCCGTTCCATCACGAACGCCCCTTCCAGCGGAAGTCCGGGGGATAGTGGTTGTCGAACTCCCTGAGGCAGGGCTCAAGTGACGACGGAACGGTCGGGGGCAGAACGGGAAGAATCTTCACATAAAGATGGCCCGTTTCGTGGCTGACGGGGGAACGGAGTCCCTTTCCCTTGAGCCTGAAGGTCTGCCCGGCCTTCGTTCCCGGAGGAATTTTGAGACGGGACTCGCCGTCGAGCGTCGGAATATCGACGGCAGCCCCGAAGTGGATCTCCGAGAGCTTCACCGGACAGTCGAGAAGGAGATCGGCTCCCTGCCGGCGAAAGAGGGGATCCGGAAGGACCTCGTCGATCACCACCCGGATCGTCCTTCTCCGGGAACCGGTCCCGGCCTGAACGGAAAACGCCATCCCGGCATCGACCCCGGCCGGGATCTGAACGTTCACCTTGTCGGGAGACTTGCCCGCATCTCCGGGAAGAAGGACGGTCCGGGACGTCCCCAGGGCCGCCTCCCGAAAGGGAAGGGTGAGGTGCACCTCGGAGGGAGCTCCCCCCATCCCCCCGAAGAGATCCCAGAAGTCTCCGAATCCCCTCTCCCCCTGATCGCCGAAGGGAGACTCCTCCTCCGCCGCGGAACGGCGGCTTCTTCCCCCGCCTCCGCCGGACATTCCCAGAGCATCGTATTCGGCACGCTTGGCGGGATCGGAGAGTGTTTCGTAGGCTTCATTGATCTCCTTGAAGCGCAGCTCGACATCCTTGTTGCCCGGGTTGACATCCGGATGGAACTGGCGAGCCAGCTTTCTGTAGGCCTTCTTGATCTCGTCGGGCGAGGCCTTCTTCGCAACTCCCAGTCTCTCGTAAAAATCCTTGGCCATCAGACTGTCTTCTCCTTTGATCCGGCATGGGCACTGTCCGGAGAGCTCCCTCCCCAAGAATTCCGGCTCTCGACAAAGTAGTTCGCCCCGACCCGGGGGGCGGTTTTGAGATCCTCGAAGAGAAGACGCGAGAGGGTCAGGGCATTATGAAGCAACGCCTCTTTTGGAGTGGTCTCTCCCGTCTTTTCCGAGGCCAGGGCGGCAAGGACCTCCTCCTCCCCCATCGCGACCTGCTCCTCCGTCCTGACGATTCCTGCCTTCTCCCAGAGGAGGATACGCAGATCCTCAAGAGAGAGGGCTCCTGGCTCATGTGTCGCCCCCGGCGAAGGCTCGCCTTCCTCGAGGGCCTCCGGCGGAAGGAGGTCCCCTTCCGCGCGCAGGGAGGCGATCGTACGGCCCACGCGGTTGCCCATCACCAGGGCCTCGAGAAGGGAGTTCGAGGCCAGTCGATTCGCGCCGTGGACCCTCGTCGACGCGACCTCTCCCACGGCATAGAGTCCGGAAAGAGTGGTTCGGCCGTCCATGTCCGTCCGGATACCGCCCATCTGGAAATGGGCCGCCGGCCGGATCGGAGCCGGTTCCCGGGAGAGGTCGATTCCCGCCTCGAGACAGTGGAAATAGACCTGGGGAAACCGCTGCCGAAGATAGTTTTCCGAAAGGTGGACGACGGAGAGAAAGAGCTTCACTCCCGGCCGGTTCCGGGCCTCAAGCCAGAGGGCCCGGGAGACCACGTCCCTCGGGGCGAGCTCTCCGTCCGGGTGGTACCGGAAAAGAATCCGGTGTCCCTTTTGGTCCACGATGTGCCCCCCCTCCCCGCGCAAAGCCTCCGTCAGAAGAAAGGGCACCTGGCCGGGAAGGTCGAGGACCGTGGGATGAAACTGGGTGAAGGCGAGGCGCTCGAGCTGGGCGCCCGCCGCCGCCGCCACCGCAGTGGCATCCCCCACCTGGGAGGGGGGGTTGGTCGTTCGGGCAAAGAGGGCGCTGAACCCCCCGGTGGCAAGGATGGTGGCTCCGGACCGGACACTGACCCATTCCTGACCGTCTTCGCTCATGAAAAGCCCTCCGGCCACCCGGCCGGAATCCTCCTTGAGGAGCCGGTGGAGACGGAAGGGGGTCAGAAATGTGAAGCGTTCGTGCCCATGAACATTTTGAGCGAGCGTCTTCACGATCAGGGAGCCCGTCTTGTCTCCCCCGGCATGGATAATCCGGGGACGGGAGTGAGCGGCCTCCCGCGTCAGGAGGAGCTCACCGGCGCTATCGCGGTCGAACGGAACCCCAAGAGAGACCAGTGTCGCATAGGCCTCCTCCGCCTCTTCGACAAGAACCCTCACATTTGCGGGATCGCAAAGCCCGGCCCCCGCCCGGATCGTGTCGGCCACGTGGGACTCCACCGCATCGTAGCCGAAGCCCCACGGGAGCGCCAACCCCCCTTGGGCATAGTAGGAACTTCCCGAAACGATCGACCCCCGGGAGACGAGCGTCACGCTCCCCAAGGGAAGGAGATTGATCGCCGTCTGATAGCCGGCGATCCCTCCCCCGACAATCAGGAAGTCCGTCGACAGGCTCCTCGGAGGGTTCCGCTGTGTCATCCCGGGGACTTTGCTGTGGCCGGCGCCCTGAGGAAGGTATCCCCGGAGAGGGACAGGAGACGGGAAGGCTTCGGGGCCTTTTCGATCGAGACGACGAGACGGCATTCTCCGGTCTGGAAGTACCTGACCCCGGCCTTCGGGCTCTTCGAGACCCCGGCCATCGTCCAGTGGGCGCGAAAGACCACATCGTGACCGGTCTGGTCGATCGTTCCGCCATCCATCACGATTCGCAGGTCGATCTTGTCGAGAAGGGCAAAAAGCCGGGTCAGTCCGATATGCGTTTTGGGATCCTGGGACAGGGGGGGGCCGAGAAGGTTTTCCACCGCCTCGGGAGATCCCTTTTCAAAGGCTTTCCCCATCTCCTTTCCGATCTTCCACGCCGACATGTAGGACTTCTGCTCCGGAGTCAGCGGCTTGACCTCCCCGCATCCCGGGAGCGACCCAAGGGCCGTTAGAGCCAGAAGAGCCCAAAGCCCCCCCACCCAGCCGATTCTCTGTGAGAAAGTGCCTGTTCTCTTCGTTCTTTTCTCCTCTTGCCAACTCGGATTCTGCGCCATCGTCCCCCCGTTCGCCCCCACCCCCGCATTCCTGCGATCCGGTCGGCCGGGAGCCCGGAAGAAATTATAGACCTGTCACTGACAAGAGGTCAAAGACTCTTCGTTTTAAGGAAAGTCCTCATCACGGCTTTCCTTTTTTCTTCAAAGTATGATACTCTTTACAGGAGACATCTCCTATCGGAGGACTTCTCCTCCCCCCTTTCAGGATCATGCCCTTGACCTCTCGACCCAAACAACCTGTTCGCGTCCGTTTCGCCCCGAGCCCGACAGGCAATCTTCATCTCGGGGGCGCCCGCACGGCTCTCTTCAACTTCCTCTTTGCCCGCCACCACGGGGGAGTCATGCTTCTCCGGATTGAGGATACCGACCGCGAACGCTCGACAGAGGCCGCGATCGCCGCGATCCTCGACGGGATGCGCTGGCTCGACCTGAGCTGGGACGAGGGCCCGATCTTCCAGACTTCCCGTCTCGACCGCTATCGCGAACTTGCCGAGGACCTCGTCGCCCGCGGTCACGCCTACCGGTGCGTCTGCACGCCGCTTGAACTCGAAGAGCAGCGCAAAAAATCCCAGGCCAAAGGGCTTCCTCCCCGCTACGACGGACGCTGCCGCGACAGGAAGATCTCCGCCGACCTCCCTCATGTCGTCCGGTTTCGGAACATACCGGACCAGATCGTGGCCTTTGACGATCTGATCCGCGGCCCCCTCTCCTTCGACAGCGGCCTTCTTGACGATCTTGTCATATTACGGACCGACGGGATGCCCACCTACAACTTCGCCGTTGTCGTCGACGACGCCGACATGAAGATTAGCCACGTTATCCGCGGGGACGACCACATCAACAACACTCCCCGTCAGATCCCGATCTTTCACGCTCTCGGAGCCGACATTCCGGCCTTTGCCCACCTCCCGATGATCTATGGCTCGGACCGGACAAAGCTTTCCAAACGCCATGGGGCCACTTCGGTCATGGCCTACCGGGAAATGGGATACCTTCCCCATGCCCTGGCCAACTACCTTGTCCGCCTCGGGTGGTCCCACAAGGACCAGGAGATCTTTACCCGGGAGGAACTCATCGCCCACTTCGACCTCGACCACGTCGGCTCCTCGCCCAGCGTCTTCAACCCGGAAAAGCTTCTCTGGCTCAACGCCCACTATATCAAGAACGCTCCCGACACTGTCCTCTCTCCTCTTGTTTCCGAGCTTCTCCCCCCTCTTGTCGAACCGCTGCCCCAGTCCTTCGATCCCGATCACCGCCTCCGGATCGTTTCCCTTCTCAAGGGCCGGGCCAAAACGCTTCTCGAGCTGGCAGAGTTTTCTCTTCCCTATCTCGACCGGACCCTTGCAATCGATCCCCACGCCCGGGAAAAAGCCCTTGGACCTGAAAGCGCCTCCATTCTTGAACCTCTTCTTGTTTCCCTTTCCTCGCTTCCCGACTGGTCGGCCGATCCCATAAAGAATGTCTTCACCCAGATCGGGGAGGCCTTGAACAAGAAGCTCGGCGAACTTGCCCAGCCCGTTCGGGTCGCACTGACCGGCAAAACGGTCAGTCCCGGAATCTTCGACGTCCTCCTGCTTGCCGGCCGCGAGATCTCCCTTATTCGTATCGAGGCTGCCCTGGCCCTCGCCAGAACTCCGTTTTCCGCCTCCCCGTCTCCAACAGGAAAGGATCTCTCGTGACAAATCTTCCGAATCCCCCGACAGAAAGACCGGTGGTTCGCCACGACTCCCATCTTGAATTTGTCCAGAAGCTCCGCAAGGTCCTCCTGCGCATCGACGACTTTATCCATCTCATTGTCGCCATATTCCTCATGTCCGGAGCCATCATCGTTCTTGTCCACTCCGCGCTGAATCTGACCTCGCTTACCACAGAAGCCGTTCTTCAGCTTATCAACGACATGCTTTTCGTCGTCATCATCCTCGAACTTCTTTGGATCATGCTGAGCTATCTCGGTCGCCGGCGGTTTCCCATCGCCTCCTTTATCTTGATCGGGATCATCTCCACAATCCGAAGGATTCTCCTCGTCGAGGCACAGTCCTCCTACAAGGAGAGCGAACGGTTCGGCATGTTCTCCTACCACTCTCTTCAACTCGTCCTCTATGTCGTCATCGTCCTGATGCTGGTTTACGCCTACAGCATTCTCGTCAAGATCTCCTTTGCCAACGAGGCGGAGAACCGGCAGCATGACTAAGGAGAGGCGGCAGGTCCGCCTGTTCAGAGGAACGGTCCTTTTGACCCTTTTCTCATTTTTCCTCGCCTCCTGTACCTCTTTTTACCACTTCCGTCCGCTTTCCAACCCGGATCCCTCGGCGCTGCCGGTTGCAAAGACCCTTCCCGGGACCGGGGTCACGCTGGGACTTCGCTCCTACCATCTTGCCCAGGACACCCACAACCTTTTCGGAAGCCATGGTCTCTGGCGCGAACATGTTCTCCCCGTTCTTCTCGTCGTCGCCTCGGAAAACGAGGGACAGACCGTCCATGTCGACCCCTCCACCCTCCTTTTGAACTATATTGGCAAATCCTACCGGAGCATCTCTCCTTCCGAAGCCTTTGACATTGCCTGGCAGGCAAACGTCCCCTACGAAAACATCAAAAAGACCTTCTACTACACCGGTCTTATTCTCTTTACGGTGGTCACCCTCGGTCTCGGCTCCATGATCTGGGTCCTTCCCACACCCTTTTCCCAACCCTCCCCCCAGAGGACAGCCTTCGGGCGAGACCTCTCCTACAAGGCCTTCCCGACAAAGGCCATCGTTCTTCCCCACGGAAAAATCGGCGGCCTTCTCTACTTTAACGTGCCCTTCAACGAAGCCCTCGCCAACAGAACCTCTCTCTCACTTCAGGTCACGGTCGTTCCCGACAACTCGAAGCTTTCGAAAAAAACCTATACCGTCTCCCTTCCTCTCTCCTCCTTGGGAAAGTCTCAGGTCAACCCAGTCATGCAGATGCTTAAGGGATTTTTCTGACGGGTCCTTTGGTTTTTACGAGAGATTTGCCGTTCAGACGCGCTGTGGAAGAATTGGGTTTTTTGCAGGATTTCAGGAGCCATTAGGAGCGGTGGGAAGACTCCCTCTGCCCGATACGGACCCAAGGATGCGGGAAGGAGAGTGAGAGCCTAAACCAGATCGTCTTCGTCGAATTCCTGGGCATGGGGATTGGGGAGATCGTAGAGTCGGCTCAAATAATGCCAGCCCCAGTCAAGATAGATAGTGGCGCTATCGCGCAAGGCCTGAGTCGCCACCAAACGCGCCTTCCTGTCCTCAGGGGACAAATTCTTAGCAGCCTCCGGACCGTTCGCCGCATCGAGCTCTGCATGGAACTCCTTGATGGCCCGCTCCACTTGCAAAAAAAATTCGGAGAGATCCTTCTCTCCTCCCTTCGGTCCCGTCGGACTCATCGTCCGATGCTCCGGGAAGATCTCGAAGGGGAAGGAAGGAACGGGAGGCAAGCCCTCCCGCCTTTAGGACTTTTCACGAGATCTGCCCGGGGGACACTATCGGGCAACCATCTTGATCGCATTATGCTTGGCCGCGTCACAGACCACGACACAGAGCTCGCACCCCTTGCAGCGGGCCTCGACGATAACGGCCTTCATATTCTTCATGTCCATCTGGATGCAGTTGGCCTCCGGACAATACATGATACAAAGCCTGCACCCTTTCTGGGCGACGCATGCTTCGGCATTCACCTCTGCCACATTGTACATCGTTACCCTTCCTGACTCGTTTTGAGGTTAGCTCACGTTGACCGCAAAGGTGGGGTTCCTTTTGGCGAAGGCTTCGGCTTCGTCGAAGGTCCTGCGGATGGTCTCGAGATTCTTCTGGAGAAGCATTTCTTTCTTGGCAAATTTTTTCTTGATGGCCTCGTCGAGGGTGGCCGTGCCGCCCGAAGCGACATACTTCTTTCCGAACCGGTCCTGGAGGGCCTTGTCGAGGCCATCCATCGTCACGGCATGGGTCAGACCGGCCAGAGCCCCGAGCATGCCCATGTTCGTCGCAAGTTCGGTCCCGGCGATCTCGAGCGCGATCTTTGTGGCGGGAACATAATAGACCGTCACATTCTTTTTGGCGAGGTCGCTTCTCTCCTCTTCGGTCAGAAGCTCGATGTCGTCATTGATAATGACGAGACCCCCATCCTTGATGCCGGAATAGAAGGGCATCGTGTAGCTCTTTCCCATGGTGATGACCTGCGGATGATAGACCATGACCACATGCGGAAAGACCAGCTCGCCCCGGTCGAAGATCTTCTCCTCCCCGATCCGCACATAGGACTCGGCGGGAGCCATGCGCTTTTCAGCGCCGAAAAAGGGGTTGGAGATGGAAAACTTTCCCTCGTGGGAGGCGGCCATCGCCATGAGGTGGGCGGAGGTGACAACCCCTTGGCCGCCCAGCCCCGACATACGGATATTGATACGTTTTTTCATCGGATCTCCCGCTCGTTAGGTTGTGGTCGCAATCTTTTCGGCCTTCTTCTTTTCGGCCAAGCCGTCGAGGAAGGACTGCGCCTCGGGAGAGATGAACTCCCGGAACTTGAAGCGTTCTCCGGGCGCCTCCGAGGTACGCATCTCCTGGAGACCCTCCATGCTCTGCTTGCCGATTTCGAGAATGCAGGGGGTGTAGATCTGGATGTAGGTGGGGCCCACCTCGCGGGCGATCAGAACCGCCTGCTTGATGACCTTTTCCACGAGGCTCGGCTTGCTGGCCGTCATGATGGCGACATAGTCGCACCCGGACTCCCGGGCAATCTCAGGCAGACGCACCTTTTCGAATCGCTTTCCGACCGGGGCCATCTTCGCGAGGAAGCCTTTCTGCATGAGGCCGGACTCCTGTCCTCCGGTATTGGCATACAGCTCGTTATCGAAGCAAATGGTGGTAAACCGTTCCTTCCTGAACCAGGACTGGAGGGTCATGTCGAGACCGATGTCGACGGTCGCCCCGTCCCCGGCGAGGACGATGACGTCCTTGACCCGGTCGGGGAAACGGACGGCCAGCGCCCTCTTGAGACCGGTCGCGATCGCGTTCTGGTTTCCGAAAAGAGAGTGGATGTTGTGGACCGCGATCATCGGAAAGACAAGGCTCGTGCAGCCCGTCGAGCCGACCATGACCGTATCTTCCGGATTGGGGATAGAGGCCATGATATGGCGAAAGGCGATGGACTCCGGACATCCCGCGCAGAGAGAGTGCTCGGCGATAAGCTCTGTCGCTGTTCCAAAGTCTTTCCAGCCGCGGTTGGGGGTTTCATAGGTTCCGCTCTCCACAAGATCGAGATAGTCTTGCGGCATGATATCGACAAATTCCTTGTTGATCTGGATTCGGTTAGCCATGGACGAGCTCCTTGTTCCGGCGATGTGCCATATGTTTTTCGACTTCCTCGACAATGATCTCCGGAGGCATGGTCATTCCTCCGGCCACGTGGGGACCCGCCACCACCCTGTGGTTGCGGTCAATGGTGGATTTGATTTCCCGGGCGAGCCATCCCGCCACGTTGAACTCCGGAACGAAGATATGCTTGGCATGTTCGGTCGCTCTGCGGATTTCCTCCGTCGGGAAGGGACGGAGCGTTTTGATCTTGACAAGGCCGACACGCTCTCCCTTGTCCCGGAAAAGGCGGATGGCTTCACGGGCCTGGGAGACGGCCGTTCCCGAGGCGACAAGCATGATCTCCGCATCGCCGTTCTCCACCTCGATCAGTCCGTCAAGGAGGGGAATGGTATGTTTCCGGGAGCGCTCGATGGCGGCCCGGATTTCGAGCTGCCAGCTGGCATGGGTCATATAGCTGATGTAGTTCGACTTCATGACGAAGGGATCGCGCATCATCCGGACCGGGGGAACCTCCATGTCCATACAGACCACCGGGCTCCGGTAGGGGTCGTAGTGGGGCAGAGCCTGATCTTCCGGCGTCATCATGACCATGTCCTTGGTGTGGGTGACGAAGAAGCCGTCGCAGATGACGCCGATCGGAAGGTGCACCTCTGGCTGTTCGGCCACATAATAACCCTTGAGCATGAAATCGAAGAGGTCCTGCGCTGACTCTGCATGCCAGAGAAGCATGCCGGTCTCGAGCATGAAGGCGATCTCAAGCGTGTCGGGCTGAATGGTCAGGGGAGAGTTGATGCCCCGGACAGTAAAGACGACCTGGATGGGAAGACGACTCCCCGCCCACATGGGAAAGTTCTCGAAGGCACGGAGCGTTCCCGGACCTGCCGTCGTCGTGAAGACCCGGGCTCCTCCGAAGGCTGCGCCGGCACACTGTCCCATGACGGCAAACTCGGACTCGCCGCGCATGTAATCCCCGACATATCCCTCGGCGTAAAGCTCGCCGACAAGGGACGAGGCCTCCGACTGCGGCGTAATGGGGTAGGCCACAGAAAAGTCGACGCTTGAACGTCTGACGGCCTCGCGGATAACCTCGGAGCCGGTCAGGAAGTAAGGGGTGCGTGTTGAATTCAGAAAAAGTTCTTGCGGGTCCGTAATGAGCTGGCCCTTCTTGTTGCGCTGGCCAATCTGGGGAACCCTGGAATCCGTTTGCGTCGCCATGACTACACTCCTCGATTTAGATACGGTCAGACCTTGAACGTCCGAAGTCGCCGGTATGTCATTTGCCGGCATGTCATTTGAAGGATAGCCTGACCGAAAAGTGTCTTCTTCCGAACGTTCCGGTCAGAAGGGACGGCTTTCGGCGGCCGTCTATCCGAACAGACCCGACCCGAAAACAGGGGCAAGATCCGACTTTCCGATAGCCACTCACACGAGGGAAATTGAAAAAATGGAATTCACCATTTTTCAGGCAGGGCACCGAAGGCTCAGCCGTCAGAGTTTTATGATGAGGTCCGTCAATTTTAAATTCCGAAGGCCGGTCAAGTCAAGGACGACCGCCTTCTGATTTCCGTCCGGTCCTCGAACGGAGTCTCTTCCGACCGGAGGGCGGGACTACAGGAGGGAGAGGCTCCTAGCATAGAGAGACTCGTCGAAGGAGTCATTCTTCCGAACCGATTCGAAGTAGAGACTTCCGTAGCATCCCATCATCCGGTGAAGGGCCTCATGCGGCTCCTCTCCCCTCTCGACAAGATGGAGGTAGGCCTTCTTTGCCTGGGCCGGGACTCCCTGCCGGATCTGGCGGCCGACGACGAGGTGAAGCGCCACGTGAACGAGGGGGTTGACCTTCGTCTCGCCAACTTCAAGCGGACGGGACGGATCGACAGACGGATCATTCCACAGGGAGTCGAACTCCGGGTGCATCGCAAGGATCTCGACCAACTCCCGATCCTCTCCGGAGCGATCTCCTTCCCGGGCGACGAGACGCACATGTTCGAGAATATCTTCGTCAAACAGCATTTTTGAATACTCCTCACTTGTCTTCGTTATTCCGTCCGGACCCGGCCCGAGAGAGATTCACGGCGTCTCTGTCACATGAATCCGACGTCCCCGGGACCCCATCCCGTAAACATTCACCACCTTTTTTCCCTGGCGAAGGTGATAGGTCTCCCAGGCGGGAGTACGGCCGTTATAGGAAGCCGTGGGGTCCTCTCCTCCCGCCTTGAAGTAGTCGGGATAGGTAAGACCGGCATCCCAGACATCCTCAAGAAGGCATGCGGTCACGAATCCCGAGCCTGTCAGGACGATTCCCCTCAACATTTCCTGTATCTTTTCCGGATCGTTGATCTCGACCGGCTCCATGCTTTGCTCCTCCCTGTTTGCCGTCAAAGCTTCTCCCCGAACGCTCTCTTGAGAAAGGCGTAGGACTCGAGGATCTCCCTCATCCGTCCTTCTCCGCTCCGGTCCCCGGCGCGCATATCGGGGTGGTGCTCCTTGAGAAGGGTCCGCACCTTCCTGCGGATCTCGTCCAAAGACGCCGTTTCGGGAACTCCGAGCGTCCGGCAGTGCTTTCCGAGAAGCTCCCGACCCGTTCGCCCATTGAAATCCCCTCCCTCGGTCGCCCCCCGGAAAAACTTTTCCCAGGGAAGCGCTGCCCGCTTTCGACGCGGACGATTCCGGAGAAGGCTGTCGAGCTCCTCGAAGCGGTCCTCTAGAAACTCCGACTTCCGGGCCACCCTCGCCAGCGAAGGGCGCGAGCCGTCCCGGGTGATCTCTTCGAGAAGTCCGGAAAAAAGCCGGTCGAGATCGGAAAACTTCTCCTCCATCTCGCCTCCGCCCCCACCTCCCCAGTCCAGCTCAAGCGACCGCTCGAGACAGAGCCAGGACGAGTCGCGGCAGAGGCAGACCATCTTCCCGATATGCGCGGCAAGCTCTTTTTTGATCTCCTCGGGCGACTTCCCCAATGCGAACCCTCCCCTTTCGGCGATAGTCCAGCCGGTTTACTTCATTCTATTCTCCGGTTCTCCGTTCTTCAACGAATAAATAATGTTTGCATTAAAACTATAATTGGGGTACACTCATCTCGAGTCATTCCTGAAATGCGTGAGAAGGGGCCGGAACCCCCTCTCCAAACGTCAGACCCAAACACCATAAAGGAGATTCGAAATGAAGCCCACCATCTCGCGGCGCTCCTGGCTCAGCCATTTTGCCCCGGCTTTCGCATTTTCCCTGATCTCTGTTCTCCCCCTTTCCCCCTCTCTCGCACAGGCGGCCTCCTACAAGAATGCCTCCGGCGACCCCTCCGGCCTTTACAGGATCGACCCCGACCACACCTCCGTCACATTCACCGTAGGCCACGCGGGGGTCGCCACGGCGGTCGGCCGTTTCGACAAAATCTCGGGACACTACCGGCTCGACACGGGCAAGACCGACGTCGTCATCAAGATCGCCGCATCTAGCATCGATACGAATCACGCCATGCGCGACAAGGACCTGAGAGGCCCTGACTTCCTCGATGCCAGAACCTTCCCGACAATCCGCTTCGAAGCCCATACCTTCAAAAAAACCGGAAAGAATGCAGGCGTGCTGACCGGAAAGCTGACCCTCCACGGCCAGACCCGGACGGTCAGACTCAAGATTCACGAAGTTGGCGCCGGCGATGTCTCGGCCCTTCCGAAACCCTGGGGGGGATATCTTTCTGGCTATGATGCCGAGGCCTCCATCAAGAGAAGCGATTTCGGCATCACCACCTATCCGGGCATGATCGGAGACACGATCCACCTCTATATCAGCGTCGAAGGAATCCGCACCCAAAAGTAACCTGTCCGGCAGGGACGGTCTCCGTCCCTGCCCCTTCATCTAGGAACCCTGATGGACACTCTCTCGGTCATTCCGGCGATAGACCTCATGAAGCCCGCGCTGATTCCCTTCGCCTTAACGGCCGGGCTCCTTTTCCTTCTCGGACGACAGGCAAAGGGTCTGGAGAAACCTTTTCTCCCCGACCTCTCCGCTCTCGCAGGAGTCCTTCTCGTTTTCTTCCTCTTCGACAGACAGGCGATCCTGCACTTTTTCGATCCGGCACGGCCGATGGACTGGCTCCCGGCGCTCCTCCTTTTCGCCTTTGTCTTCCGGGCCTTTTCCGGAAGGACTCGTCCGTGGATTGTCGAGAGTTTGGCCGTCGGGGTCTCCTCATTCATCCTTCTCTTTCCTCTTTTGCACCGGGCCTCAGGGAGAGACCTTCTTCTCCTCCCGGAAGTCCTTCTCCTCTGGCTTCTCGCAACTTATGCGGCCCGGCGGGACGAGCCCTCCGGCATAGGGAGACCGGCGCTTCTCTCTCTGTTTTTGTCGACCGCGACCCTTGGCGCCCTCTCGCCTCTTTCGGGAAGTCTTCTTCTCGGGCAACTCTCCGGAGGACTGGCCTCAATCTGGCTCGCCATGATTTTAGTCCGACCCGGACGTCTTCCCCTTTCGGGAGTCGAGCCGGGGATCGCCTTGGGAGGACTTCTCCTCATTGCCCTGGAGTATGTCGAGATCCCTTTCGTCGTTGTCGGATCTCTCTACGGGGCGATCCTTCTGGGCCTGCTCTCCGACCGTCTTCTGGCGCGCCAGAGCCGACTTCCCGCCAAAGTGCGGCTTTTTCTTCCCTCCCTGATCTCTCTTGTCTTTATCGGAGGGGCGGTCATGGCAACCTATCGTCTCCTTCAAAGCGCAGGCAGTACCGGGTATTGAGGACGCGTTGCGAACCCCCGTCCCTCTTGCGCAAAACCCTTCCGGCGAGCCCCCTCGCAAGACGCCCCTTCCCCCCCACAGATCTCTCCCGAAGGGCTTCCGGTCCCCCCCCCGACAGGGGGCGACCTCTTTCCCCGTTCAATCCCCTTTTCGATCCCCTCAGAATCTGTTACAATAAGAAATTCGCTTATATTGGGAGAACTTTCCCTCTTCTTCCATCGGCAAGCCGTCCCAACACGACAGGAGCGTCATTTGAACTCTGAAGAAGGCTACAAAAAGGCGTGCGGACTTTTTCCCGGCGGAGTGAGCAGTCCGGTCAGGGCCTACAAGGCTGTGGGCGGTCACCCCATCGTCATCCGCGAGGGCAAGGGCGCCTATGTCACCGATGTCGACGGCCGGGAGTACATCGATTTTGTTCTCTCCTTCGGGCCTCTTATTCTTGGCCACGCCGATCCGGACGTTTTGGCCGCGATTTCGGACACGGCCTCCCGAGGACTTTCCTTCGGCGCGTTGTCCGAGCCTGAGATCCATCTCGGCGAGGTCTTGACCCGCGCAGTCCCCGGACTCGAGCGCATCCGGTTCGTCAACTCCGGCACAGAGGCGGCCATGAGCGCTCTCCGGCTGGCGCGAGCCTTTACCGGACGGACCCGGATCGTCAAATTTGCCGGAGGCTACCACGGCCACTCCGATGCCCTTCTCGTCAAGGCCGGCTCGGGGGGAGCCACCTTCGGCATTCCGACCTCGGCCGGCGTCCCCGAGGCTGTCGTACACGACACCATCGTTCTTCCTTACAACGATACCGCCGCGCTCAAGAGCTTTTTCGCGCGGGAGGGAAAGACGGTCGCGGCCCTCATCCTCGAACCCGTCGCAGGGAATATGGGGGTCGTTCCGCCGGACGAGGAGTTCCTTATCGCCGCCCGCGACGTAACGGCGGACAACGGAGCCCTTCTCATTGCCGACGAGGTGATCACCGGGTTCCGGCTGACTTACGGCGGAGCCCAGGTCCTCTTCGGCATGGAACCGGATCTGACCCTTCTCGGAAAGATCATCGGCGGGGGGATGCCGGTGGGAGCCTACGGAGGCCGCGAGGACATCATGCGCATGGTCGCCCCGGAAGGTCCGGTTTACCAGGCGGGAACCCTCTCCGGGAACCCGGTCGCCATGGCGGCCGGAGTTGCCACCATGACAAAGCTCCGCACCCCGGCCCTCTTCTCCCTCCTTGAGGAAAAGGCCAGGATCCTCGCCGACGGCATCGCCTCTGCGGCCAGAGAGGTTGGGATCCCCCTCCAGATCAACCGGATGGGGTCGATGATGACTCTCTTCTTCACCGACAAGAAGGTAACCGACCTGGCGTCGGCTGAGCATTCCGACGTTCGCCTCTTCTCCATTTTTCACCAGGAGGCCAGAAACGAGGGACTTCTTCTTCCCCCCTCCCAGTTCGAAGCCCTCTTCCTTTCGACTTGCCACGACGACCGCGTCGTCCGGGAGGCGACCGAACGCTTCCGGCGGGCTTTCGAGAAGACTCGCCAGCAGGCCTGACACCACTTCCTCATTTTTTAAGGAGGCAACCCTTTCCATGTCCATGGACTCAAAGACCCTCTCGGAAAGACTTGAAGCCGTTTTTCGCGACAGCATCCGGACGAAGGAGGAGTTTTTGCGCACCTCCCTGCCCCTGATGGAGAAGGCGACCCGCCTGATCGTCGAAACCTTCGAGAAGGGGGGCAAGCTCCTGATCTTCGGCAACGGAGGATCCTCCTCCGACGCCGCCCACATCGCGGGAGAACTCGTAAGCCGCTTCTACAAGAACAGAAAGGCCCTCCCCGCCATCGCGCTCGGGACCGGCATGCCCACGCTCACCAGCATCGGCAACGACTACGGATACGAGTTCGTCTTTGCCCGGGAGATGGAGGCTTACGGACGGCCGGGAGATCTCGCCATCGGTCTCAGCACCAGCGGAAACTCCAAAAACGTTCTTCTGGCCCTCGAGAAGGCTCGCGAGATCGGGATCCGGACGATCGGATTCGGAGGAGGCTCCGGGGGGCGGATGAAGGATCTCGTCGAGATCCCCTTCATCGTTCCCTCCCCGCTCACTCCCCGGATCCAGGAGACCCATATCACTTTGGGCCATGCCCTGTGCGAGATGGTCGAAGACATTCTCTTCTCCACGCCAGCCTGAGGAATCCGCTTTCATGACCCAATCCCCCCGCCTGGAGAGACCTTTTACGGGGACCCGGGAGAAGATACTGACCCCTTCGGCTCTTTTTTCGGCGCTGGCTCCCCGTCGGGCAGCCGGAGAAAAAGTCGTCTTTACCAACGGATGCTTCGACCTGCTCCACGCGGGCCATATCGAGGTCCTCGAAAAGGCCCGGGAGCTTGGCGATATTCTCGTGGTGGCGCTCAACACCGATCTCTCCGTCTCCACCCTCAAGGGCCCCCTCCGCCCGATCGTTCCCCAGGACAATCGGGCGCGGGTGATGGCGGCGCTCGCCTGCGTCTCCTACGTCACCTTCTTCGGGGAGGAGACCCCGCTCCAGTTGATCGAGATGCTTCTGCCAGACATTCTGGTCAAGGGGGGCGACTGGCCGGTGGAACGCATCGTCGGAAGCTCCCTCGTCCTTGCCCGGAAGGGTCAGGTACGCTCGATCCCGCTCCTTCCCGACTCCTCGACCACCGGTCTCATCGAGCGGATCCTCGACCGCTACACCTCGCCCGAGAGCTGATTTTCGCGTGACACCGACCCCCCTGACCCGCACCCTCGAAGCCCTGTCTTTAACGATTCCCCCGGCCGGAGCGCCGATGCTCTCCCAGGAGATCCAGGGGCTGTCCCGAGAAGCCTTTGCCCTTCTCCCCTCTCTTCTCAGGAAGGCGCAGCGTTCTGAAATCCTCTGGGTCCTCACCTCCACGCCGGACCGGGCCCTCCGTCTTGTCGAGGAGATCCGCTCGGGCGCCGTGCTCTTCGACTTGGAGCTCGACGTCCTCCTGCTTCCGGAGGAAGAGGTTTTGCCCTACGAACGGGAGAGTCCGGCAGACTTCATCCGGGCCGAGAGAATCCACGCACTCGATCGCCTCGCCTCCGCCTCCCCCCCCGACGTCGTCGTCTCCCCGGTGGCGGCCGTGCTTCGAAAAACCCTCTCGCCCGCTCTTGTCGCCTCCGTCCGGCGTTCCCTCCGAACGGGCATGGAGGAAGACCCGCAATCGGTGGTGGAGACACTTCTCTCCCAAGGCTATGTTCGCGTCCCGCAGGTAACGGCTCCGGGAGAGTTTTCCGTTCGCGGGGCGCTGATCGACCTTTACTCGACCGACCGGAGACGTCCGGTCCGCCTCGAATGGGACGACCTCGAGATCCGCTCCATCCGGGCCTTCGACCCCAATACCCAGCGCTCGGTCGGCAACGTCGACTCCGTCGACCTCCTCCCGAGCCACGAATGGATCCTCCCCGAGACTCCTCCGGCGGATTCCGCCAGGAGACTCTGGCTTGATCGCCATGCCTCCAATCCCTTTCCCCCGGGGGTAGAGCGCTTTCTTCCCTCTTTTTTCGAGGGTGCGGTCGCTCCGATTCTCTCCCGACCGGAGATCCTTCCCCTTGTCGACGATTGGGACGCTCTCCTCGCGCGCACCTCCGACTGGATCGGAAGAGTCGAGGAAGGCTGGAACTCCCTTCCGGAAGAGGAGCGGCTCCTTCTTCCCGCGCCCTCAGAGGCCTTCCTCATGCCGCGCTCCCGCTCGGACTGGGAGCGCCTTCGGCCTTGCCTCTCCCTGGGGAAGGAGTCCGTGCCCTCCTCCGGCGTCCTTTTAAGGTCCGTCCCTGACGACCGCATCGACCGGAGCAGCTCCTTCATCGCGGAGATCGAACGCCTGCCTCCCGACACCCGCACAGTCATATTCTGCCGGACTCGCGGACAGCTCTGCCGGATCGGAGACATGCTCGAGGCGGCCCAGGTTCCCCACATCACCTCCTTCGACCTTCTCGACCCGCGTCAGGGCCGACTGCCCGTGACACTTCTTTCGGGGGACATCGAGGAGGCTTTCGAGGCGCCTCTCGACTCCCTTCTCGTCCTCTCAGACACCTGGCTCTTCAAAAAACCCGTCTCTCGTCCCCCTTTCCGCTCCTTTTCCACCAGCACCCAAGTCTACCGCCGGGATCGACCGACCTTCACCGAGGGGGACTACGTCGTCCATCTTCACCAGGGAATCGGACGTTACCGGGGGCTTCACGAGGTCGCAGTCGGCGCGACCCGGGGAGAGTTCGCCGTCATCGAATACCAGGGGGGAGATCGATTCTATCTCGCCGTCGAGCAAATGGACCAGCTTCTTCCCTACCAGGGACCGGAAGGCGCCACGCCCCGTCTCGACCGGCTCGGAGGGAAGTCCTGGAGCCAGACCAAGTCCCGGGTCAAAAAGCAGATCGAAAAGATCTCGGCCGAACTGGTCATGCTCTACGCCCGAAGAAAGACGGCAGAGGGCTTCTCCTTTTCTCCGGAGTCGATCCTGACCCGAGAGTTCGATCAATCCTTTCCCTACGACCTCACCCCCGACCAGGAGGAGGCCATCCGGGCGGTCTTCTCCGACATGGAGAGCGAAACCCCCATGGATCGCCTCATTCTTGGGGACGTGGGCTTCGGGAAGACAGAGGTGGCGATGCGGGCAGCCGTTCGGGCGATCGCCGACGGAAAGCAGGTCGCCGTCCTCGTTCCCACGACTCTTCTGGCACTGCAGCACCATGAAACCTTTAAAAATCGCTTCGCCGGCTTTCCCGTGAAGGTCGAGAGCCTCTCGCGGATGGTCTCGCCCGCCGAACAGAAAAAGGTCAGGGAACGCCTCCGGCGTGGAGAGACAGACATCGTCGTCGGAACCACCGCCCTTTTGTCGTCTGCAGTCGAGTTCCGGGACCTGGGCCTTCTCGTCGTCGACGAAGAGCAGCGCTTCGGCGTCCGCCAAAAGGAGACCCTGACCGCGCGCTTTCCCCATGTCGACCGCCTGACGCTTTCCGCCACCCCCATTCCCAGAACCCTCCAGATGGCCATGTCCGGACTCAAGGGCATCAGCTTCATCATGACCCCCCCGCAGGGACGAAAGTCGATCAAGACGGTCATCGTCCGCTTCGACCGGGAGCGCATCCGGGAAGCGATCGACCGGGAACTGGCCCGGGAAGGACAGATCTTCTTCATCCACAACCGGGTCTCCTCCATCGCACGGTGGGCCCGCTACCTGGCCGCCCTTTTTCCGACGGCGGGCGTGGCCTATGCCCACGGCCAGATGGGCGAGGAGGAGATCGAGGAGGTCATGGGGCGCTTTTTGCGCCGCGAATGCCGGATCCTGGTCTCCACGACCATTGTCGAATCCGGCCTCGACATCCCCTGGGCCAACACCATCCTGATCAATCGGGCCGACATGTTCGGAATCGCAGAGCTCTACCAGCTCCGGGGCCGGGTCGGCCGGGGCGGACAGCAGGCTTACGCCTACTTCATCACCCCCGCGGAGGAGTCGCTGGGAGAGGTCGCCCGAAAACGTCTCCAAACGCTTGCCACCCATTCGGGACTCGGCGCAGGCTACCAGATCGCCATGCGGGATCTGGAGATCCGCGGGGCCGGAAGCCTTCTGGGCCATCAGCAGACAGGACAGGTCGCCATGGTGGGTCTCGACCTCTACCTCGAGATGGTGGAGGAGGCGATCGGCGCCATCGCTTCGGAAGCCACCCGCCCCCCGGAGACGGAGCCGGCCCGGGTCGAATGGAAGACGGAGGCCCGGATCCCCGAAGATTATATCGAGCATCCCTCTGAGCGAATTGACTTTTACAGGCGTCTCGCTCATGCTCAGGGGATGGACGAAGTCGCCCGGATCGAAGACGAGATCACAGACCGCTTTGGCCCCCTGCCCCGGGAGGCCAGAAGCCTGTTTACGGGCGCCCGGATCCGGGTTCTCGCTACAAAGGCGGGCTTCTCCGAGGTTGTCGTCAAAGAGCGCGACATCGTGATGAAGCACCGCTCGGAAAGGCTTCCCCGGGAGACCGTCGGACCTGCCCTCGATATCTTCGGAGACCGCCTCTCCTTTCTCTCCGACGGCTCCTGGAAGGTTCTCGGAACCCTTCCGCTCGCTCTCCTCGAAGACCTGAAAAGACTTCTTCCGCTTTTGACGGAAGGGGCGAACCCTCTGGGAACCGGCTCCCCGGACCGTCCTCTTACCGCATGAGGCGACAAACCACGCACAGGAAAAACCCGACATCCATCCCTATAAGGAGGCTCCATTGAATTTCTCCAGTTCCCCTGTCCGATCCCCTCTGTCATCCTCCTCCCGTCCCCTTGGAGGCAAGGCCGTGGCCGTTTTGGTTGCCGCGACATTCGCCCTCACGGCCGGCTGCCACCAGACGCTTCCGAGCAATGTCGTGGCAAAGGTGGGACCCCGGGAGATCAGCAAGGAGAGCCTCCAGAAGGCCATAACGGAGATGCACCTTCCTTCTTCCGCCCCGGCGTCTGTTCCGAGCGACGTGCTCAACCGTATAATCGACAGCACCCTCATATCCCAGGAGGCAGAGAGGGAAGGTCTCGCCAGCGAGCCTGCCCTCCGGAAAAAAATCGAGGACGACCGGGACCGGATTCTTCGGCGGGCCCTTATCAAGAAGGAGGTCGACGACAAGGTCAAGGTGACCGATGCCGACATCAAGGACTACTTCGACAAGCATCGTCAGGAAATCAAGCAGCCAGGATACGTCAAGGTCCGCCAGCTTATCCTCCCCGACCAGAAGACGGCCAACCGGATTCTTTCCTCCCTTCACAGGAAAAAGGGATTCTCCCGGGCCATCGCCAAGTTCAAGGGCGGACCCGTCGGCAAGATCTTCGAGGGAACGGTCCCCCCTCAGTTTACGAAGTTCTTTTTCGGCGTTCCCGCCGGGACGGTGACCGGCCCCATCTCCCTCAAGGACGGCATCCACTACTTCAAGGTCGACACCTCCGAGCCGGGCAAGCTCCTCTCCTTCGACGAGGCCAAGGCCGGGATTTCGCAGTTTTTGACCTCGCGGAAGAAACAGGATCTCTACCAGAAGTTTCTTAACTCCCTCCGGGCAAAGACGAAGATCTCGATCAACCAGAAGAGCCTCGCCGAGCTGATGGGAGCCGCACCCCCCGCGAAAAAATGAGAAAAAAGAGACTCCTGCCCCTTCTTCTCCTCCTTTTTCTCGCCTCCTGCCACCCGGGGAATTCGCCTGAGGGGGCGGTCGCCACACTGGCAGGGAAACCCGTCACCGTCTCCGACCTCCGGGAGACGGCCCGGTTCATGGGAATGGGGAAGATCGCCTCCCGACCTTTCGACGAGTGGTCTCCTTCTCTCGAAAAGACGGTCTTTACAGAGACTCTCTACGACCGGCTCCTTTTGGAGACGGCCCAAAAACAGGGACTCTCTGTCACCGACGAAGAGATCCGGACCGAAGCGGACCGTATCGCCTCCCTCTCTTCGCCGGACGCCGGGGCAGCGGTCCGACCTTCCGACGACCTCGTAAGACGCGAGCTCCTTCTCGCAAAGGCCGTCGCCTTTCTTGCCCCCCTTCCCGAGGTCTCTTCCAAGGACATTCGCGCGGCGTACACCCGGGACAAGGACCACTACGCCTTCCCCGAGAGGGCGGTCGTCCGGGACATCGTCGTGCGCTCCGAGGACGAAGGGAAGGCCATCCTCTCCGCCCTGGCCTCGGGAAGCTCCTTCTCCGCCCTGGCCAAGGCCAAGTCCCTCTCCCCCGAAAGCGCGAACGGGGGTCTTCTCGCCCCCTTTGCACTCGGAGAGATGCCGGCCTTTTTCTCCTCGGCCTTCACGATGAAACCGGGAAGCGTGAGCCCCCTCCTTTCTTCGCCCTACGGGTACCACATCCTGAAGCTTTTGAAGATTCTGCCGGCAGGCATCCGCCCCTTCAAAAAGGTGAAGGGCAGGATCGAGCGCCACCTTCAGGAACAAGCCCGAAAAGACTTTCTGGCTCACTGGTTTTCCGACACGCTCAATTCGGAACATCTCGAGATTGCCCCAAAGTATGCCCCGACTCTTTCGATCGGGCCTCCGACAACACGGTAGAGCGACATCTTCGCCCCCGTTTCCCGATGCCGGAGAAGCTGGTGTATAATCCTTGCAACGGCATTTTTCAACACATTCAACCTTTGACAGAGGCTCCCGTGACCTATCGCACCTTCATTTCCCCCCCGTCCTCCTCCCGCCTTCCCCGAAAAGGGACCAAGCGTGCGTCAGGCTTGCGGCCCGAGAGATTTTCTTTCCGAACGCTCCTGGGGATCGTGGCATCGGTGGCGCTTTTCATGCCTCAGGCGGCCCGGGCAGACGACGGGGTGCTCCTCGACAGCGTCATGGCGGTGGTGAACCACCATTCGATTACGAAAAGCGAGGTCGACAGGGAGCTCAAGCCGACCTTTGAGAAAATCCATGCCACCTACCAGGGCCAGGCCTACCTCCAGCTGGTCGCCTCCCTCGAGTACAACGTCATGATGAAGAAGATCAACGAACGACTCGAGCTCGAAGAGGCCGACAGGCTTGGGCTTTCCGTCACAGACGACGAAGTGGACCATGCCATCGACGACATCATGCAGAAAAATAACATTCAGGCGCGGTGGCAGCTCAAGAACGCCCTGGCCTCCCAAGGGCTGACCTTCCGCCAGTACCGAAAAAAGCTGAAAAAACAGCTGACGGTGATGAAGCTCGTCAATCAGGAGGTCCGCTCCACCGTCGTGATCAGCCCCGACGAGGTCCGCGACTACTTCCTCAAGCACCGGGACGACTACCGCCTTCCCGGCCACGTCTCCCTTGCCGACATCTTTCTCTCCCTTCCCGAGGGGGCGACCCCTGCCCAGATTGCCGAGGCCCGGAAAAAAGGGGAGCACGTCCTCCGGCAGATCGGTCGGGGCGACGACTTCGAGATGTTGGCAGGCTCGGAGTCTCAGGGCCCAAACGCCGAATCGGGAGGCCATCTTGGCAACCTGACGAAGGATCAGCTTCTCCCCGAGCTGATCGGACCGGCCTTTTCCGTTCCGGTGGGGAAGACGAGCGGCCTCATTCAGACGCGACGAGGGTTCTACATCATCAAGGTCTTGGCTCGCGAGGCACAGCCCTATCAGAAGTTCGACGACATCAAGCAATCCATCCTGAACACCCTGACAAAAAAAACGACGGAGAAGCGGATCCGCCTCTGGCTTGAAAAGCTCCGGGCCCACTCCTACGTCGCCATATACGCCCGCCGTGAGAACGGAACGGGAAGCGGAACCGGAGAGATCATCCCGCAGTAGGACCGTCCCCTTCGGGCCCGGATCCGCCCCGAAGGATCTCCCAGACGTGACGGGAGAGCTCCGGAAGCCCCTCTCCCGTCCGGGCGCTCACAGGAAGCGGCCCGAAGAGTCCCTCGTCTTCCTCCTCTTCGATCCATCGGCTCCAGCCGAGGACGGGAAGGTGCCGACCATTGCGGGAAAGGGTGTCGGTCTTCGTGACGACGATCGTGACGGGAATATTCATCAGGCGAAACCACCGGGCCGCCTCCTGGTCCACCGGGAGGAGCTCCCGGCGGGCGTCGACTAGCATGAGGACGCTTCGGATGTCCGGGCGGGCGAGGACAATCGCCGTAGAGGCGTCCTGGGAGCTCGCTTTCGTGGCGTGACCCCGGTTCATGTATCCATATCCGGGAAAGTCGAGAAAGTAGCCTCCGGTTTTGATCCGGTAGAGATTGGGAAGGGTGGTGGCCCCGGGCCTCTTGCCGGTCCGGGCCAACCCCTGGCTTCCCGCCAGCCGGTTGATGAGAGAGGACTTCCCCACATTCGAGCGACCCGCAAGCCCGACGATCCCTCCTTCACCGGGAGGGGGCATCTGATGCGGGTCGGCGACTGAAAGGACAAAATTGGCGCGCAGGTCGAAGGACTCTCCCCTGGTTGCAATGGGTTTCATGTGCGGGACCTCCCTCGATGGTGTGGACGGATCGCTCGTCGTCGTTGAGAACGGGACTGTCCGTCTTGCCGCCTTCCGTGAATCTCCCTTCCCGGAGGCACTCCGGAAGGACCTCAAAAGATGGATCTCCGGGGAGCTCTCCACAGGATCGCCCTCGCGTCACATCCCCGACATTGCCGACCTTCTGGCCGGCTTCGAAGAGGAGCTGGGCCAGAGGCTTCTGGCAGAGGCCGGGATCAAGTGTCGGGACCTCGACTGTGCCGGAACCCACGGCATCACAGTCCGCCACCATCCCTTTCCCCACCGATTGGACTTCTTCGCCTCTTCCCCCGACATCCGGGGGGTCTCCTACCAGGCGGCCAATCCCTTTGCCCTCGCCCGCGCCTTCCGGACCCCTGTCGTCAGCCAGTTCCGAGGGGCCGACGTGGCCTTGGGAGGCCACGGGGCCCCTCTCGCTCCGATCCTCCATCGGGCTCTTTTTACCGGAGAGATCCCCCGCGCCTTCTTGAATCTCGGAGGGATCGCCAACCTCACCGGCCTTCCCCCCGAAGGCTCAGGCCGTGCGGTCACGGCCTTCGACACCGGACCCGGAAACATGCTCCTCGACCTTGCCATCTCGCAATCGACCCAGGGAAAAGAGCCTTTCGACAAGGACGGGGCCCATGCCCGCCGGGGAAGGCCGGACCCCGCACTTCTCGACTGGCTTCTCGCAGACCCCTTCTTCTCGCTTGCCCCCCCGAAGTCCACCGGCCGGGAGGAGTGGGGAGAGGAGAGGCTCCGGAAGATCCTCGCCTTCCGGGAGGACCTTCACAAAACCTCCGGAGCCGCGTTCTCTTCGCGCCCTTCCCCCCCGGAAAGGGTCGACGATCTCTTGGCGACCCTCTCGGAGCTTACGGCCGAAGGGGTCTTTCGGGGGCTCAAGTGGCTTCCTGTCCCCCCCCGGGAGATTATCGCCGGGGGAGGCGGGGTCAAGAACCGCGACCTCGTCGAAAGGATCGCCCGCAGGACCGGACTTCCCGTTGTCGCCTCCGATGAGAGGGGCTTCCCCTCCCAGGCGATCGAATCGATCGCCTTTGCCTATCTGGCACTTCTCTCCCTCTCCGGTCGCCCCGGCAACATTCCCGAGGTCACCGGAGCCTCCGGACCGGCCGTTTTGGGACAGATCACCCCTCCTCCGAAGGGGTTGGATCCTCTCCGCCTTCAAGATATCGCTGCCCGCGCCGATATCCATCTTCCGTCCCCAGATCGACCCAGAAGGCGTCGGTAAAGCTCGCTCGCACCCTTCCTCCCTCCGCAATCCTGGCCCGATAGATGTCGATGACCGACGGGGCTCTTGCCGGATCGACCCCCCGGAAGATCTCCGGACGGACGATCTGAACTCCGATGAACACACCCGGCCGGACACCGTGAGGGATCTCCGGGGGAGAGCTCCCGGCCCCCCCCCGGGGGGGGGCGAGCCAGAGCCCTCCCGAGGGAGCGCGACCGATCCGTCCTTGCTCGCTCTTTGGACCTTGGGGAGAGAGGATGAGATGCGCCTCCGACTTCTCTCTTTCGGCTCGACGCCACAGTGGGCGCAATGAGACCGCGGTCAGGATGTCGGCGTTGACGACCATGAGCCAGTCGAAACCCGAGAAAAGCTCAAGGGCATGGGCGATTCCCCCCCCCGTCCCGAGAAGCGTCTCCTCCTCGGAGATCAGGAGCTCGACTCCGGGAGGGGCCAGCCCCGGAAGAGCCTCCCGCATCATCTCTCGCCGGTGGTGAACGTTGACGACGATGCGGGAGACCCCAGCCGATGCCAGAAGATCTATCGACCAGGCAATTGCCGGACGCCCTCCGACCGGCACAAGGGGCTTCGGAAGGTCCGGGAATAGGGGCCGGATCCTGGTTCCGAGTCCCGCCGCCAGCACAAAACCGCAGATCTTCATCCCCGGGGACGCCGGTCCGGAAAACGGAGGTAACCGGAAAAGGTCCGGTACAGAGGGAGCAGAGAGGGCACCCGCCTTACGAGTCGAATCATGTTGGCGTGCGTTCCGGCCACCGAGCCAAGATAAGCGGGATTTTTCTTGACGTCTGCAATGTAAAAGAATCGTCCGCATGCCTTGAGGTTGCGCTGGAAGGCATGGCGGCAGAGCCTCTCCATCGCCTCCTCAAAGCCTGTCTCCGGGAGGATCCGCGCCTTTTTCCCGAGTTCGAGATAGCGGGCCAGCGCCTCCTCGATCTTGTCGAGGGGGACGGTCCGGTAGGCGTCGAAGAGCAGGGAGGCCAGGTCATAGAAGGGAGAGCCCACCAGAAGATCCTGGAAGTCGATGAGAGCGAGGGATCCGTCCTGCCGAACCATGATGTTCCGGGAGTGATAGTCCCGGTGGACGAGAACCTGGACCTTCTCTCCGGCAAGGGCGGCGGCCTCGCGATCGAAGACCTCGCGAATTTCTGAGAGGGCCGTCTCGGGAGCCTCCGTCAGTCCGTACTCCACAAAATGTTCGAACTCCCAACGGACAAGCTCCCGGGAGTAGGGACGGGCGCAGACCCAGGAGAGATCGCCTTCGGGCCTTTCGGACTGAAGGGCCACGAGAAGGGCCAGGGATTTTTCCGTCAGCGACTGTGCCTCCCCCGGACAGGATGTCATCCGGGAAAGAATGGTCTCGTCGCCCAAGTCCTCCTGAAGGGTTTTCGATCCGTCCGGTCGACGATGGTAGATTGCCGGGACGGGAAGCCCCCGCCGTCCGAAGGCCTCCGCCACCAACAAGAAGGGATCTCCCGGAGGTTCCGGAGAGGTTTTGGAGACCGCCTCCTCCGACTTTTTGAAGCCGAGCGTCCCTTCCCGCTCCATGAGGATCGCCGAGTGGGGAATTTTTGTCCCCCTTAAAAAGACCCGAAAGTACCTGCGGTTGGAGGCATCTCCCGTCAGAGGGGTCCGCCCCGAGATCTCCCGTCCCTCTCTCTTGCTCCACTCCTCCACGAAAATCCGCCAGTCCTCTTCTTCCGCCATTCGCAATCCTTTGTTTTCCGATTAAAAAAGACTATGGCACAACCCCGCGCCTTCCCGATAGAATCGAACAAGGCTATGGTACATGGACTTGCGACAGGATGCCAACGGTTTCTCCAAAGAGGCCCCTCGATGAATAGACTTCGTTTTGATGTGCGCCCTTTTCTTCCGGGAGTTCTCCTCTCCATTCTTCTTGCGATCCTTGCGACGGTCGGAAGCCGCCTGATTGCCCGTGTCGCCGGCACTCCCGTTGCCGGCCCCATTCTCCTTGCCATCCTCCTGGGGATCCTCGTCCGCAATCTTCGCCCCCTCCCCTCTTCCTTCGAACTCGGCATCTCCTTCGCCTTCCGGAGACTTCTCAGGCTTGGGATCGTCGGACTGGGATTCGCCTTTTCGGCCCGATCTCTTCTGGGAATCGGCCTCCGGGGTCTTGTCCTCGACCTCTCGGTCATCGGCGCGGTCTATGCCGCAGCTCTCTGGTTCGGACGAAAAAAAGGCCTTCCCGACAATCTCTCTCTCCTTCTTGGAACAGGAACCGCCATCTGCGGGGCCTCTGCAATCGTCGCCGCCAATGCCGTCGTCCGGGGCAAGGACGAGGAGGTGGCCTTTTCGGTGGCCACCGTCACCCTCTTCGGGACTCTCTCCATGTTCCTCTTTCCCGTGGCCGACCGTTTTCTCCATCTTTCCGCCGCCGTCTATGGCGCCTGGTCCGGATCTTCCATCCACGAAATCGGACAGGTCATCGGCGCCACCCTCCCCTACTCCCGGGAGTCGCTGGAGCTCGGCACCCTGCTGAAGCTGACCCGCGTCGCACTCCTCCTCCCGGTCGTCCTTCTCCTCGAGGCCTTTGTCGTCGCCAGAACCTCCTCCGGAGGGCTCCGGAGCTCGGAGAAGCGTTCCTTCCCCTGGTTTGTCGTAGCCTTTGCCGGTGTCGTTGCGCTCAACTTTCTTCTTCCCCTCCCTCCGCCTCTCCTCCATCTTCTTCAGACGGCGGACAGTGCCGTTCTTGCCGTTGCCATGGCGGCCATGGGTCTCGAGACCCATCTCTCGCGCCTTTTCAGTTTCGGGATGCGCCCGATGGCCTCGGGGCTCTTTCTCTGGCTCTTCGTCTCCGTCACAGGACTTTTCCTCTCCTGGCTCCTCTATGGTCATGGCTCTCTCCCGGCGCTATGATGGATCAAAGACCCCGCAGACCAGGAGAGCCCCGTGCCGGAACTTCCAGAAGTCGAAAACTCCCGCCTTTCCCTTCTTCCCCTTTTCACAGGGAAGAGAATCCTCTCCCTCACCCCTCTTCGCCACGATCTCTGGAGGGGTCCCCTTCGCCCCCCCGCCGGCCCTTTCGAGGGAGGGCCCCTTCTCCGTCATGGCAAGACCCTGATCCTCTCCTTCCTGCCGGGAATGGACAGCGGACCCTCCTCCCGCCCCTTCTTTCTTCTCTCCCGCTTCGGCATGTCGGGTCGCTGGGAGCGTCTCTCCCCGGACGCCCCCCGACCTCCCCACACGCATCTCGAAGTTAAAATGGAAGACGGGGGGCGCCTGGCTTGGATCGATCCCCGGCGCTTCGGCCGGCTCGAGGCCACACCCTCCCCCGACAGATCCTTCCTTCTTTCGGGAACAGGACCCGACGCCCTCGCAATTGACGGAACAACGCTTTACGACCGGCTCAAACGACACGCCTTACCGCTTCGGACCGCCCTGATGGATCAGAGCCTCCTCTCCGGAATCGGCAACATCTACATGGCCGAAATCCTCTTCGACGCCGGCCTTTCCCCGTTTCTTCCCTCCCATTTGCTCTCTCGAGCCGAGACCGTGCGTCTGGAGGTTTCCATGAAAAGTCTCCTCACGGCGGCAATCGCCGCCGGGGGCTCCACCATCCACTCCTACCGCAAGGAAGACGGAACGCCGGGGGGCTA
>JAJYYA010000008.1 GCA_021801345.1 Nitrospirota bacterium
TGAAGGAGTTCGCCCCGTAGTCGTAGGCCCGGAAGTCGGAGTAGCCCGAGCTTGTCGGGTTGTACTGCCCGTAGACGTCCACGAACCCCTTCATGTGGATGTTCATGGCCGGGAGCACAAGGTCCGAGGGAGGCGCGGGGGTCGCCGCAGGAGCGGGAGCCGCCGGGGCCGCGGGAGCCGGAGCAGGCGTCTGGGTGGAAGAGGCGGCCGGGGCCGTGGAATCGGCCAGGGCGGCACGAATGCCCACGGACATCTCTCCTGCGGTCAGGAGAAGGGCACCGGCCAGTATGGCCCGCCCCCATCGCATCAATTGAAGGTCTTCTCGCATCGGATCTCCTCTAAACAGAGAGTCATTGTGAGGATGAACGGGAACCGAAGTCCCGACCATCCGGACGTGGTAACACCCTTTATGAGCTATGAGCCATCAAAGGAATTAAGAACCCGTCAGGGCCAATGGCCTGTCGGTAAGCTGAAAAAATCTCGTCGGCGAGAAGATCCTTTTGAGGAACGGCACTGTTCCGGAGGAGTGTCTTCCCCTCCCCCGAAGAGCATTTTTCGTTCGGGGGAAGAGGAGGACGCAGCTTGTTATACAAGATCCGTGCCAAAACGCTATATTGCCTACAATCAATAATTTAACAAAAATTTCCACAAAGAGATCCCGGAGAATGCGAACAGATTTGTCCATAAGAATACAAACAATTTTGTCCTTAAACTGACAATTCTTCACCCCCGTTTCCGGAGGAGCCCATGGTCTGGTCCCACATCCACCCGGCACTGATCCACTTCACCGTGGGCCTTGCCTTGCTCGCCCTTCTTCGGGATATGAAAAACCTTTCCGGCGAGGCGACACACAGGGAGCGCCCCCTTCCAGGGGAGTCATTTTTTGGCGAAATCGTCGTCGCCCTTTTTCTTGTCGGGGTCGCCTCAGGATGGGTCGCACTGGCCGGGGACAGCATTCATCAAAACGGGGGAGCGGAGATCCCTCTGGGGAGTCTTCACGGGGGAATGGGACTTCTGTTGCTGGCGGGGGCCACCGGACGTGTTCTGACAAAGGAAGGGCCCGAGGGGAGCCGGACCCGGAAGATCCTCTTGGGGCTCGATCTCGGACTTCTTATCCTTCTTCTCGGAACAGTCTTCCTCGGCGAGCGGCTTGTTTTTCTCCAGGGACTGGGAGTCTCCGGGGTTCGCCTCTAGAGAGCCCGAAGCGCCTCTTCCACATCGATCTGAAGATCCGGGAGACTTTCCAGTCCGACGGAGAACCGCACCAGCCCCTCGGGAACTCCCATGCGCTCGCGCTCCTCCCGGGAATACCCCCGATGGCTCATGCGGGCAGGGTGCTCGACGAGGGAGGCGGGATCGCCCAGACTTACACCGATTCTGACGATGCGAAGCGCGTTCATGAAACGGCCGGCCTCTTCTTTTCCTTCAAAGACCACGGAGAGCATCCCCCCCGCCCCGGACATCTGTCGTCGGGCGGTCTCGTAGCCGGGATGAGAGGAGAGCCCCGGATACCGCACCTCCCGAACATGAGGAGAGGAGGCAAAAAGGCTCGCCAGGGCGCCGGCTCTTCGTGTGTGGGCCTCCATGCGAAGGGAGAGCGTCTTGACTCCCCGAAGGATGAGCCAGGCATTCATGGGAGAGAGCGTCGCCCCAAGAAGCGGAGACTCCACCGCCGCGATCTTCCCGATGACCTCCCGGGAGCCTGCGGCCACCCCTCCCAGGAGGTCTCCGTGGCCGCCAAGATACTTCGTGGCGCTGTGGACAACGATCGTGGCGCCGAGACGAAGGGGATTCTGGAGGGCCGGAGAAGGGAAGGTATTGTCGACGGCAAGAGGGACGCCGTATTCCCGGCAAAGGGCAGAGACGGCGGCAAGATCGACAATGTCGAGACTCGGATTCGAGGGAGACTCGCAGAAGACCCCCCCCGCCCCCTCCTCAAGACGGGAGCGAAGCCCGGAAAGACCCTCCCCGTCAACCCTGAGGTCGACAAATCTCGCCGGGATCCCCAGGGGTTCGAGCATCTCCGAAATAAAATGGCGCGTTCCCGTATAGATGTGCCGCGAAAAGACGAGAGGCCGGCGACTCTTGGCAAAATGCAGCAAGATGGCGGCGATGGCCCCCATCCCGGAGGCAAAGGCCGCTCCGGACTCGCCCCCCTCGAGATGGGCCACGACCTTTTCAAGGTTTGCCACGGTGGGGTTCGAGGCCCGAGAATAAACATATCCCGTTCGCTCCCCGGAGAGAACCCTTCCGACCTCCTCGATATCCGGAAAGGTGAAGGTGGAGGTCATGTAGAGGGGCGGGGTCAGAGCCCGATAGGGATCCTCTCCCTCCCCGCCGTGGATCGCCATCGTCTCAAACCCCTCGTTCTCCATATCTCGCCCTCCTGCCCGTAGGCCAATTCGATCCCCAGTCCGTCCTTCTTCCCGCCGAAAACCCCTCAGCACTTGCCGGGGAGACTCCTTCACGTTGGGTCTGCGGGCCCCTGTCAAACCTCCCAGGATTATGCTATGATTGTGGGTGCATTGCAAAAATAAAGAACAGAAGGACCTTTTACGAGATCTTTTGCCATCCGGGCTTCATTTTCGGACAGTCATGGTCGGGAGAGACGGAAACGATTGCCAAAAGGCATTCTCGACGGATTCGCGCATCGGCGCTCCCTGATGGGGACACACTCCATTTTTGAGAGGAACCTATGAAAAAAATTGTCCCGTCGCATCCCCGCGGAGCCTCCATCCAGCAGGAACTTCTGAGGGCGCTCCGATACCGACGCCCCCTCTCGATCCTCTCCGTCTCGGCCGAGTTCTCCGGGGCTCCTTCGCTCATGTCCGGTTTGTCCCGGGCGGAGACCCTCCTTCGGGGACATCTTCGGAACACCGATACGGTCGAGGCCGATACGGAGAACCACTCCTTTATCCTTCTCCCCGAGACGATGCTCGACGGGGCTCTCGTAATGGCTCAACGCCTCGTCAAGGACCTCCTGCGCCCCGAGGGGATGGTCAAGAGCCTCTCCATAGGGATCAGCGGCATCGACGACGGCATCTACCGGGCCGACGACCTCGTCAACACCGCCATCCTTTCGGACGAGGCCGCACAGATTTTAGGCCATCCGATTTTTTCCATCAGGAACTTTCTCGACAAGAGCCTCTCTCTTTCGACCGTGATAGCCATCATCCTGAACCTTCCCGGAGACTCCCTCTCCCAGATCTCCTCCTTTCTCGAACGCACGCGCCACGAGCCCGAGGGGATCCGGAAGTCGGCCGCCGCAATGGCCGTCAAAATCGCCAAGAAACTCAAGATCGAAGAGGACGACCAAGAGCTCATCACCTTCTGGATTCTCCTCCACGATCTTCCGCGGAACACCTCGGCCCAAGACTCCACCGAAGACCTCCCCCGCCTTTCGCGGCGCAAAAAAGTCTCCCACGGGAAGCTTCTCGAAATGCTTTCCCCCCCCGAACCTCCTTTGGGAACCCGGGAAAAGGCTCTTTTGGCTGCGGTTCGCATGCTTCTCGACGAGGTGGTGATCTACAACAACCCCACACAGGAGCTCTTTGGAGACCTTCTCCGAAAGGTCTCCGCCGAGTGCGAGCACCAGGGGTTGAACCGCCAGGTCGTCGCACTCCTCCGAAAAACCTCTCCCTCGGACTGGCTCCCCTTCTCCTCCTGACAGGCTCCGTCGCCACCGGGGACCGGCGCTAGACCGACCGGACCCTGGGGTCGACCGCCTCGGAAAGAAGATCCCCCACCAGAATCGCCACCGTCAAAAATACCGTATAGACAAGCGTCGTTCCCATGATCAGTGGATAGTCCCTGTTCATGACCGACAGGACGAAGACCCGCCCCATCCCCGGGATAGCGAAGACCGTCTCGACAACAAACGATCCCGTCAGGAAGGCGGCCGCCAGAGGGCCGAGAAGCGACAGGACCGCATTGAGCGAGGGCAGTACCAGATGAAAGAGGATTCTGCGGACAGATCCGACCCCTTTGGCCAACGCCGTCCGGTAGAAGGGACTCTCGATCGTCTCCTCCATCGAGGCGGCAAAGACCCGGGCCAGATAGCCCGCAGGAGCGACCGCCAGAGCAAGAACAGGAAGAACGGCCGAGCGCCAACCCTCCCAAAGCGCCACGGGAAAGACTCCGCCGTGGAGCGCCAGGAGATCGATCAGCACCGCCGCCAGCAAAAACGACGGAAGACCGACAAGAACGGTCGTCGCCTGACGAAGGATCCTGGAAAGAAGGGGCGGACCCGCCCCGATCAGAATTCCTCCCAGAAGCCCCAGAAAAAGAGAGAGGCAGAGCGCGGCAAAGCCCAAAGAGAGAGAGACGGGAAGCGTCTGGGAGAGGATCTCGGAAACAGGGATCCCTGTCGCCTTGTAAGAGACGCCCAAGTCTCCTTCGAGAGTCTGGCGGAGTGTCAGCAGATACTGGACAGGCAGAGGCCGGTCGAGATGGTAGACCGACATCAGGTGCGCCATCACCTCGGGAGGCAGGTGGCGTCCTTCGGAGAAGGGGTTGCCGGGCGCAAAGCGCGTCAGGAGAAATGTGAGGGTAAAGACCGCCCACAAAAGGAGGACCGAGGAGAAAAGACGGGAGAGGATGCGCCTCACCGCCCCACCCCCAGGCGACGGCCGAGGCGGTCGGCCAGGATCTGGAAGCTCACAAGGGAGAGGACGATGAAGGCCGCCGGCCAGATCAGCATAAAGGCCGATACGGGAAGAGCCTTCCACCCTTCGTTGACGAGAACGCCCCAGCTGGCCTGCGGAGGGGCAAGCCCCAGCCCCAGAAAGGAAAGGGTCGACTCTCCAAGGATCCCCCCGGGGATCCGGAAGAGAACCATGACCAGTACAACCGGCATGACATTGGGAAGAAAATGCCGGAAGACCAGGCGAAGGGGGGAGACGCCGGAAGATCGGGCCGCATCCATAAAGACCGCCTCCCGCAGGCGAAGGGTCTCGGCGCGAAGGACCCGGGCCACCCCCATCCACCCCCCGATCGAGAGGGCCACGACGACGGCCAGAAGACCATGGCCCAGGACAAGCATCAGGAGGGTCGCGATCAGGATCTCCGGGAGCGCGTACCAGATCTCGAGTGTCCGCATCATCACCGGATCCCACGGGCGCCCGAGAAATCCCGAGAGGATCCCCCAGATCCCTCCGATCACGGTCGACAGGATCCCCACGCTGACGCCGACCGTAAGGGAGACCAGGCTCCCGGAGACGAGTCTCGACCAGAGGTCTCGGCCAAGAAAATCGCATCCGAGGAGATGTCCCGAGGTCAACGGAGGCGCCAGAACCAGCCGGGCATGCTGCGTGAGAGGATCGATCCCCGTGAAGCTCTCCGGAAGAAGGGCCAGAAGAACAAGAGCCAGGAGGAGAAGAAAGGGAACGACCCCGCCCCGGAAAGAGCTCCTTCGTACCCGACCGCCCTGACTCACCGTCTTCTCCTCAAAAGGTCAGAACCTTCCCGGCTGACAATAACCGCCGGACACACTCGGAATCGGTGAGACACTGGGAAAAGGGAGAGCGCCCCCGACCGGTGACATCGGTCATCAGGTAAAAAAAATGGGACTCGCCATTCCAGGGAGTATTGACCCCCTCCCCATAGAAAATGACGGCGGTTTTGGGCAGGGCCGTAAGAGGAGCGAGGATATCGGGCATGGGGAAGCTTCCCACAAGGAGGATCGTTTCGAAGGAGTCGGCCGTCATTCGATCCTCCGGAGAAAGGGAAGGACGATCTCGGCCTCAAAGAGAAGGCGGGGAAGGTCCTCGTTGGAGACAGGAGAGACGAAGTCGGGAAAAGGACGATCGAAGAAGAGCGTGTCGAGAGCGCCGGTCTCGGCAAGAACCGTCACGCCCAGTTCTCGAAGAAGGGGAACGACCTCGGTCAGTTCCCCGGGAAGTCCCAGAAGCCGGGGAGCGGACGGCAGGAGGATCCTCACCCCCTCCCCCAGAAGGAGCAGGGTCACCGGCCGATGGGAAACGGAAAATCCCAATGCCATGCGGAGCCCCTCGAAGAAGCGGAGATGGGCTGTGGGGGAGGCCGAAAAAAGAAAGAGGACGTGTTTCGGAGTCACCTTTGATGCCCCTAGTTCACAAAGGGAAGAAAAAGATCGGCGGTCCCGGCCAGATGCCCGAGCTGGACCTGGGTTTCAAAGCGAGCTCCCGAAGGAAGATCTCCGGGGCCGATCCCCCGGATCTCCGCCGTAGACTGGCAGACGGCGATCTCCGCCCCCCGAAGAAGAAGGGGAGACAAAAGCGAGGACTCCTCAGTGCGGCCGTGGGGAGGAACAAGACCCAAAACGGCATCGTCCATCAGAAAGAGTGTTACCCGGGCACCCGCGGCAAGGAGCTCCTCCGCCAGGCGCAGGACGGTCGCATAAGGGGTCCACTCGGGACTCCGGAGAAGAAGGATCAGGACGCGGCGCGGGGGGGCGTCGGTCATGTCCCCTGTCGCATGGGAGCGATCGGTTCTCCCCGTTCGCCACCCCGGAGGGCGGTCTGTGAGAGCCCCTCAAAACACCGGGCCAGAGTCCCGATTTTGCCCAAAGTCTCCATCATCGCATCGGGCAGGGTCTCGAAGACGCCGTCAAACTGCTTGCTGAGAATCAGGGATCCCTCCCAAAGAAGGATCTGATTGTAGGGTGCGAACTCCGAAAGCAGCCGCACAAGCTCCGTCGAAGAAAGAATGTCCCGGGCCCGGGAGAGTTCCTTGGAGCGGGCATCGAAACGGATTCCGGGGGCAGGAACAGGAGGCCCCACCTCCTCTTCGAGACGGGCCAAATTTTCCGGCTTGGGATCCCTGAAGCCCTCTTTTTGAAGAAGAAGCAGGCAGTCGGAAGAGGAGACGCCCATCTCGACCACAAGGTTCAGGACGCTCACGGTATGATTTTCGGAGGTATGGAAAAAGATCTTGAGGGGACGCCCCTCATAGGTGCCCGAGAGAAAGGGATAGGCCCAGATGGCCGAACGTCCGGCGCTCCCCGAAAGTCGGGCGGCGATCTCTCCGAATGCGGCATAGATCTTCTGCCGGTTGAGAAATCCATGCATGAAAAAAGCGAGGCCGACAACGCCGATGATGCCAAAGAATGTCAGGGGGATATAACTGATCATGAAAAAGCCTCGAGATCCGTCCGGGGAGGAGACACAAGTCTCCTCCCCGCCGGAGATGATGGGGAAAGTACGTCAGGAATGAAGAATCATGCCCCCTACGCCAACGGCCCACCCATGGGCGCTGTCGGGGAAAGTGAGGCCGTAAAGATCGAGATTGGTGCCGCTCTTGATCCGGGTCCAGGTGTTTCCTCCGTCGACGGTCTTCAGGAAGATCCCGAGGACGCCAATCACATAGCCCACCTTGTCGTTAAGGAAGACCACGGAATGGAGATCGTTGGACTCCCGCTCGAAGCCTGCCACGCCCCACTCGAGGGGAGGACGGCCTGGACCGTTCTGGATCACCCAGCTCTGCCCGCCGTTTGCCGTGAACTCGATGATCCCGTGGGTCCCGACGACCCAGCCCCTGTTCGCATCGATGAAGGTCACTCCGTAGAGATCCTTCCTGACGGGATTGTTCTGCTTCTTCCAGGTCGCCCCGCCGTCGGTCGTGGTAAGGATGAGCCCATCCTGCCCCACGGCCCAGCCATGTGTCGGATCCCCCTTGAGGAAGGAGACTTTCATGATCCACTGGGCAGTGTCGGTTGACACCTTGGCCCAGTGCTCTCCGCCATCCGTCGTGTGAAGGAGCGTGCCGGCAAATCCCGACGCCCAACCGTTGTCCTTGTCGAGGAAGGTCACCGAATAGAGATCGAAGGGAATGCCCGGATTCTGGGTCTCCCAGCTCTTGCCCCCATCGGTCGTCGAAAGGATCAGACCATTGTTGCCCACGGCCCAACCGCGATTGGCGTCGAGAAAGTGGACGGAATGGATCCAGTGCGTCGTCCCCGTGTTGAGGGGGGTCCAGGTCTTTCCGGAGTCGGCGGTATGGAGAATCACGCCGGAAGCCCCGGAGACCCACCCCTCGTTGTCGTTAAGGAAGCAGAGCCCGTCAAAAGGCACACCGACACCCAGGGAGTCGGCAAAGCGCCACTGATCCTGGGCAGCAGCTTTCGCACTCGATTCGGGAAAAAGGGACGGTCCCGCCAGAACGAGGGTCAAAAGCCCCCCGACGGCCACGGAAAGGGCCCGACCGGAGAAGCGGCCCCCTAGAAGCGATTTCCTGCTCTCATATGATCCCATAAAACGTCCTCCAGGTCCTTGATGTTGTCGCCAGATGTTTCACCGATGCCGGATCCTGCCTCCGCGGCTCGAGTCGCCCCGAGTCCCCCGCCGAAAGCCCCCGGAAAGCTCCAGGAGCCCAAAAAGCCAGTTCACGATGGGGCTCAAGAAAAGTCAGGCCCGGGAGCAGGGGCCAGATTTTGCCATACCCCAAAAGCAGGCCCCATTGCCAAGATCATGATCGCCTCGACAAAGAGCCCCTCGCCCTCTCGGGCGTCCGGCAAATGAACTCGTGCCCGACTAAAATTTAGCCTGAAAATGTGCTTGATTGTATCGATAATCACGAGGCAATGCAACGGCTCGCCGGGAAATGGCAAAATTCCTTATTTTTCTCCCGGTCCCTGAGTGGGCTCAAGGGAGGGCTTTGGACGAAAGCGCCCGCCGCTTCCTCATCCCTTACCGAGAAAAGGGCCCGGGCTGGGCGCGGTTCTTTTCGGATTCCATGTTAAGGCGGTAAAAATGAGTCCGCCCGAAAAGAACGAGGGTTCTGCCGTCGGTGGTGAAGGTCTGCACCCGGGGTCTCGCCCCGACCGGAAGAAAGATCGGGCGACCGGAGGCCTTGAGAGCCTTGAGAAAAGGGAATTTCCCTCCGGACGGAAGCCGCATCATTTCGTCGGCCAGCACGGCCGGATTGACCGATACAATCGTCCATCGCCTCTCTCCTCCGGAAAATCGTCCGGGGGGATAAAGATAGGTCAGACTGTTTCCCCACCAGATGCCGGCAACCGGAAGATCTTTGGCCGAGACTCTCAGACAGTGAGACAGAGTCGCTTCGGGAGAGGCATGGGGAACCCGGCACACATAGCTCCGACTTCCCATAAAAAGACCCCGTCCTCCCCCCAGAGGAAGCATGCCGAGGGCGCTGTCGACACTCGAAGGGGAGCGGACGGGATCGTTTACGATAGACTGCCCCTCCGGCTCCTTCCGGGCCGTAAGATAGAAGCGGCAGGAGAAGCAGGGATCTTTCGACTTCAAGAGACTCTTCGGGGTCAGAAGGGGGGGCGGCCCCTTGGCCAGGGAGGTCTCCCGGGGGAGAGGAAGGTAGCCGGCGGGGTCGGACCAGAGAATTCGGTCATGAAGGACGAGGTAGGGGGTTCCCGACTCGATACGGCCGCTGTCGTAGCCCATCCAGAGAATCCGGGCCTTGTCGTCGAAGAGAAGTCGCCGGACAGGGATCTCGCCCTTCTCGGGAAAGTAGTCCACCTCTCCCGTCAGGGCAGGGAGATCCCCCCGCTCGCCGCTCCCGGTTCCGATCTGGTAGGAGCGAATAAAAGGCGCCCCCCCCTCTCCTTCTCCCGAGAGAAAAAGATGGCCCTGACCGATCGCGGCCGCCCTCAGACGCACCCGGATGGGAAGAGCCGGAACGGGGATGGACTCCCACCTCTCCCGCCAAAGATCCCTAGCTCCCATCGGATGCTCGAGGGAGAGCCGAAAGAGCCTCAGACGGTGGCGGTCGTCGAGAAAGTAATATCGACCGGGCGCTCCGGTCCCGAATGTGACGGAGGAGCGAATCCTTGCTCCCGGGGGAAGGGGAAGAACGGAAAGGGTCCCGCTTGCGATAGGAGAGGGGAGGCCGTCATGGGCGGCAGGAAGGAGCGTCGCCGGAAAGACCACCGAGGCCAGCAGGACCCGGCCGGCACGCCGGAAGAGAGAGTCGGGAAGCAAAGACGGGAACACGGCACCACCCGCGCAGGAAGGTTTTGGGTCCCCGAAGAGAACGGGACCGACCATTTTCCGTGCCTACTATACCATACCCGACAAAGACTACCGAATTCGGAACAAAGTCCGTAACCTGTGCTCTTTCCCTTCCGCACGAAAAAAAGTCTCCTCCATCATCAGAAGATCGCTCATGCGGCCAAGAAGCCGAAGGATTTTGTGGAGGTCGAGGGCCTTGTCCAGACGAACCGCACGCACCCCGCATGGCGGGAGAGAAGGCTCTCCTGTTCGGGAGTCGGAACCAGGAGGTAAAGGTACATAAGAAGGGCGAGCGGGAGGAGAGGACCGGGACGGATCTCGAGATCAGGCGGCACGGATCCGGGGAAAGGCGCGTCCAGGGCGGTCGGCATTTCTTGCCGAAAGATCTTGGAAGAGATTTGGAATAAACTCTTTCTTTATTTGGGGATCTTTTCTGAGATATGATAAAAGTCGTTCTCGATACATCCGTTGTGGCAAGTGGACTGCGTAGCGTCCATGGAGCAAGCAACGGCGTACTACGAATGGTTGCCATGGAAAGGGTTCGGATACTGACCACACCAGCGCTGTTTCTGGAGTACGAGTCGGTACTCAAGAGGCCGGAACAAAGGTTCGCATCAGGAATGTCGGTGAACAAAGCGGCCTACCCCCTCAAACTTCCCATATCTCTCAAGGCGGCGGCTCAACGTCTTGCCCGCGAGGATGGGGTCTCTCTCAACTGGTGGATCACTGTGGCTTTGGCCGAGAAGGTCGGCGCTGTTGAAACGGCTGCCGAATTTTTCAAAAAACGTGCCGGTCATGCTCGCCCAGTCGACCTTTTGCCTTTTCTGGAGAGAGCTGGCAACGAACCCCCTCCTCCAAGCGACAAGACGAACCTGGCAGACTGATCTTCGGCTTTTAGCGCTCGCCTTCTCCCCCCTCTCTCCGGCGCTTCGGCCCGAAGATGAGAACGGACAGACAGGCCAGAACAGGAATCGGTATCCGCATAGAATGACTCTCCTTCCCCTATCCGAAAGGCCTCCATGCTCGAAGACATTCTCGCCCGATCCCCCATCCCCTTTCTCCTCGCAGGACGCAGGGAGACAGGAGCACTCCCCCCGCACACGATCGAGAGTTTTGTACGGCCGATCCCCTCTCCCGTCGGATCGGCGACTCCGGAGGCCTCCTCCTGGCAGGTCGCCCGGGCGGGAACGGGAGAGGTACTTCTTGCGCTCGAGGCCGTCGCCCGGGGACAGGAGAGCCTTACCCGTCTCCCTCCTCACCGGAGACGGATCATTCTCGAGGAGACGGCCCGAGGCCTTGAAGCCCACAGGACACTGTTTGCCCGGCTCATCACCGCCGAGGTGGGGAAGCCCGCCTCAGCCGCCCTCTTCGAGGTCGAAAGGGCCATCGCCACATTCAGGGTCGCGGCAGATCTTGCCGCCACATTCGGACACCACTTTCAGCCGGGCAATCTTGTCCCACAGGGAGCGGGCATGCTCGGTCTCGTCGACAGAGTCTCAGCCGGCCCCGTCCTCGCCATCACTCCCTACAACTTCCCCTTGAACCTCCTCGTCCACAAGGTGGCTCCGGCCATCGCCACGGGAAGCGCACTCGTCGTCAAGCCTGCCCCCCGGGGGATGACGACGGCTCTTGCCCTGGGAGAGATTCTTCTTTCGGCGGGTCTCCCTCCCGAAGCCCTCTCCATCCTCCCCTGCGACATTGCCGACACCGAACGCCTCATCGACCATCCCGCCCTTCCGGTCGTCTCCTTTACCGGTTCGGCGACGGTAGGGTGGCGAATCCGGGAGCGGGTCCCCCGGAAGAAGGTTCTTCTGGAGCTGGGGGGAACGGCTGCGGTCATGGTTGCCGAGGACGGGATGAGCCCTGAACTGTGCGATCGTCTGATCTCTGGAGCTTTCGCCTATTCGGGGCAAATCTGCATCTCAATCCAGAGGATTCTTGTGGCCCGCCCACTCTACGAACCCCTCCGTGCCCTCCTTTCAGAAAAGCTTCGGGAGCTTGCGTCGGACGGGCGCGTGGGGCCCCCCGACGCTCCCCGGACTCTCGTGGGACCGCTCATCAGCCGCTCCCACGCCGATGCGGTCAGGATTAAGATCGAAGAGGCCGTTTTGGCAGGCGCGGAGCTTCTTTCTCCGATTCGGCAGGAAGGGGCCCTCCTTTACCCGGTTCTGTTGACAAAAACGGAGGCCGACTGGCCAATCGAACAGGAGGAGGTCTTTGGTCCCGTCGCGACGCTGACACCCTTCGACAGCCCCGAGGAGGCGATCCGTCGGATCAATCGTTCCCGCTTCGGGATTCAGGCAGGAATCTTCACCCGCCAGATCGACCAGGCGATCGGATGGGCAAGGTCGATCGAAGTCGGCGGAGTCCTGATCAATGAAATTCCGACTTACAGACTCGACCACTGGCCCTACGGAGGCGTCAAGGAGTCGGGAAGCGGATTCGAGGGAATTCCCTATGCAATGGAGGAGATGAGCCGGCCACGCCTTCTCGCCATCCGGCTTCCGACGGGAGGATAGTGACGGGAGAATAGGAACTCTCAGATTGCGACGGAGAAAAAGACCCGGCGCTCAGGCCAGAGCTCAGGCCAGAGCTCAGGAAGGCGCGGCCACGATGCGAAGATAGCGTTCCACCAGAGGGCGAGAGCCCACGACGAGAGGGACCCGCTGGTGGATGTGGACCGGCGGAACGTCGAGAATGGGGCGGTGGCCGTCGACCGCCTCCCCTCCTGCCGCGCGAGCGATAAGGGCCATGGGGATGGCCTCGTAGAGAAGGCGGAGCTTGCCCTCGGGATGTCCCCCCGAGCCCCCCTTAGGCATATCTCCCGGATAGAGGTAGATCCCGCCCTTCTTCAGGTTCCGGTGAAAGTCCATAACGAGTGCGCCCACATACCGGGCGCTGTAAGGAGCCCCGGAAAGGGACCGCAGATACCGCTGGTCCTCCTCTCTCCACCGGGAGGCGTTCCCTGCGTTCAGACTCACGATATCGCCTCCCCCCCCCGGAAAGCGCAGCGGCCCGGGAAGAGGAAGGAACTCGCCCCGGGCCGGATCGAGGGCGAACTGCCTCACCTCCCGGCCGAACGTGACGACAAGAAGGGTCGAGACGCTGTAGAGAACATAGGCGGAAAAGACGGGCGACAAAACCGAGCGAAGCACCGCGGCCGAAGGATCGGAGGGCTCCCCCGCGGAAGGACGGAATACACAGAAGATCGAGCCGACCGGCCCAGAAACGGCGAGGTTGGAGGAGCCGTCGAGGGGATCCATGGCGACATGAAAGAGACCGGAGCTCCCGTTTAAAATCTCGGGCGACTCCCGCTCCTCCGAGACAAGGCACCGGACGGCTCCGGTCTCCCGGATCGTTCGGGTAAAGACCTCCTGGGCAATCTCGTCGAAGGCCTGGACCTCCTCCCCTTGCACGTTCACCGCACCGGCGGCACCGGTGAGTCCCTTGAGCGGTCCCAAGGCCAGAAGTCCGGCCATCTCGCGCCCCCCGGCGGCCAAGGCCCAAAGAACCTTCCTCGCTCCTTCCCGCTCGGGGGCCGAAAGCCCCGCCTCTTTGTCCGGAAGTTCGTCCAGACCCACTCTCTCGTCCATCGTGATCTCCTCTCCCATCGCTTCGCCCCCTTTGCCCTCTCCCTCAACCCGCCCCATTGCCGAGCCCGCGATCCTCTGCCCAGGTGTCGAGCTCCATCAAAAGATGGGCCACCTCCCGGGGAACGAGGATCACGTGGGGGCTTCGCCCCTTTTTCACCGTCTGGTCGATCGCGGCAATCCGTTCTCTGGCCCGGACAAAGGTCGTCCGGTCGTCAAGACAGGAGGTTTGCCCTGCCCGAAGCTTCGCGAACTCCTCCCGTATCGCCCGCACGTCCCGCTGAAAGTCCTTTTCCCGGGAGCACTCCTCGCAATACCATCGGGGCGACATGTTGCCGTAGGCCGAAAGCCTGTCGTAGGGGCGGTCAAAGAAATCATGGCCCAAAGAGAGTTTGTATAGGACAGCGTTCGTCCTCCCGCAGGAGTCGCAGCAGCCGTTCTGGTCAGGGGGTTCCATATCAGATTCCTTTAAAGGGGCCTGGAGGGCTCCCCTCCGGAGAGCCCTCCGTCGTTCGGCGCAAAAGGCCGGCCAAGTGGGAAAGCGTCCGGTCGAAGGTCGTGAGATAAAAGTTTCGGCCAAGGTCGGAGGATTCGCCGGGACGGAGATATCCAAGAAAATATTTGTTCGGGCGATTTAAAAGGAGCTTTGCCCGGAGGATCCGGAAGAGCTCCGAGATCTCCCCCTCCCGGTCGGGATGGAGCACCCTCATAGTCGGAGCGACCGTCTCCTCCCATCGAGAGAGGATCTCCTCAAGCCTGTCCATCTCCCGAAGATCCTCCTCCTCCGGCGAGAAGCACCACTCGTTTTTCCCGTCCTCCATCGCCACGGAGACGACCGGAACACGCAGAACAAGCCTCCGCGTCCCCTCCTTCAGGCCGGACAGAAGACCCTCTGGCTCTTCCCCCACGATCCCCTCCCCGATTCTTCCCTCAACCGACAGACAGGTCACCCCGATCCCACGAAGACACCCGGAGCCCGCCCCTTATTCTAGCCCTCGAACCACCCCGAGAGAAAGGCCCGGGAGGAGTCCCGAAGAGCCTGAAGATTGTAGCCGCCCTCAAGAAAGGCCGCACAAAGCCCGGGGGCTGTCTCCGAAAGCCAGCGCCCGATACTGTGGTAGCTCTCCTCCGTGAGGGCCATATCTCCCAGAGGATCGTCCCGATGGGCGTCGAAGCCGGCACTTACCAATACGGTGTGCGGAGCAAAAAACGCGAAGCGGGGGCGGACAACCTCCTCGAAGATCTCCCGGTAGTCATCGTCATCCGTCCCCGCGCGGAGGGGGATATCGAGGACCCCCTCTCCTTGTGCCCCCTCGCGATTGTCGCGACCGGAACCGGTCCCGGGATAGAAGGGATAGCGATGGGTGCTCACGAAAAGAATCTTGTCCCGACGGGGAAGGCGGGCGACGATCTCGGCCGTGCCGTTTCCATGATGGACGTCAAAGTCGAAGATGGCGACCCGTTCTTCCGGGTACGTCTCCTGCCGCGCCGCCAGGAGGATGGCCAGGGGATTGATCGCACAAAATCCCATCCCTCCCCCCGAGTGGGCATGATGGCCCGGGGGTCTCATGGCGAGGAAGCACTTCCGCCCTTTTCCGGGGGGTGTCGCCAAAAGGGATCGAACCGCCCCGAGCGTCTCCCGAAGAGCCACGACGGTGGCTCCCCCCACTTGCGTGTCGGAGTCGAGAGGCCGGGACGGGGAGGCGGGGGAGAGGCCTTCGAGGAGGTCCACGTACGATCCGTCGTGAACGACGCGGGCCAGAGTGAGGTCCGACTCGGGCGGCGCCTCGAGGAAGACGGCCTTTTTTCGGCCGACGATCTCCCTTCCCGCATCGATCACCGCGGAAAGGCGGGCCGGGGACTCCGGATGGCCCGGCCCACTGTCGTGGGAAAGTCCCGCATATCCCGCAAAGAACTCGGGAAGGGAGGAGATCACGAAAAGACCTTTACCGGAAGAGAGAGGCGCAGGCTCGCCTCCTTAGCCCATTCGAGAAGGCGGGAGTCCTCGACGGCCCGCACACCGGAAAGAGCGGGAGGGCGCGCAACCCCATAAAGATGCCACTCCCGGATCTTTCCTCCCGTCTCGCACCACGTCGCAACCTGCGCGAGCAGAGGGTCCCAGAAGGCTCTGTCGGAGACAAAGGCTCCGGGAGAGCCCGGTTCGCCGAAGTCGAGCACCATCGTCTGAAGCGTCACCGGAAGATCCCTGACAATCTCCGAAAGTCCTTCCTTCATGCGGGCAAGGGGGATATGCGAGCGATCGATGCGGGAGTAGAACGGGTCCGTCGCCGCATCGAACTTGAGCCAGATCTCTCCGGGCCCTGCCTGGAGAAAGATCTTTTCGGTCCGGCGGCGCAGTTCCTCTCCGAAAAGGCCCGTCCCATTGGTGATCAGTCGAAGGATCGGGGAAGAAGAGGCGGGAAAACGTTCCGAAACGAATCGCCTGACCTCCTCCGCAACCTCGGAGAAGACGGGGGAAAGGGTCGGCTCTCCGTCGCCAGAAAAGGCAATGTCGCGCACCGACCGAAGAGAATCCGGAAGAGCGTCAAAGGGGGGCGTGGAAAAAAACGCCCCTTCGACAACGGAGTCGAAGAGAAGGGAGAGCTCCTCGAGGACAAGTCCGGGGAGATCCCGGAGGGCGACCGGGGAAGGGGCGGGAGGAGATTTCCGGTCGACCTGACAATAGATACAGTCGAAGTTGCATCCCCGGTCGAGGTTCAGATTGACCCCGACGGAGATCCCCCCGGCCCGGCGCGAAAGAACGGGATAGACCGAGACAAAGGATCTCTTTCCAAGACGAAAAAGACGGCTGTGATCGGACTGCAGCTCCTTGACCGTGGCCGTCACTGACGCCACCTCGCCATCCATTCAGGCTTTTCCATAAGATGCCGGAGGCGGGGAGGCAGGGCGGGAAGAAGGTGGGGACGCTCCCCCGCCTCCGAGAGGATCCGGACGGGAAGCGGGCCCTCCGGAACCTTGCCCTGACCAAAGGCATGGAGGGCGCCACGGGCAAGCTCTTCCATACGGGAAAAGGGCAGGGCCCCTTCCGGAAGAACGCAGACCAAAGGCCCCTCGAAACCGTCGGGGCGAAAGGCCACACCGGCTCCGCGAATATGGGACTCGAGGTTTCGGTTGTCCTCCTGGGAGCGCCCCACGACAACCCATTCTCCTTCCTCGAAGCGAAAATGCCGGCCGTACCTGAGGATTGCCGCCATAGCCTCCCGCCGTCCTCCCAGGCTCCCGGCCTCCTGCCAGTCGAGGCGAACAAAGTCCCCCACCCGGTCGGCAAAGTTGGTGTCAGTCAGAAGACACCCTCCCGCGGGAGAGGGCACGACCGAAAGACCCAGCTTTTTGGCCAGTTCCAGCTGGGGCTTCCGGGAACGTCCCGCCCAGCCGAACAGGCGTCTCCGGTCGACCGTCCCGTCTTTTTCCGGCAGAGTCTCGGGAAGGAGTCGAGCCGAGAGTGGTCGGAGAACGAGGCCCTCCATCCCGGAGTCCTGGTCGATCGCCACGATCGAGCGCCTCTTTTGGGACATGGGACGCTGGCCCAAAACCTCTCCTGTCACGAGGAAGGAGGCGCCCACCTCCTCCATGAAGGCCCGGCCCATGCGAAACATGTGAATGCGGCAGTCGACACAAGGATTCATGGCGCTCCCGTAGCCGTACCGGGGGTGGGCCAGCATCTCCAGAAAGGCCTCTCCCTTGGGGCGGGTCACCAGCGGAACGTCGATCTCCCGAGCCATGGTCTCGGCCATCGAGTCGCACCCGAACGGGCTCTCGAGATGGAGCGCCACAAGATCGACCCCCATCTGCCGCAGAAGAAGACCGGACAGGGAGGAGTCGAGACCGCCGGAGAGCAGAAGGACTCCCTTAGCCATCGGAGGCGGTATCCATGATCACCTCGTGGATCTCGAGGACATTGGGGCCGGAAAACATCTCCCGGGGCGGACGTTCCTTGTGGGCCTCTCGGAAGGAGTCGGAGTGGGTCCAGGCCTCGAAGGCCTCCTTCGACTCCCAGAAGGTCATGACGGAATAATACTCGGAGTCGACCGGCCTGAGGATCAGATTCCGGATGAACCCCGGGAACCCGTCGATCCTCCCCTTGCGGTTTTTGAATCGCTCCTCGAAGGCCTGTTCGTGGCCTGAGGCCACGCGTATCCTGTTGGCAACGACAAACATGTCACATCCTTTCAAAGTGGGCTTGTGATTCGATCCGTTCTCGGGGAATTCGGAGAGGATCGACCCGACCGGTTTCGTTGCCCCAAACGGGAGGACGGCAGGACTTGTCCCTCCAAACCCTCCGCCCCCTTGCGAACAACCTCTCTCGCTGGAAACAAAGTCGCCTGTGATTGCTCCCTGTCCCTTTATCCACCCACCATAGGGATTCGGGCTCCTCTATCCAGAGACCGCCGAAGTATTCCTTTCCATCGTGTTCCACTGTCAGAATCAGATGTTCGGGATAGAGGGAATCTTCGTCCACTTTTTTGACATCAAGGAGAATGCCCGCTTCTCCTCGAGGAGTTGAACCGCAAGATCCGCACACTCCGCCCCATTCCGGAGGCCATGTGGGAACCCCGTGGTATCGCAACTTCGGATGGTCCCGGAAACGATACTTCCTGTCGATCGGCGCCTTCGTCAACCTACGTCCTCCCCTCAAAAAATCCGACGCGTTTCGAGAGACTTCCTCGCCCACGCGCACCTTCTGTCCGGGCTTTGCCGCACCCGGATCGCTGCCGGGAAGAGAGCCCCCCAAGTCTCTATTCTATCAGAGAGGCGCCGGCCGGAAAAACGGAAATCGTCCGAAGGGAAAAGCGGTCAGGCGTGCCGGCCCGGGAGAGTCGGAAGGTAGCTGACAGACGGGGAGAGCTGCTTCGGCTGCGGAAAAAGGCGCATGAAAAGGGTCACCTCCTCCGGCATCTCGGTCGAAACGGGAATCTCGAGCCGGCGGAGCTCCTCGACGGTCAGAGGGTAGTCGTGGGTGAAGTGCCCCGTGGCAAGGAGCTCGGCCAGACTCTTCGCATTCTCCTCGGGCATGCGTTTGGACAAAAGAGCGGTCACGCCGAGAAAAAGCTGTCGAATCGCCTTCTCTGCCACATCGGCCAGGATCAGGGTCCGGTCGTCCATCTCGTCGTGGTTTTTTCTCTCGAGGACCCGCAGGATCGAGGCGGCCGGATACTCTCCGATCTGGGGATCCACCGGGCCCAAGACAGCATTCTCGTCCATGACGATCTGCGAGGCGGCAAGGGCGATAAGCGTGCCTCCGCTCATCGCGAAGTGGGGAACGAAGACCGTCACGGGAGCCTTCCGGTTGGCCAGGGCGTGCGCGATCTGAAGCGAGGCCAGAACGAGCCCCCCCGGCGAGTGGATGATGAGGTCGATGGGGGTTTTGGGATCGGTCAGCTTGATCGCCCGCAGGATCTCCTCGGAGTCCTCCACGTTGATGTATCGGAGAATCGGAAAGCCGAGAAGGTTCATGGTCTCCTGACGATGGACAAGAGCAATCGCCCGGGTTCCCCGGGATCGCTCGAGGTTCCGGAGGGCTTGCGCCCGCGCATATTCGAGCATCCGGCGAGAGATCACCGGCTGAAGCATCATCACGAGAAAAAAGATCCACAGGACCGAACCAATCTGCATGTCATCTCCTTGCGGGAGCAGGTCCCCGGGGCTGCGGTTTGACATTTTCGAAAAGGGGGAGGGAGAATAGTGACCATGACACATCACCCTTCTCTTCGGAAACAGCGTGGACCGTTTGGCGTTTGGGCGTTTCTTCTGGCCCTGTTGCTCCTCTGGCCGCAAGCTCCGAATGCGCATGCCGCAGACTCTGCCTTCTCGTGGCAGAGTCTCTCCTTCGACGGGGGGGTTGCCCCCCTCCTGTCCGGCCCCATCAATGGAACGATCGACGGTACGCCCGTCCCCTCGAAAAGCCTCGTCGACCTCGAAAATACGGGACTCGACTTCCATCTCCGCTGGAGTTCCCAGATCGCTTCCCACCTGGGGCTCCGGTTCTCCGTGGGCTACATGGCCTTTGCTCCGAGCATGGGGTTCCACGGTCTGTCGGCGCTTCCCCTCACGGCGGGGGCCACCGTCCCCCTGATCGACCCCCGGGACGCCACCCGGGGAGTGATCCCCTATCTGGCGGCCGATATCGGGCCGTCCTTCAACACCCTCTCCGCGAACTCAGGCAATGCCGGGTCCGTCTCGTTGACCGTCGATGCCGGCATCGGGGCCCTCTACGCACTCTCCCGACAGTTTTCGGTCTACGGAGAGGTCCTCCCCACCCTTATCCAAAGTCCCGTCTCCTCCCAGAACGTGGCAACAGGCACCAATGTGAGCTCCGGGATGATGTGGACCCTTCCGGTCTTTCTGGGCGTCACCTACAACTACGGGATCCCGGCAAAAGGCGAGACCTCCTCACCGTAACAGGTCAGGGGAGCATTCCTGGCCTCCTGGCCCTTCCCCCCTCCCGACAATGCCCCGCCACCGGTGTTCCTTAAAAAGAAGAAAACACCTCCCCAAGGCCCCCTGTAGGGTCGCTCAGGAGAGGTCAGAGCTCATCCCCGGAGATCCCCGGAAAGGCCAGGCGCTTCTGCCCGTACTCGGTGAGGCGGCGGCCCGCAGGCGTACGCGCCAGGAGCCCTTCCTTCAGGAGAAAGGGTTCGACCACATCGATGATCGTGTCCACCTCTATCTGAAGCGTCGCGGCAAGAGCTTCCACCCCGACCGGGCCGCCACCGTAAACCGTTCCGATCGTCGTCAGGACCTTTCTGTCGACACGGTTGAGACCGAGGTCGTCGATTCCCTCGATACGGAGAGCCTCGATCACAAGCTCTCTCGTCACGAGGCCGCCCGCCCGGACCTCGGCGTAGTCCCGGACCCGGCGAAGAAGGCGATTGGCGATTCTCGGCGTTCCCCGGGACCGGCAGCCGATCTCGAGGGCCGCCTCGTCGGGCAGGGCAAAGCCCAGAACCCCTGCGGACCGGAGCAAGATGCGCACAAGTTCGTCGGGACGGTAGAAGTCGAGGTCCTGGAAGATCCCGAAGCGGTCGCGGAGAGGCGCGGAGAGAAGGCCGGCCCGGGTCGTCGCTCCCACGAGGGTAAAGGGAGGGAGCTTGTGACGGAAGGTCCGGGCCGAGGGCCCCCGGTCGAAGATGACATCGATGGCAAAGTCCTCCATCGCCCCGTACAGGATCTCCTCCACGGCCCGGGGAAGCCGATGGATCTCGTCGATGAAGAGAACGGTCCGTGGGGCGATCCGGGAGAGGATCCCGACGAGGTCCCCCCCCTTTTCGAGCACCGGGCCGGAGGTCGTCAGAAAGGGGACATCCATGGCCCCGGCAATCAGGCAGGAAAGCGTCGTCTTTCCCAGCCCCGGAGGGCCGTGGAGGAGAATATGGTCGAGACACTCCCCTCTCTTGAGAGCGGCCTCGATACTGATCCGGAGGCCCTCGATAACCGCCTCCTGCCCGACGTATTCGTCAAAGGTTCTGGGGCGGATGCCGGGAGCGGTCGCGGGGGATTCGGGGGAGGGGAGATCGGGCATGTCGAGAGGGCTCGGAGCGGGATCAGTCCACTCCGTGTCGGTAGACCTCATTGAAGAGCTCCTCCTCGGTACGGGCTGACGGGTTCCGGGCCAGGGCCCGGCGAATCATGGCATCGGCCTCACTCGGAGAATGGCCGAACTGGGTCACGAGAACCTCCCGGACGGCGCCCACCACCCCCCGGGGGCCCGGAACCGGTCCCCCGGAAGAGGTCTCCGCCGATGTCGGAGGATTTGAGGGACGGCCGGCAAGGGAGACCGGGACCCGGTCGCGCAGCTCCGAAACAAGCTTTTTGGCCGTGGTTTCCCCGACTCCCTTGAGCTTTCGCAGTCGACCGACATCTCCCGAGGAAATCGCCTCCCAGAAGCTCTCGGGGGGGAGGGCGATCATACGAATCGCCTTGGTCGGGCCCAGCCCTCCGATCCGCCGGATCTCATGGAAAAGCTCCTCCTCTTCCGAGTCGAGAAAACCGATCAGAAGGGGGGTCTCCTGGTGCTCTCCCCACAGAAGAAAGGTCCGGAGAGAGAGCTCTTCTCCCTGGGCGGGAAGACGCCCCGCGGCGTGCGGAGAGAGCAGAACACGGTAGCCGACCGAACCCGCTCGGAGAAGGACCGTTTCCGGACCGATCTCCTCGATCGTTCCCCAAAGGCGGGAAATCATGGGCGGTCGAGCCTCCCGAAGCCGAGAAAGGCGAGCCCCAGGGCATCTCCTTCATGGGTGGTACGGATGTCAAGGCCGGGACCAAACCAGAAGGAGAGGGAGCGAATCAGGGACTCCTTGTCCGCCCCTCCGGTTCCGGTGACCCGGTGTTTCAGTTCGCGGGGGGGAATCAGGAGAAAGGACAACCGGTTCCGGAAGGCAAGAAGGGCGATGGCTCCGATGACCGGGCCCAGAAGGTGGCCCACCCCGGGGGCATTTTTGCGGGAGAAGTGATCTTCGACCGCCAAAGCGGAAATCCCGTGGGCCAGGATCTCGGCCTCAATCTCGTCGCAGATCGACCCGATCCGCTCGTGCAGAGGATGACCCGGCAATGTTCTGATCGTCCCCCCGGCATCGAAGGAGAGCCGCTGGAAGGACTCCCCCGAGACAACGGCCCACCCGGTCCGGGCAAGTCCGGGATCGACACCCATGACCGAGACCCGCCGGGAAGAGGAGGACGGGGAGGGACGGGCCCCCCCCGGAGCCACCGCTCCGCTAGGGGGAGACGGAGACATAGCTGTGCCGGCCATCGTGGAGGATGGTCAAAAGAACTTCCGTGTCGGCAGGAATTCTGCGGGCCAGCCGGACAAAGTCGTGGACCGATCGGACCGGCTTGCGGTCGATCTCGACGATGACGTCCCCGCGGCGCAGGCCGGCAGCCTCCACAGCCGATCCGGCCTGGACCGCCTGCACGACCACTCCGTGGACATTCTCCGAAAGCCCCAGCTGCTGACGGATCTCTCCGTTGATGTCGAGGATCCGGAGGCCCCGCAGGACGTTCTTGAAGTTGCCTGCGCTCCCATTATGCCGCCCCTGGTTCATCGCGAGCTTCTTCGGAAGCTCTCCCACCGTCACATCCACACTCCGGGTCTTGCCCTCCCTGACGAGGGTCAGCGTGGCGACCTTGCCGGGGGTGATCCTCGCCACATGCATCCGAAGATCGTTGGCATCCTCGACGGAGCTTCCGTTGAGGGCGACAATAACGTCTCCCCTCTTGAGGTGGGCCGTCTCGGCCGGACTTCCCGGAAGGACGTCGCTCACTAAGACCCCGGTGTTCTTCGTGAGCCCGAACTGCTTGGCGATCACGGGGGTGACGTTCTGAATGGAGATTCCAAGCCACCCGCGAACGACCTTGCCCTTGACGATGAGATCCTGGACCACCTGCCGGACCATGGTCACCGGGATCGCAAATCCGATTCCCTCATAGCCGCCGTTGGTCGTATAGATCGCGGTGTTCATCCCCACGACCTCCCCGCGGAGGTTGACGAGGGGGCCGCCGGAGTTGCCGGGGTTGATCGCGGCATCGGTCTGGATGAAGTTCTCGTACTGTTCGATCCCCATATTGCTTCGCTTGAGGGCAGAGACGATCCCCATCGTCACCGACTGGGTAAGGCCGAAGGGAGAGCCCATGGCCAGGACAATGGTCCCGACATCCACGTTCTTCGAGTCTCCCCAGGTCACCGTCGGAAGGGGGGTTCGGGCATTAATTTTGATCACGGCGATGTCGGTCATGGGATCGGTGCCCAGGACCTTGGCCTGATAGGACTTCCGGTTGTTCAAAAGGACCGTCACCTTGGTCGCGTTCTTGACCACGTGGTTGTTTGTCACGATCGTTCCGTCGGAGCTGATGATGAAGCCTGAGCCCAGGCTCCTTTCGACATGCTTCTGGGGCGACGGCCCGTTCCCGTTTCCGAAGGGACTCCCGAAGAAGCGCTTGAAGAACGGATCGTCGAACATCGGCGGCAAGTGAGGCTGGCTCGAGACGAGCGCGGTGGTGGAGATATTGACAACGGCCGGAAGAACCGCCTTCGAGACCGCCTCGAAGCTCTTCTGAAGCGCCAGCCCTGCGGCGACATCCTTCTCCGGGACGGGCGAGGTGGCGTCCGAGGAAAAAGCCTGGCCGGGAAGGGCCAGCCCCCCCGCCAAAAGGCTTCCCGCCAGAAGAAGCGGAAGGAGAAGGGAAGACTTTCCCGAAGAGCGCACGTTGTCCGGTTTCACCATCGAGACCACCTCTGTGTGATAGGGTTTGATCGGTTCGTTGTCCTTGATCCGATAAGTTCCGGCAACGGCCGGCACTTATCCGGCGAGCGTCTTGTTGATGACGTCTATGATTTCCTGTTTTCTGAAAGGTTTGGGAATGAGATCGACCGCTCCGGCCGAGAGCGCCTCCACCCAAAGGTGCTCGTCGCCGAAGGCCGACAGGAGAACAACCGGAATCTCGGAATGAGACTTACGGATATGCCGGAGAAGATCCATGCCGCCCTGTTCCGGCATTCTGATATCGGAAAGGACGAGGTCCACCTTCGTCTTTCTGAGGATGTCGACGGCGACGGGAACAGAGGCGGCCGTCCAGACATGAAAGCGGCTCCTGCGCAGGATCTCGGCCAGAAGATCGAGCGCCACCTCGTCATCCTCGACGACAAGAATTGCCTTTTTGTCGGACTCCTCGCCCGAGACCAGTCGAATATTGTGTTTTCTTTCTGCTCCAGAGGTCATAGCTCACAGTACCAGAACAAGGATCTCAGGTTCAAGAGCGTCACGAAGGCAGTCTGACTCCGTTTGAGACCCGTTTTGCCGGGGTCTTGCGCCCACCTTCCCCGGTAGGGAGAAAAACAACGAGATGGCCCCCCGGGAGATCCCCTACCCGGATTTCCCCTCCGAGATCGTCGACGATTTTTCGGCAGACGGCAAGTCCGAGGCCGGTCCCTCCCCTCTTTGTCGTAAAGAAGGGGTCGAAGATGCGGCCCTTGAGCTCCGGCGGAATCCCGGGTCCGGAATCCTCGACATGGACCGAGACCCCTCCCTCTCCGGCCTCCATTCTCAGAACGATCCGTCCTTCCCGGGCAATGGCGTCGAGAGCGTTTTCGAGAAGATTGATGAAAAGCCCCTGCAGGGCATGGGGGTCGGCATTGACCGGAGGGATCTCCGAGGAAGCTTCGACGCAAACCGAAACCCCGGCCGCCCGAAGTCTCGGCTCGGCAAGCTCCACGACCTCCTCGAGAAGACGGGCCAGATCGACGGGCTCCCTCGACGGCTCCGAGCGGCGAAAGATCGCCAGGAGCGTTTTCAGCACCTTGATCATGCGGTCGGCTTGCCCGGCGATGATGCGGAGAGGACGGCGGGTCGCCTCGGCAAGGTCCGGCTCCTCGAGAAGAAGCTCAAGATGGCCGGAGATGGAGTGGAGGGGATTTCCGAGTTCGTGCGCGACGACGGCGAGACCCTCGCCCACCGCGGCGCGCCGCTCGAGCTCGGAGAGTCTCCGCTGAAGAAAGTACATCTCCTCGTTCGTCCGGGCCAGATCCCGATTTCTCTCCTCAAGCTCCCGCGTCTTTTCGGCAATCCTGTCCCTAAGCCCCTCGTTGAGGCGCCGGATCTCCCGGAGAAGCAGCTCGCGCTCCCGGGACTGCTCCTGCAGCATGGTCACCATCCGGTTAAACGACGAGCCGGCATTTCTGATCTCGAGCGAGCCCGACAGCACGAACTCCTGGCTCAGGTCCCCCAGCCCGACGGCGCGCATGGACTCCCCCAGCTTTTTCATCGGATCGATAAGCCACCGTTTCAGAACGAGGCTCAGCACCGTCACAAGGGCCAGGAACCCGGCGAGAAGAATGAACGCCATCCTCTCCTTCTCCTCCACGACAAGACGGTTGGTTTCGTAATTGGAGAGCCGGATGCCTACCGTTCCCAGGATCGTCCCCTTGTGAACGAAGGGGACAACGACATAGATCCCCTTCCCGGAGCGCACCGACGTCCAGCGGAGGTGTCCGGAGGCGACCGCCCGGTGGGCGACCCTCTCCGCCGGGGTCATTTCCGTCCCCGAGGTCGAGACTCTTTGGGGGAGACCTTCCTGCCGGGAAAGAAGGTCGACTCGGGTGACATTGTGGCGAATCGCCAGAACCGCCGACATCTCCTTCCTGATGGTGACGAGCTCTCCGAGCTTGGCGATCCGGTTGTCCCGTCCCTGGGGAAGCGCCTCGAGAAAACGGTCTGCCTCATGGCGCATCTCCACGCCGAAGGCAAACTCCTGGGCCACCAGACGGCCCTCCTTCGAGAGAATCTTGAAGGCATTGTGGCGGACGAGCACCTCGTCGACGGCCCCCAGCACGGCCAGAAGGCCCACGATCATGAAGCCGATCGCAAAGGCCAGGAGGATGCGAATCCCCGGAGGACGGGAAAGGAATCCTTTCACGGGGAGATCCGGCTCTCTTCCCGCGCATGTTCGAGGCGGTAGAGCACGTAATGGCGTGAAGACTCGAGGATCCAGCGTCGCTCCTCTTCGGTAAGATCTCTTTTGACCCGGCAGGGAGAGCCGAAAGCCAGGGTTCCCGAAGGAATCACCGTCCCCTCCGTGACGAGCGACCCCGCCCCGATCATGACATCGTCCTCTATCCGGGCCCCGTCCATGACGATGCTCCCCATTCCGACCAAGATCCGGCTCCCCAGCGTCGCCCCGTGGAGGATCACCCGGTGGCCGACGGTCACATCGTCCCCTAGCGTGAGGGCGAACCTCTCCCGGGTCACATGGAGGAGCGAGAGGTCCTGCACATTCGTTCGGGCCCCGATCGAGATCCGGTTGACGTCTCCCCTCACGACCGCACCATACCAGAGACCCGATTCTGCCCCGATGGTCACATCCCCGATCACCACTGCCGTTTCGGAAATCCAGGCCGTTTTGTCGATCGACGGCCGAACCCCTTTCCAGGATTTGATCATCCCCCCCCCCGTTCCCTTTTCAAAATCTTGAGACTGTCTTAATATTGCCCCGATACACTCTCCTTGGGCAGGCTTCCCCAATCAGGGACCGGACGGCCGACGCACGTCTTTCCAGAGCTCATTGTACCGGATCGGGAACCCGTGCAAAATATGGGAGCGTCCTTCTTGTCCCACAAGGTCCGGCACATCGGCCTTCATCCGACCAAAACCGGGAGTCGACACATGTTCAGACATTCAAGGATCTTCTCTCCCATGGCTCTTCTCCTTCTTGCCTCCTGCCACCTTTATGCCTCCGGGAAGGACGACAGACAGGGAGACTACTTGATCAGCGCCCGCTCCGAGCCGAACTACGTCAAAACCATCCCCCTTCCTCCCTCGACGAAAGGACTTGTCGTCGTCAAGAAGGTCCGGCTCGAAAGCAAGGTCAGAATGTCGGCAATCGACTTCATCAGGGAGTCGAAGCCCCGCCCCTACCACGACTACGGGAAGCTTTACCTGATGGGCTTCCGTCGGCAAAGAACGTACGCCGAGGAGGAGCCTCAGCGCCCCTACCGGTGGATTCGCCCCCTTGGCGGGCGCCCCTACCGCTACCTCTATACGGGAGAGTTCGTGGCCTTCCCTAAGGACTGGGCGGAAGAAAAGGCCTGGGAAAAACGCAAGGCCATCAAGCGCGAGAGAAAGATCGCCCACGAAAGTGCCCGAGGCCGGGCGGTCCCGCTTCCTCATTCCAAGGCCCGCGGGCCCCTGGGGGGAGCCGTGATCCAGCAGGACGAGAACTCGATGACGGAGATGCTTCCCTCCGGCGCCTATGTCTTCCACCCGAAGAGCGAGCTCGAGGGAGCCGGCTACCATTATAACTCCGTCACAGGATGGTCTCTCGAAAAATAGGCAAAGGACATCCCTCACCCTGGGTCCTGCGCCGAACATGTTTGCCCCTTTCCGGACGGCCTTCCACGCTTTCATGAGCGGGCGTGCCGGCTGACAGGGCTGTCGACTCCGGACCGGGCGTGTCGTATAATAAAAATGTTACAAAATAAGATTCCGGAGATTTCGGTTCGCAGGTCCGAAAGCCCGGGACTTTGATCCGGACGAGTGAGGGACCGTTGGACGCCTCATCTCTCCGACCACACCACCGATCGGTCAACGATCTTCTGGAGGAACCATACCTATGTCCGTTCTCGTTGGAAAGGCCGCACCCGACTTTACCGCCACCGCCGTCATGGGCGACAACTCCTTTAATGACAAGTTCACTCTCTCCGAGGTTCTGAAGGGAAAGTACGGGGTCCTGTTCTTCTATCCCCTCGACTTCACCTTCGTCTGCCCCTCCGAAATCCTGGCCTTCGAGCATCGGCTCAAAGAGTTTCAATCCCGGAACGTGGAGGTCATCTCGGTCAGCATCGACTCGCACTTCTCTCATCTTGCCTGGAAGAACACCCCCGTCGAAAAGGGCGGACTTGGCCATGTGAACTTTCCCATGGTGGCCGACCTGACCAAGAGCATCAGCCGTGACTACGATGTTTTGATCGGAGACAAGCTTGCTCTCCGGGGCTCCTTCCTGATCGACAAGAACCGCATCGTTCGCCACCAGGTGATCAATGACCTCCCCCTCGGACGGAACGTAGACGAGATGCTCCGCATGGTCGACGCACTCCAGTACACCGAGCAGCACGGAGAGGTCTGCCCTGCGGGATGGCAGAAGGGAAAGCCCGCCATGAAGGCCTCCCCCGCCGGCGTCGCAGATTACCTCGCCAAGCACTCCAAAGAGCTCTAGGCACCCGTTTCGAAGAACCGATCTTGTATGAGAGGGGTCCCTGTTCCGGCAGGGACCCTTTTTTTAGGCAGAGTCCGACTCCGCCCTTCCCCTCACCTCACACCAGGACCACCACAACGATGATTTCATCTGTCATTTTCGACTTCAACGGGGTCATCATCGATGACGAAACTGTCCACCGGGACCTCTTTGTCGAGGTTCTCTCCCCGTGGGGAATCCCTCTGTCGAACGAGGACTACGAACGCCTCTACCTCGGCATGGACGACCGCGGATGTCTTTCGTCCGCATGGATGGCCGCCCGAAAAACCCCCATTCCCGAAGAGATTTTGCGGACGCTTATCGAGACAAAGTCGGATCTTTACGCGACCAGGATGGAGCAAGGACTACCCCTGTACGAGGGTGCCGCCGCCCTGATCGAGGAGCTCGCCCGCTCCGTTCCTCTCTCGATCGTCTCGGGCGCCCTGCGTCAAGAAATCGAAAGCGCCCTGTCAAAGAACGGACTCTCCTCCCACTTTGCCTTTATCATCAGCGCCGAGGACACCCCCCGGGGAAAGCCCGATCCGTCCGGCTACCGATTGGCCCATGAGGAACTTGTCAAAAGAGGTCTTCACAAGGGAGGTCCGGAAGGGATCGCCGTCGTCGAAGACTCCGTCCAGGGGATCGATGCCGCCAAAGACGCCGGGATGAAGGCGATCGGCGTGGGGCACACCTACCCCCTTTCAAGCCTCTCCCGGGCCGACCGGACCGTGACCCACATCCGCAACCTTTCCGCCGGAATCGTTCTCTCCCTGTGACTCCGGTCACGGCAACCTGTGCGCCCCGACACGAAAGATCCTCACGCCTTCCAACATAATGGAGGAACAGTCTCGAAGTCGCGTACTCTGACCTTCAAAAACGAGGTATCCCACAGTGATCCGACAACTCTCCCTTTCTTCGGCGTTCAGGTCAGTCCTGCTTGCCGTTCTTTTCATCGCGATTCTTCCAGGCCAGCGAGCCTTCGCCGACAGCGTATCTGCCACGGGAGACACCGTCCCCTTTGAAGACACGGGGAAACTTGGCATCGGTCTTGCTTGGGCCCCGATGGACATGGTGCAGAACGGCTCCGACGTCTTCACCAACACCGGATTTGTCGATGCCCGCTACTGGGTCAACGACAAGTTCGGGATCGACGGAGGCATTGGTCTGGGACTTCCTCAGGTCTCCCCCCAGACGAGCCTCCTTGCCACGCTGAACATCGAACCCATGCTGGCCCTCGTCACCAGAAAGCACTCTCTGCTCTACGCCAATGTCGACTTAATTCCCGCACTCAACACCGGAGCCGGACTTCCCTCGGCGCTGACCCTTTCGGCGGGAGTCGGCATCGAAAGTCTGGTCGCCGACATTCCCCGCCTCGCCTGGTATGTTCAGTGGAACCCGGTCTCTCTCAACTGGAACTTCCCGAACGGGGGTCCCACCGCCACAGGCGTCACCTTCATGGGCTCCCTCATGAACGTCATGCTGGGATTCCACTACTACCTCTGACCTTCCGAGGCGGCTCCAAAGCTTTATGCTCTTCCTCATCTTGCCCCAATAAGTCAAAAGGGCGTTCCCTCCGGGGACGCCCTTTCTGTTTCAATGTGACAATTTTGTCCAAAAAATACGACACAAGTGTCACAAAAGAGGACACCCCCGCCCCACGTTCATGCCGGGTCAATTCCTTGTCATGCTTTACTATCAATGACTTAATAAAACGGCACGATAATTGCTTTTATATAAATACATCAACAAGGCGATCGAGATCGCATCTTGGATGGAATCAAAACACAAGACCAAAGAGAACCATTCCGGCAGGAACAGGGAGATTTGTCGATGAAAAAGCCGCACGGAAAAATATCGGGGGTCATGGCGGGACTCGGACTCTGGATCGTATCGATCCTCTCCGGGGCACTCTCCGAAGCCCCAATTGCCTCGGCGGACACGCTTAAGGAAGGCACGCAGGTCAAGAAAGAGGGCTCCTCCGTCGTCGGTGGAATCGTCCTTTCGGTCCGACAGCACACAGGAAGCCGAAACATCTCCCTTGTGATCCGGGAGACGCGGACCGACAGAAACGGTGAGCCCGTCTGTCAGGCGCCGACCGGACGGATTCTCACGGTGGAATCGGTCGGAGGGATCTTCCTCTCGGACAAAGCCCGGCTCAAAAGCTCGATGATCGTCATGGAGTCTCCCGGTGACATCACCCCCCGCAACCTCGTTCCGGGAGAGTGCGTGACGGTGGCCCCCGACGACATCGACCTCAAGGAAAGCCGTCTCCATTCGTCGATCAGGATCGATGACGGCTCTCTCACGACAACGAAGACAGACGAGTTCCGGAAGGGACTTGTCGAACTCTGGGCACGGACTCTTCCTGCCAAAGGCGCGGTGCCCTTTAACTGAAGAGGGTCGGAAACGAAGACAAAAACAGGAGGGCCAGACCCTCCTGCCAATCTCCCGAACCCTCGACAGCCTGCCTGATCTCACCTTCTTTCCAGCCTGACCATCCCGCCCGACCGCACCCATCCATTCGGAAGGGGGGGCCGGAGGCCAGGCCGGAGCTCCCCCCCTCCCCCTCCATCGAACGCTCCCCGATGAGCGACACCTTCGCCCTTTTCCTTTGCCTGTCCACACAAGTTACCCCCAAAATCGAACCCCTACCGTGCAGCCCTCCTCGGGACTCTGTCCATTCGGGGGAAATCGTGCTAGGATTTCTCGTCTAAAAAACGCGAACGTCCTCATTCTCCGCGGAGTGCCCCATGGCCACATACAATGAAGGAACCCGGGAGATCGCCCAGGAGATCGAGGCGAGGCTTCTGGAAAATCCGGACTACTCACGACGGCTTGGAGAGTTCGGCTTTATCGAGCTCGAGGAGACATGGGGGGACGAAACAACCATTCTCAACACCGCCCGGGTCTCGACCTCCAACCGGCGCCTCAGGAACCTCTCAGACCTTACGGAGAAGGACAAGAACCTTCTCTTTCATCTTCTCTCCCAGCACCATGGAACCCCCTTCGAAACGGTCTACTTCCGTTTTCGCTTCATTGCCCCCATCTTCGTCCTGCGGCAATGGGTCAAGCACCGGATCTCGACCTGGAACGAGTTCTCCATGCGCTATCGTAAGCCGATCTCGGCCTACTACGTTCCGGACGAGAAGGCCCTGACGGTCGACGGATTTCCCGTTCTGACCCCCGACCAGATCGAGCGCTACGCCGATCTCATGGAGCGCATCTTTGCCTTCTACGAAGCGGAGTACCAGGAGTCCTGCCGGCGCATCGACCAGGCCGCCTCGGAAGGGCGGCTCCCGGGAGAGAAGAAGGATCCTGCCGCAAGAAACCCCTACCGGGCCAGGGCCCGGGAGCTTCTCCGGTCGGCCATGCCCGTCTCGGCCTACAGCGATGTCTACTGGACAGTGAACTTTCGCTCTCTGATGAACTTCTTCGATCTCCGGACGAAGGAAAATGCCCAGTACGAAATCCGGGAATATGCGCTCGCCGCCCGCGAGCTCTTCGCCCGAAAGTTTCCTCTCCTTTCGGAGCTCTACGAAAAATCCGGAAGCGGACCGGAATAGCCGATCCCTCCTGACGGAGAGCTCCGTCAGAGACTTCTTGTCTCCCCCCGTCAGGCAAAACGGCCCGTCACGCCCCGGATCTGGGCAATGCCCCTCCCCCCGGACGCGCCTTTCCGCCATGGCCTTTTCAGAAGGGCGTGGCGTGAAGCCCCATCTTTTTTAAAAGCCATCCGTAGAAAAAGGTCGTGTAGAGGACATATCTCTGCCCCATGAAAGAGGAGTCCGCTCCGTAGGGCGACTGGTAGGCCACGCTCACCTGATACCAGTCGGCCTGGTAGTTCATCTCGTAGGAGAGATACCCCTCCGTCAGCCCGTAGTAGCCGTTGTTCGAGAGGTTCACGAGAGTTCGAGACTCGATCGCAGGGGTGAGATGGGCAAGAAAGTCCGGCATCTTCACCCCCTCGATGTCATGGAGGTACATCAGGCTGTATTCGAGCGCTCCGTCGAAGCGAAAGGAGTTCCCGTAGTCGTAGGTTCCCATGAAGTCCGAAAGGGGCATGGGCCCGTTCCCGAAGGGCACGATCCCCGCGATGTCGGTCTGGAGGGCGAAGGGGCGAAGGAATCGGGAGGAGAGGTCTCCCAGCCCCTTGTTGAAGACCAGGTAGGAGTAGAGGGTGAAGGGGTTGCCCTCTCCGACGGCAGAGCCTCCCACCGGCGTGATGCCCCGCATGATGAAGGTCGTGAAGATCTCGTGGGGATCGTTTTCGTAGAGAAGGAGCTTGCCCTGAAGGCCCGCATACTGGAGACCCGCATATCCCTTTCCGGGTGTCCAGAGCGCGATGGTGCGGGTATCTGCCCGCAGGCTGAAGTGGTGCGTCAGCCTTTTTTCCAGCATGATCGGCGTGGTAAACGCGCTGGAGCCTCCCGGCATCCCCCCGTAGGCCGGCATGAGGGTGAGCTGGTTGTCGATGTCCCCGTCCTTTACGATGAGCGGCTCGAGAAAGATCCGATTCCCGGCATGGGCCAGACCGCTCGAGAGCATCCCGGTCGTGGCATTGGTGCCAGCCGAAGAGGGTGCCGCAGACGACACCGCTCCCCCCGCCGGAACGACGGGGACGGGCGAGGACGGAGATCCCGAAAGGGAGCCCTCCCCCCCTCCAGACGCGGAAAGTGGCGCAGAAAAAGCCGCTCCAGCGGCCCCCGACCATAAAAGAAACAACCCGACACAAAAAGAACGAGCCAAAAGGCTCCTTCCCCAGACCTTTTTCTCAACACCCACCTCTCTGTCCTTTCTCAAACTCCGGATTGCCCAAAATAAGAATCGCGCAAGAGGCCCGGCATAAGGAGGCCCCTTCCGCGACAAACCGACAGCGACTTTTTCTTTTTCCTTCGACCGGATCTCTTCCTTCGGTCCGACAGGCGCAAAGAGACCGATCCCGTCCGACCCAAGAATCCATCATATCAGACGGCCTCCATAGCGACCATCAAGACGGGCGTCAGACACAAGAAATGTGCCGTCCTGCTCCAAGAATGACTCGCCCTCCGGTGACTGAGAGGCTCGCCGATTGAGAGAGCGATAGAGGGCATAAGATACCGGCAGGAAGAGAACGGCTCAGAAAAAAACCCTCGAAATTGTGGGGGAATCGTGCTGTTTTGCAAAAGAGGGTTTGAAAAGACGCGCGAGGGAGGTTCGTCAGAGAGAGAGCCAAAACATCGGCCGGTCAGAACCCTCGCCGAACTTTCTCGGGAGGAAGCCCGGTCTCCCGTGAGCCGGCAGAAGGGCTCCTTTAGAAGGAGATCCCTCGATGAAACGTCACGGGAGAGGGCTCCCCGCAGATTCGCTTGGATCTTCCCTCAGCTCCGTGCGATCTTTTGTCGAACAGGGGCCGTTCCGGCATCAACCGATCGATCGAAAAGCATTTTCCAACCTGATTAGAACGATTGCTCAGCCGGGCGGAGCCAAGTTTCTGAGGTGCCGAGTTCAAGAACGCCCGGAAGGCGACGCATCGGCAGGGCCATGAGCCAAAAGCGCCGCCTGAGGCTGACCAAAGGAATCCGGATGAGCAATCGTTCTAATCAGGTCATATTAATAGTTCCATCAAGCCAGTGGCAAAATGGCGGAAACTGGGTGAGCTATTGCGTTTAGGATCCATATATGCCGCTATTTTGCGAGCCACCTCACATTTGGGTAGATATTGATTTCCAGTGTAATAGCCAGCTTTTTGCAAAACAAGCAACAATTTTTCCCAAGTTCCACCCGTGATGGCATCGGAGTGTCGGAAGCCGTGTTTTGTAGCTAATGAGGCTGTTGCAAAACTATAAGTTACTGTGGAGTATGAATTATTAAAAAGCTTACATAAGTTATTGCCAAATATAGCTACATAATATCCACAAGTATTTACTTGCATTATTTTCAACAAAATGTCAT
>JAJYYA010000046.1 GCA_021801345.1 Nitrospirota bacterium
TCACATCGCGACAGCTCGCGGTGTCGGTCGTTCTGAGGTCGAGCAGCTCTCGGATCTCCCCCAGGGTGAACCCGCATTCCTTGGCGTGCCGGATGAATCGGAGGCGGCGAACCGCCTCCGGGCTGTAGAGGCGATAGCCGCTCTCAGTTGTGGTTTCCGGAGAAATCAGCCCTTCCCTCTCGTAATATCGCAACGCTTCCGTGGTGATACAGCCTTCCCGGGCAAGCTTTCCAATGGTGATCACTCCATCACTCCCTGCCCAATCCTGCGGCGCGAAGATCCGACTCAATCACCCCTCCTCCGGCACAACAGGAGACAATCTTTCCGTCGATCGCCACTGCGGGGACCCTCGTCACCCCGAGGACTCGGGCACGCTCCACCACCCCGGCATCGTTCATGTTCAAAACGTCGATATGGCATGACGGGCATCCCAGTCTTTCCACCAGGGAGACCGTTTCCGCGCAGAGGACACACCCCGCGCTGAAGACTTCGACTTTTCGTTTGGTTGTCTTAGCGATCATTTTCGTGTTCCTTTCTTTGAATGATCAGGTGTTTCGGGCATTTTCAAGGGTGGTCTCCCTTGTTGGAATAAGCCTAAACCCTAAAGTATACTTTAGAGTCAAGAGAATTTTTCATTATCCTGATTGGCCACAAGAGAGACGGTCCTTTTAAAAAATCCGGAACGGAAGACTTTAGAAATCTGGAGAAGAATTTACGGATTGGGAAAAAATAAGTGAATTGGTATGCTGGGAGGGTTTTGAATTCAATCAATAAAAATTAACCAGTGAGATTCATCAAGGAAATGAACTAATCAACACTCTTGAATCGGATGAAATAAATAACACATTATTTAAAATTCAATCACAAAGCGTGGATACCCAAAATATCTATCGATTTTTTCGCATTTTCTATCATTTTTTGAATCAGAATGGCTGCATGTTCCGTAGAGCTATTGTCGATAAATTCTTGACTATTTTCTTTTGCAAGTTTATCAACCATAGCTTCATAACCATCAATGCTCATTTTTCCTCCAGGATTTATGAGCCTTAATTTTTAAATTAGTATTAATTATTGCCAAAAAAATTAGTACAATACTAAAAAATAAAACGAAAAATATTATTTCATGATAGCTTAGCTATATATTAAATAAAAATAGCACAAATAATTTATTTTGTCAATTGAGGGTTTTGTAAATTTGCAAAACTCCAAAAATAGTTTTTGCGAGCCCTGTCGAAAACTCGTTGTTCGATCACATTGTGATGTTGGATCGCATTTCAGCCCTACAGGAGGATCTTTTGGATCCGAAAACGACCAAAATTTCTAAAATCCAACCGGTGTTCGGGCGCATCTTCCCCGATCTCTTCGTTTCGTTTTGAACGTGAACTTTCTTTACATTTTGGTACAACAATTTCGAATTAACTGGATTTAGCGCAAGATTATGGCACACGCAATTCATATATGGGAAGTGAAAGAAGAATTTATTTTGGTGGAAATAGAGGAAGAAAACAATTAGTAAATTGGGAAGTATAATGTGGCACTCGCAATTGGGAAGCATATCCTGGCACTAGTGCCACTTTATGGTCCCAATCACAGAAGGATGGGATTGTCTGAGAGGGAGATGGTTGCGGGGACAGGATTTGAACCTGTGACCTTCGGGTTATGAGCCCGACGAGCTACCGAGCTGCTCCACCCCGCGAAAGTAATCTTAAGGGAAGTGGGGAGTATTGTCAACCGGAGCCTTCCGAGCATCCGTTGTACCCGCTGAAAGCGTGATCCCGGTTGCCGGTACGAGAGCATGCTTGAGAGTTGTGATTTCTGAGGGCTTTCGGAGCTTCTGGCGATCTGATATCATTATCATGGAATTATCGGGGGACGCGGCATCTCTTGTGTGTGGAGTGATAGGGCATTGCTTATTGATTCTTCTGAGGAGTGGGATCTTGTCGTGATCGGCGCCGGATCGGCCGGTTACGTAGGAGCGGTCAGGGCGGCAGAGCTCGGGATGAGGGTTCTTGTCCTTGACCCTGGGGATCTTGGGGGAACCTGTCTCCATCACGGGTGCATTCCGACAAAGGCTCTCCTGGAAATCGCCGGACGCCTTCGGCTGGGGATGGAGTCCGATCCGTCGGGGGTGACCTTCTCCCGTCCCGAGATCGATCCAGACCGCATGAGAGCTTTTCGGACATCGACCGTCGACCGGCTGGCGCGGGGGATCTCCTCTCTCTTTAAGACGCATGGCGTCACCTACAGGAAGGCACGGGGACGGCTCGACGGACCCGGACGGGTCCTGCAGGAGGGAGCGGTTCCTCTTTCCCTGAAGGCCAAAAATATCCTCCTGGCGACCGGATCCCGTCCGAAAGAGCTTCCGGGCCTTCCCTTCGGCGAACACACGGTTCTTTCGAGCAGCGGTCTTCTTCGCCAGGACTCCTACTCCGGGCGCTTTGCGATTATCGGGGGCGGAGCGATCGGGTGCGAGTTTGCCGAGATTCTCTCCGCCTTCGGGTGCGAGACCTTTCTTTTTGAGAGGGAGTCCCGTCTTCTCCCCACCGAGGACCAGGACCTTGGCCCGGCACTTGAAAGAGAACTCGTCTTCCATGGCGTCTCGGTTCGCACCGGGGTCAGCAGGATCGGGCTGTCTCTGGAAGAGGAGACGGGAAGGTCCGGATGTCTCATCGAAGGGCACAGTGCTGCCGGAGAGTTTTCCGTGACTGTCGACAAGGTTTTGGTCGCGATCGGGAGAGTCCCTGTAACCGATGGATTGGGTCTCGACTCTGTCGGGCTTTCGCCGGGAGCGGGGGGATCTCTTCCCGTTGGAGCCCGGGGGGAGACCGGGATTTCGGGTCTCTATGCCGCCGGAGATCTGGCCGGGGGGCTCCTCCTTGCCCACAAGGCCAGCCGGCAGGCGGTGGTTGCGGTGGAAACAATGGCGGGACTCTCTCCGGCCCCTTGCGATCCCCTCAGGGTTCCTCGCGTGGTGTACACCCATCCCGAAGTGGTGTCGATCGGACTCTCGCGGGAAGAGGCCGAAAAAAGTGGGCGGTCCTGTCGGGAAGGCCGGTTCCCGCTCTTGGCCAACGGCCGTTCGTTGACAATGGGCCAGCGCCGGGGCTTCGTAAAGGTTCTCTCCGACCCCGGGACCGGGGCGATTCTCGGGATGCACGGGATCGGTCCCCACCTATCCGAGATGATGGGAGGGATCGCGCTCGCCATGGGAGTGCCAGAAGGTCTTTTCAGGCTGGCCGAGACCGTCTTTCCCCATCCGACGGTCAGCGAAGCCATTCACGAGGCGGTCCTTGCCGGAGGCGGGACGCTCCACCGAACACCCATCTCTGACGGAAAAGGCTGAACGTGGGCTTTGTCTCGCTTGTCTCCCCCATCCGGGATCTCTCTCCCTGGAAAAAGATCCTCGACTTCGGGGTCAACTCCAATGTCGTGACAAGTTTTGCCTGCGATGCCCTGGGAAAGATCGTGCTCTTCGACGACGGTCTCATCCATCTGACCAAACTTCCGGCCCGGTCGCTCTCCCGGATGCCTGTGCGCTCTCTCCGGGAGCATCTTGCCGCTCGGGGAGGGCCCAAGGGGGCTCCGGAACCGGAGGGGGAGGATCTTTACCGCCGGAAGGACTACAGGGGGACAAACGAACAGGGGACTCTTGTCTGGTGGGGGTTCCCCATCGGTACTCTTCCTCAGCCCGCCGGTCTTTACTTCCTCAGCTTCTACGACCGGATGCCGACGGAAAAGCAGATCGAATCCGCCGAATATCCCGAGATCGTCAAAACCCGGGACAAGATTATGGGAGCCGTCGCCCGCCACCTCTTGGACGAGGTCGACCAGAACGTCCTGATGGCTGAGATCCCCCGCCTGATGGAGTGGGAGGATCTTGCCTTCAAGCACCATCGGGTTTTTCTTGTCGACGGCGTGACGCTCGATGACGGTCCCCGGCCAATCTATCTCCAGTACGACGGTCCCGAGGAGAAGCTCCGGATGTTTCAGGAGAACGTCTCCATGGGCGACATCCAGTTCTTCAAGAAGATTTCGGAGGCCGGTCCCCGCCCCGCCCTGATCGAACACACAGAGAAACGCTATCGCTACGAGATCATGCTCCCTCTCACCTGGTACATCCATGTTCTGGGGTGGATCGGGATTCCTCTCCCCTCTCTCGATACCTGGATGAAGCCCGTTCGCCTGAACTTCGAGGAGATCGTCCGGAATTTGGGAGACTCATTGGGGGAAGAAAGGATGGCTCTGGGACTGCTTCCGCACTATGATGTCCATCGTGGGCTCTTCGAGGAGGAGAGCTTCATGACGCTGATGGGAGAGATGATCTCACGCCATCCTCCCCGACCCTTTGTTCTGGTCGAAGTTCGGATGGCCCCCGCTCACCGGGACCTTCTTCAGGGCGTTCTCGACCGGGCCAAACGGCCCTCCGATATCCTGGCGCAAGTGGGGGAGAACCTGGTGATCCTCTTCCCGGACCAGGACGTGGGACGGGCAAAGGCGGTTGAAAACCGTTACCGGGAGGTTCTGGGAAAGTTCGTCGCCAGCCGTCCGGAGGTCGCCCTGACAATCAGCGTCTACTGGTTCCCCTCCCTGGCCTGGTCGGGACGGGAGCTCATGGCCGCCCTGGACGAGCGGCCGAAGATCGAGATCGTTCCCGGAGCGGGCGAGCCGGCGGCAAAACAGGAATTTGACGACTGGTTCAAGAGATTCATGATCCTTAAGGACTGGGAGTAGTTTTGAGAATGAGACGACCGGGAGGGACAGCCCCGACTGTGCAATCGGTTTTCCTTTTTCTTTTTGCTCTTTTTTTCCTTGGGCTTTCCCCGGGAGGAGTGGCGCGGGTTCTGGCCAACCCTCTTTCCCCCGCAGACCATGCGATCGTGATCGTCATGGAGAACAAAAGCTACAGGGAGATCGCCGGAAACCCCGACCTTCCGTCGTTCAACGGGTTTTCTGGGGAGCGCTTCACGAACTACTGGAGCGTGGCCCATCCGAGCCTTCCGAACTATATCGCCCTTTTGGGGGCCCATCCCCCCCTTCCCGGTTCCGACGACCCCCGGGTGCGGGTCCCGGGGGACAGTCTTCCCCAGGAGATGGAGCGCCATGGACTTTCTGTCGCGGCCTATATGCAGGGCCTCCCCGGAGACGGCTACGGAGGGCCAAGTTTTCCGAGGGTCTTTGGCCGGTATGTCGAAAAACATGATCCCTTTCTCCTCTTCTCGAATCTTCGCAAGGGGCCGGTGCGCGGGAGCGTCCATCCCCTCTCCCGGCTGGCCGACGATCTTTCCTTTGACCGCCTTCCGGCCTTTTCTTTCATCGCCCCCGACCTCTGCCACGACATGCACGGGGCGTTTGCCTGCCACATGAGCCGGAAGAATCTCATCAAGAAGGGCGACCGATTCCTTTCCGAATGGATTCCCCGGATAGAGAGATCCCGCGCATTTCGGAAGAGCCGTCTCTGGATCTTCGTCGTCTGGGACGAGTCCGGCCATCGTGCGTCCTGGGGAGGTCCTCCTCTGAGCCTTCCCGACCCTGTGCCCTCCCGCATGCATGCCGGCGGTCGGGTAGCTCTTTTGTGGATCGACTCAAGGCGCCCGGGGGGGCTCGTCTCCCCCTGCTTTGCCAACCACTACTCCCTCCTCGAAACCCTGACCGAGAACTTTCGCCTGCCCTCCCTGACCCCGCCGGGGGAAGCTGTTCCCCTGAGGGACGGAGAAGACGGCTGTCCAGAAAAGAAGAATCAATAGTTTTTTGGAAATTGTCTGTCTTCTGGATCATGCGATCTCTCTGAAAGTCAGGGGTGAAAATTTATTTTTATCTGTGTTAGGATTGTTTAATATGTGGTAACCGTTAAATATTTGAGGGGATCTCGGGTGACCCAAAAGTCTGATAATGCCTCGCCTGAACTCTCGGGAGAGGGGAAGAGGAAAAAAGCCGCCCCCCGTTCCCGGCCAATGAAAAACGGGCAGGCAGAGATCTCCCCCCCTGCGGTCCCTCCCCGTTATATCGTGGGGATCGGGGCCTCAGCCGGCGGTCTCGAGGCGGTCACGCTCCTTCTGAGCCACCTCGATATGTCCGCTCCTTGTGCCTATGTTCTTCTTCAGCACCTCTCCCCCACCTACCGGAGCATGATGGTTGAAATCCTCGCCCGCGAGACGACTCTCAGGGTCAAGGAGGCGGAAAGCGGAGAGGTTCCCGAGCGGGGAGTTGTGATCGTCGTTCCGGCCAATCACAACGCGATCCTCAAGGAGGGGCGCCTTGTTCTTGTTCCGGCGGGCCCGGAGGTCGTTCCGAAGCCCTCCGTCAACCAGTTTTTGATCTCCCTGGCCTCCGAGGAGGGGGAGAGTTCCGTTGGGGTAGTTCTTTCGGGGACCGGCTCCGACGGCACGGCAGGGCTTCGCGCGATCCAGTCGGCCGGGGGGTTCACCTTCGTCCAGAAGCCGGAGACCGCCAAATATGACGGAATGCCCCGGGCGGCGATCGATGCCGGGGTTGCCGACCGGATTCTTCCTCCCGATGAGATTGCCGCTGAACTGGGACGTCTGGGGGATCTTCGAAACGCGCCGCTGGGGGGAAACGCCCGAAGTACCGACTGTATCTCGGAGATTCTTGGACGTCTCAAGGACCATACACACATCGACTTCTCGGGATACAAGACCGGGTCGATCCTCCGCCGGCTCGAACGTCGGCTTGTGGCGACCGGTACCGGGAGTCCCGAGAGCTATTTGGCCTATCTTGAGGGCGCCCCCGAGGAGCTCGATCGCCTCTCCCGCGATATTCTGATCTCCGTTACGGCATTTTTTCGGGACAAACCCTCCTTCGCGCTTCTTTCCCGAATCGTAAGGGAGATTGCCAACCGGAAAACTCCGGGCTCCGAGATCCGGGTCTGGGTGGCGGGATGTGCGACCGGAGAGGAGGCCTACTCCATCGCCATGCTCTTTGCCGATGTGCTCGACGGGCGTATCTCCCAGTTCAAAATCCAGATCTTTGCCACAGATATCGACGATAATGCTCTCTCCATCGCAAGAAGGGGAATCTACTCGGCGGCGGCCATGAGCGAGGTCAGCTCCGACCAGATCCGGAAGTACTTCCGCCCATTCGGCCAGAACTACGAGGTGAGCAAGCTTCTCCGGGACATGATCGTCTTCGCGCGGCACAATCTCGTGGGGGATCCTCCCTTCATGCGGCTCGACCTGGTCTCCTGCCGCAATGTCCTCATCTACTTTGACGCGCCGCTGCAGACCCGTGTTCTGACTTCCTTCCACTTCGGTCTGAGCCCCGACTCCTTTCTCTTTCTCGGGCACTCCGAAAGCATTGCCCATGGGGATCAACTCTTCATCCCCGTCGACAAGAAGAATCGGATTTTCAAACGCCTGAACAGTGGAGAGGACCATACCCTCGTTCAGACCTCTGAGCCCTTGGGGGCGCGCGCGATCGGCACGGCATCCCGGCGGGAAAAACGACTTCTCGAGGAGATGCTCGAGGCCCTGGCCAGACACCTCGACGCGCTGGTGGTGATGGTCGACGCCAATCAGGAGATCATTCTCTCCGTCGGGGACTCCTCGCCCTACCTGAGCTTCCCTCAGGGACGGCCCCGGCTGAAGATCGGCGAGGTGGTGGTGGAGTCCCTGCGGGGAGAGCTTCTGGCCGTTCTGCATCGCTCCCTGCGTCGACGGGAGGAGGTCTCCGGCCGGGTCAGAAGAATTGCCAAAAAACGGATCCGCCTGCATGTCCGCCCCCTCGACGGGAAGGTCGAGGAAGGATTTCTGGTCCTGTTTGTCCCCGAGCCGGAACACTCCCTGGCGCTCGAATCGCCTGAGAAGGATCCGGCGCTGGAGGTCGAAGGCGATGTTCTCGAAGACGAGCTCCTGGCGACCCGGGAGCACCTTCAGACTCTGATCGAGGAGATGTCGACCGCCAACGAAGAGATGCAGGCCTTAAACGAGGAGTCCCAGGCCTCAAACGAGGAGCTCCAGGCGACCAACGAGGAGCTCGAGGCGGCCAACGAGGAGCTTCAGGCTTCAAACGAAGAGCTGGTCAGCCTCAACGAGGAGCTCTCGGTCAAGACAAGCGAGCTTGCCAAGCTAAACTCCGAGTTCGAGCATCTCTTCAATGCGCTGGAATTTCCCCTGATGCTCTTCGATCCCCAGTTTGTCCTTCGCCGATTCAACTCTTCTTCCACGCGGGAGTTCGGGCTCAAGCCAAACGCGATGGGACAGCCTCTGCAGAGGCTTCGTTTCCCCGCATGGCTTGGCTCCCTCGAGGGTCTCATGGGAGCGGCCCTGGCCCATTCCGAGCGTGAGACCCTTCGCGTCAGGGCCGGGGAGCGGGACTGTCAGATAATCATTACTCCTGGCCTCGACTCAGGAGGACAGACGATCAGCCTCCTCGTCAGCGTGGTCGATCTGACCGACGTTCTCCGGGCGCAGCGGGAGCTCGATCAGGCAAAAAGCTTTGTGAATGCCCTGATGGAGCGGACGACGGTCATGTATACCATCAAGGATATTCGGGGGGAATACATTTACGCCAACAATCGTTTTTGCGAGTTCTTCGATCTCGACCCCCAAAGCGTCAAGGGCAAAAATGACTTTTCCCTGTTGCCCAAGTCCTTTGCCGCCGAGCTCTGGGCGAGCGATCTCGAGGCGCTCCGCGAGAGCCAGCCCGTGGTTCGGGAGCATTCTGTGGTTCTCGGGAGCAAGACGCACTTCTTCGAGGCCGTCCATCTTCCCCTCTATGACGGGGAGGGCAACCTGACCTCGCTCAGCACGGAGATGCTCGACGTGACCTTCCGGCGCCATGCGGAGGAGCAGCTCCGCCTTGCCGCAAAGGTCTTCGACCGGGCCGGGGAGGGGATCATTGTCACCGACAGCGAGGGACGGATCTCGACCGTTAACCCGGTCTTTACAAGCATCACCGGTTTCACCATCGAAGAGTCGATCGGAAAGACCCCGGGCCAGCTTCTGGGCTCAGGACGCCAATCCGAAAACTTCTACCGGGAAATGTGGCGCCAGCTTGGAGAGACAGGAAGCTGGCGGGGGGAAATCTGGAACAAGCGGAAGACGGGGGAGATCTACCCGGAGTGGCTCACGATCAACCGCGTCGATGGCGAGGATGGCAAGCCCACGCACTATATCGGGATCTTCAGCGACATCACCGACATCAAGAACGCCCAGGTCAGGGCCGACTTTCTTTCGACCCACGACTCCCTGACCGGCCTTGCCAACCGGGCGCTCCTCCTGGACAGGCTCCGTCTTGCGATCGCCTCGGCCCGTCGGGAAAAGGTATCGGTCGCCCTGGCCTTTATCGATCTCGACAACTTCAAGGTCGTCAATGACAGCCGGGGACACGAGGTGGGCGATGCCCTTCTCCGCTCCGTCTCCGAACGACTCTCCTCCGTCGTCAGGGAATCGGACACGCTGGCCCGGCTTGGCGGAGACGAGTTCGTCGTCGTCATGGAGTCCTCCGACCCCGCCGAGGTCGAAAAGGTCGGTGCCCGGATACTTGATGAAATTGGACGGTCCTTCGAGATCGGGGGGCAGAAAATTTTTGTGACGGGAAGCATCGGGGTGGCATTCTATCCCCAGGATGCGGAAGACAGCGCCTCCCTTCTGCAATCGGCCGATACCGCCATGTATCGGGCGAAGGAGGGCGGAAGGAACCGGCTGGAGTTCTTCCGGTCCGAGATGCGCGTCAAGATTATGGAGAGGGCCACGATTGAAACCGCCCTCAGAGGAGCCATCGCCGATAGAGCGCTCTATCTTGTCTACCAGCCGCGTGTGGACTCGACGACGGGCCGCATCGTCGGGGCCGAATCCCTTGCCCGGTGGATTGATCCGAGTCTGGGAGAGGTCTCCCCCGCGCGCTTTATCCCTGTGGCCGAACAGAGCGGCCTTATCGTGGACCTGACGCGCCTTCTTCTGCGAAAGCTTTTCGATGATATCGGACAGTGGGTCAAGAAGGGATACTCCGTTCCTCCCGTCAGCTTCAATCTCTCCTCCCGGGACTTCCACGTAGGGGATACCGCCCCCTTCATCCTCGAAGAGATGAAGGCGCGTGGCCTTGCGCCCTCCTGTCTGGAAATCGAGGTGACGGAGCGGACGATGATGGAGGATATCGGGGTGACGCACCGGAACTTGAGAGCGTTCCACGAGGCCGGGATCAAGGTCGTCATAGACGACTTTGGAACGGGCTATTCCTCCCTGTCCTATCTGAAGCTTCTTCCGGTCAGCACCATCAAGATCGACCGGAGCTTCGTCGACGGCCTTCCCGACGACGAAGGCGATGCCGGGATCTCAAGCGCCATCATCGGAATGGCGAAGGCTTTGGGAATAAGGCTGGTGGCGGAAGGAGTCGAAAAGCCGGAGCAGGCCCGGTGGCTCCTCGATCACGGGTGTCACAGCCTTCAGGGATACCTGTATTTCCGGCCCCTCTCCTTCGAGGACTTCAGGGCAATTCTCGCAAAGGGATAGTCAGAAGATCACTCACCGAAGCCCGTCTTGTCGAGCTCCGGGGGATGGACTACGATTAAGGGAGTGTAGGCAAGGGAGAACGGGGCGGGCAAGGGCCCATTTTGAGAGGGAAAGGAGTTCCGATGGAAAAGATTTCTTTTGTGCTGGCCTCGGACGCGCTCGAGAAGCTGCATGCGGTGGGGCTCATGGCCTCGGTTGCGGCCATGAGCCAGATGGATGTCAAGGTCTTTGTGACGATGAACGCCGTGACAGCCTTTCGGAAGGAGACGATCGAGAAGAAGTCGTTTAAGGTCGAGGGAGAGATCGGTCGCCGGCTGCTTTCGAAAAAGGCGCCGATGTTCTACGATCTCCTGTCTCAGGGAAAGATGATGGGATCGCTCAAAGTCTATGCCTGCGGAATGGCTCTCGACCTTTTGGAAGAAGGTCTCGACAGCTTCCATCCGGTCTTCGACGAGATTCTGGGCGTTGCCGGCTTCCTTCAGCATGCCGAAGGGGGACAGGTTCTGTTCGTATAGTTTTGTGGGGTATGGATTCCTAAAAGGGAGAGAAGAAACGATGGCTGACGATCAAAGCGTAAAAATTGACGAGGTTGTGGATGGTCGGGGACTCTTCTGTCCGGGACCGCTGATGGAGCTGATCAAGACCATCCAGCTCAAACCCGTCGGAACGGTGATGGCGGTCCTGTCGACCGATGAGGGCTCGGCCAAGGACATCCCCGCCTGGATCCAGAAGGTGGGGCAGGAGTATGTGAAGACCGAGAAAAAGGAGGGCTACTGGGAGGTGATCGTCAAGAAGATCAAGTAGGATCGCTCCGGAAGACGCCTTTTGTTGCGGGAGAGTCCAGTTTTGGGCTCTCCCCTTTTTTTTGCTAAGAGGGTCAGTGACGGTGTCCTTCGGAGGACTCCTCGAGGTGGCGCGCGACGTCGGAAGGGGAGAGTCCGAGCTCCCGGGGATGGAAGGTCTGTCTGACGCGTGTTCTGTCGATGGCGGGCAGGGTGAGTTTGGCCGGTTCAGGCAGGGGCTTTCCGGGGGAGGAGTAGAGGACGAGCAGCCGGACCTCTCCGGAGTTCGTGTCGGCGTTCTCGTAGGCGGAAACCATCGCGACGCGGCCGTCTGCGAGCTCGACGAAGGAGCCGACGGGATAGATCCCCACCATCTGGACGAGGTTTGCGATGGCGCGGGGGTCGAGTCGGTGCAGCTCCTTTTCCAGAAGATAGGCAAGCGTCTTGGCCGGAGAGAGGGGGGAGCGATAGATGCGCCCCGCGGTCAGGGCTTCGTAGATGTCGAGAACCATGAGGGAACGGGTGACGGGATCGAGGTCGGGAAGATCGAGTCCGTAGGGATATCCTCCCCCGCCCTTGCGTTCATGGTGCTCCATGGCAACCGTCGTGCAGATGCCCCGGACGATATCGTCCTTCGACTTCGAAAGGATCGAATGGCCGAACTTGGGATGGCGTTTCATGGTGTCCCACTCGTGAGGGGCGAGCTTTCCCGGTTTTTTCAAAATCTCGAGCGGGATCAGGGCCTTGCCGATGTCATGAAGAAGCGCCGCCAGTCCCCATTTGGGAAGATCCTCCTTGGCAACGCCGCTTTGGGCGGCCAGACCCATGGAGAGAATCATCGTATTGGTGGAGTGGACGTAGGATTCGTCGTCGATCTCGGAAAGAGTCACGAGGAAGGAGTTCTTTCGGGGATCCTTGACCAGCATCTCGAGAGTTTCGATGACCTGGCTCCGAAGCGGGGTAACGTCGAGAGCGCTTCCCATGCGAATGTCTTCGAAGCTCTTCGAAAGGACGGCAATCGTCTTGTCGTGGAGGGCATTCCATTCCCGAAGGGTGGGAAGGGGAAGAACCTCCATCTCCCGAATCTCCGGAATGTCCCTGTCGTCATCGACAGGCAGAGTGTCCGAGTTTGCGGGGTGGGGAGAAGTGGCCGTCGCCGGTCCGGGAAGTGTGATGGTGACATTTTTGATCCCGTTGTCGCGGAGCTTCTGGATGTCGTCTTTGGTCTGGATCCGGAACCGGTGGAAGAGGATGTTCGTCTCAAGCCAGCTCTTGTCGACGGCGACGACCTCCATGCCGATCTCGAGCTTGTCGACGGGTAGGATCTTGTTCATGAGAGTCTCCCGGGGGATGGGTGTGAGCATACGCTTTCGATCAGGGCCAATGCCCTGTCGAAGGAGATCTGCTGTCCTGCGGCAAAAAGAAAGAGAGCAGCCTGTCTAAGAGCATGAATATGCGTGCCAATGTCGAGATTCGAGCCGAGGGAGGGATCCGGATGGGAGAGACCGTTCCCCTCCGTCGGGGCTGCCGGTATGGTGAGCCGCCTAAGCTCCGGGGAGAGCGCCATGTCAAAAAGGTGACAGACCGTCTCCCGGTGTGGATGGAGGTCTGTCGACCCTTCGACCCCCTGGGTGATCAGGAGGCGGCGGGGAGGAGATTCCTGGGCCATGAGGGCCGTGAAAATTTTTTCGACCACGGGTTCGTGGAAGACGCCGATAATCTGGGCGGGAGCCGAAAGCGGATTGGCGGCCTTTTCCACGGTGTTCCAGATCGTCCTGAGGCCGAGCTCCCGGCGGAGCGGAAGGAGGCGGGAGAGCTCGGGGAGAAAGTCTTCCTGGGAGAGGCAGGCGACATTGCCCGAAATGGCTGGAGCGCCGTCGGGAAGGCCCAGGGATTTCCAGGCCTCGAGGACTCCCGGCCCCATCTTGACCGGAACGCCCGAGAGCCCGTGCAATCCGATGCGAAGGCCTGTTCGGGAGGCCAGGAGGGCGGAGGCAACGATGTGGGAGGTCGAGCGGCTCCGTCCGTCGTAGGGATCGCCGATATCGAGATCGACTTCGGGGAGAGCGTCCGGCAAGACGGGGGGGCGGGTGGCAAGAATCCCCCGAATCGCCGAGAGAAATCCTCCGATCTCCGCCGCGGTTTCTCCCTTGAGGCGAAGGCCCAGAAGAAGGGCGCCGGTCTGGGCGGGAGAGGCTTCTCCCCGAAGGATTAGCTCCGCCGCACTGCGCGCCTCCTCCTGCGAAAGGTCCCGATGGCCGGAGGGACCCGTCCCCACCTTTTTGATGTATGTCTTTATCAACAAAAGTCTCCGATTTCGATCATCTCCGGGGACGCTCACCCCGACCCGACCACGCGGTCCGTTGGGAGGCCCTTGTCCGACTACAGTCCGCCCAGACGCTTGAGGACGATATCGCCCGTCACTGCGGAGGGAGAAAGGTCCCTCAGATAGAAAATGGTTCTGAGAAGGTCCTCAGGCTGGATCATCTCCCCCGGAGGAACCGGAGCTCCCGCCACGAGAGGCGTAGCGACATATCCCGGGCAAAGGGCGACCGCCTTCACTCCGTGGGGAGCCCCCTCGGACAACAGGGAGCCGGTCAGGCCCCGAAGGCCAAACTTCGTGATCGAGTAGAGGGAGCTCCCGGCCCACGCCTCGACGCCCGCCACAGAGGAGATGTTGACGATCAGCCCCTGTCCGCGGCGTTTCATCAGAGGCAGGAGGGCCCGGGAGAGCAGATAGGGGGCCCGGAGGTTCACCGAAACGATATGGTCGAACTCCTCGGGAGAGCTCTCCTCGATCATCCCGAAGGTCGCAATCCCGGCGTTGTTCACGAGGATGTCGACCCGGCCGTCGAGTGAGGTGACAGCCGTCGCGATCAATCGCTCCACCTCCTCCTGCCGCGAAAGGTCGCAGGCGAGAGAGAGGGCCTGTCCAGGGCCATTTCTGGCCCGCTCCTCCTCCCTGGCGAGAGCCTCGGAGTTTCGGCCGGTCATAAAGACGGTATATCCGGAGTCGAGAAGCCCACGGGCAACGGAAAGGCCGATGCCCGAAGTCGCTCCTGTGACAAGGGCCGTCGGGCGATCCTTCATTGGGGGTTCCTTTCGGTGAGGGACTCTTCGTTTTTGGCCGTCTCCCACAGACTCTCCCAGTCGGCAGGGGAGAGGGAGGCAAGGGGACGGCCCTCCCGGGAGGCGCGCTCCTCCATGAAGGAGAATCGTCTCCTGAACTTTCTGTTGGCAGCGGTCAGCGCCTCTTCGGGACGGATGCCCGAGCAGCGCGAAAACTGAACGACGGCAAAGAGGAGGTCTCCGATCTCCTCCTTGAGGCGCTCCGGGCCTTCCGAGGAGGCGGAACGGATCTCGGCGATCTCCTCAGAAATCTTGGAAAGGACGGCCGATGCGTCCGGCCAGTCGAACCCGACCCGTCCGGCCTTCTGTCCAAGCTTCGCAGCGGTCTGGAGAGACGGCATGGTCCGGGGGATTCCGTCGAGGATCGAGCGGCGGTCTTGGTGCGGGGCCTCCGCGCGCTTCTTCTCCTCCCAGGTCTCCCAGATCGCCTCGAGACTTTTTCCCGGCTCGGGGTGCTCGAAGACATGGGGATGGCGGGAGATCATCTTCCGGGAGCTCCCGTCGAGAATCTCCCCGAGGGTGACGCCGGTCCGTTCCCAGAGAATTCTCCGGAACATGAAAAGAATGAGGAAGAGGTCTCCCATTTCGCGGGCGACGTTCGGGAGATCCCCCTCATCGAGGGACTCTTCGAGTTCGAAGATCTCGTCCTTGAGGTCGGACAGAAGACCCTCGAGAGTCTGCTTTTTGTCGAAGGGGCACCCGTTCTCCCCCCGCAGGTGATCCACGATCCGGAGGAGGCTTCGCACACAGACGGGATCGCTCTCACTGACGGTTACGGGAAGGGCGCGGATGTCGGCCTCCCGGGAAAGACGCGCGAGAATGGTTTCAGGGTCGAAGGCCATAAAAACTCCCCGGAGCGCAATTGACAGACCCGACGATCGCCGCATGGAGTCGGAAAAATGATTAACGGCGTCTCATGATTTTTTTGGGAATGATTCTTTTTCTTTACATAGAATTATACGGAGAAAATCTCCTGCGGGAAACCCCCTTCCCTCAAGGGAACTCCCCAACCGAAAGAAGGAGGTTGGGGGTTGGGGGGGGCAAGGCAGATTTCCTCCATAATAGTTCAGGGGGCGAAGAAAACCAGGCTTCCGGGAAGCCCGTCTTGAGCGCTCTTCATCGACTCCCCCTTTCGGGATGCGGCCCCCTGACGGGCGACTCTTACGGGTCCTGCCTCTTTGTCTCTTCTGGAGGAGACCTTCCGGGCCCCGTTTCTTTCGTTCCTTTAATTGACAGTCGGAGGAGGGGGTGTTACTGTCTTCTCTCTGGATTTTAACAATTGTTAATTGTGGGGAGGCCCCTTCCCCTGAGGCCCCCTTCGCCTTATGAGATCGCGTCTCCGGGATCTCTCCGGTCCCCCCGGAGCTGACTCCTTGACCCGAGCCCTAGGCAAAGTGGAGGCCGGCTGTTAGAATGGTCGATATGAGACTATGTCTCTTTGTTGGGAGAGGTGGGTCGTGAGATCGCGAAATCGTGGGGTGAGCCAGTGAAAAAAGTATGGGCGGGGGCAGGGATTTTTCATGGCGTCAGACTTGGGGCGGTCCTCGTTGTCGGCGCCCTCATGTTGACACTTCCGGGGGTCTCTCATGCGGATGGGCCGGGAATGAAGGATCCCGGCACTTCAAGCCCCTCCCCGGAGGGATCCCGGGGTCTCTCCGATCCTCCGCTCTCCGTTCGGGAGGCGGTGCGCATCGCCTTGGAAAAAAATCCCAATCTGATCTCCTTCAAAAAAACCTGGCAGGGCACAAAGGATCTCGAGAAGACGGCTCTGGCTCCCGCCGACCCCCAGCTTCAGTACGAGTACGGAGGCGGCGAGCAGGGAAACGGGCAGAATATTCTGACCAATGCCGCCGGAACGCCGACCGGAGTCCAGAGCGTGGGCCTTCCTTATATGACCGGGAGCAACTGGGCGATCGTCCAGTCCTTCCTCTTTCCGGGAAAGGCCCTCTATGGGTACAAGGTCAACAAGGACAATACGGAGATCGCCTACGACTCCTACCGGGTCCAGCGGGTCCAGCTGCGCAACCAGACGGAGGCCGCCTGCTACCAGTGGCTACTCTCCCGGGAGACGCTTCGCCTAAACGACGAGCTCCAGACATGGCTCAGGCGCGTTCTGGAGATCACCAAGGCCAAGCTCTCGGTGGGGTCGGTCCAGATCCTCGACGTCGTGAATGCCCGGGTGGCGCTTTCCCAGGCTCGTCTCGACCGTCTCACGGCAAGATTCCAGATGGAGGTGGCAAAGAAGCAGCTCAATACTCTTCTGGGCTTTTCCATGGACCGGGAGACCCGGGTGGCGCCGGTTCCGGACCCCGGTCCTCTGACGGTGACGATGTCCGAGCTCGAGGCCCGGGCCATCGAGAACCGGCCCGATCTGCTTCTGGCGCGCTCGACTGTCGACTTAAACCGCCACCAGCTCACCCTGGCCAAGCTCGGATTCCTTCCCGACTACCAGCTGACGGGGTCGGAGGGGGGAGAATCCTGTTACGGATTTTCCGGGGTCAACTGCTGGTATGTGGGCGTTCAGATCAACGTGCCGATTTTTGCCCCTCTCAAGCAGAACCTCCAGTACGACTCCCAAGCCGAGATGCTGAGAGCTGCGGACTGGCAGTACCGGTGGCAGGCCGCCCAGGTTCGACTTGCCGTCGACAACCTTTACTCTCAGGTCGTTCTGGCCTATCGACAGTACCGGATGAACGCCGACGAGATTCTTCCCCAGTCGAGGCTGGCCTTTGAACTGGCTCTCACCGGCTACGAAAACCAGAAGAACGACTTTCTCTATCTGATCAATGCGGTCCAGGCCTATCGGCAGGCCCAATACAACCGCTACCAGAGTCTGATCGGCTACTACCAGGCCATCTCCAACCTTGAGGCAGCGGTGGGTACGCCTCTGGGGAGGATCGTCTCCACACCCGCGCACGGAGGGTGAAGGCTCCCCTTGTTATCTGATACTGGCGGGACAAAGCCGTTTGTCCCGGAACTCTGCCTTTTCAAGATGCGAACTGTAACCGGAGATATCTCATGAGATTGTTCATTGTGGGCCTCATCGCGCTCCTCCCGGGACTTTCCTTGTTTCACGCGCCTCTGGTCCGGGCGGCCGATGCTCCCGGCGGGGCGACCCGGACGCCGGAGAGTCTGTCCGAAGTTCGGATCACTCCCGAGCAGCAGAGGTCGGAATTTGTGACCGTCGCTCCCGTCGAGAAGCGGAGCATGGAGACCGAGCTTCGCCGGACCGGGACGGTCAACTTCGACGAAGAAAAGGTCTCTGTCGTCTCGGCCCGGGTCGGGGGACGGGAGGTCAAGGTGCTGGCCTTCGAGGGTCAGAAGGTGAAAAAGGACGATCCTCTGGCCTTGGTCTACAGCCCCGACTACACGACGGCCGAAGTCGAGCTTCTCAACGCCTTCAAGGTCCAGGAGACACTGAAGGACCGGGTCGAAAGCCAGGCCTATATCAAGGCCGCCGAGAGAAAGCTCAGGCTTCTTGGCGCCTCGGAAGAGGACGTCTCCCGGATATCCTCCTCCCGGAAGATCGCGAAGTATCTGACGCTCCATGCCCCGCGTTCCGGCGTGATCCTGAACTCGAACCTCCGGGCCGGTCTCTTCATGAACCCCGGGGACCAGCTCATGACCGTTGCCGACCTGTCGAGCCTCCTTGTCTACATGGATATCTACGAAGGGGACTTTCCCCTTGTCCGGAGAGGCCAGCGGGTCGCTCTCGAGACGGTGGCCTATCCGGGCAAGGTCTTTCCCGGAAAGATCATCTATCTCGGCGGGATGGTCGACCCCAACACGCGGACCTTCCATGTCCGGGCGGAGATCCCCAACCCCGAACGCCTCCTCAAGCCCGGCATGTTCGCCTCCGTCCGGATCCACCTCAACCGGCCCCATCCCGTTCTGGCCGTCCCCGAGAGGGCCCTCCTCCGCGACGAACATGGCTATCACGTCTTTGTCGAACGCTCTCCCGGGATCTTCGTCCTTCGTCGGGTCGTCCCCGGCCGAGAGAAGGACGGGTGGATGCGCATCGAGTCCGGTCTTGTCCCCGGAGACCGGATCGCCGTCCGGGGATCCCTTCTTCTCGAAGGGATCCGGGAGGATAACCTGAGCCGTGGGACGCGGACGGATCCCCCCTCGCACGGTCGGATCGGAAGGCCAAGTCCATGAAGCACCTTGTCGCCTTTTCCCTCCGGGAGAGGGTCATCGTCTTTCTCGTGGCGATCAGCCTTTCGATCATCGGAGTCTTTTCCTACGAGAACCTCCAGATCGAGCCCTATCCCGACGTTTCCCCCCTCGAGGTTCGGGTTCTGACCCAGTGGGCGGGACGGGGCGCCCAGGAGGTCGAGCGCCAGATCACCCTTCCGGTGGAGATCGCCATCAATGGCACTCCCGGCATGAAGACCCAGCGGTCCATTTCCATGTACGGCCTCTCTGTGGTGATCGCCGTTTTCAAGGATGGCGTCAACGACTTCGAGGCCCGTCACCGGATCTACAACCGGATCTCCCAGGCCAACCTTCCGGCCGGCATTGTTCCGGTTCTCGACATCAACACTCCCGCCACAGGCGAGATCTATCGCTATACGCTCACCGGAGCTCCCCTCGACGCACTCAAGACCCTCGACGACTGGGTTCTGGAGAGGCGCTTCAAGGAGATCCCGGGGGTCGCCGACGAATCCGGGATGGGCGGATGGATTCGCCAGTACCAGATTCTGGTCGACCTCGCGAAGCTCCGTGACTTCAATATTCCCCTCGCACAGGTCCTCTCTGCCGTCTCGGCCGCCAACAACAACGTCGGCGCCTACGTCATGAACTTCGGAGAGACGGCGGCAGTGGTGCGCGGCCTGGGGCTTCTGAAGAATCGGGGAGATATCGAACATATTATGGTGGGGGAGGTAAAGGGAACTCCCGTTCTCCTTCGGGACATCGCCTCCGTCCGGATCGGTCCCCAGCCTCGACTGGGCCGGGTGGGGCGCAACTACGAAAACGATACGGTCGAAGGGGTCGTGCTCCTTCTCCGCGGCGCAAACACCCGCCATGTGATGGAGCGCATCCACGAGAAGGTGGCCGAGATTCGGGCGCATGACCTTCCTCCGGGCGTGAAGCTTCTGCCTTTCTACGACCGGACCCAGCTCATGCACTGGACCCTTCATACCGTTCTCGAGAACCTCTCTTTGGGGATCGGTCTGGTCCTTCTGACGCTCTATCTTTTTCTGGGAAATCTCCGCTCTGCGGTCATCGTCGCGGTGACGATCCCTGTCGCCCTGCTGACGGCCTTTTCGATCATGAAGGCCAACGGGGTCTCGGCCAACCTCCTCTCCCTCGGGGCGATCGACTTCGGGATTCTGGTCGACGCCTCGGTGATCGTGGTGGAGAATATCTACCGCCACATGACCGGAGGACCGGCGGGAGAGGACCGGCGGTCGACCTTTGTCGTCATCTACCAGGCGGTGACCGAGGTCCAGTCGGCGACGGTCTTTTCGACCCTGATCGTTTTTTCGGCTTACGTTCCGCTTCTCTTCATGAGCGGAATCGAAGGAAAGATCTTCTTCCCCATGGCCTATACCATGGGCGGAGGTCTTCTGGCAGCCGTTCTCCTGTCCATGACCCTCTCGCCGGCACTTTCGTCGACCCTTCTGGCGAATGTCGGAGCTCATCCCGACACCCGCCTCATGCGGGTGATCAAGAGGCTCTACGACAGCCTTCTTCTCTTTGTTCTGGCCCGGCCCCGCCAGGTACTCGGGGTGGCTCTCCTGTTTCTTGTGGTGACGCTCGGCTTTGCTCTTCCCCGCCTCGGTACGGAATTTCTTCCGAAGCTCGAGGAGAACAATCTGTATATTCGGGCAACGTATCCGGCCGCGGTGAGCCTCGATTACGGGGCGCACCTGACCGACGGGATCCGGCGGCTTGTGCTGGAGGTTCCTGAGGTCAAGACCGTTGTCTCCGAAGAGGGACGCCCCGACGACGCCTACGATGTGGGAGGGTTCTGGAACGCCGAATTCGCGATCTTTTTCAAGCCCCACAAAGAGTGGCGCAAGGGGGTGACGAAGGCCGAGATCCAGAAGGAGGTCCTCCAGCGGATCAAGACCTTGCCGGGAGTGACCTACAACGTCTCCCAGTACATCGAAGACAATGTGGAAGAGGCGGTCTCCGGGGTCAAGGGGCAGAACAGTATCAAGATCTACGGCTCAGATCCGGTCGTCCTCGAGCGGCTCGCACACCAGACGCTCGGGATCCTCTCCGGGATCAAGGGGTTCCACGACCTGGGCCTCTTCCGTATCCGCGGGGGACCGGAGCTCGATATCCGGGTCGACGCCCTGGCCTGTGCCCGCTACGGGATTCATGTGGCCGACGTGGAGTCGGTCATCCAGGCGGCCGTGGGAGGGGTGGCCGTGACGCAGGTGCTGAAGGACGAAAAGCGCTTCGACGTGACCGTCCGGCTCTCCCGTCCCTACCGGAAGGATATCGAGGCGATCCGCTCGATCCCCGTCGACAGCCCGGACGGCTCCCATATCCCGCTCTCCCAGCTGGCGACAATCGAGCTCAAGATCGGGAACTCCTATATCTTCCGGGAGGCCAATTCGCGGTATATTCCGGTCAAGTTCTCCGTCCGCGGACGGGATATCGGATCCTCCGTCGATGAGGCCAAGCGTCTCATCGCCACGCGCCTTCCCCTTCCCCCCGGCTACCGGATCCGGTGGTACGGGGAGTACAAGGAGATGAAGGAGGCCCAGCATCGTCTGGCCCTCCTCCTCCCCATCGCCTTCGGCATGATTTTTCTGCTTCTTTATTGGGCCTACCGTTCTGTGAAGTATGCGCTTGTGCAGATGCTCTCCGTTCCGGTTGCCGTCACCGGAGGCGTCTGGGCGCTTCTTCTCACCGGACATCACCTGAGCATTTCGGCCTCGCTCGGCTTTCTCTCCCTTTTCGGGATTGCCATCCAGGACGGGATGATTCTCATCAACTTCGTGACCAACCTCAGAAGGGAAGGCCTCTCCATGCGCGATGCGCTGATCCAGGGAGGGAATCTGAGGGTTCGCCCCGTCCTGATGACGGCCCTTCTTGCAGGGCTCGGACTCCTGCCCGCGGCGCTCTCCTCGGGGATCGGAAACCAGGCGCAGAAGCCCCTGGCCATCGTGATCGTCGGTGGGGTTCTCACGACCATTGTCTTCACCCTGCTGGTGCTCCCTGTCGTCTACTCCCTGACGGGGCGCCTTCCCCTTGTCGACGAGGAGTCGCAAAGCTGAGAGGGAGGGGCAGTTTTTAGGGGTTTTCTTGTCAGGAATTGACGGAGAAAAAATGCGAAAAAGGCCGGTCAGGAAGATCTGATCGGCCTTTTTGTTTGACTAGCCTAAGATTAGTTCTTGAATCCTCGAGGGGAGGTTCCATGAAAGGAGACCTCGGGATACTTCTCGACGACATACCGGAGAGCCCATTCGTTGCGGAAAAGAGCGACCGGCTCACCCTCCCGGTCGTAGACGCGCAAGGTGTCGAGGGTGCCGGAGAGAGCATCGATCCTGTTTTTGTCGCCGGTCATCCAGCGGGCCCTGTCGTATCCGACAGGATCGAGACGGGTCTTGACGTTGTATTCATGTTCGAGGCGAAACTTCAAAACCTCAAGTTGGAGGGCGCCCACAGCCCCGACGATCATGTCGCGCTCTCCGTGGGGGTCCTGGGCAAAGACCTGGATCGCCCCCTCCTCGGCAAGCTGGTCGAGCCCTTTTTTGAGGTGCTTGCGCTTTAAGGGATCCTCGAGAATCAGGCGCGCGAAGAGCTCTGGGGAGAAGGAGGGGATGCCTTCGAAGTGAAACAGCCCTTTTTCGCAGAGGGTGTCGCCGATCCGGAAGAGGCCGGGGTCATGAAGGCCGATGATGTCGCCGGGCCAGGCTTCCTCGACCCGTTCCCTCTTCTGTCCCAGAAACTGAATCGTCTTGGAAAGCCGGAGAGGCTTTCCTGTGGTGGCATTCGTCACCGTCATCTCGCGGACGAAGCGCCCGGAACAGACGCGAATGAAGGCGAAGCGGTCCCGGTGCTGGGGATCCATATTGGCCTGGATCTTGAAAACAAATCCCGAGAAGGAGGGCGTCTCCGGGGGGATGGCCCCTTTGTCGGACTGGTAGGCCCGGGGGGACGGAGCCAGATCGACAAAGGAGTCGAGGAAGAGCTCGATGCCGAAATTGTTCAGGGCGCTTCCAAAAAAGACAGGGGTGACCCGTCCCTCAAGAAAGCCCTTCCGGTCGAAGGAGTCTCCTGCGTGGGAGAGCAGGGCGATCTCCTCTTCGAAGGCCTCCCGATCGGGCAAAGATCCAAGGACAGCCGTAAGCTCGGGATCGGAGGAGGCGCAAATGCGGTCGCTGGCACGCGCTCCGCCGTGGTCGACCGCCTCGTAGAGGTGGGCCGTGTCGCGGGTAAGGTCCCAGACTCCGCGAAAGCCGGTTCCGGAACCGATCGGCCAGCCGAAGGGAATAGCCCGAATGTCGAGAGTCCGCTCGATCTCGGAGAGGAGGGCGAAGGGGTCGACGCCTTCGCGGTCGACCTTGTTGATGAAGGTGACGATGGGGAGCCCTCGCATGCGGGCGACCTCGAAGAGCTTCAAGGTCTGGGGTTCGATGCCCTTCGCGCCGTCGAGGAGCATGACCACCGAGTCGACCGCCTCGAGCGTGCGGAAGGTATCCTCGCTGAAGTCCTTGTGGCCGGGGGTGTCGAGGATATTGAGGGTATGGTCATGGTAGTCGAAGGCGAGAGCGCTCGAGGTGACGCTGATGCCGCGCTGGCGTTCGATCTCCATCCAGTCGCTCGTGGCATAGCGTGCGGCCTTTCGTGCTTTGATGGAGCCGGCGAGATGAATGGCTCCCCCGTAGAGAAGAAGCTTTTCGGTCAGGGTGGTCTTTCCGGCGTCGGGGTGGCTGATAATGGCGAAGGTCCGGCGGCGCCGGATCTCTGCGGAAAGATGTGTCTGGGACGTCTGCTCCATCATGCCTCTCAATAAGATATGCAAATTGAAAGAAAAGTCCGGTTAAAAGGGATGGCGTCCCTCGACGGCGCGGATCAGAGTGATCTCGTCGACATACTCGATTTCAAGGCCCACGGGAATGCCAAAGGCGATCCGGCTGACCCGAATGCCTAAAGGTTTGACCAGTCGGGAGAGATAAAGGGCCGTGGCTTCGCCCTCGGTCGTGGGGGAGGTTGCCAGGACGACCTCCCGGATCTCCGGGTTCTCGAGTCGCGCGAGGAGCTCCCGGATCTTCAGCTTCTCGGGGTCGATTCCCTCGAGAGGGGAGAGGCGTCCCTCAAGAACGTGGTAGCGTCCGCGAAACTCCCCGCTCTTCTCGATCGAGTAGAGGGTCTGAATATCTTCGACAACGATCAGGATCGAGGGATCGCGGGCCGGATCGCTGCAAATGGCGCAGAGAGAGGGCATGACGGTCTCGCCTGAAGGGCGGGAGACGATGTTTCGGCAGTCCGGGCAGGGAAGAAGGCGCTCCTTGAGAGAGGAGACGGAGTCGGCCAATGCCTGGCGCTCCCCATCGGGGGCCTGAAGAAGATGAAAGGCCAAGCGGGTCGCAGTCTTTGTTCCGATTCCGGGAAGGTGGCGAAAAAGGTCGACAAGATCCTGGAAGGGCTCCGGAAAAAAGGAGGATCCCGATCGGGGGGGCCTCTCCATCAGAATCCCGGGAGTCCCATTGCGGAAAGGGGGTTGCCCGGCCCCATTCCGGTGGCGTCTCCCATGATCCGGGTCGCCTCGGTGCGCACCTTTTGTCCGGCGTCGTTGACGGCCGTCACGACCAGGTCGGAGACTTTTCCCGGATCGCTTGCAAGAAGAGCGGGATCGACCGAAAGGGACAGAAGTTCGAACCGGCCATTCATCGTCGCACGCACCTGGCCGGCTCCGGATTCGCCTGTCACGGTGAGGAGGGAGATCTCTTCTTTCGCTTTGGCAAGATTGGCCTGGAGCTCCTGGGCTTTTTTCACGAAGTCGAGTCCGAACATCAGTTGCTCGTTTCTCCTTGAGTGTTGTCATGGGAGGCGCGAGGGGATCTCACCTCGAGCACCTCCGAGTTGAAGACGGCCACGGAATCGGCGACGAGAGGGGGGAGCGGCCGGCCGTCATTTGTGATGGTCTTGGAGGGCGACGATCCGGGCGTTTTTCCCGGAGCCGGTCCGGAGGAGTTGCCCGAAGGGGTCTCGATCCGAAGGGGCTCCGTCGATTTTACGGCTTGGGAGAGGGCGCGGGCAAGGGCCTCCTTGTTGGCCTGGATCCGGTTGTTGAAAAAGGAGTTTCCCGTATCGAGAAAAAGGGTGTCCTTCTCGAACTTGCGGATTCGGGCAGACTCGAGCAGGGTGGCCGTCTCGTGAGGCAGACGGGCGAGGGCCCGGGGCCAGTCGCCGGGGATCCGAAGGTCGAGAGGGCCAGCCTCTTCGGCGGCATGGGGAGGGGCTAAGGAGATCTCCGGCAGGGAGGTCGAAGAAGCCTCCTCCTCTGCGGGGGGCAGGGGAAAGACATCGGTCGGGCTGAGGGTCGAAGAGGCTTTCGAAAGGCCTTGGGTAGGAGGGGAGGGAAGGGGAGGCGTAGCTGTTCGGGGCGGAATGGGGCGGGGTCGGGAGCCGCCCGTCCCGGGGGCCGAAAGCGACCCTGAAAGGAGAGCCAGGATCTCGGGAAGGGGCATCACCTCTTTGAGGTGGCAAAGCCGTGCCAGGAGAAGTTCGAAGGTGATGGCTGGCTGAGGGGATCTTCTCAGGTCGTCCTCCCCGCGGACAAGAACGGAAAGAACCTGTTCGAGAAAGAACGTGTTGGGGGGCGGATCGAGAGGGAGGGCTTGAACGCTCTCCCGGATCCATCCGTAGCGCGGACCGTCCAGGGGCTCTCCGTCGAGGGCGCTGTGCATGATGTCCCGAAATCGTCTGGCGAGGGCGCGGATCTGGGCTCTGGGGTCGACGCCGGCATCGAGCGCCGTGCGGGCGGCCCCCAAGGTGGCCGGAAGATCTCCCGAAAGAATCGCGGCCATCATTTTTTCCTCGAGGGCACTGTCGGTGACGCCAAGAATATCGGCCACGTCGGCGGGCGTCAGGGTCTCTCCCCCGGTTCTCAGAAGCTGGTCGAGGAGAGAGAGGGCGTCCCGAAGGCTTCCTTCGGCCGCACGGGCGACCATTGTGATGACGGCCATGTCGAGCGTGAGAGACTCGGAGCGGCAGACGTGAAGAAGGCGATCCGAGATCTGGGAGACGGAAAGAAGGCGAAATCTGAAATGCTGACAACGGGAGAGAACGGTGTCCGGGATCTTGTGCGCCTCGGTGGTGGCGAGGATGAAGACGACGTGGGGCGGGGGTTCCTCGAGGGTTTTGAGAAGGGCGTTGAAGGCGGAGGTCGAGAGCATGTGAACCTCGTCGATAATGACGATCCTCGACTTCCCGGAAAGAGGGGTATAGACAAGGCTTTCCCGGAGGGTCCTGACGTCGTCGACTCCCGTGTGCGACGCTCCGTCCATCTCGGTCACATCGGGAGATCGTCCCTCTGCGATCTCTGTACAGGAGGAGCATGTCAGGCAGGGGGTGGCGGTCGGGCCCGAAGAGCAGTTGATCGCCTTGGCCAGAATGCGTGCGACGGTGGTCTTGCCGACGCCGCGTTCCCCGGAGAATAAATAGGCCTGCGTCATGGTGCCTGATGTCAGACCCCGCGTTAGCGACCGGACAACGGCCTCCTGGCCGATCAGGTCGGAAAAGGTCTTGGGCCTGTAAATTCGGGCGAGGGAGGCGAACTGGGCCATGAATGCTCCGTGTGGACGAGAAATTCGGAAAGTGCGGAGGAGTCGAAAGAGGACCGAAGGGACCCCAGGGGAATCCGGGGCACACGTGATGCACCGCTACCGTTGCTTCCTTCCGGACCTGGCGGGGTTCGCGGGATCTCGTTGCCCGGAGCCTGGAGCCCCATCGGACCGCTCTCGGGCGAACCGCTCCCGAAAACGGGACCTGCGAGTAAATGGCGGAGAGAGGGGGATTTGAACCCCCGAGGCGCTTTTTAGGCACCTACACGATTTCCAGTCGTGCTCCTTCGGCCGCTCGGACATCTCTCCATCGACAGGCTTGAAAGCGGAACATCGAAAAATCATAGCGGGAATGCGCGCGAAAAACAAGAGGAGAAAATGGAAGTCAGGGCAGAACAAGGATCCGGGGATGGTCGTGGATCAGGTCGAGCAGGCCGTCCTGGGTCAGAGAAAGGATCCCGGCCGGCGGGTGGGGATCGAGGGAGGCGGTTCTCTCCGGGAGGATCATCGGGGGGATCCCGGGGGAAAGAGCTCCGGAGAGGTAAACAAGAAAAGGAGGAGATTCCGGAGCTTCCACGGAGGCAATCATCTTCTGGAGGCGTTCGTCTGGGGGGGTGCGCAGAAGAATAAGCATGGGGTGTCCTAAAAGACGATTGTGTGGTCGAATGTCGGAAGCAGTCTCCCGAGCTCTTCGAGTGTCAGGGGTTCTCCCGCATGCGGTGAGAAGGCCGCCTCATCGGGTTCGTAGTAGACCTTTCCGGCCATTTGGAGAAGTGTCGGAAGAAATCTCTTCAAGACTTCGCCGTCAGGGTACTCCTCGAGGTCATCGGCAGTGGCCGAAAGAAGGGTGCGGGCCTCCCGGAACAGATAGACCGAAAGAGGGATCTCGCCGGCCACAAGTCCGAGTGCCGATCTGACCGCCTCGGCCGGTCGGGTGTCCCTCTCGGGGTCGGTTTTTATGAGCAGAAGGGTGCGGTGGGTCTTTTCAGTCACGAGAGTCCTTTCACGCGAAGGCCAGGAAGCGGTCGCACCCTTCGATGACCTGGGTCAGGACGACCAGTCCGCAGAATGTCGTCTTTCCCGGGTCGGAAAGTCTGCGGTTCTGGGCGGCATAGGCACAGGTGTAAACGGTGACGCCCCGGTCGACCAGGTTGTGGATCCAGTCTTCCTGCAAAAAACGCGCGCCCTCGTCCAGAAGATAGAGGTAAACCTCATCGGAACGGGACAGGGCCGTTTCCACAAGGGCCTGAACACGGGAGCCGTCGTTCTTGTCGGGATGGGTCGAAAGAAGGATGCCTATTTTCATAGTCTGATTATCTCCCTGTTCCTTGGCGCGGGGCAAGTGGGGAGATCTCGGCTGCCCCGGAGCCATCCGGGAGAATCACGACGGTGTGGGGGTAGGGGAGGTCGATGCCCTCTTCGCTGAAGCGTCGGGCAATGGAGAAGTTCAAGTCGGAGAGAACGTTGTGCCGGCGGGTTCCGTCCTCGATCCAGTAGATCACCTCAAGGTTGAAGGAGGAGGCGCCGAACTCGGAGAACCAGACATCCGGGGCGGGATCGGGGAGAACCTCCGGATGGGCTCCTGCGATCTCCTTCAAGAGGGCGACCGCGAGGTCGAGTCGGCTGGCATCCATTCCGATGCCGACCTTAAGGTGCATGCGGGTCTTGCGGTCCCTGTGGCTCCAGTTGACTACCTTGTTTGAAATCAGGTGGGAGTTGGGAATGATGATGGCGATATTGTCCCGGCTCATGACGGTCGTCGAACGGGCCTTGATTTCGACGACCGTCCCCAGGATCCCGTCGACTTCGATCAGGTCTCCGACCTGGATGCTCTTCTCGAGGAGAATGACGACAAGCCCGATCATGTTGGAGGCGAGAGTCTGCAGACCGATCCCGAAGCCGATGCCGAGGACGCCGAGAGCCCCGCCCAGAAAGGAGAGCCGTACCCCCAGATTGTCGAGGGCGATGATGACGGCCAGAGCCAGAATGAGGTTCGAGGCCAGAGTCGACAAAAGGCTCATGAGATGTCGGGTCTGGGGCGAGGACTGGTTTTGGACCTTGGAGCGGAGGGCTCGGTGGAGGAGTGCTCGGAAAAAGAGTCCAAGCAGGATGATGAGGGTGAAGTCGACGAGGCCGGCCAGTGTTACGGGGGTCTTCCCCAGATGGAAGACGGTGACGTCCCATATAAATCGGCCGGGTTTGTCGGCCCGATGAAGATGATGGATAAGGTTGATTCCGAAAATGGGAAGGTCTCCCTGTGTACAGAGAATGTCCGCGTATCAAGAACACGGAGCTCATTTTGCGAAATCCGGACAAGGAAGTAAAGTCTCAGTCTCGAAAGCAGGACGGCATGAGAGTGCGTGTTTTATGGGTTGGCGGAGGGGAGGCGGCTCAAGACAAGAATCCGGGTCGGACGACGAGTCATTCCTTGAGATGAATGAAGAGGAAAAACTTGAGTGCACATGTCGAGTCTAGTAAGGTTATGCCATTAAAGATTCATGGTACAATATCATGGTAAGTCATAGAGGAGGATTCTCATGTCAAAAGCTACCATTACCCTGCCTAGCGAGATTCTGGACGAATTGAAACGCCTGCTCCATGCAGGGAGCAAGACCGAAGCGGTCATGAGGGCCGTCGAGAGCGAGATTCGCCGAAGGAAAGTGGAAAGGATCTGTTCAATGGCCGGGTCCATGGAGTTTGTTCGGTCGGCGGACGATCTGCGTCACGGCGACGATCGACTTGGATAAGGTTCTTGTCGACACCTCCGTATGGATCGCATTTTTCCGGAAGTCCGACCCCTCCTACTCCAGTTTGAAGAATCTCCTGGCCGAGGACCGGGTCTGTATTGTCGGGCTCATCTTGGCCGAATTGATGCAGGGGGCGAAGTCGCATAAGGAGTTGGATGTTCTGGGGGAATTTGTCCAGGCCTTCGAGTGCCTTCCGGATACGCCAACGTTCTGGAAAGAGGCGGGGAAGCTCTCTTTTTGCCTCCGGAAGTCTGGACGGACTGTAGGGTTGGCGGATTGCTATCTCGCCATCGTAGCCCGAGAATGCGGGGTGGCGATCTTTAGTCTTGACAAGCACTTCTCCCTTCTCGAAAAGGAATCCAAGGTAAAGCTTTTCAGGTAGAAGATCCCTCTTTTTTTCCTCCACAGCCTTGTTCTGTAGGTCCCCCTTCCGATTAGTCTCCCGTCGAGGAATCCCCCAAAATCCCATGGGAGGCAGCTCTCCCTGATCTGTATTCTTGGGCGAAGTTCCTCTTTCGCCCTTTTTGCAAACTATAGGGAGAAACTGATAAGATTCGTGGATTCTCATTGTTATGTAAACTGTTTCCCTGGAAGGAATCCGAATGCTCCGATATGTGGAAAGCAAGCCTGCCAGCGCCGAACTCTTCCGTATGGTGATCCAGAAGATGGCCGAATGGGGATGTGCCTTCACCCCTGTTCACTATACCGTCGTGTACGAGTATGTCGCGGGGATCAATCCGCCCCTGGTCGAGGCCGTCGATGCCTTTCGGAAAAATGGGAGCGAACTGTCGGGAGACGATCTCGAGAAGATCTTCGTAAAGTACATTGTTCCGGACTATGTTCTCCCGCTGAACGACTACCGCGGATCTCTGGCAAGGCAGCTCCAGACGATCCTCCAGAACATCTCCTCCTCGACATCCCAGACGACCCAGGAGGCGGAGCGCGTTCATAAGGGGATGGAGTCCTACAGCCATTCCCTTCAAAAGCCCAACCTCGACGAAAGGACCTTTCGGGTTTTGGTCGATGCGGTTCTCAAGGACACCCTGTCGATCAAGGAGAGCTCCTCCTCGCTCGAGACGGAGCTGGTCAAGAATCAGAAAAAAATCAACCTTCTCCAGGACGAGCTTCGGATTGCCAAGGCAGAGGCCATGATCGATCCTCTGACGGGAGTTCTTAACCGGAGAGGGTTCTCCGGAAAGATCAACGATCTTTTGCATGGGGAAAAGGCGGCGGGAAAACCCTGTGCACTCCTCATGCTCGATATCGATCACTTCAAGAAAATCAATGACAGCTATGGCCATATGATCGGAGACAAGGCCATTGTCGCCGTGGCGAAAATCCTTCGCGCCTCCATCGGAGAAAATGACTTTTCCGGTCGTGTGGGGGGGGAGGAGTTTTCCATCTTTGCTTACGGGGTCTCGTCCGAAGATGCGGTGGCCTTGGGAGAGAGAATCCGGAAGAATATCGCGAAGGTGGAGATCACAAATCCCGCCACCCGGAACAAGATTGCCGGCATGACGATCTCCATCGGGATCGATTCGGCCACCTTCGGACCTGAGTGGGAGTCGATGTTCGAGCGAGCCGACAAGGCTCTCTATGCGTCGAAGTCTGCAGGCCGCAACCGGGTGACGCTTTGGGAGCCCTCGATGACGGGATTCCACAAGAAATCCCATTCCTGACCCTATTTCGAGATTTTTTGGCGACATTCCCAAGGCAAACTCTATGCGTTTCCGGACATTTTGCCCCGCCCGATTTGAGCGGGATGCCGGAGCAGGCCCATTCGACCGGTTTTAGGGGAAGGTTCTTTCTGTAATTTGTGCTCGATCCTCCGGGCCTTGCGAGACAAGGCTCTCGACTCATGGTCCGCACACGCCCTTCACTTACCCCCCCATCGTCAACGGCTTATTTACAGGCAAAGACGGTCAATGACTTTTTTGCCGCACACCGGAGAGCTGGGTCCTGCTTGAACTTCTATGAGGAGACGGGGATTTGTTTGTCGAACGTCCCAGAGAATCCGCCACTCCTCTGCTTGTCGCCTTCCGCTCCGGCTCGCCGGACCTTTTGAGGGGGTCCGCTCGCCTGCTCTGGTCCTCCGGACCCGGCGTCTGCGCTTCGGACAAATCGAGAGATGTCCGCTCTGTCTATTATCGACCTCGCGGAACGATCCAGGCGCTCCCGATGGCGGCCATCTTGTCCCGGTGAGCCGGTCCCGGAGGATTGGCGGGGAGGCGGTGGGGAGGGCGTCTGCTCTTCGTCATTACTAGTTACGGGACGCCCGCCCGTCTTGCGAGGAGCATGACCAGGTCCTGGATCTCCTTGTGAAGCCAAGGCCGGATAATGGAAACGTGACACGTCACGGAATAGAATTGTGTCGTAATCGTGACACGTCACACACAAGGGGGGGGAGACTATGGCGATGACAGAGAAGGAACGTCAGAAGAAAAGACGAGAAAGGCTCAGGGGGGAATACGGAAAGAATTTTTCGATAAAGGAATCATGATTCGATACATTTTCGGCTCTCCTCTTTCGCCTTCTGGATCTCCTTCGCGTTCCGGCCGGCGGCCTCTTCCAGCAACCGACTCACGACCTCTGACCCAGTGCAGTTCCAGACCCTTTTGAGATCCTGGACGATGAACTTGTCCTTGAGGGTTAATGAAAACTGCATGAGCTTCAGCGCCTCGGGGATGATTTTGTTCGCCTCCCGTCGCTTCCGAGAGGCCCTGGCTCGCTCCGAAGCCGATTCATGAATTTTCTCTCTCGCCATTCTCGCCTCCTTTTCCGATTACCGCATCATGATTCCATACAATCATACCGAATCATGATGCGATTATCAACCCTTTGGTTGCCGAGCCCCTATTCGTAACTCATTGCACCCCGGCTGGAACGCAGCCGGAAAGAGACAAGCGGAGCAGGACACCCCGTCGCCTTCTGTCTCACCCCCGTATCAACAACTAGTTATAGAATCCCCGCCCGTCGTGACAGGAGAATCGCCAGGGACTGGACCTCTTTGTCGTTTTCCTTCCGAACCTTCTGCATTCTCACGTCGAGATTGGACAGGAGAGCCCAGAACCGGAGCGGGTTCCCTTCCTTGTCCCGGAAGCGTTTCTCGGCCCGATCCAGCCGCTCCCGGATTGCGGCCATCTTGTCGCGGGCCGCCACTGTCTCCGGGGGGATCCCGGTCGGGAGGATTCCCCTCTCCAGGAACTCCCGGATGATCCGGTCCTGGTCGCTCGTCGCGAAAGTAAGCCGGTCCCGGAGGAGGAACGGGGAGGTGTGGGGCGTGACGTGTCACGCGGTATCGGTCGTCTGGCGTCGGGCCGTCGCCCGGGCCGGCTACGAAAAGGAATGCGAGGAGAAAAGTACGAAGCCGGAGCCCGCCTTTCTGGTGGATCTCACCTTGCGATCTTCGTCACGAAGCCACGTCACGGTTCTTAGAAAAGGGACTGAACCCCATGGAAGTGTCGGCCATCACCGGCCACAAGACGCTTCAGATGCTGAAACGGTATACTCACCTGAAAGCGGAGGATTTGTTGAAATAGTGGCGCTAATCCCGTAGAATCGAGTCAAAGGAGTAGCGATGACCTTCGATACGTTGGCCGTGGCCACAGAACTTAAAGACGCAGGGTTTTCTCCCAATCAGGCTGAAGCCTTGGCCCGTGCCTGGAGCCATGTCGCCTCAGGAGACCTCGCCACCAAGTCCGATCTGATCGGAGTCAAGTCCGAGCTGGAAAAGCAGATCGCGGGGGTCAAGTCCGATCTGGTCGGGGTGGAAGCCTCCCTGAAACAGGATATCGCTGGCGTCCGGACTGATCTGGAAAAGCAGATCGCGGGGGTCAAGTCCGATCTGGAAAAGAAAATCGATGCCGTCCATTCCGACAACGTTCTGCTGAAGTGGATGATCGGGTTCACTCTCGGCCTCTCCCTCCTCATCCTCGGCAAGCTTTTCAATGTCCATCTCCCGTGACCCATGAGGTATTCCCCTGCATGCAGGGGTGAAGCCGTCACCGTGACACGTCACGGACCCCGTCGCCTCTCCTCCCTCCCCTGTGTGTGTGGATGCTCTTCGTTATCCAGTTACGAAACGGGCTTGGATCGGGCCGAAATGCGTTACTAGTTACAGAACTCCCGCCCGTCTTGCCAGGAGCATGACCAGGTCCTGGATCTCCTTGTCGGTTTCTTTCTGGACCTTCTGCATTCTCACGTCGAGCTCGGACAGGAGAGCCCAGAACCGGAGCGGGTTCCCTTCCTTGTCCCGGAAGCGTTTCTCGGCCTTATCCAGCCGCTCCCGGATTGCGTCCATCTTGTCGCGGGCCGCCACTGTCTCCGGGGGGATCCCGGTCGGGAGGATTCCCCTCTCCAGGAACTCCCGGATGATCCGGTCCTGGTCGTTCGTCGCAAAATAGAGCCGGTCCTTTTGTCCCTTCGCCCTCTTCCTCTCCCGATACGCCTTCTGTCTCTCCGCCGGTGTCGCCATGGAGTCTCCTTTGTCCTGTGGGGTTGGACCTGATAACTAGTGACAATAATAGAACACATTACTAGTTATGTCAAGGAGCCTCAACCCGACGAAGCGCCGGGTCCGGAGGACCAGCGAAGCGCACAGGGACCCCCAAGAGTCCCGGTGCCGCGAGCGGAAGGCGCAAGGAAGGGAGAGAGGCCGGGGGAGAGAGATCCGGGAAAGACCCCACGGACGCTCATTTTTTCAGCTCCTCGACGGAGAGGAGTTTGCTGCCCGTTGGTTCGTCCTGTTGAATGATCGTCAGGGAGCTCGATCCGGACTCATCTAAAGTCATGGACGAGAACGAACCATTTTCGGAGAGGGTTGAGGAGTTCCCTGTCACGGACGTTGGTTCCGGAAGAGAGGGAAGTTTTTGGTAGAGGTCGACCGTCTGGACGACGGGGACGATCTGCTTGCCTGTGATCCCTCCCGCGATCGTGAAGGCCGTCGCATTCCCGAAGGCGTTTATGATCGTGTAGTCCCCCGAGTAGGGGGAGGCAAGGGTCACGTTCCCTGCGATCGCATACTGTCCGGCATTGCTCGTAGATGTTGCGGAGGTCGACCAGCTCGCCGACCCGCTATCCCCTGACAGGTTCTGCCCGTTCACGAACCCCGTGACCGTTCCCGATACGCTCGGGACCGTTCCCCCGTAGGTCATGGAGGCGGCATTGGCCGTCACGGTCAGCGGGGCCGGGGTGATCGTCCCCGTTCCTGAGAGGGTCATGGTCGGGACGGTATAGTTCGACCAGGAGAACCCGGTTCCGGAAGTGGTGAAATTGCCTGTTC